>CAZOJJ010000020.1:0-3066 GCA_964580105.1 uncultured Rhodothermales bacterium | reverse complement strand
TCCCGTGGTGCGGCGTCCCGTGGTGCGGCGTCCCGTGGTGCGTGGAGGGGCCGTCGGACGCCATCGGGCAGGGAGCACCGGCGGCGTGATGCGCGCAGCAGGCGTGCATCCCCTCCGGGCTCGCCACGGCCTCGCCGCGAGGCACGACGATCCCGGCGGCGGCCACGAGCAGCAGCGCCAGCAGGGCGACGAGCGGGCGGTATGGGCGCGGGCGGTCCACGATCCGGATATCTCTCTCGGCCGGAAGCTACGAACGCGCACGCACGCCGCGCCGGAAATCCGAGCGCGGGAATCCTCCACGGGGGCCGGCCGTTCTCCCCCCTGCCCTTCTCCAACGCCCCTCTATCCATGCCTCTCACGACCTACGCCGAGCGGGCCCTCGATGCCACCCCGGCTCTCCAGGAGCGCGGCGAGGCGCTCGCCCGCGGCCTCCACGCCCTCGTCCTCCGGGGCGGCAAACCCTCGCGGAAGCTGGCCGACCTCCTCCACGGGACGTGGCTCGGCCACCCGCTCCACGCCGTCCTCACGGACGTCGTCATCGGGGCGTGGGCGGCCGGGGCCGTCTTCGACGTGGCCGCCCTCGCGGGCGGGGACCGCCGCGCCCGCTGGGCCGGCGACGCCCTCGCCGCCCTCGGCACCGCCGCCGCCGTGCCGACCGTCCTCGCCGGGCTGGCCGACTACTCGACGGCGCCCCGGCCGGCCATCAAGGCGGCCACGCTCCACGCCGCGCTCAACGACCTCAACGTCGTGCTCTACGCCCTCTCGCTGCGCGAGCGGCGGCGTGGGCGGCGCGGGCGCGGCGTGGCGCTCTCCCTCGGCGCCCTCGCCCTCTCCGGCGCCTCGGCGTGGCTCGGCGGCCACCTCGTCTACACCCACAAAGTCGGCGCCGACCACAGCCCCTCGTTCGACGGCGGCGACTGGCAGGCCGTGCTGCCCGAGGCCGACCTGCCCGAGCGGACGCCCACGCGCGCCGAGTACGACGGCGAACCCGTCCTGCTCTACCGCAACGGCGAGGCCCTCCACGCCCTCGCGGCCACGTGCGCCCACGCCGGCGGCCCCCTCGACGAGGGCACGGTCGAGGGCTGCGACGACGGCCGCTGCACCGTCCGCTGCCCGTGGCACGACTCCGTCTTCGACCTCCGCGACGGGGCCATCGTCCACGGCCCGAGCGTCCACCGCCAGCCGGCCTTCGACGTGCGCGTGCGCGGCGGGCAGGTGGAGGTGCGCCCCCGCCCCGCCTGACGACGCGGCACGGCAACCCGCCGCCCCGCCGTCGGCCGCACGACGGGCGCGGGACCCGGGGGCGGTGCTGCCCGTCGTGCGGGAGGAGCAGCACCGCACACCCGGCAGGGTGGCGCAACCGGGGCGTCACCGGGTCCCGCTTCGCACGCCCGCCGGGGCCACGGCCCTGACCCCCCAGCTTCCCCACTGGCAGAGATTCCTCGGGGCCGGGCCCGGGGCCGGGCAGACGCGCGCCGAAGGATACGGGCCGCGCCGCTCCTCGCAAAGTGTGCGTCGTATGAGTCTGCGGAGTTCACCGGCCGGGACGGCGACCCCGCGCCGGCCGGGATGAGCCCCGTGCGCTCACCCGCCCGCGACGAGCCCCCGGTCGGCCAGGGCGCCGAGCGCCTCGGCGACGGCCTCGCGCGAGGCGCCCTCGAAGCGGGCCACCAGCGCGTCCACCGTGACCGCGCCCGCCTCGGCGGCCTGGCGGACGGCCGCGATGCGCCCGGCGAACGTGTCGGGCCACGGGCGGCGGGGGGCCTCCGGCTCGGGCGCGCGGGCGGGCGCGGCGAGGCCCAGCCCGGCCTGCACGGGTGCGCCGGGCGCCTGGAACGCCGGGCGCAGGTAGCGCACGCGCCCGGCCTCCTCCTCCTCGCGCCGGGCGCGGTTGAGCGCGACGAGCCGTTCGAGCACGGCCGCCGGGAACGTGCGCGCCTCGGCGTCGAGGTCGGCCCAGCCGTAGGCGTCGAGGACGGCGCGGTCGAGGCGGCGGTGGAGGTCGAGGAGGGTGTGGGCGAGGCCGAGGCGGGCGGCTTCGGCGTCCCGGCCGGCGGGCTCGCGGCCCGCGCGGAGGGCCTCGACGGCGTTGTAGAGCGCGGTCAGCGTGAGGCCGGGGTGGGCCGCCTGCCGGGCCTTGCGGTGCGCGTCGAGGGCCTCGCCCAGCCGGCGGATTTTCTCCCGCTGCTCCGGCGTGGCGGCCGGGAACGGGAACGGCTCGAAGCACCTCGTCTTGTTGTAGCGCGGCCGATCTTCCAGCGTCCCGCCCGCCGCGAGCGCCCACTCGACGTGGACGCGGCTGGAGAGCACGCCGAGGTGGTAGGCGTCGTCGAGGGCGATGACGATGAGCATGTTGTCCGGGAGGATGCTCGCATCGAGGAACACGAACACGCGGTGCTTCGAGGTCTCGACGGTGGCGATGTAGCGCGGAAGCCCGGCGAGCGCCGACCGCAGTTCTTCGCGGAGACGCCGATGGAGCCACCAGTTATCTCGGAGGGTCTGGCTGCGGTTCTTCTCGCGCTCGGGCTTGACGGTGCGGAGGACGTGCTCGTAGACCTCGGGGAACCGCTCGCGCGCCTCGTCGGCCGTCAGGCCGAACAGGTCGATCACGAGCACGCCGCGCGGCGTCTGCATGAGATCACGCCCGTTGAGGTACGGCCGGATGTGCCGCTCCAGCCCCTCGATCCGCCCGAGGCCGAGCGACTCGGCTTCCTCCGGCGTGACGATGAACCCTGCCCCGCCAAGCTCAAAACCTCGGTTGCTCAAGTCGGCATTGGCCTTCAGCGGCTCGGCCTCGGTCACGTTCACGCCCACGGTCAGGTCGGCGTGGATCCGGCCCGTCGTCTCCACCAGCTCGACCTCGGCGGCGTCCGCGCCCGGCGTCTCCTCCACGACGACGGCCAGGCGCCCCGCCTCGGGGTCGAAGTCGGCCGCCCGCGCGCCTACGGTCATCGCCACCCGCACGGCGGCGCCGTCGGCACTGTCCACCCACGGGTGGTCCGGCACGGCGAAGGCGAGGGTGAGCGGACCCGCCGTTCCGGTCGTTCCGGTTCCGGTCGTTCCGGT
>CAZOJJ010000019.1:48478-49833 GCA_964580105.1 uncultured Rhodothermales bacterium | reverse complement strand
TCGTGCCGGTGGTCGAGGGCCCGGGGGTTCGCTCCCGGGCCCTCGATCCGTGTCAGCCACCGGGGCACGCTGCGCATTGGGGCGGAGCTGTAGAAACGAAGCCACTCGCGCCCCCCGAACGTACCCGCTCTCGGCGAGGTGGGCCTGGAAGATGGGCGGCACCTGGACGCTACGCGGCGTGGTCGAGGAGCCAGCTACTGAGGGCGTCCAGCACCGCGTCGCGCTCCGGCTCGTTCATCGTCTCGTGGTAGTAGCCCTCGAAGAGGCGGAGCGTCTTGTCGACACTCGGCGCCGCTTCGTAGAGCCAGCGCGAGCCCTCGGGGGCGGTGATCCGGTCCGCCGTGCCGTGGAAGAGGTAGAGCGGCATCGTGAACGCCTCGGGGTGGCGGCGGACGTGCTTCGTGGCTTCCAAGATCTCGTACCCGAGGCGGGTGCGGACGCCGCCCGTGTCGTTCAGCGGGTCGGCCAGGTAGGCTGCTCCGACCTTCGGGTCGCGCGAGAGGTGCGCGACGTTCAGCTTCCGGGTGCGAAGGCGGGGAACGAAACGGCTCAAGACCGGCGCGGCCCGCTGGAGGAGGGGGGAGAGATCCGACGGAATCTGGAGGGCCGCCGATGAGAGCACGAGGCCGGGGAGGTCGGGCTGCCGGTCCACGACGTACGCCGCCGCGATGAGGCCGCCCAGCGAGTGGCCCATCAGGAACAGCGGCACCGCGCCTGCCTCGGCACCTGCCTCGGCGCGCGCCCAGGCATGGGCGAGGGCGAGGTCCTCGACGTACTCGCCGAACGAATCGACGTAGACGCGGTAGCCTTCGGATTGGCCGTGCCCCCGGTGGTCGTATGCCAGCACGGCAATGTCCCGGACGAGGAGGTGGGCGGCGGGGTAGGCGTAGCGCCCGCTGTGCTCGCCGATGCCGTGCACGAGCAGCACGACCGCCCGCGCGGGGCGGTCCGGCCACCAGCGGCGGGTGAACAGCGTGAGGCCGTCGTGGGTGCGGAGGGTGCCGGTGTCGTGCTGCATGGTGGGATCCTCGGTGGCGCCCGCAGTTTAAACCCGCCGACGCACATCCACGGCCCCATGACCCTCCACGAGTTCGCCCCCGGCCCCGACGACATCCTCGACGAAGTGGACCGGGGGGTGCGCGACCTCCACGACGGGGGGCTGGAGCCCCGGTTCATCGTCCTGGGGCCGACGGCGTACGCCCGGCTCCGCGAGGCCATCGCCGCGCGGTTCGGGCGCAGCGCCGGGTACTTCGAGCAGTACCAGTACCTTACCGTCGTCGTGGATCCGGGCCGGGGCGACCGGCTCTGCATTCTCCCGGCCCCTCGTGAGGCTGCCGAGGGACTCGCGCTCGAGC
>CAZOJJ010000019.1:45840-48378 GCA_964580105.1 uncultured Rhodothermales bacterium | reverse complement strand
CGCGATGAGTCTCGAGCCGCGATGAGTCTCGAGCCGCGATGAGTCTCGAGCCGCGATGAGTCTCGAGCCGCGGGCGCACCCTTCACACGCTGAGCGCCCGCTTCACTCGAAGCGGATCGATGGCCGATTGACGGTAGAGGGCGGGATCGGTAGCTTTCCCGGCTCCCTGCCCCCGCCCGCTCTTCGTGAACCTTCTGCGGCACTCGTTTCTCCGGCGCCTCTGCGTCCTCGGGCTCCTGTTGAGCCTCGGGGGTGGTATGGTCCCGGCCGTCGTCGCGGCGGACGGATCGGCGCTGCGGGACCGCCTCACGTCCGGGCCACTCACCCCCGACGTGCTCGAAGCCGTCCTCGAGGCCGAGGCGAGCGGTGCGTCGCTTGGTGCCCTGGAGGCCGCGCTGGCGGCCCGCCTCGGCGACGAGGCGCGGGCACAGGCCCTTCTCCGCCTGCTCTTTGGCGAGCTGCTGCGGATCTACCGCTACGAAGGAGGGCCGCAGGCCGTATTCGTCGTGGCGGGGCCGGCCGCACCGGCGTCGTCTGCCGGAAGCGCGCCCGGGGTTGTTCAGGCCGCCGCCGAGCCCACCGTGGCGCACGGCCCGCGTGGAGTACCGCATCCGGCAGCCGTGGATACGGTACCGGTGCCGAAGAAGCAACGGCCGTCGGTCCAACCGCTCGGCCCCTAGGCTCCCGTTCCCGCGCGCCTCGGCGCGCCCGTCGTCGCGGACGCCGCCCGGGAGGGCGCCACTCCGCTCTGGTTGCCTCGTGCCGGGTTCGCCGTGCCGTGGCCTCACCCCACTCTCTATTTCGCAGACCCATGCAAAACAACGGATTCAAGATCTTCGCGGTCGTCGCGTTCGTTCTGCTCTCGTTCTACTACCTCTTCCCGACGCTCCAGAACTACCTGAACAGGCAGGAGCTCGAGGCGATGTCGGAGACGGAGCGGGCGGCGTACCTCGACGCCAACTACACCTCGCTCCAGGAGACGCGGGAGAAGGCGCTCAAGCTCGGGCTCGACCTCCAGGGCGGCATGCACGTCTCGCTCGAAGTCGGGATGGACGCCCTGCTGGCCGGGCTGGCCGAAGGACGCACCGACGAGGTGTTCAACCAGGCGCTGGCACAGGCGCGCCGCGAGTCCGTCACGAGCCGGGAGCCGTTCGTCGACCTCTTCGTGGCGGCGCTGGAGGAGATCCAGCCCGGCACGCGCCTCTCCCGCTACTTCCGCGACGCCGACGCCGGCATCACGGCCCGAAGCGAGAACGGCGACGTGATCGCCTTCCTCAACGCCGAAGCGAGCGAGGCCATCGACCGCGCCGTCGAGATCATCCGCCAGCGCGTCGACCGGTTCGGCGTCTCGGAGCCGTCCATCCAGAAGCAGGGCAGCAGCCGCATCGTCGTCGAGCTGCCGGGCGTGGACGAGCCGGAGCGCGTGCGGGACCTCCTCAAGGGCACGGCGCGGCTGGAGTTCCGGCTCATGGCCGACCCGCAGGAGCTGCAGCAGGCGGCCGTCCGCATCTACCAGTATTACCAGGCGGAAGAAGGGGCCGAGGCCGACACCGCCGCTGCGGACACCACCGGTGCGGACGCCGCCGCCGTCGCGGCCGACACGTCGGCGGATACGACGCTGACGGACGTCGCCTCGCTGCTCACCGAGGCGGCTCCGGCAAACCGGGACGGCGCGCGCTTCGCCGAGATCTTCCGGCTCTATCAGGCCGACCGGCTTCCCGTTTTCGGCGCGGTGGCCGTGTCGGATACGGCGGAGGTGCGGCGCTACCTCGAAGCGCCGGCCGTCCAGGCCATGCTCCCCGCCGGCATCGAGCTGCTCTACACCTCGAACCCGGAGAGCCAGAGCGAGAACGGCGAGCCCGTCTACTTCCTCCTCGGCGTCCGCGAGCGCGCGGAGTTGACGGGTGAGATCCTCACCGACGCCCGGCCGACGTTCGACCCCTACACGAACGCGCCGAAGGTGTCGCTGACGATGAACGCCGCCGGCGCGCAGCGCTGGAGCCAGATCACCGGCGCCAACGTGGGCAAGAACGTCGCCATCGTGCTCGACGACGTGGTCTACACCTACCCCAACATCCGCGAGCGGATTCCGGGCGGGCGCACGGAGATCGAAGGCGTCACGCGCCAGGAGGCCGAGGACATCGTGACCGTGCTGAAGTCGGGCGCGCTCCCCGCGCCGGTGCAGATCGTCGAGGAGCGGACGGTCGGGCCGAGCCTCGGCGCGGCCTCGATCCGGGCTGGCACGATCTCGGTGATGATCGGGTTGCTGGCCGTGGCCGTCTTCATGATCCTGTACTACCGAACGGCGGGCATCGTGGCGGACCTCGCGCTCCTGCTCAACATCCTTTTCATCTTCGGCATCCTGGCCGCCTTCGGCGCCGTGCTGACGCTGCCCGGCATCGCAGGCATCGTGCTCACCATCGGCATGGCGGTGGACGCCAACGTGCTCATCTTCGAGCGCGTCCGCGAGGAGATGGACACCGGGAAGACGCTCAAGGCCTCCATCGAGGGCGGCTACGCGAAGGCCCTCAGCGCCAT
>CAZOJJ010000019.1:18442-45740 GCA_964580105.1 uncultured Rhodothermales bacterium | reverse complement strand
TCGACTTCGTCGGCAAGCGGAAGGCCGGGTTCATCCTCTCCGGCACCCTCATGCTCCTTAGCATCGTCTCCCTCGTCACGCGTGGCGTCGAGACGGGCATTGACTTCCAGGGCGGCAGCGAGATCGTCGTCGAGACGGCCGAGGCGCTCCGCCCCGGCGAGGTCCGCACGGCCCTCGACGCCGCGATGGGCTCGACGCCCGAGGTCAAGGAGTACGGCCGCCCCGAGCTGCTCCTGATCCGCACCGTCGCCGGCGGCGACCCCGATTCCCTCCAGAACCTCGTCGTCTCCAGCCTCGACGCCGCGTTCCCTGGCGCCAGTGCGTCCGCGCAGCGCGTGGAGTCGGTCGGGCCCCGGTTCGCCGAGGATCTCAAGCGGGGCGCGGCGTGGTCCGTGCTGGCTTCGCTGCTGGTAATCTTCCTCTACATCATGCTCCGGTTCGAGTGGCGGTTCTCGGCCGGCGCCGTGGCCGCACTCATCCACGATGTGGTGATCACGCTCGGGCTCTTCTCGTTCTTCCACGGGTGGCTCCCGTTCTCGCTCCAGATCGATCAGACGATCATCGCGGCGTTCCTGACCATCGTCGGCTACTCCATCAACGACACGGTGGTTATCTTCGACCGCATCCGCGAGTACACCAACCTGTTCAAAACGGAGCGGTTCGACCGCATCGTCAACCGCTCGATCAACTCGACCCTCTCGCGGACGATGATGACCAGCCTGACGACGCTGATCGTGGTGGCGGTGCTGTTCCTGTTCGGCGGCGAGGTGCTCAAGGGCTTCGCGTTCGCCCTCCTCGTCGGCATCGTCATCGGGACGTACTCCTCGGTCTTCGTCGCCTCCCCGGTTGCGATGGCGCTGCGCGACCGCACCCTCGGGCTCAAGCCCGCGCGCGCCTGACGCCCTTTCACTCGGAGGAGGCCGTCGAGGCCTCCTCCGCATCCCACCCCACAGCCATGATGCAATTCGACGTAGACGAACGGCCGGGGGGCGTCGTCGTCCTCGCGCTCTCCGGCGACGTGATGGGGGGGCCGGACGGGGCCATGCTCCACGAGCGGCTGCACGCCCTCAAGGCCGAGGGCAAGCGGAACGTCGTTGCTGACCTGCACGGCGTCCGCTTCATGAACTCGAGCGGCCTCGGCATGCTCATCGGCGCGCTGACCACCATGCGGAATGCCGGCGGGGACCTCCGGCTGGCCCGCGTGGGCGACCGCGTCCACTCCCTCCTGATGATCACGAAGCTGGCCGCCGTGTTCAAACACTACGGTTCGGTCTCGGAGGCTGTCTCCTCGTTCTCCTAACGAGACCCGTTCCGTCTCATTTCAGGGATTTCCTGCCCGCTTTCGTGTTCAGCTAATACGCGGCGGGCTTTTTTTTAACGTCGGGGTTCTTAGATTGCGGCTTCCGGCCGGTGGCATGGGCCCTGAAAGAGCCACACGCCACACGGATCGCCCGCGCCAACCTCACGACGCGAGCGGTCCGGCCCCGATGCGAATCGGCGGCCGTCCATTCGAGCGGGTAGGCGCAACTCGCTCGTACCCTCTTCCCCAAACCCTTCTGGATCCATGAAACGGATTGCTTTCCTTGCCGTCGCTGCGGCGTTCTTCTTCGCCGGGTGCGACGAAGCCGCCGTCGACGGCCTCAGTGCCAACAACGGCACGCCTCCCTCCTGCAACGGTCTGGTGGCTACGATCTACCCCGGCAACCCCGGTGGTGGTTCGGCCGTCCCGAACGGCGTCGGTGGCTGGGACATCTTCGGCACCGACGGGGACGACGTCATCGTCGGCTCGAACGGCAACGACTTCATCAACGGCCGCGGTGGCAACGACACGATCTGCGGTGGAGGCGGCGACGACAACCTGCGTGGAGCGGGTGGCGACGACGCCATCTTTGGCCAGGCCGGTAACGACTACATCACCGGGGGCGACGGCGACGACCTTCTCGACGGTGGAGACGGTGATGATGCCATCCAGGGTGGTAACGGCAATGACACCATTCTGGGGCGTAATGGCAACGATTCCATCCAGGGTGGAGAAGGCAACGATACCATCCGAGGTGGTGGCGGTGACGACAACATCCAGGGCGAAGGCAGTGACGACACCCTCTATGGAGAACTCGGCAACGATACCCTGAAGGGTGGAGCCGGCATCGACTACGTGAACGGCGGTCCCGGCAATGACTTGCTCTTCGGTGGTGACGATGACGACCACCTCAAGGGTGAAGGCGGCGACGACATGCTGGACGGTGAGGGTGGCGCCAACACGCTGGATGGCTCGGACGGCATCGACACGTGTGTCAACTATGCCTCGGCGGTGCAGTGTGAGCTGTAAGCCGCCGGCCTGACCCGCCATCCGCTGGCGTTTCACAGGGCCGGGGTCCTTCGGGGCTCCGGCCCTGCTGTATTTTGCCGTTGCCTCTGTTCTGCTCCTCTCCTCAGCCTCACCCGCCATGCCCGTCACCATCGTCATCGGATCGCAGTGGGGGGACGAGGGGAAGGGCAAGATCGTGGACCTCCTCGCACCTCAGGTGGACGTGGTCGCCCGCTACCAGGGCGGCGCCAATGCGGGGCACACCATCGCGTGGGGCGACGAGCAGTTCGTGCTCCACCTCATCCCCAGCGGCATCTTCCACGATGGCGTGACATGCGTGATCGGCAACGGCGTCGTCATTGACCCGGTCGCGCTGATGGAGGAGATCCGGCAGGTCGAGGCCCTCGGATACCCCGTCGAGGGGCGCCTGCTCATCTCCCACAACGCCCACCTCATCATGCCGTACCACAAGCGCATCGAGCAGGCGCGCGAGCGGTACCGCGACGCCGAGGCCATCGGCACCACCGGGCGCGGCATCGGCCCGGCCTACGTGGACAAGTTTGCGCGCACGGGCATCCGCGTCGTGGACCTCCTCGACCGCGACGGTCTCCGCAAGAAGCTGCGCGTGGCGCTCGATGAGAAGAACGCCATTCTGAAAGCCGTCTACGGCGACGAAGGGATTGACGTGGAGGCCATGATCGAGGAGTACGTCGACTTCGACCGCCGCATCGACCCGTTCGTGACCGATACGACGGCCTACCTCGGGCAGGCGCTCGCCGACGGCAAGCGCGTCCTCGCCGAGGGCGCGCAGGGGTCGCTCCTCGACGTGGACTTCGGGACGTACCCCTACGTCACCTCCAGCCACCCCTCGGCCGGCGGCTGCTGCACCGGCCTCGGCGTCCCGCCGACGGCCGTGGACCGCACCCTCGGCATCGTCAAGGCGTACTCGACGCGCGTCGGCAACGGACCCTTCCCGACCGAGCTCACCGACGACCTCGGCGAGCGGCTCCGCCAGGCCGGCCACGAGTTCGGCGCGACGACCGGGCGGCCCCGCCGCTGCGGCTGGCTCGACGGCGTCGCTCTCCGTTACACCGCCCGCCTCAACGGATTCACCGACCTCGCCGTCACCAAGCTCGACGTGCTCGCCGGGTTGCCCGAACTGAAGGTATGCACGAGCTACCGCGTTGGGGAGAAGGTCACGGACCGGTTCCCCAACGACATCGCTACGCTCGAGCGCGCCGAGCCGGTCTACGAGACGCTGCCCGGCTTCGACGGCGACCTCGCGAAGGTGCAGCACCCGGACGACCTCCCCACCGAGGCCCGCGACTACCTCACGTTCGTCTCGGACTTCATCGGCGTCCCGGTGTCGATGATCTCGACGGGGCCGCGTCGCGAGGAAACGCTGGTCGTCTGAGCGCGAATTTCGGTGGGCGGAACGCGGAGTTAGCTTCGCTACGAACGCCGCATTCGCCACGCCGACCCCGGATGTCCGCTTACCGCACCACGACGAAGATCAAGCTGGGGCTCATCGTCGCGGCCATCGTCATTGCGGCGGCGTCGCTGTTCTACACCAACGCGCTGGCGGACCGGGTCACGCAGCAGGAGCAGTCGGCCGTGCGGCTCTGGGTGCGCGCCATCGAATACCAGGCGCAGACCAACGTCGTCAACCCGCACGCGGCCGACTTCGAGGCGCTCGGCCGCCTCCTCGACGAGGCCGAGGCGAGCGGGCTCATCGACGACGAGCGCGCCGCCCGCTTCGCCGATGCCCTCGGCTGGGCCCGCACGATGCCGCCGACCGAGGAGCTCGACTTCGTCTTCAACGAGATCATCGAGCCGGCCCGGTTCAACGTGCCGGCCATCATCACCGACTCGCTCACCGGCGAGGTCGTCGTCTGGCGCAACGTGGACGTGGACACGACGGCGTCTTTCGAAGAGAACGCGGCCCACCTCCGCGACCTCGCGGCGGCGTTCGACGAGGAAAACGAGCCGATCCGGTTCGAGTACCTCGACGGGCAGGTGCAGTACGTCCACTACGGCGATTCCGAGCTGGCGCGGCTGATCCGGTGGTTCCCGCCCATCCAGCTGGGCTTCGTGGCGCTTTTCATCCTGGTGGGGTATCTGGGCTTCTCGTACGTCCGCCGCAGCGAGCAGAGCAACCTGTGGGTCGGGATGGCGAAGGAGGCGGCGCATCAGCTCGGCACGCCGCTCTCCAGCATGATCGGGTGGATCGAGCTGCTCCGGCTCAGCCACGAGGACGACGAGCAGACGATGACCGTCGCCGCGGAGCTGGAGCAGGACGTCGGCCGCCTGCGCCGCGTGGCCGACCGGTTCGAGAAGATCGGCTCCGTGCCCGAGCTCACCCCGACCCGCCTCGCGCCGGTCCTGGAGCGCGTGGCCGACTACATCCGCCGACGCATCCCCCGCGAGGGGCCGCGCGTCACGCTCGACCTCTACGCACCGAGCGACCTCGTGGTCGCCCTCAACGCAGAGCTCTTCGAGTGGGTCATCGAGAACCTGCTCAAGAACGCGCTCGACGCCATCGAGGGCGACGGCCAGATCATCGTCGAGGCGCGCAGGCGGGACGGCGACGCCGTCATCGAGGTGCGCGACACCGGGCGCGGCATCGACCGCTCGGCCCAGCGGCACATCTTCCGGCCCGGCTTCTCGACGAAGAAGCGCGGCTGGGGGCTCGGCCTCAGCCTCGCGCGCCGCATCGTGGTGGAGTACCACGGCGGATCGCTCAGCCTGAAGGAGTCGCGCCCGGGTGCAGGGACCACGTTCGAGATCGTGCTGCGGACGGTCGGGCTCCCGTCGGGCGACGGGGCTAGTGACGGCGCAGATACTCGACGAGTGGAGCCGGGTCGCCTCGCATGACGGCGGTGTAGATGGCCGCGCGACGGCGCCAGAGCACGAGGGAGGTTTCGCCGACGCGGCGGACGTCCACGGGGGCGTCTTCGGCGAGGCGGGAGTAGACGGCAGGAGCGAGGCGGAGGCGGCCCTCGGCGGCGTCGAGGAAGGCGTAGTCGTAGAGGTAGACCGTGATGGGGCCGCCCTCCTCGGGCTGGTACTGGAGCACCGGCAGCTCGATGCCGTCGGCGATCTCGTCCACGCCCACGCCGAGGAGGCGCGCGCCCGGCAGCACCGGAACGCGGACGGGCCAGCCGAACTCGCTCAGGATGTACTCCTGGGCGATGTCGAGGTCGTCGGTCGGCATCTCCAACTCGACCGCGTCCGCGTGGGACGCGACGAGGGTGAGGAGGTCGGGCGTCGCACCGGTGCTCGGCTCCGGCTGAAGGAGGACGTAGGTGACGGCGAGGGCCGTCACCATGAGCAGGAGCACGAGGCCGCCCCAGAGGAACGGGGCGGGCGATCTGCCGTCGTCCGCGCCACGCGTCTGCACCCGGTCGTAGGCGGGGTGGTCCCTGGGGAGGGCCGGGCCGGTGCCGTAGTCCGCCGTGTACTCGTCCGAGGAGGCGGGCTCGTGTTTCGGCGGCGCGGGTGGGCGCGGTACGCCCGGCGGCGGGCCGCTGGGCCGCTCGGGCGGGGAGGGCGCGTCGGGCTCGCCGTCCGGGATCGCGGCGCTGAGGAGGAGCGGGAGCAGCATGGGGTGTCGGTCACGCGTCGCCGTAGACGAGGCTCACGCGGCTGCCTTTCGGGATGGAGAAGAGGGTGGAGGCGTCCCCGCCGTTGACGCCGATCTCCAGCAGGCCGGCGCTGCCGATGAGGGCGAGGGGCTCGCCGGGGGGTACGTCGCCGTACGTCTCGTGGATGCCCTCCAGGATGGTCGCGCCGACGTAGCACTTGGCGGTACGGCTGCGCGGCTCGGCGTCGAGCAGGGCGCGAGGGATGTTGGTGACGGCGTTGCCGAAGCGGTCCACGTGGACGACCCACCCCTGGATGCCCTCGTCGTCGGCGATGGGGTGCGCCCAGTGGAGGCGCTGGTACCGGGCCGTGGGGGTGCCCACCTCGGTCAGACTCCGCCCCGAGGCGAGGTGCGCGGCGACGGGGCCGAAGACGTCGCGGCCGTGGAAGGTGGCGCTGGGGGCGTGGCTGTGCCAGAACGCGGGCCGGTCCAGCACGACGACCTCGTCCGGCTCGACCTCGTCCCAGATCAGGGCCACCAACCCGTTGTCGGGACCGACGAAGAGGTGATCGCCGCAGCGGGCCGCGAGCGCCTGCCGATCCGTGCCCACCCCGGGGTCCACGACGACGAGGTGGACCGTCCCGGGCGGCGTGAGCGGGGCCACCTGGCGGAGGAGAAACGCCGCCCCCAGCACGTCTTGCGCCTCGATGGCGTGCGAGACGTCGAGCAGGCGGAGGTCGGGCTCGACGGCCAGCATCGCCGCCTTCATCGCCGCCACGTAGGCGTCGTCGAGGCCGAAGTCGGTCGTGAGGGTGACGAGGGCGGACACGGGGGCGGGCGGGTGGGGGCGAAAATATACCGTGGGAACGACGAGCGCCGCGCTTCCGTCGCGGCGTTCGTGCCGTCCTTATCTTTCACCCTTCGTTGAAACCCAGCCGCCCGCCCTTGCCCGACGCCCCGAAACCGGACGACCTGCCCGCGCTCAGCGAGCGCCACCGGGATGCTCTCGACCGGTTCATCCTGCTCTGGGGCGAGATGGCCTCCCACTGGGGCATCAACCGGACGATGGCGCAGATCCACGCCTTCGTTTATGCCTCCGAGCAGCCGCTCGACACGGACACGATCATGGAGCGGCTCCGGATCAGCCGGGGCAACGCCAACATGAACCTCCGGTCGCTGGTGGACTGGAACCTGCTCACCAAGACGCACCGGCCGGGCTCGCGGAAAGACTACTACACCGCCGAGAAGGACGTCTGGAAGATCACGACGACGATCATCGCGGAGCGGCGCAAGCGAGAGATTGCACCGCTCCAGCGGACGCTGGTGGAGTGCTCGGCCTCGCTGAAGTCGGGCGCCCCCCTCACGCCCACCGAGGCGGCCTTCGCCGAGCGCATCGACAACCTCGTCGAGTTCCTCGACGTGTTCGAGGGGTTCACGAGCGCGCTGCTCCCGTTCCTCCAGAGCCGGAGCGGTGAGCAGGTGCGCCGGCTCATCACCTACGCCCGCAAGCTCCGGCGTCCGCCGCCGGCCGACGAATGACCGACGCAAAGCCCACCGGCGCCCTCGGCGAAGACCTCGCCGTGGCCTTCCTCGAAAAGAAGGGCTACCGCGTGCTGGACCGCAACTACCGGTTCAGCCGCGAGGAGATCGACGTCGTCGCGTTCCTCCCGGCGCCGCGGTACGAAGACGGTGGAGAGCTCGTCTTCGTCGAGGTCAAGACGCGGCGCGGGCTGGGGTTCGGGCGGCCCGAGGCGGCCGTGGACAGGCCCAAGCAGGAGGCCATCCTGCGGACGGCCGAGGCGTACCTCCACGAGCGCCGCCTCACCGGCGCCCCCTGCCGCTTCGACGTGATCGCCATCACGCTCGGGGCCGGCGAGCCCGAGATCGAGCACTTCGAGAACGCGTTCGGCTACTTCGTCTGAGGCCGGGCGGGCTACCAGGCCGTGCGGCGCGCGGGCTCGTCCGTCTCGGTGTTTCCGGTAAAGCGAACCCGGCGCGTACGGGCCTCGGCCTCGACGGCGGGGGCCGACCGGAAGTCCGCCAGCGTATACGGCCGGGCCACCGTCGGGGCCGCGTCCAGCCGGTCGAGGTAGGTGCCGGTAAAGTAGAAGGCGAGGATGTCGCGGTAGGAGTGACCCGCGCGAGCGCGCCCCCGGGCGCCGTACTGGCTCATCCCCACGCCGTGGCCGAAGCCGCGCCCTTCGAACACGTACCGGTTGCCGCGACGCGTGACGGTGAAGTGGGTGCTCCGCACCGTCCGCACGCCAAAGGCGCCGTTGACGACGGTGCGGAACTCGTTGCCGGAGATCGTTTGAGGGCGATTGCCCAGCAGGCGGACACGGGTGACCCGGCCGTCCTGCGCGCGTGCCTCGATCTCGAACCCGGTCACGGTTCCGCCGTATCGGCGGCCGAGCGCGCGGAGCGTGCCGGCGACCTCGGCCGAGGTGCTCCAGCGGTAGTCGGGAGCATCGCGGTCGAACGGGTCCGGCTTGCCGCGCAGGTACGAGATCGGGGCGCCGCGCCAGACGTCCTCGTTGTTGGCGGTGTGGCCGCCCGACGACGAGTAGTACGTGGCCTCCACGAGCGCCGTGCCGTAGCGGAGCACCTCGCCGTGTGTGGCCTCGGCCGCCGCGCGGGCGACGTCCGTGACGACCTCGGCGCCGCGGTAGACCTGCGAGCCGGTGTCGTCGGTTACGTCGAAGGGGTTGCGCGGGTTGGCGGCGCGGAGGACGTACGTCCGCGCCAGGACGGCCTGTGCCTTGACCCCCTCGATCTCCGTGAACGGGTACTCGCTCGCCACCACGCTCGCCACGTAGTCTTCCAGGGGCACGTAGTTGACGAGGCGGAGGGAGGCCTGCCGCTCGGGGTCGCGCTCGACGGAGAGGGCACCGTGGTACGACCGCCGGTGCGTTCCGCTGCGGATCGAGAGCGGCGCGCCCTCGTCGGGCACGACCTCCACGACGCCGGCCTGCACGGTGCCGCCCGGATACCGAACGCGGACGCGGTCCGAGACGCGTTCGAGCGTGACGGTGGTGCCCGGCAGAAGCGTGGCGAGCGGCGTCGAGCTGCGGTCCGCGTAGACGCGGGCGGAGCCCCGTTGCGGCTCCACGATCACCGAGGCCGTCGAGGCCCGCGCGAGCACCTTGACCCGGACGATCGGGCCGGCCTGGGCGGCGGCCGAGGTGCAGAGAGCGAGGGCGGCGAGGACGAGGAGGAAGCGGAGCATGGAACGAGGCGACCCGATGGGCCTCGGTATCGGCAGCGGACGCCTTCCAATTAACGGACGGCCTCGCCCCCTCAGAGACTCAGGCGATCCCGGAGTTCCTTGGACCGGGCCCGGCTGGCGACGACCTCGTGCCCTCCCGTCAGCACCAGTTTATAGCGGCCGGAAAACCACGAAATCATTTCCCGAATGTGCCTCAATTGGACGAGGGCTGAGCGGTGAACCCGCATGAATTCGGCGGGGTCGAGCCGCTGTTCGAGGGCGTCGAGCGTGTAGGAGACGATGTGGCGGGTGACCGCAGCCGGGGTGCCGGGCGCCTGCGTGAGCGTGAACAGCTGTGTGATGCCGTCGTGGACCTCCGCCGAGAGGAGCTGCTCGACCGGTACGATGAGCAGCCGGTCTTTGCCCGGGACGGAGAGCTGATGGAGGTATTCGTGGTGAGAGGCGGGCGCTTCCGGCTCGGGCATGCCCTGCCGGTCGAGGTACTCCAGCAGTTCGGCCAGTCGCTCCTGCACGTCGTGTTGCGCGTCCTCGCCCGCGGCACGGCGCGCCTCGACGCGGCGGATGGTTTCCGCGAGGCGGGGCTCCTCGATGGGCTTGAGGAGGTAGTCGATGGCGTTGGCGTCGAAGGCGCGGAGGGCGTACTGGTCGTACGCCGTCGTGAAGACGACGGCCGGGCGGCCACCGGGCGGAAGCCGGTCGAGCACGTCGAACCCATCGAGCTCCGGCATCTGGATGTCGAGGAAGAGCAGGTCCACCTCCTCGCCCTCCACGAGCTCCAGCGCCTCGACGCCGTCGGCGGCCTCCCCGACGACGGCGAGGCGGCCGGCCTCCTCGAAGGGGGCGAGCAGGCGGCGGAGGCGCTGGCGGGCGGGCTGTTCGTCGTCGACGAGGAGAACGCGGAGCATGCGGAAGCGGGGTCAGGTGGAAGCGGGGTCAGATGGACGAGAGGGCCGGCTGGGCCGGAAGCCGGAGGCGGACGACGGTGCCGGTGTCGGGGTGGCTCTCGATGGCGAGGAGGTCGGCGCGGCCGTAGAGCTGCGCGAGGCGGTCGGCCACGTTGCGGAGGCCGATGCCGAAGAAGTCGAAGGCCTCGCCGCCGGGTTCGGCCAGGCCGTCGCCGCCGGGGAACAGGGCCGGGATGCCGACGCCCGTGTCGGTCACGACGACCTCCACGTCGCCGTCCGGGAGCCGGCGGCCTTCGAGGCGGACGAGCCCGCCGCCGCGCTTCCGCTCGACGCCGTGCTTGACGGCGTTCTCTACCAGCGTCTGCACGGCGAAGGCCGGGACGGGCACGGCGTCGAGATCGCGCGCCCACTCCTCCTCGACCTGGAGCGCCTCGCCGAAACGCGCCTGCTCGATGGCGAGGTACTGGCGGACGAGCCGGCGCTCGTCGTCGAGTGGAACGAACAGACGGCTGCCGGCCTGGAGCACGTGCCGGAAGATGGCCGCGAGCCGCTGCACGGTGTCCTCGGCCTCCTCCGGTTTCTCCGCGATCAGCGCGGCGATGGTGTTGAGCGCGTTGAAGAGGAAGTGCGGGTTGATCTGCGCCCGGAGCGCCGCCAGCTGCGCCTGGGCGCTCTCGTGGATCAGCGCCTGTTCGCGCTCGATCAGCCCGAGGCGCTCGGTGGCGAGGGCGAGCTGGCCACAGAGCGCCCGCAGCATTTCGACGTCCTCGAGGTTGTAGACCACCCGGCGGCGCGCTTTTCGGCCGAGCACGAGCGCGCCCGTCGGCTCACCGGTCCCGCTCGTGACGGGCACGGCGAGGGCCACGCCGATGGCTTTGAGCCGCTCCGAGTCCGCCTCGTCGAGGGCGCTCTCGTTCAGTTCGGGGTTGCGCGCCCAGACTGCTCCCTGCTCCTGGAGCCGCGACCAGATCCGCATGAGCTCGGCCTGCGTGAAGTAGGGCGCCTCGGGGCGGAAGGCGGCCTGCACCCACCGCTCGTGCGGGGTTCCCATCCCGGCCCGCAGAAAGAGCACGGCCGAGCGCACGCCGAGCGCCTTCCCGACGGCCTGCACCGTCTCGTGCGCGAGGCGCTCGGGGTCGAGGATGAGCCGGATGCGGTCGGCAAACCGGTTGAGCCGCTGGCGCGCGCGCTGGCGCTCGGTCATGAACCAGTCGGCGAAGACGCGCCGGACGGGCTGGGCGAGCCGCTCCACGAGCACCAGCAGCGCCACCACCCACAGCCCGAGGACGACCCGGTTGGTCGCCAGCCCGGGCATCGCCACGTCGATCAGCGCCACGCCGCCGACGAACGCGAAGAAGATCACGCCGAGCGCCGCCGTGTACCCCAGCGCCCGCGACACCACGGAGTCGATCCGGCCGAAGCGCAGCGTGGCCGTCGAGACGAGCACGACCGGGGCGACGGAGAACAGCTGGAGGAGGACGGTGAAGGCGCCGGCCGCCGCGTCGTTCTCGCCGGCCAGCGCGGGCAGCGCGTCGTAGGCGAAGAGCGCGCCCGCCACGGCCGCGACGAAGACGAGGCTGCTCCCGGCCCGGCTCCACGTCGGCGTTCCGCTCTCCTCGCCCGCCTCGGCGTCGCGCCGGGCGAGGAGGATGAGGCCCGTGGCGGCGGCCACGTAGCAGCAGACGTAGAACAGCACCGGCGCGACGAGCGCCTGCGGCGGGAGGGGGCCGATGCTGCCCCGGAGCGTCGCCGTGAGAACGGCGAGGCCGAGGAGGACGGGCGGGACGAACAGCACGCCCCGGAGCCGCCGCGTGCGCTCACGGAGCGCGCGGTCGTTGAGCAGGACGTGGCGGAGGAGCAGCGCCGGGAAGAGGATCCACCCCACGAGGCTCAGCAGCGTCAGGGCCTCGAACGTCCACGCCACCGCCGGCGTCGCGGTCTCCACCGGGCCGACGGCGGCCACGATCAGGATGCGCGCGAAGTTGCCGCCCACCCAGCACAGCGCACTCCCGATCAGCAGCGACGCCCGCAGGGCCTTCCGCGACCGCCGACCCAGGGGCACGACGATCAGAAAGGCCAGGAGGTGCACGAACGCCGCCAGCGCGAACGCCCAGCCGGTGGCGACCCAGAGCCCGTCGTCCAGGGGGTACAGGAACGTGGGGTAGCGCGTCACCGGGACGTCGAGCATCGCCAGCTTGCCGTCCTGGATCACTTCGTACGTCAGCTCCTGCCCGGGCGAGCGCTCCACGACGCGCTTGACGTCCTCGGCGCTGAAGAACTGCTGGTACTCCAGCTGAAAGAGCGTCGCGCCCTCGCGGAGGCCCGCTTCGAAGGCCGTTCCTTTCGGATAGACGTAGGCCGCGACGATCTCGCCGTCGCGGTCCTGCCACCGTACCCAGTCGAAACCCCGAGGCGGGAGGGGTTCGAGGGGGATGCCCACCACGCGCTCGAACTCGACCCAGTCGGCGGCGAGCCGGCCGAGGGGGAGCAGGGCTACGAGCGGCACCAGGAGGAGGGCCGCACGGAGCAGGGAGGGGGTGACGCGGAGGCGAGGCATGGCGCGGAGGGTTCGAGAAAGGTAGGCATCCGTCTTCCCGGCCGGAAAGGGCACACGGCGCCGCCCTCCCGCGTAGACGCCGCCCCCCAACCTGCATCGCGCCGTGCTCATCGACACCCACGTTCACCTCTACCACGACCGCTTCGAGGGCGACCGCGACGCCGTCGTCGCCCGCGCCCGCGAGGCGGGCGTGACCCGGTTCCTTCAACCCGCCATCGACGTGCCGTCCATCCACGCGGCGCTCGCGTTGTGCGACCGCTACGAGGGGTGCTACGCGATGGCCGCGCTGCATCCGACGGAGACGAAGGAGGCGGGGGACGCCGAGCGGGAGGCCGTCGCCGCCCTGTGCGGCGACCCGCGTGTGGTGGCCGTCGGCGAGAGCGGGCTCGACTACTACTGGGATCGCTCGTTCATCGCCAAGCAGCAGGACCTGCTGCGCTGGCACGCCCGCCTCGCCGTCGAGCGCGACCTCCCGCTCGTCCTCCACAACCGCGACCGGCAGGGCTCGGAGGCGTCCTCGCACGACCTGCTGCGCATCCTGCGCGAGGAGCAGGCCGCCGCGCCGGCCGGGAAGCGCCTGACCGGGGTGTTTCACTGCTTCGGCGGCACGCCGGACTTCGCCCGCGCCGTGCTCGACCTCGGCTTTCACTTCGGCCTTGGCGGCACGCTCACCTTCAAGAACGGCGGCGTCCCCGGGGCCGTCGCCGAGGTGCCGCTGGAGCGGATCGTTCTCGAAACGGACGCGCCGTTCCTCGCACCGGCCCCGCACCGTGGGAAGCGGAACGAGCCGGCGTACGTCCGCCTCGCGGCCGAGCGGCTGGCCGAGCTTCGGGATCTGCCCGTCGAGGAAGTCGCCCGGGTGACGACCGCCACGGCGAAGGCGCTCTTTCGTGTAGATTGATCCGGATTGATCCGTTCTCCTCTTCCGTGGCTCGTTATGACTCGTCGCTACGCCTTCCGAATCGTCGTCTTCCTCCTCACCGTCGCCGCCTCGGCGGAGGCACAGGAGGGGCTCACGCCGTACCAGGTGGCGATGACGCGCACCGTCGGCGAGGCCGTGGTGTCGCCCGACGGCGACTTCATCGCCTACACCGTCAACGTACCGGCCGACCCGTTCGAGGCCAACGAGGCGCCCCGCACCGAGCTGCACCTCTACCGACTGGCCGACGGCATGGACCGCGTGCTGGCGGGCACGGAGGTCAACGCAAGGAACCTCCAGTGGGTGCCTCGCTCCGACGCGGTCTCGTACCTCGCGCGCGGGGAGGGCGACGCGGCCACCGCGCTCTTCACCGTCGAGGCCGCCTCGGGCACAGTGCGGCGCGCGCTCGCCTTTGAGACGGGGATCGTCGAGTACGCCTGGCACCCCGACGGCCGGCGCGTCGCCTTCACCGCCAACGAGCCCCGGCGGGCGGACTCTGCGATGCCGTACCGGCCTGAGGTCTACGAGGAAGGCCTCACCCAGCGGCCGGTGTTCGTGACGCGGGCTTTCGAAGACAGCCGGCCGATGCGGATCGACGTGGAGGGGACGGCCTACGCGCTCGCCTGGCATCCCGGCGACCGCCTCGCCGTGGCCGTCGCACCGACGCCGCTGGTGGACGACCGCTACATGCGCCAGACCATCAAGCTGTATCACGCCACGCGTGGGGAGTACGAGGGCGCCGTCGTCCACGAGGGCAAGCTCGGCCCGATGGCCTGGAGCCTCGACGGCGAGCGCCTCGCCTTCATCGGCTCGGCCAACGTCAACGACCCTCAGGCGGGGCGGCTTTACGTGGTGGATGACGACGGTGGGGAACCCACCGAGGTGCTGCCCGGATTCGAAGGCCACGTGACCGCCTTCGAGTGGCTCGACGAGGACACCATCGGCTACGTCGCCGCCGTGGGCGTCGAGACGGTCTACGCCGCCATCGAGGAGGACGGCGATGCGGCACGGACCGTCATCCCGCCCGGCGCCGCCGTCTTCAACACCGTTTCGGCCAACTCGGGCGGTGACATCGTCGCGCTCGTGGCCAGCACGCCGGCGCATCCGCCGGAGCTCTACGTGTGGACGCAGGACGACCGCCGCCCGCAACGCCTCACCCACAGCAACCCGTGGCTGGACGGCGTCGCCCTCGCGCCCCAGCGGGTCGTCACGTACGAGGCGCGCGATGGGCTGGAGCTGCAGGGGTTGCTGATCGAGCCGCTGGGCGGCAGCGACGGGCCGGCCCCGCTCCTCGTCGTCGTCCACGGCGGGCCGGAGTCGCACTACTCGAACGGCTGGCTGACGGGCTACTCCTCGCCCGGGCAGATGGCGGCGGCGCGCGGCTACGCCGTGTTCTATCCCAACTACCGGGGCTCGACCGGGCGCGGCGTGGCCTTCGCCACGCTCAGCCAGGGCGACCCCGCCGGCGCCGAGTTCGACGACCTCATCGACGGCATCGACGCGCTCATCGAGGCGGGCGTGGCGGACTCCGCGCGCGTCGGCGTCACGGGCGGCTCCTACGGCGGCTACGCCACCGGCTGGCTCTCGACGCGCTACTCCGACCGCATAGCCGCCGGCGTGATGTTCGTCGGCATCGCGGACAAGATCTCGAAGGTGGGCACCACCGACATCCCCGGCGAGGAGTTCTACGTCCACGCCCGGAAGCGGCCGTGGGACGACTGGCCGTTCTTCCTCGAACGGAGCCCGATCTACTACGCCGGGCAGGGCCGCACGCCGCTGCTCATCCTCCACGGCAAGGAGGACCCGCGCGTCAACCCGGGCCAGTCGATGGAACTCTACCGCCACCTGAAGCTGCGCGGGCAGGCGCCCGTCCGTCTCGTTCTCTATCCGGGCGAGGGCCACGGCAACGGCCGCGCGACGGCGCGCTACGACTACAGCCTCCGCATGCTCCAGTGGTTCGACCACTACCTCCTGGGCGAGGGCGGCGAACCACCGGCGCACGAGATCGACTACGGCGCGCCGACGCCGCTGGAGAACCGGCCATGACGACCCTCGGACGCGGCCACCACCTCCGCCTCGCGGACGGCCTGGGCAGCCTGCCCACCCCGTACGGCGAGCACTTCGTGCGGCTCTTCACGCACGGTACGCTGGACGTGGAGCTCTACGCCCCACGCGGGACGGATCCGCAGCAGCCCCATTCCCGTGACGAGGTCTACGTCGTCGCCTCCGGCTCCGGAACGTTCTTCTGCGACGCTATGCGCGTGGTCTTCCAGCCCGGTGACGTCCTCTTCGTTCCGGCCGGCGTCGAGCACCGGTTCGAGGACTTCAGCGACGACCTCGCCGTGTGGGTCTTCTTCTACGGCCCGGAGGGCGGCGAAGACGCGGCCTCGGCCGAGAGCGCGTAGACGCCGCCCTCCGGGCCGAGCTCGGTATGCGTGAAGCGGTGGCGGGCGGCGGCGAGGTCGTCGTCCGTCATCCCGGGCGGGAGGTGGACGAGGACGAGCCGGTACACCCCGGCCTGCGCCGCTACGTCCGCGGCTTCTTCGGGGGATGCGTGTACGCCGGGCTGGCTCCCGGTGGCCTCGTGGACGAGCAGGTCGGCTTCGCGGGCGAGGCGGACGACGTGGTCCGACTTCGCCGTGTCGCACGAGTAGGCGAGAACGGACCCGCTCGCGCCTTCGATGCGCAGGCCAAGGGTGGGCACCGGATGGACGACCGGCGTTGCCGTCACCCGGAACGCGACGCTCTCGAACACGGGCGCGTCCTCTTCCAGGGCGACCTCGTGCCACTCGCGCGCCGGCAATCCGTCCCAGCTCGCGGTGTCGTAGGCGTCGAAGACGGTGCGGGCGACGGAGAGCGCGGCGGCGGGGCCGTAGATCGGGAGCGGGGTGCGGCGGCCGAGGAGCCAGAGCTTCTCCATCAGGAGCGGGAAGCCGCCGATGTGGTCCGGGTGCTCGTGCGTGAGGACGACCGCCTCGATGGCGAGCGGGTCGAGCCCGCAGGCCAGCATCCGCTGCACGGCGTCCCCGCCGCAGTCGATGAGCAGGAGCGCCCCGGCCTCTTCGACGGCCAGCATCGTCGTGGTGCGGTGCGCGTCGCTGACGGCGGCGCCCGTGCCGAGGAGGTAGAGGGTCATGGGGAAGAGCGCGGGGAGGGGCGGCCAATCTACGGCGCCGGCCGGTGCGCTACTTCTTCCGCGCCACGATGTAGGCCGCGAGGCCGATCAGCGCGTCGCGCGCTTCGGAGGGGGGGAAGGCGCGGAGGCGCCGCGTCGCGTCGCCCGCCAGCGCCTCCATGCGGGCGCGGGCCTCGTCGAGGCCGCCGTGCCGGCGCACGAAGTCGAACACGGCGCGGACGTCGGCGGCGCTCTTGGTCTTCTGCTTGACGAGCTTCCGGATCCGCCGGGCCTCGCCCGCCTCGGCGCGGTCGAGCGCGACGATCAGCGGGAGCGTCATCTTCTTCTCCTGGAGGTCAATGCCGAGCGGCTTGCCCACGTCGGCCGCGCCGTAGTCGAAGAGGTCGTCGCGGATCTGGAAGGCGAGCCCGAGGTCGGCCCCGATGGCACGTACCGCCTCCTGCGTTTCCTCGCCGGCGCCCACGCTCACGGCGCCGCAGACGAGGCAGGCCTCGATGAGCGAGGCGGTCTTGTCCGAGATGATGCGAAAGTACGTCGCCTCGTCGATGTCCTGGCGCCGGGCCTTCTCGATCTGGAGCAGCTCGCCCTCGCTCATGCGGCGGACGGCGTCGGAGACGACGTGGAGCAGCGCGTGCTCACGGTGATCGAGCGCGAGGAGAAGGCCCCGGCTCAGCAGGAAGTCGCCGAAGAGGACGGCCACCTTGTTCTTCCACAGCGCGTTGATGGAGAACACGCCGCGCCGGCGCTCGGACTCGTCCACCACGTCGTCGTGGACGAGCGTGGCCGTGTGGAGGAGCTCGACGAGGGCGGCGGCCCGGTAGCTCGTCTCCGAGACGTAGCTCGTCTCCGAGACCTCGCCGCACATCTTCGCCGTGAGGAGGACGAGGATGGGGCGGATCTGCTTTCCCTTCTGGCGCAGCACGTACTGCGTGACGAGGTCGAGGAGGCGGACATCCGAGCGCATCGCGTCCCGGAAATACCCCCGGAACGCCTTCAACTCCTCCTCGACGGGACGGCGGATCTCGGCCAGGCTGAGGGGCGCGGCCGGAACGTCGAGGAGGGCGGGGGTGACCATCGTAGCTTTCAAAGTTTATTGAAAGCTACGACACGAGCGGCCGTGCCCGGTGGCGAGACGGTGATTTTTCCGGACGACGGCCTCGCCGGGCGTCTCTCTACCCCCTGAGCAGCACCTGCCCGACGGCGCAGTCGAGGCAACGTCCGTGGGTGCAGTAGGTCCGGTAGAGCTGATGGAGGCCCTGCGCGTCGAGTGCGTCCTCGATGCGGGTGCCGAGGGGTTCGAAGCGCCGCGTCACCTCGTCGGAGTCGCCCGGGAGGAGGGAGAGCACGGTTTCGACGCGTTCGGCCTGATGCGGATCGTCCCGCTGGTCGGCGTCGAGGAGCAGAATCGGCAGCAGCGCGTCGATGAGGAGGCGGCGGAGCCGGTCGCGCCCCAGCCGCGCCGAGGCGGGCGGGGACGCCTTGCCGAACCGGTAGTGCGTCTCCCAGAACGCCGCTGGCGCGTGGCTGTGCAGAATCGCCTGGAGCGATTCGACGGGCGCCTCGCTGAGGAGGCACGCGCGAAGCAACACCAGGCCGTCGGGGTGGAAGAGGCCGTCGGGCGCCGCCAGCGCCGCGGCCTGGGCGATCCGCCGCGTGGGGAAGTTGGCCGGACGAAGCCGGAAGAACCGCCACGCGTTGGCCGGCATCGGTGGGGGCGTTGCCGTTCGGCGCAGCCGCTGGTGGCGCCGGTGGAGCTCGCGCACGTACGCGGCCGAATCGGGATCGAAGCCGGCCACCTCGGTGGGGAGGAGGCCGGACACGCCGAAGAGCAGCGCCTCGCGGTCGAGCGGGTCGGGCAGTCGAAGCAAGGTGGACAGCGGGACGCGCCGGGCCAGTTCGCGCATGGGCTCGGCATTCTTGGCGTAGCCCAGCGCCGCCAGCATCGCCTGGTAGAGCACGGCCCCGAGGTCGGGTCGTTCGCCGAAGGCCTCGCCCCAGCGGGCGGCTTTATGGCGCAGCCGTTCGAGGCCGAGGCGGCGGATCCACGCCCGCCGCTGCGCCGCCGGCACGTCCTCGAACTGCGCCGCGCAGGGGAAGGCGGGGTGTGGACGCGCGTAGAATCGGTAGAGCAGGGACCGGAGCGATTCGGTCAGCGCCGGGTACAGGGCGGCCTCCGGGAGCGACGTCCCGTCCTCGCGCACGAGCCGTCCCGCCTGGTCGTCGCCGAGGAGGACGACGTGGAGGACGACCTGGTTGTAGCGCGGGTCGCGGTCGTGGCTGTGCCGGATCCACTCGCTGGAGGTCCGGTGGATCTCCACGTCGCCGGTCCACGCGAGCGCCCCCGTCGTGTGCTCGATGCGGAGGCGAGCCTGGAGGAAGTCGGGGCCGGTATCCGGGTTGGGGCGGCCCGGGTCGAGGACGGTGACCCGGTCGCCGTCGGTGGTGGTGAGACGAGCGGGGTCGTAGCGGCGGGACCCCCAGACATCGTGGAGGACGGCTTCGGGCACGGCCGCGAGCGCTGCATCGGGCTCTTCGACGCGAAGGATGGGATCGGTGGACATCGGGCGCAGGGAAGTACGCTCGAAATAGACACCGTTCGGAGGGTTCGTATAACCCCGCCGTCAATCCGGATAGGGGAGCGCCGCCGCGAGGGCTTGTGCGGCACGCGCCGCCGCGTCGGCGAAGTCGGCGCCGTCGGAGGCGTAGAGGACGCTCCGGCTGGCGTTGACGAGCATCGGTCCGCCCGCGTTGGCGGCCAGCACTGCCGCCGCCTCGCCGCCCTGGGCGCCGACGCCCGGCACGAGAAACGGCGTCTCGGGGTGGGCCTCGCGCAGCTCGGCCAGGAGCGACGGCCGCGTGGCGCCGACGACGAGCCCCGCCGTCCCCGGTGCCTCCCGGCCTGCCTCGACGGCCATGCGGGCCACGCGCCGGTAGAACGGTTCGCCGTCGATCACGAGCTGCTGGAGGTCGGCGGCCGAGGGGTTGGACGTGGCCGCGAGGACGAACGCGCAGCGGCCCTCGTGCTGGAGGAAGGGGAGGAGGGCGTCGCGGCCCATGTAGGGAGCGACGGTGGCGGCGTCGGCGCCGAGGCGGTCGTAGAGGGCCGTGGCGTAGCGCGCGGCCGTGTTGCCGATGTCGCCGCGCTTGCCGTCGGCCACGACGAGGCGGCCCTCGGGGATGCGGCCGACGACCTCGGCGAGGACGTCGGCGCCGTCGGGGCCGAGGGCCTCGAAGAAGGCGAGGTTGGGCTTGAAGGCGGCGGTGTACGGGGCCGTCGCCTCCGTTATTGCAACACAAAAAGAAAGAACGGCCTCCGGGAGCGGACGACCGCGCAGGGGCGCGGGGAGCCGCTCGGGGTCCGGGTCGAGGCCGACGCAGAGGCGAGAGCCGGTGGCGGACTGGGCGGCGTGGAGGTGGTCGAGGAACGTCATGCGCGGCGTGGAAGGGGCGCGCCAAACTACGCGAGGGCGTGAAGGGGGAGCGAATAGCAGTCGGTGCCCGGCCCGCTCGAACTTCCCCGCGCCGTAGCTTGTATAGGCCGTGCGCGCTTCCGGGGCGCTTCGCGCTCGCACCTCTCCCGCCTCGCCCGTTCCCGACCACGCAACCCGAACGACGATGTCGCTGCTCGACAACATCAAGGGCGTCTCCGCCCGTGACCAGGCCATGATCCGCGAGACGGAGGCCATGTTCGGCCCCGAGCCGGAGGAGATGGGCTTCATCAAGAACGTCTTCTGGGGCCGCATCCGCGAGGACCTCGTGCTGCCGTACCCGCAGGTCTCGCCCCAGGAGAAGGCCCGGACCGACGCGCTCGTGGCCGAACTCACCGACTACCTGGAGAACGAGCACCCGTCGGTGATGATCGACCAGGAGCAGGTGATCCCGGAGTGGGTGGTCAAGCGGCTGTTCGACATGGGCGTGCTCGGCATGACGATCCCGGAGGAGTACGGCGGCCTCGGCCTGGGCGTGGCCTCCTACAACCGCGTGCTGGAGACCCTCGGCCGCCGGTGCGGCTCGACGGCCGTGATGGTCTCGGCCCACCAGTCCATCGGCTGCAAGGCGCTCATGCTCTTCGGCACTGAGGCGCAGAAGCGGGAGTACCTCCCGAAGGTGGCGCGCGAGTACCTCTCGGCGTTCTGCCTCTCCGAGCCCAACGTCGGCTCCGACGCCGCCGGGCAGCAGACGACGTGCGAGTGGCGCGAGGACGAGGGCGTCTACGTCCTCAACGGCGAGAAGAAGTGGTCCACCTCGGGGGCCGTCGCGGGCATGTTCACCGTGATGGCCAACCAGATGGTCACCGACCCGAAGACCGGGAAGGAGAAGAAGGTCGTCACTGCGCTCATCGTCACGCCGGACATGGAGGGCGTGGACGTCTTCCAGAAGAACCGCGCGAAGGCGGGCATCCGGGGGACGTGGCAGGCGCGCATCCGATTCACGAACGTCCGCGTGCCGAAGGCGAACCTCCTGCACAAGGAAGGGCAGGGGCTCAAGGTCGCCCTCACCTGCCTCAACTACGGCCGCTGCACGCTCTCGGCCGGCGTCACCGGCGGCGCCAAGCAGGCCGCCGACCAGGCCACGAAGTGGGCCCGCACGCGCTACCAGTTCCAGCGCCCCCTCGCCGACTTCGAGCTCGTCCAGCAGCGCATCGCCACGATGCACGCGCGGACGTTCGCGATGGACGCCATGCTCTACATGACGTGCGGCTTCCTCGACCGCCACGACAAGGACATCATGGTCGAGACGGCCGCCTGCAAGCTGTTCTGCTCCGAGGAGGGCTGGAAGGTCATCGACGACGCCATGCAGATCATGGGCGGCGAGGGCTACATGACCGAGAACGAGTTCGAGCGGATCTGGCGGGACAACCGCATTCACCGCATCGTCGAGGGCTCGAACGAGGTCATGGAGTCGTTCATCTTCGCCTACGGCGGCAAGCAGCTCGCCGAGTTCATGCTCGGCGTGCTCAACAAGGTGCAGTGGGACGACGAGCAGGGCTTCGGCGAGAACGTCGGCCGCATCCTCAAGGGGGCCTTCCAGCCGGGTACGATCCGCGCCGGCGCGCCGCTGGCGACCGAAATCTTCCTCGGCAAGAAGGTCGAGCGCCCCTCGTTCACGCGCCTGCATCCCTCGCTCAAGAGCTTCGCCGACCGGCTGGCCGGGCACGTGCAGACCCACACGCGCGCTTTCAAGCTGGCCAGCAAGCGGCTCGATGCCGAGATCGTCAACCGGCAGGCCGTCCAGGCCCGCCTCGCGCGCAACGCCGTGCTCATGTACGCCTGGGCCTGCGTGCTCGCGAAGCTCGACCAGCAGATGGCGCAGGGCGCCAGCGGGGTGGCGTGGGAGAAGGACAAGGCCGCCGGCCTCTTCTTCCTCCACATGGCGCACGAAGAGATCGAGGCGAACGTGAAGGCGCTCGACCGCAACAGCGACGAGGCGATGCTCCGCGCCGCCGCCGCCGCCATCGCCTACAACGACACGCTGCCGAACGAGCGGTTCTACATCCACGAGGCCTCGCCCGTGGCCGAGGGCACCGGTCGGACGGTCCGGGAGGCTTTCATCAAGCAGTTCCCCGGCGGACGCGAGCCCTTCACGCCCACGGACGGCGAGGCGTCGGCCGGCGACGGTGCCTCCAAGCCTGCGGCGGCCAAGGCGTAAGCCCGGCCCCGGTGGGAATGCGGACGGGGCGGCTCGGCGAGCCGCCCCGTCCGCGTACCGAGGTGGGCCGTCCGAGGGGCAAGCGGGCGGCGCGCATTAAGCCTCGGGGAAGGCGGAGCCCGGATCGAGCGGGCGCGTATCTTCGCGCCCTGCCTGAAATCGGTCCCCCATGCCCGCCCCCGTCGTCCTCCCCGCCTTCGAACGCACCGAGCTGCCCGGCGGCGTCCGCGTCGTCACCGAGCAGATCCCGTCCGTCCGTTCCGTCTCGGTCGGCGTCTGGGTCCACGCCGGCAGCCGCGACGAGGCGCCGCGCGAGGGCGGCATGACGCACTTCATAGAGCACATGGTGTTCAAGGGGACCGAGCGGCGGCGCGGCTACCAGATCAACCAGCGGATGGAGGCCGTCGGCGGGTACCTCAACGCGTTCACGGCCAAGGAGCACACCTGCTTCTACGCACGCGGCCTCGACGAGCACCTCGGCCGCGCGCTCGACACCGTCCTCGACCTCGTCCTTCGCCCGACGCTCCCGCCCCGCGAGATCGAGAAGGAGAAGGACGTGGTGATCGAGGAGATCAAGATGTACGAGGACAACCCCGAGGACCACGTCTTCGACCACTACGAGGCGCTGATGTATCCGGACCACCCGCTCGGGCGGCCGGTCATCGGCACGCCCGAGACGGTGCGCAGCTTCGAGCGCGACGATCTCGCCTCGTTCATCGGCCGGCACTACGTGCCCAACCGGCTCGTCGTCGCCGTGGCCGGGCACGTCGAGCACCGCGACGTGGTCCGGAAGGTGGAACGCCTCCTGGAAGGCTTCGAGCGGGCGCCGCGCCCGCTCGAGCGCCAGCCCGCCAACGGGTATCGTCCCGAGCACGTCGTCATCGACCGGCCCATCCAGCAGGCCCACCTCGTCGTCGGCACGCGCGCCTACGGCTCGCTCGACCCGCGCCGGACGGTCGTCTCGCTCCTCAACACGCTCCTCGGCGGCGGGATGTCGAGCCGGCTCAACCAGAACATCCGCGAGAAGTACGGCTACTGCTATGCGGTCTATTCCTTCGCCAACATGATGGCCGACGCGGGCGACTTCGGCGTCTACCTCGGCGTGGACGCGGGGAAGGTGGACCGGGCGCGGAAGCTGGTCGTGCGCGAGCTGCAGAAGATGGCCGAGGCGCCGGTGTCCGCGCGGATGCTGGAGCGCGCCCGCCAGCAGCTCAAAGGCTCCATCATGCTCGGGCTGGAGAGCATGAGCAACCGGATGATGCGCCTCGGCCGCGTCGAGCTCACCTTCGAGCGCTATTTCACGCTGGATGAGGTGATGGACGAGATCGACGCCGTAACCGCCGAGGACGTCCGGGCCGTGGCCGAGGAGCTGTTCCAGGAAGACCGCCTCTCCAGCGTCGCCTTCGTACCCAGTTGATGCCGAAATCCGTACCGCGTCTTACGTAAGGAGGCCATCTCGCCACCTCGGGGCGGTACGAAGCACGCAATACGCTTTAGCACATCCTCCCATGCCGCATCCCTTCGCCAACAGAAAAGTCCTCGTCACCGGCGGCGCCGGTTTCATCGGCTCGCACGTCGCCGACGCCCTGCTGGCGGAGGGGTGCGAGGTCCACGTTCTCGACAGCCTCGTGAGTGGCCGGCGCGAGAACGTGCCCGGCGGCGCGCGCTTCTACGAGATGGACGTGCGCGACCCCAACGTCCGCGTCGTCTTCAGCGAGCAGCACTTCGACGCCCTCGTCCACCTCGCCGCCCAGATGGACGTGCGGAAGTCGGTGGCGGACCCCGTCTACGACGCCGAGGTGAACGTGCTCGGCCTGCTCAACCTGATGGAGGCCGGGCGCACGACGGGGTTGCAGAAGGTCGTCTTCGCCTCCACGGGCGGCGCCATCTACGGCGAGCCCTCGCCCGAGGTCAACGGCGGCGGTCCGCAGCCGGAGTGGCACCCCGAGCGGCCGGCCTCGCCCTACGGTATCACCAAGCTCGTCTCCGAGCACTACCTCCGGTTCTACGCGTCGCTCTACGGGCTGCCCTACGTGGCCCTCCGCTTCGCCAACGTCTACGGCCCGCGACAGAACCCGCACGGCGAGGCCGGGGTGGTCGCCATCTTCGCCGAGCGCCTGCTCGCCGGGGAGCAGCCGGTCATCAACGGCCCCGGCACCCAGACGCGCGACTACGTCTACGTGGGTGATGTCGTCCGCGCCGTGGTGGCCGGGCTGGCGCTCGAGGACTCCGAGGTCGTCAACATCGGGACGGGCATCGAGACGGACGTGAACGCGCTCTTCGACCACCTCAACCGGCTCACGGGCGGGCACGCCGAGGAGGTCCACGGCGAAGCGAAGCCGGGTGAGCAGCAGCGGAGCGTGCTCGACGTGGCGAAGGCGAAGGCCGTGCTCGGCTGGGAGCCGACGGTCTCGCTCGAAGACGGCCTCGCCGCGACGGTCGCCTGGTTCCGGGCCCGGCGGGAAGACGCCCGGCGGGAAGGCGCCCAGCGGGAAGGTTCGGCGAACGCCGGGGCGGTCGCGTAAGGCTGTCGTACCTTCCGAGGCATCCCTCACGCCTGCCCCCTCCGGGATGTACCGCGTCCGCCTCGACCAGTTTGAAGGGCCGCTCGACCTGCTGCTGTTCTTCATCCGGCGCGACGAACTCGACGTCTACGACATCCCCATCGCGCAGATCACGGACGAGTTCCTGGCGTACGTCCGCCTCCTGGAGCAGATCGACCTCGACGGCGCCGCCGACTTCATCTACATGGCGGCGATGCTGATCCAGATCAAGGCGCGGATGCTCCTCCCGCGCGCGGAGTTCGACGAGGAGGGCGAGCCCATCGACCCTCGGAAGGAGCTCGTCGAGCGGCTGCTGGAGTACATGCGCTACAAGGAGGCGGCGGCGCACCTGGAGCGGCGCTGGACCGAGCGGCACGAGCACTTCCCCCGCGGCGCCGCCTCGGCGGTGCGGCTGGCGCGGGAGGAGGGCGAGGTCACCTACCGGGTCTCGCTGTTCGACCTGATCGGGGTGCTCCAGAAGGTGCTGGAGAAGGCGCCGGCCGAGGAGCCTCCGCGTCACGCGCCCCGCCGCTACGCCTACACCATCGAGGGCCAGCGCGCGTACGTTCTGAGCCGCGCGGCCGACGGCCCCGTCTCGTTCGTCGCGCTCGTGGAGAAGCAGCCCCGCGCGTTCGTCATCGTGACGTTCCTCGCCGTGCTCGACCTGCTCCAGCAGCAACGCCTCCGCCTCACCCTCGGCGTGGACGCCGAGGACTTCGCGCTCGAAGCGCAGGTGCCGCCGCCGCTCGCGCCCGTCCGAGAAAGCGAACGCGCACCGAAGGAAATCGGCGAAGAGACCACCCGCAGCGAGCCCGCCCCCCTCGACGCATGAACCACACCCTCCTGGACCGCGCCATCGAAGCCGTCCTCTTCGCGGCCGACGAGCCGGTGACGGCCCGCCGCCTCGGCCGCGTCGTGGAGGAGGTGACGGGCGCCGAGGTGGACGAGGCGGCCGTCGAGGCGGCCGTCGAGCGGCTCAACCGGGCGTACCGGGACGGGCACCGCGCCTTCCGCATCCACGCCTGGGGAGGAGGCTACCGCTTCGCCACCGTGGACGACGTCGCCCCGTTCGTCCGCGCGCTGCTGGTCGAGACCGAGGAGCGGAAGCTCTCGCGCTCGCTGCTCGAAACGCTCGCCATCGTCGCCTACCGGCAGCCGACGTCGAAGCCGGAAATCGACTTCGTGCGCGGCGTCAACTCGGACTACGCGATCCGGCAACTCATGGAGCGCGACTTCATCACGGTCGTCGGCCGGAGCGAGACGGTAGGAAGGCCGTTATTGTATGGTACGACCGAAACCTTCCTCGACCAGTTCGGCCTCGGCACTCTCGACGAGCTGCCGCGCCCGCGCGAGATCGAGGAACTCCTCGCCGACCCCGCCTTCACCCGCGAGCGCGCCGCCCTGATGCACGAGCTGGGCGAGCGCCCCGGGTCGGACGGGGACGCCCTGCCACGTGAACCCGTCACGCCCGATGCCTAAACCTCGCAAGAACCCCGACGCCTCGACGCGCCGCCGGAAGGTCCGCGAGCGCAAGCAGCGGCAGGACGGAGGGCCCTCGCCCGCGCCGTCGGCCCTGAAGCCCGACGAGCCGGTTCGCCTCAACCGCTTTCTCGCCCGTGCCGGCGTCGCCTCCCGCCGCGAGGCCGACGCGCTCATCGCCGCGGGGCGCGTGACCGTCAACGGCGAGGTCGTGACGGCGCTGGGGACGAAGGTGACGCCTTCCGACGACGTGGCCTTCGACGGGCATCCCGTCCGGCCTGCTGCGCCGGTCTACGTGCTCCTCAACAAGCCGCGCGACACCATCACGACGAAGGACGACGAGCGCGACCGTCGCACGGTGATGGACCTGCTCGACCTGCCCGCGCACCAGAAAGCGGCCCTCTTCCCGGTCGGCCGCCTCGACCGCGACACGACGGGGGCGCTGCTGCTCACCAACGACGGCGACCTCGCGCACCGGCTGATGCACCCGCGCTACGGCGTCGAGAAGCTCTACGTCGTCACCACGACCGAGGCCGTCAAACCCGACCAGCTCGACCGGCTCCGCCTCGGCGTCGAGCTGGAGGACGGACCGGCCTCGGCGGACCACGTCGGCTATGTCGGCGACGACCGGCGGACCGTGGCGCTCCAGATCCACGAGGGGCGCAACCGGCAGGTTCGCCGGATGTTCGAGGTGCTCGGGCACGAAGTCCGCGCCCTCGACCGTACGCACTACGCCGGGCTCGACCTGACCGGCCTGCGCCGGGGCCGCTGGCGGCGCCTCCAGCCCCACGAGGTCAACGCCCTCCGCCGCCGCGTCAAGCTCAAGTCCATCGTGTTCTAAGAACCCGTTTGGGGCATCCATGGGCGTCGCCTTCACCCTTCCCGCGTGTCATCCCGGACGTGATTCCTTCGGGACGCTTCGCTTTCGGGATCTCCAACGGGATCTCCAACGGGATCTCCAACGGGATCTCCAACGGGATCTCCAACGGGATC
>CAZOJJ010000019.1:0-18342 GCA_964580105.1 uncultured Rhodothermales bacterium | reverse complement strand
CGGGATCTCCAACGGGATCTCCAACGGGATCTCCAACGGGATCTCCAACGGGATCTCCAGACGGGGCGATCGGGCACGTGGAGCTCCCGGCTCGGAGCCCCGGAGGCCGGGATGACCCCAAACCGAGGGGAGAGCACGTCCCCAAACAGCCTCCAAGCCCCGCCACCCCGACTGCCATGAACAAGATCGTCTCCGACGGACTCACCTACGACGACGTCCTCCTCGTCCCGGCCCGCTCCAGCGTCATGCCGCGCGAGGTGGACACCTCGGCCCGGCTCACGCGCACCATCCGCCTCAACATCCCGCTCCTCTCGGCCGCGATGGACACGGTCACCGAGAGCGACATGGCCATCGCAATGGCGAGGATGGGCGGCGTGGGCGTGCTCCACAAGAACATGCCCATCGAGCGGCAGGCGGCCGAGGTGCGGCGCGTCAAGCGCTCCGAGAGCGGGATGATCCTCGACCCGATCACGCTCTCGCCCACGCACACCGTCGGCGACGCGCGGGAGCGGATGGCCCGCTACCACATCGGCGGCATTCCAGTCGTGGACGACGCGAACCGGCTCGTCGGCATCGTCACCAACCGCGACCTCCGGTTCGAGCCGGACAACGGGGCTCCGCTCGCCTCGGTCATGACGAAGGCGCCGCTGGTCACGGCCCCCGTCGGCACCACGCTCGACGAGGCCGAGCAGATCCTCCAGAAGCACAAGATCGAGAAGCTGCCCGTCGTGGACGAGGCCGGGCTGATGCGCGGGCTCATCACGTTCAAGGACATCCAGAAGAAGAAGAAGCACCCGAATGCCTGCAAGGACGAATACGGCCGCCTCCGCGTCGGCGCCGCCGTCGGCATCGCGGGCGACACGATGGAGCGGGTGGCCGCCCTCGCCGAGGCGGGCGCGGACTTCGTCGTCGTGGACACCGCGCACGGCCACTCGGAGGGCGTCATCGCGATGGTCGAGCGCGTGAAGGCGCGCCACGGCGGGTTGCAGGTCATCGCCGGCAACGTGGCGACGGCGCTGGGTACCGAGGCCCTCATTCACGCCGGGGCGGACGCCGTCAAGATCGGCATCGGGCCCGGTTCGATCTGCACCACGCGCGTCGTGGCCGGCGTCGGCGTGCCGCAGCTCACGGCCATCCTCGACAGCGCCGAGGCCGCCCGCAAGTACGACGTGCCGATCATCGCCGACGGGGGCGTCAAGCAGACGGGCGACATCCCCAAGGCGCTCGCCGCCGGGGCGGACTCGGTCATGATCGGCGGCCTCTTCGCGGGCGTCGAGGAGAGCCCGGGCGAGACGCTGCTCTACGAGGGCCGCAAGTACAAGCAATACCGGGGGATGGGCTCGATCGGCGCGATGGCGAAGGGCTCGAAGGACCGCTACTTCCAGGACGCCGAGGACGACCTCAAGAAGCTCGTGCCCGAAGGGATCGAGGGGCGCGTGCCGTACAAGGGCTCGCTCGAAGAGGTCATCTACCAGATGATCGGCGGCCTCCGCGCGGCGATGGGCTACTGCGGCTGCGGGTCGGTCGAAGCGCTCCAGGAGCGGGCGCAGTTCGTCCGCATCACCGGCGCCGGGCTGCGCGAGAGCCACCCGCACGACATCACGATCACGCAGGAGGCACCCAACTACTCGACGCGCTCGTGAGCCGCCTCGACCGCATCCGCCGCCTCGTCGCCGGCCTCGACGCCGACGCGCTCCTGGTCACGTTCCTGCCGGACGTGCGCTGGGCCGTCGGTTTCACCGGGTCGAACGGCGTGCTCGTCGTGACGCGCGATGCCGCGCACTTCGTCACGGACGGCCGCTACGCCGTTCAGGCTCGTCAGGAGGTCGCCGAGGCGGAGGTGCACGTGCCGGGCTACCGGCTCTTCGAGCACGTCGCCGAGGAGGGGCTCCTCGGCGACGCCGAGGCCGTGCTCGTCCAGGCCGACCACCTGACCGTGGCCGACCTGGAGCGGCTGCGCCTGCTGCTGCCCGACGTGAAGGTGCAGCCCGTGGCCGACCTGCTGGTCGAGGAGGTCGCGGCGAAGTCCGAGCCCGAGATCGATGCGATCCGGGCGGCGCAGGCCGTCACGGACGCCGTGTTCGAAGAAATCCTCCCGTACGTCCAGCCGGGGATGAGCGAGCTCGACCTCGCCGCCGAAATCGTCTATCAGCACCTCAAGCGAGGCTGCGAGCGGATGGCCTTCGAGCCCATCGTCGCCAGCGGCGCGCGCGCGGCGCTCCCGCACGCGCGGCCGACGAGCCGGACGATCCGCCCCGGCGAGCTCGTCCTGATCGACATGGGCGGCGTCCGCGACGGCTACGCCTCGGACATGACGCGGACGGTGGCCGTCGGTGAGCCCGACCCCGAGGCGCGCACGGTCTACGGCGTCGTCCTCGACGCGCAGCAGGCCGCCCTCGACGTGCTCGCGGCGGGGAAGACGGGCCGCGAGATCGACCAGGCCGCCCGTGCGGTCATCGCGGCGGCCGGGTACGGCGAGGCGTTTGCCCACAGCCTCGGCCACGGGATTGGGCTCCAGACGCACGAGTGGCCGCGCCTCTCGTCGCGCGTGGAGGACGTGCTGCCCGCCGGGGCCGCCGTCACCATCGAGCCGGGGGTGTACCTGCCCGATCGGTTCGGCGTGCGGATCGAAGACCTCGCCGTCGTGCGGGAGGGCGGGCACGAGAACCTGACGGCGTCGCCGAAGACGCTGCTGGTGTTGTGATGCGGTGCGTTCGAGACGGGTGGGAGTCCGGAGTTTTCGGCATATAATCCGTTATTGCATCGTGCCCTTCTCGTCCGCCGTCTCCGTCATCGTTCCCGTCTACGAGGGGGCACACGTGCTGCCGACGACCGTTCCGGCGATGCTCGCGCAATCCGAGCCCGCCGAGTGGCTATTCGTGGACGATGGCTCGACCGACGAGACGGGGGCCGTCCTCCGTCGGCTCATCGCCGAGGCGGGGGCAGAAGACCGCGCCCGGGTTCTCGTCCATCCGGAGAACCGGGGCCGGGCCGCTGCTCGGAACACCGGGGTAGGTGAGGCGCACGGCCGGCTGCTCGCGTTCCTCGACGCCGACGTGGCCCCGCGGCCGGGGTACCTCACCGCCCTGCGAGCGGCGTTGGAGCGACCGGGCGTCGTGGCCGCCGTCGCCCGCCTGGAGGTGGTCGGGGACCGGGCCGATCCGTACGTCCGCTACCTCGGCTCTCGCCTGCGCGGGCCGCGCAGGGGTACACGAGCGCGCCCGCAGCCGTGGCGCTTCTTCCGCCTCGGCATCGCGATGGTGCACGCCGAGGCGATCCGCACCGTGGGTGGTTTCGACGAGGCGCTGACCTACGGGGAAGACCTCGAGGCCGGTGCGCGCCTGGCCGAGCGGTGGCCGGACGGCCTGCGCTTCGTGCCCGAGGCGTGCGCCTACCAGTACGATGTCGGTGATCTGGAGGTCGCCTGTGCAAAGATGGCCGAATTCGGACGGCACAACCTGCCCCGGATGGTAGAGCGGCACCCCCAATTGGCTGGGCAGACGGGGGTGGATGTCGTAGATTCGGCGTCCGGTCTGCGCGGGAAAGCCTACCGGGCCTTGCTGCATCCCCGGGTGGCCCACGCCGTTCGCCGTGTGCTGCCCCACCTGCCGCGGGGTGTGTCGGACTACGCCGTCCGTTACCTCCTCGGCTTCACCCTCGCCCACAGCTACAGAGAAGGGCGCCGTCGGCGCACCCCCTAGTTGCCCTATCGAGCCGTTCCGCTACCCCCACTTCGTTTCTCGTTCGCTCCGGTGATGGTACGCTGCGGTTCGCTTCGGCCTTTTCTCGTCGTTCTCATTGCGCTGATGGCCGGGCTCGGGGCGGCACGGGCGCAGTCGGAGCTGATCGTCCGGTTCGAGGACGGGGCTGACCCGGCGCTGCTGCAGACGCTCCGTCAGGGCCGCGTGCCCGCCGGAGACGGGCGCTTCCGCGACGTGCGGGCTGTCCGGCCGCTGACGCCGGACGGGGCGGCGGCGTGGACGCGCCAGGTCGTCGTGCTCGACGTGGACGGCGCGGCGGATCTCGCCGCCGTGCAGTCCGCCTGGGAGCGGTCGCCGGGCGTCCGCTACGTTCAGCCCAACGGCCGGTACCGGATCGACCTGGCCGACGACCTCGACGCCGAGGCGTACGCCGACAGCCTCACGCACCTTCGCATCATCCGCGCCGACGAGGCCTGGGAGCGGACGACCGGCTCGCCCGGCGTTCGCCTCGTCATTCTCGACACCGGGCTGTACATGGAGCACCCCGACCTCCAGGGGCAGATCTGGACGAACCCGGGCGAAATCCCGAACAACGGGATCGACGACGACGGCAACGGCTACGTGGACGACGTGCACGGCTACGACTTCGTGGATCGGGCCACGAGTGTGGAGGAGGGCGATTACTACGTGCGCGACAACGACCCCTCCGAGGACGGCAACCAGGACCACGGCACGCTCGTGGCCGGCGTGATGGCGGCGGCCCTCGACGGGGCCGGCATCGCGGGCGTGGCCCCGGGCGTCTCGCTCGTGCCCGTGCGCGCCTTCGGCCGCGACGGCGTGGCCGAGGACGACGACCTCGCCGCCGCCATCGTCTATGCCGCCGACCTCGGCGCCGACGTGATCAACCTCTCCTTCGGACGCGAGCAGGATAGCCCGTTGCTCCACGAAGCCATCCGCTACGCCTACGCCCGGGGCACCGTGATCGTGGCCTCCGGCGGCAACGCCGGGGGCGACTCGCCCCACTACCCGTCCGACTACGCCGAGGTCATCGGGGTGGCGTGGTTCACGGAGGACGGCCAGGACATCGAGGGCGTCGGTGGTCAGCACGGGCCGGGCATCGACCTCGGGGCACCGGGCACGCGCGTCTTCACCACCCTCAAGCCGCGCGAGGGCGACCCGCGCCCGCTGGAGGAGAAGCTCTACGGCCGCCGGAGCGGCTCGTCGCTCGCCGCCCCCCAGGTGTCCGGCGCCGCCGCGCTGCTGCGCTCCCTCGACCCCACGCTCACGCCGGAGTCCATCCGGGGCATCCTCACCGCCACGGCGCGCGACGTGGGCGACCCAGGCTGGGACCACAAGACGGCCGCCGGTCTCCTCGACGTGGCCAACGCGCTCGGCCTCCCGTATCCTACCAACGTCTCGATCCTTTCGCCCGAGCAGGACGGCGGAACGGCGGAGGACACCGTACCCATCGTCGGGTCGGCCATCGCTCCGCAGTTCGTGTCCTGGCGCCTCGACTACGCCGCGTACGACGACGAGGCGAGCGCTCCCATCGGCGCGTGGCAGAGCATCGCGGGGCCCGTGGAAGTGCAGGTGCGCGAAGCCACGCTCGGCACCTGGGACACCCGGGGCCTGGAGGAAGGCACCTACCTGCTCCGGCTTGCCGTGGAGCTGACCAGCGGGCAGACCCTCGAAGAGCGCCACCGCGTGACGATTGACCGGAGTGCCCCGACGGTGGCCGTCAAGTTCGCCGGGCCGGCCTACCTCGACGGTCGGCAGGGCGTCCTCGTCGAACTCGAAACCGACGACGTGACGCTCGGCCGCCTCGCCATCGAGGGTGCCGAGGTCGTGCAGGGGCGCGAATGGGAGCGGCGCTACGGGTTGTTCTGGCCCAATCCGATGTCGCGCAGCGGCAGCGTCGCCGTCCGCGCCACGGCGATCAACCGCGCCGGCCTCTCGTCCGAGGTCGAGACGACGGTCGTGCTCGACGTGCTCCCGCTCAACACGAGCCTGTTTTCCGAGACCGTCCTCGACGTGCCGGCCGGCTACCTCTTGGAGAAGGCAACCGACTTCGACGGCGACGGCCTTCTCGAAATCGTGTTCAACGGATTCGTGGAAGGCGAGCCGAGTGACAGCGTGTCGGTCTACGAGTGGGCCGGCCCGGATGGGGGCTTCGCCTACCAGGCTTCGCTGGCAGCGCAGTTCATCCCGCGCGACGAGGGCGACACCAACCGCAACGGGCGCCGCGAGCTGCTCCTCCAGTTCGGTCCCAACACCTTCCTCGTCGAGGCCGAAAAGACACCGGCAGAGTGCCTGGAGCAGGGCAGCGACGACGGCTGCTTTCCGAGCCAGGTGCTCTTCAGCGACACGACCCCGGCCAACTCCACACGGCGTCCCTTCTGGGGAGCGCGGCTGGGGGATCTCGACCGCGACGGCCAGGGCGAGATCTGGGGGCACGACCTCCGGCTCCGCTCGCCCGACGGGGAGGCACCGGCCACGCAGTGGCGGGTCTTCGAATGGGACGGCGAGACGTTTCATCAGGTTGCCGAACTCGACAACCCCACGGCCAACTCCGACCCCGAAGAGCCGGTCAACACCTTCAACGAGCCGCGGGGGCTCATCGGATTCTTCGACACCGACAACCGGATGGACTGGGTGGTCGGGGACAACGACGGCGATTTCATCGTCTACGAGCACCAGGGCGGCAGCCAGTACGAGCCCGTCTGGACCTACGAAACCGACCGCTACGGCGCGGGGAGCCGCTTCGCACAGGGGCACTTCGATGGACAGGGGCAGGAGGCGTTCTGGGGCTTCACCACCCCCAAAACCGGCAGCGCCTCGGACGACGCCCTCTTCGGCCTCGCCTCGCTCTTCGTCACAACGGGCGACAACGCGTTCGAGCGGCGCGCGGAGCTCGCCTTCCAGGGGCTCGCCACCCGTTTCGGCGCTCTCGGTGCGGCCGACTTCGACGGCGACGGACGCGACGAGCTGATCGTCGTGCATCCGCCCGACCTCTGGGTCTTCAGCGCGTCCGCCGACTGGAAGCCGATCTTCCACACGGGGGCCGAGGGGGGAGCCGATGGCCCGACCGGCCTCCGCAGCTACCGCGTCACCGTGGCCGACTTCGATTCCGACGGGCAGCCCGAGTTCGTCGTGGCCGGCGCGGACGGCCGAATGCGGCTCTACGACTACAACGGCGGTGCAGCGAGCCGGCCTCCGCCGAACTGGACGGAGGCCCACGCCCTCGACGCCGGCACGGTAAGGCTGGCCTGGCATGCTCCCGGCGCCGATTCCGTCCGGGTCTTCGCCGCCCTGCCCGGCGCGGCGTTCAGCCTCGTGGCGACCACGGCGGAAGCGGAGCTGGTGCTTCCGGCCACCGAGGTGCGCGAGTACGCCCTCCGCGCCTACTACGACGGGGCTGCGTCGGACCTGAGTCGCGCCCGCACGGTGCGCCCCCACGCGCCTGCGGTCGTGACGGACGTCACCTATCCTGCGGAGGACTACGTCGTCGTTCGCTTCACGGAGCCGCTCGCACCCGACGTGCTGGCCCGTCAGTTCCTGCTGAACGATGCGCGGGAGCCGGCCTCGGCGTTGCTTCAGGAGGGCGGACGGGCCGTGGCCCTGCACTTCCCCGGGCTCCCGACGGGTGCCGCGACACTCGCGTGGGAAGGGCTTCGTGACGAGGAAGGCACGCCCGTCGGGCAGGGCGCCGTGGCCCTGATGGTGCCGGCGAGTGGCCTCGAGGGCACGCTGCTGCTGGCTTCGTGGGACGTACTGGGGGGCGGCCGGGCCCTTCTTCGCTTCTCCGAGCCGCTCGATCCGCAGGCCGCCCAGGATCCATCCCGCTACCGTGTCGATCCGAGCGGGGCCGTCACCGAGGTCGAATTCGACGTTCAGCGGCCTGAAGAGGTCGTGCTCACCATCGCGGATCGGGCGCTCGGTGCGACCGGGCTGCGCACGGCCGTCGTGGTGACCGCGATGGAGGCGGCCTCGGGGGCGACGCTGGCGCCGGAGGGCACCGTGGCCGTTCTGAGCACGTTCGCTGCCGACCTGTCCGACGTGTACGTCTTCCCGAACCCCTACCGCCAGAACCAGCACGACGGCCGCGTCATCATCGCCGGCCTGCCGCGTACGGCGCAGATTGCGATCTACTCGCTGGACGGCCGCCTCGTGCGCGAGCTGGAGGAGTTCGACGGCGACGGCGGCGCACCGTGGGACCTGACCGACGCACGGGGCGAGGCCGTACCCTCGGGCGTGTACCTCATCCGGGTCGAGAGTGAAGGACAGGAGCCGGTGATCGAGAAGGTGGCGATCATCCGCTGATGGAACGCCGCCTCGTCCTACCCAGCGTTCCCGCGTCCGTGCCGCGGGCGGTTCGTTTCGCCGAGGCGTCCGCCCGGCAGGCCCACCTGCCCCGGCCGCTGGTGGACCGGCTCCTGCTCGCCACCGGCGAGGCCGTCGCCAACGCCATTCACCACGGCAACGACGAGGACCCGGAGAAACAGGTGCAGCTCACGTGGGAGGCGGGAGCGGATGGATGGGCCCTCACCGTGGAGGACGAGCGGCGCGTGCTGACGCAGGCGGCGTTCGAGCAGGCGCACCTCCCCTCCGACGCCATGCAGACCAGCGGTCGTGGCCTCTACATCATGAGCGAACTCGCAGACGCCGTCGAAGTCCGGGACGGCGTGCTCACGCTCCGGTTCGTCATCCGGGATGCGGAGAGGGCCGCATAGGGCGATGGCTTCGGCTCGCGAACGACGGCTCCGCTGGGCCGAGGCGAGCCTGATCGTGGGTGCAACGGTTGCAATGGCCGTCACGGCACGCTCGCCCGAGGCCGGCGAGGGATGGCGCACGGCGTTCGTGATCGCCGCGCTGACGGCTTCAGGCGTCGTGACGTGGACGGGCCTGCGGCGGAGCTGGTCCACGCGGGCCGTGCTGGGGCTGGCCGTGCTGCTGCGCCTCGTCGTCTTTCCGTTGCCCCCTGCGCTTTCGGACGACGGCTACCGCTACGTCTGGGACGGCCAGCTCCAGGCCCAGCACGGCATCGACCCCTACCAGTATCGTCCCGACGATCCGGTGCTGGCCCGGCTCCACGGTGAGTCGGTCTACGAGCGGCTCAACTCGCCGTCGTACTACACGGTTTACCCGCCCCTGGCCCAGCTCCTCTTTGCTCTCGGCGGCTTTGCCTACCCGCTCGGATGGCTGGCGAGCTGGTACGCGATCAAGGCGTTCTTCGTGCTCATCGAGCTGGCCGGCGTATACCTGGTGAGTCGGTGGGTGAGGGGAGGGGCGCTCGCGCTTTACGCCTGGCATCCGCTGGCGGTCATCGAGGGGGCCGGGCAGGGGCACCTCGAAATCGCGGCGGTCGGATTGCTGCTCGGCGCAGCCTGGGCGGCGCGGCACCGCCGCGGTGCCGCCGCGGGGGCGCTCATCGCGATGGCGGGCTGGGTGAAGCTGATTCCGTTCGTAGCGCTCCCGTTCGCAGCGAAGCGTCTCGGCCGCCGCGTGTGGATCGGCGGGCTGCTGATGGGCGCGGTGCTGTTCGCCCCGTACGCCTCGGCGTACTGGTGGCCGCACGTGCGGGAATCGCTCGACCTCTACGTGCGCCTGTTCGAGTTCAACGCCGGGCCGTACTACGCGTTGAAGGGGTTCGGCCGCCTGTGGACGGGCGACGACTGGAGCAAGCAGATAGGTCCGTTATTGCAATACGGCTTCCTAACCCTCAGCCTCCTCGCCTACCTCGCATCCCGCCGAGGCGCCCGTGCACCGGGGCTGTCGCTCCCGATCCTCATGGCCGGGATCTTCGGCCTCTTCTTCGCTCTGGCGACGACCGTGCATCCGTGGTACCTGCTGCTGGTCCTCGCCTTCATCCCGCTCCTCGTGGATCGGCCGCGCACGCGCCTGTTTGCGGGCGCCTGGTTGTGGCTCGCGACGTGCTCGATGGGCACGTACTGGCTCTACGCCGGTCCGGCGTGGGGAAACGCCGTGGCCGTGGCGGTGGGATGGTCGGGATGGGTGCTGTTCCTGGTGGCCTGGGCGGTCCGCCTCGGCCTACCCCGGCTCATGCGTCACCGAGGCCGGCGGAAGTGGCGCTGGGTGGCAACGGCCCTGCCGGAGCTGACGCGCGGGGCATCGCTTCTCGACCTCGGGGCAGGGGAGGGGCACGTAGGCTGGGCCGCGAACCAGGAGGCCGGAGCGATCGTGCAGCTCGCGGACGTCGTGGACTACCACACCGCTGCGCTACCGTTCGTGCGCTACGACGGCCGGCGCCTCCCGTTCGAAGACGACGACTTCGATGCGACGCTCCTGGTGTTCGTCCTGCACCACGCCGATGCGCCGGAGCGGGTGTTGAAAGAAGCGGCCCGGGTGACGCGCGGGCCGGTCGTGGTGATGGAGTCCCTGGTCGTGAATCGGCCGCAGGCTCGCCTGCTCCGCTTCCTCGACACCGTGGCGAACCGACTGCGCGCGGGGGGCCTCCTGCGGCCGCAGGAGCAAACCCTCGACTTTCGGACGGACGACGCCTGGCGCCGGACGTTCACCGGCCTCGGTTTCCGCGTGGTCTCGGCCACGTACCGAGGCCGGTGGATTCACCCGCAGGCCCTCTACGTGCTGGATGGATGCCTGACGCTGGATCACCGTTATTGTAATAAACCAGCCACGTCCTGAGCCGGATCGGCCCACACCGCCGTCTGCCACCGACGAAACCACGTCAACTGCCGCTTGGCATAGCGCCGGCTGTTTCGTTTGAGGAGGCGCACCATCTCGTCGTACTCGATCTCGCCGCGGAGGTAGGCTATCGGTTCCTGGTAGCCGATGGTGCGGAGGGGGTTGGTGTCGAGGGCATACCCCGCATCCAGGAGCGCCTGGTTCTCTTCGAGGAGGCCCGCGTCCAGCATGGCGTCCACACGCGCCTCGATGCGGGCATAGAGCTCCTCGCGGGGGCGGTTCAGGACGACGATCCGAAAGGAATGCGGCGGGGGCGACGTGCGCGCGTGGAAGGACGACCACGGGCGGCCGGTGGTCCGATACACCCCGAGCGCCCGCACCAGCCGCTGGGTTTTCGTCGGGTCGAGGGTTCGCGCTCCGGCGGGGTCCACCCGCGCGAGTTCGTCGTAGAGTGCCCGCGCGCCCTCCGGCGTGGCCGCCTTCCGGGTGAGCGCCGCGCGGACCTCGGGGGCCTCCTTCGGAACGTCCGCAAGGCCGAAGAGGAGCGCTTCCAGGTACAGCGTCGAGCCGCCGACGACGAGAGGGAGCCGGCCGCGTCCGAAGATGTCGGCCATCCGAGCCACGGCCTCCTCCGCGAAGGTCCCGGCCGACCACGGTTCGCCCGGGGCGCGCTCGTCGATGAAGTGATGACGTACGCGTGCGCGCTCCTCCCGGGACGGCTTGGCCGTGCCGATGTCGAGACCGCGGTAAACCTGTCGGCTGTCGGCCGAAACGATTTCGGCGCCCAGCCGCTCGGCCAGCTCCAGGCTGAGGGCGGTTTTCCCGACGGCCGTGGGGCCTACCAGGACGGGAACGGACGTCACCGTGAGACGGGGGGCCGGTGCTTCGACCAGGCCTCCATGCCACCGCGCAGGTTGACCGCTTGACGGAAGCCTGCCGCTCGCAGCAGTTCGACGGCCTGGCCCGAGCGCACTCCCGTCTGGCAGTACACGACGAGAGGGGCCGTTGCTTCCCTCAAGGCTTCGAGCTCATCCAGCCGGCCGGCCAGTTCGTGGAGCGGAATCAGCCGCCCGCCCAGATTCGCGCGCTCGTGTTCGTCCGAACGGCGTACGTCGAGGAGGTTGACGGAGCCGGCCTCGCTCATCAGGGTGTTCAGGTCGTCTACGCTGATGCCCGGCACGGTGCGCTCGCATACCGGCACGGGCGACGGCGTCGCTGGACGCGCCGCCGCGTCGTTTCCGCAGACCGGGCACGCCGGATCCTTCGGAATGCGCAGCTCGCGGAACCGCATCGCCAGGGCGTCAACGAGGAGGAGCCGGCCTACGAGCGGCTCGCCGAGCCCCAGCACCCACTTGATGGCCTCGGCGGCCTGCATGGTGCCGAGCAGCCCCGGCAGCACGCCGAGGACGCCACCCTCGGCGCAGGAAGGGACGAGGTGAGGCGGCGGCGGGCTCGGAAAGAGGCAGCGGTAACACGGTCCCTCAGGGGCGCCGAACACGCTGATCTGTCCTTCGAATTGGCTGATCGAGGCGTGGACGACCGGCTTCCCGTAACGGACGGCCGCGTCGTTGATGGCGTATCTCGTTGCGAAGGTGTCCGTCCCGTCGAGAACGACATCGTAGTCGTCGAAGAGCTCGAGCAGGTCGCCGATCCGGCCTTCGTACGCCCGCACGTCAACGTGCGGGTTCAGGCTATGAATTCGCTCATGGGCACGGTCCACTTTGAGCGTGCCCACGTCGTCGTGATCGAAGAGGATCTGGCGATGCAGATTGCTCCGGTCCACCCGGTCGAAATCGACGAGGCCGATTCGCCCGACTCCGGCAGCAGCAAGGTAGAGCGCGGACGGAGAACCCAGTCCGCCTGCACCTACGATGAGCACCGAGGCGGCCTTGAGCTTCAACTGCCCGGCCATCCCCACCTCGGGCAGGAGGAGGTGGCGGCTGTAGCGTTCGATTTCGAGGGGTTCCAGCTGCGGTTCCATGCGTTCAGGAAAGGTAGCGCAGTACGACGCGGGCGGCGCTACGCCCGGAGGCGCCCATGATGCCTCCGCCCGGATGCGTGCTGGCGCCCGTCAAAAAGAGCCCTTCAAGGTGCGATTTGTACCGGGATAGATTCATAGACGGACGCATCAAGAACATCTGATCCAGGCTCATCTCTAGATGCATGACGTTGCCTCGATAAAGTCCCATTTCTCGTTCGAGCCACGCTGGATGCTGGAAGAGGGTACCGACGATGGAATCACGGGTGCCCGGTGCGTAGCGCTCGAACTGGTCAATGATGCACTGCTCTACTTCAAAGCTGATGTCGTCCCACGACATATTACCGGCAAGGTTGTAGGGGTAATACTGTCCCCAGATCCATAGCGCTTCGCCGCCCTCGGGTACGAGCGTGGAATCAGCCGCAGAGAACGTCATGGCGACGAGGGGGGGGTCCGAGGCGGGGCGACCCTGGAGGTACTCGCCGTAGGCGGATTGGATCTGCTGCCGGTCCCGGCACAGCAGCTGGAGACCGGTCCTCGACAGGCGCGCGTCGGCGTGGGGGTACTGCACGGGCTTGCTGAGCGCCAGCCGCACGATGGCGCCGAACCCGTTTCCCACGCGCATGCGAGAGAGCTCGGCCGGGCGGAGGTGCGGCGGTAGCAGCCGGCCCAGCGACTCCAGCACGTGCGTCCCGGCCAGCACCGCGCGGCTGGTGTAGACGTCCGTCCCAACGCGCACGCCGCGCGCACGCCCCCGCTCCATGAGGATTTCCTCGACGGGGGCCGCGGTGTAGACGCTGCCCCCGTGCGCCTCGATGTGTCGGTGGAGGGCCTGCGTCAGCATGCCCGATCCGCCCTCGGGGCGCGCCATGCCGCCCTCGTGGTAGAGCGGGTGCCACAGGAGGAACGGCGCCGATAGCGGCTCTCCCGGCGGCGGCCCCGATTGTGCCGCCATCCAGACCATCGGCGCGATGAGGGCCTCGGTGTGGAAGTAGTCGTCGAGTACCTCGCCGTACGGCCGCAGGATCTGCGGCAGTGCACGCTGCCATGCCTGCGAGGACGCCGGGCCCAAGGCGAAGGATTTGCCCAGTTCGAAAGGAGAGGGGCTCGAAAGAAAGGTGTCTAAAACCGAGCGCGAAAACGGGAGCCAGTCCGACAAGAAACGACGATAGGCCTCGCCTTCCCCAGGATGGATCAAATCGAGGGCATCTGCCGTGGCCTCGGCGTCTCTGTAGAAAATGATGGAGGAATCACGAGTCGGCGAAAAGAATAGCGGATCTAACTCGATGTACCGGAGTCCATAGCGATGCAACTCCAGTTCGTCAACGATGGGTGTCAGGCGGATCAGGATGTGCGCGCTGCCGCCGAGGTCGAAACGAAATCCGGGAATGATCTCCTCCGTGGATACGGCGCCACCCACCTGGGATCGCCGTTCGAACACGGTTACCCGGTAGCCGGCCTGGGCGAGGTACGCCGCCGCAATCAGCGCGTTGTGTCCGGCACCGATCACGATCACGTCGTAATCCACGAGCGTTACCGCTTGGTGAGGTCAATGTAGTCGGCGGCGTTATCGCGTAGCCGGTCGCGGTGGTGCACGTACACCATGGTCGTTTCGATGTTTCTGTGCCGAGCGTGGGTCTGAACCTGCTGGACGCTCGCGCCCGCCTCGATGGCCAGCGTGCATCCGGTGTGACGAAGGGTGTGGGCACCGACCGTGGCTTCGATACCCGCACGCCGTGCCGCTCTTCGGACGATGTCGTAGATCGAGCGTGCCGAAAGCCGGCGACCATAGCTGTTATTGCTCCATGATCGCCACACCGGACCCGTCCCGCTCCCGTATAACGATTTGAGCGTATCTATCTGAATTCTCACGTGGTCGGGTAGTTTCACGTATTGATCGGCGCCGCCTTTGGTGTGGGGAAGGTCGAGCACCCAGTAGGAACCGGATTGACGCACGTGCTCAAAGTCCATCATGGCCGCCTCGGATCGGCGCAGCACACAATGCAAAAGCACATCAATGAGTGCGCGATCTCTCGGATAGGTGCTTCGATCCGGATCGAGGGCGTCGAAGAGTCGAAGGGCCTGGTCCCGCGTCAGCACCGTGAGGGCTTCGTGAGCCTGCTGGTTCCGCTTGACGCGGCGGACGAGATGGCGGTCGGCCGGATTGCCGTCCAACAGTTCAAGGGCCTGCAACCAGCTGAAGAACGTGCGCAGCGCGGCGGTTCTGCGTTGAAGCGTGCGCGGTCGCGCACCGCCGTCTCGCAGCGCGGCCAGGTGCTCGTTCACGTGGACGAACGTGGTGGCTCGGGCCATCCGCAGTGTGACGACGTCGGAGCCGTAGAACTGCCGGAGGTCGTTGGCGTAGGCGCGGCGGGTGTTCGGCGCCTCGTAGCGCAGGAGGAAGAGCGGCACGAGGTCCGTGTCGAGGCCGTCGTCGGCGAACGGCCCGGAGACGGCGGCCTCGGTGCCGAGGTGGGTGAGGTCGGGCATGATGGACGTCTCAGGGGGCGGTTCCGATAATAAGGGTTATCGGAAGTAGGCGCCAGGCCTGGCGCCGAAATGCCTCGCGCCGCGACCCGCCGCCCGCGACCCGCCGCCCGCGCGTAGTTTCTTGCATGCTTCCGTTCGACTCCATCCCCGTCGCGCTCCTCGGCGCCCTCCACCCCGCGCTCGAGCGCGGGCTCGTCGCCGACGTGCTGGCGGCGCGGGCGCTCGGCGCGCACCCGAGGCCGGTGTGCACCTCGATCATCAGCGCGAGCGACACGCGCGTTACGGACGTAACGGAGGTGCCGGCCGATACGGTGCAGGCGCAGCTGGAGCACCTCTTCGCCGTGGATCCGCCAGAGGCGGTGAAGCTCGGCGTGCTCGGCACCCACGCCACCGTCGAGGCGGCCTTCTCGGCGTTGCGTCGGTATTCGGGACCGATGGTGCTGGAGTTCGTCGTGGCCGGCGACGGCGGCGGCACGGTGCTCAGCCGGCGCGGTGTCGAGGCGCTCCGGGACCGACTGGACGTGCCCGATCTCGTCCTTTTCAGCCGGACGGACGCCGAGTTGATTTCCGGCGGCGAAATCCAATCGCTCGACGACGCGCAGGTCGCGGCGCAGCGCTTGCACCGGCTGGGCGCGAAGAACGTGCTCATCACGTGCGGCGAGATCAAGGCCCGGTTCTTCGACCTTGAGCCGGACGGCGACCAGCGCCTCATGGCCGACCTGCTCTACGACGGCGAAGGATTCAGCCTCTTCGAGGCGCCCTACCTCGACGCTCCGGAGGTCCGAGGCGCGTCCAGCGCCCTGAGTGTAGCGGCCCTCGCCGGGCTGTCGAGGGGGATCCCTGTCGTGGAAGCCGTGCAGGAGGCCAAGCGGTACGTCACGGAAGCGCTCCGATTGGCTCAGTCTGGGCGGTTACGATTCGACTGGCCGGATCGTCCGGGCACGTCGTTGAACTGATCCGCCGCCTCGCCCGGGTGCGGCCGGGGCGGTAGCTTACGGCGCCGCCCGACACCCTCGCCATGCTCCCCGTCACCCTGCCCCCGCCGCTCGCCGAAACCCATTTCTCCGGCCTCGGGCCCCGTTACCGGGGGAAGGTCCGCGACGTGTACCGTCCTGGAGACGGCCGCCTCGTGCTCGTGACGACCGACCGGATTTCGGCCTTCGACCACGTGCTCCGGCAAGCCATCCCGCTCAAGGGCCAGGTGCTCAACCGACTGGCCGCCTACTTCTTCGAACGCACGGCCGACGTGGCGCCGAACCACGTCCTGTCCGTTCCAGACCCCAACGTCACCCTTGCCATTGAGTGCGAGGCGCTCCCCATCGAGTTCGTCGTGCGGGGTTACGTGGCGGGGCACGCCTGGCGCGTCTACCGCGACGGCGGGCGCGAGCTCTGCGGCGAGCGGCTCCCCGAGGGCCTCGTGGAAGCCGACCGCCTGCCGTCGCCCATCCTGACGCCGGCTACGAAGGCCACGGAGGGGCACGACGAGGACGTCAGCCGGCAGGCCATCGTCGAGCGCGGACTGCTCGATGCCGAGACGCTCGACGAGGCGGCCGACCTCGCGCTGCGGCTCTTTGCCCGGGGTTCGGAGCTTGCCGCCCAGCGCGGGCTGCTCCTCGTCGATACGAAGTACGAGTTCGGCCGCACGCCCGACGGCGCGCTCGTCGTGATCGATGAGGTCCACACCCCCGATTCCTCACGGTACTACTACGCCGAGGGCTACGAGGAGCGGCTGGCGGCCGGGCAGCCCCAGCGGCAACTCTCGAAAGAGTTCGTCCGCGAGTGGCTGATGGACCACGGATTTCGCGGCCTGGAGGGCCAGACGTTGCCCGATCTGCCCCCCAAATTCGTGCGAGAGGTCACCGAGCGCTACGTCGAACTCTACGAGACGGTCACCGGCGAGGCGTTCGAACCCGATCTCCACCCCGATCCGGCCGGGCGCATTCGCGAAGCCCTTGAGGATTGGTTTTAAGTTGCAATAACAGACTTATTCCATCGCTCCGGCCTGGAGCGCCGTGATGGCCGCTACGTTGACGATGTCCTCGGCGTCGGCGCCCCGGGAGAGGTCGTTGGCCGGCTTGGCAAGCCCCTGAAGGATCGGACCGAACGCCTCCGCGCCCCCGATGCGCTGCGCGATCTTGTAGCCGATGTTGCCCGCGTTCAGGTCCGGGAACACGAGCACGTTCGCCCGTCCCGCCACGGAGGAGCCCGGCGCCTTCCGCTCCCCCACCGAGGGCACGAAGGCCGCGTCGAACTGGAGCTCTCCGTCGATGGCGAGGTCGGGGCGGAGGGCGTGGGCCAGCCGGACCGCCTCGCGCACCTTTTCGACGGCCGGGTGGTCGGCCGAGCCCTTCGTCGAGAACGACAGGAAGGCCACGCGCGGCTCCTCGCCCGTGAGAAACCGGTGGTTGACCGCGGCATCGACGCCGATGGAGGCCAGCTGGCGCGGGTCGGGATCCGCGTTCACCCCGCAGTCGGCGAACGTCAGAGGCCGCCCGTCGGGCAGAACCATCAGAAAAAACGAGGACACGAGCGAGGAGCCCTCGGCCACCCCGAGCACCTGGATGGCGGCCCGGATCACGTCGGGCGACGGGTGGGCGGCGCCGGCCACGCAGCCGTCGGCTTCGCCGCGCCGAACCATCAGGTTGCCGAAGTACAGCACGTCGGTGACCTGCGTCAGCGCCTGCTCGTACGTCAAGCCCTTTTGCTTGCGGAGTTGGAAGAGCGTCTGGGCGTACTCCGAGCGGCGCTCGCTCGTGGCCGGGTCGAGGATCGGAACCGTGTGCGGCAGCGCGACACCTTCCGCCTCGGCCACGGCACGTACGACCGATTCCTTACCGAGGAGGACCGGGCGAACGAGGCCGTCCTGGAGCAGCGTCCGCACCGCGCGAATCGTCCGAGGGTCTTCGCCTTCGGGGAGGACGATTTTCTTGTTCAGCGAACGGGCGCGGGCGTGGAGGTCCGAGAGGCGCATGGGCTGTGGGTGAGAAGCGTCCTGGAAGGGCTTCCAAGATAGACGACGGCGCCCCCGGATACAGCCGTGCCCCGCCTCGGCTCTTCCCTCCGAGGCAGGGCAGAGTACGTCGCCGGCCCGGCTCCCCTACTTCACGAGCATCATGCGCCGGGCCTGCGTGAACGCCTCGGACTCCAGGCGGTAGACGTAGAATCCGGAGGCCAGGCCGGAGGCATCGAAGCGAACCTCGTGGCGCCCGGCCCGGACGTCTCCATCCGCCAGCACCGCCACGGCCCGTCCCAGTACGTCGTAGACGACCAGGCGGACGCGCCCGTCGGTGGGCACTTCGTAGCGGATCATCGTGGTGGGGTTGAACGGGTTGGGGAAGTTGGCGTGGAGGGCGAAGGCTGTTGGTATACCCAGCGAGACCTCCACCTCAGGGCCGTATTCGAAGGCCCCGTCGGCCCACAGCTTCTTCAGCCTCGGGCTACGCTCGGCGGCCTGCTCGATGAGGTCGTAGGCCGCGGCCTTGTCGTTGGCCGCGGCCTTGTCGTTGGCCG
>CAZOJJ010000018.1:26851-52583 GCA_964580105.1 uncultured Rhodothermales bacterium | reverse complement strand
AGGGGGGCCGCACGGTCGGCGCCGGCGTCGTCTCCAAGATCCTCGACTAACGACATACTGAACCCGGCGTCTCGGCTGTTCGCTGCCAGACCGGCCCGTAAGCCTGGCCGGCAGCGGACGGCCGAGCGCCGTCCTACACGGGCGTAGCTCAATTGGCAGAGCAGCGGTCTCCAAAACCGCAGGTTGTAGGTTCGAGTCCTGCCGCCCGTGCCACCCAGGCCCCACCCGGCGCCGCCTCCGCTAGAGCCGCCTCCGCTAGAGCCGCCTCCGCTAGAGCCGCCTCCGCTAGAGCCGCCTCCGCTAGATCCCCAGCATGATGGCCACGCAGACCCAGCAGACGACGACGACCCCCACCGTGCCCGGCGGCAAGGCCGGCAGCTACATCGTGGAGGTCCGCAAGGAGATGCGGAAGGTCAACTGGCCGAGCCGCCCCGAGCTCATCAACAACACGGTGCTCACGCTCGTGGCCTCGCTCGCCCTCTCGATGCTGATCTTCGGGGCGGACCAGGTCATCAGCAAGCTGCTCGCCTTCGTCTACGGCTGAGGCCGCCGACGCGCGCCGCTCTGCTCCCCTACGCACCGCCCCCACCATGGCCCTCTCGCCCACCCCCGTCCGCAAGTGGTACGTCCTCCGCACCTTCTCGGGGCACGAGAAGAAGGTGAAGGAGTACCTCGAGAGCGAGGTCGAGCGCCTGGGCTACGAGGACAAGCTGACGCAGATCCTGATTCCCACCGAGACCGTCTTCGAGATGCGCGGCGGGAAGAAGAAGACGCGCGAGAAGACGTTCTTCCCCGGCTACATCCTCATCGAGGCCCTCATCGACCCGTACCTCAAGGAGGTCATCGCCGGGGCGCCGAGCACGCTCGGCTTCCTCGGCGCCGGCGGCGAGCCCACGCCCCTCCGGCCGGACGAGGTCAACCGCATCCTCGGCACCGTCGAGGAGAGCGCCGCCGCCGGCGAGCAGCCCGAGATCCCGTTCAAGACGGGCGACCCGGTCAAGGTCGTAGACGGCCCGTTCAACAACTTCACCGGCTTCGTGGAGGAGGTCTACCCGGACAAGATGAAGGTCCGCGTGATGGTCTCCATCTTCGGCCGCAAGACCCCGCTTGAGCTGGACTACCTCCAGGTCGAGCACGAGCAGTAACGACGATTCTGCGAAGGCAGAACCCGGAGCGCGCGCCTCGGTACCCTCCGGCTCTGTACCCTCCCTCATCCTCTAGCCTCATCCTCTAGCGCGGGAGTCCCGCCGTTCGGGACGCCAGCACCGCACCCGCTGTATGGCGAAGAAAATCGACGGCTACATCAAGCTGCAGATCAAGGCCGGCCAGGCCAGCCCGGCGCCGCCCATCGGCCCGGCCCTCGGCCAGAAGGGCGTCAACATCATGGAGTTCTGCAAGGCGTTCAACGCCGCCACGCAGGACAAGATGGGCCTCGTCGTCCCCGTGGTCATCACGGTCTATGCCGACAAGAGCTTCTCGTTCATCACGAAGAGCCCGCCGGCCGCCGTGCTCCTGAAGAAGGCGGCCAACATCCAGAGCGGCGCGGCCGACCCGCTCCGCGACAAGGTCGGCAAGGTCACCTGGGACCAGTGCAAGGAGATCGCCCAGCAGAAGCTGGAGGACCTCAACGCCACCGACCTCGACCAGGCCGCCAGCATGATCGCCGGAACGGCCCGCTCGATGGGCATCACCGTCGAAGGTCGGCCCGCCTGATCCGGTCTCGGGCGTACGGTCTCCGGTCGCTCGGCCTCAAGTCCGAACCCGGAACGGAAAACCCGGAACGCTAAACCTCCACCGCGGGAGTCCCGCCCGATCGTGGGACGCCAGCACCGCACAGCCTCCACTCCGATGGCAAAGAAAGGCAAACGCTTCCGCGAGGCGCTCGGGCTCGTCCAGAGCGCGACGGAAGAGAACGGCGGCGCCCTGCCGCTGGACGCGGCCGCCGCGGTCGTCAAGCAGACGGCCCGCGCCAAGTTCGACGAGTCCGTAGACATCGACCTCCGCCTCGGCGTCGACCCCCGCCACGCCGACCAGATGGTGCGCGGCTCGGTGGCCCTCCCGCACGGGACGGGCAAGACCGTCCGCGTCCTCGTCCTCACCAACGAGGGGCTCCAGGGCCAGGCGCGCGACGCCGGCGCCGACATGGTCGGCCTCGACGACTACATCGAGCGCATCCAGAACGAGGGCTTCGTCGACTTCGACGTGCTCATCGCCAGCCCGGACGTGATGCCCAAGATCGGCCGGATCGGCCGCATCCTCGGCCCGCGCGGCCTCATGCCGAACCCCAAGAGCGGCACGGTCACGACGGACATCGCCGAGGCGGTCCAGGCCGTCAAGGCCGGCCGCATCGAGTTCCGCGTGGACAAGTTCGGCAACCTCCACACCTCCATCGGGAAGGCGTCCTTCTCGCCGGAGCAGATCCGGGAGAACGCCGAGGCCTTCCTCCGCGAGATCATGCGCCTGCGCCCGGCCTCGGCCAAGGGCACCTACGTCAAGAGCGTCACGCTCTCGACCACGATGGGCCCCGCCGTCCCCGTCGACCGCAACGTCGTCGTCTCGGTGGTCCGCTAAGCCCCGTTCACGCTTTAGACGCATAGAACCATGCCGCTCACACGAGATCAGAAACGGGACGCGGTGGCCGCCATCGCCGAGCAGCTCGAAGGCCACAACACGGTCTACCTCACCGACTACGCCGGCCTCACGGTGGACGAGGTGACGAAGCTGCGCCGCGCCTTCCGCGACGCCGACGTCCAGTTCAAGGTGCTCAAGAACACGCTGCTCCGCCGCGCGATGGAGGAGAAGGGCGGGTTCGACGAGCTCTTCGCGCAGCTCAACGGCCCCACGGCCGTCGCCTTCACGAACGACCCGGCCGGCCCGGCCAAGGTCATCAAGAAGTTCCTCGAAGGCCGCGACAAGGAGCTCCCGAAGTTCAAGGGGGCCTACGTCGACGGCGCCATCTTCGGGGAGGGCCAGCTCGACGCGCTCGCCAGCCTCAAGAGCAAGGACGAGCTCATCGCCGACATCCTCGGGCTGCTCATGGCGCCGATCACCAACGTGGCCAGCGCCCTCGGGGCGCCCGGCCGCAAGCTGGCCGGCGTCGTCAAGGAGATCGCCGAGAAGGACGAAGCCTGACCCAGTTGGGAGTGCGGAGTTCGGAGTGCGGAAGGCACCCTGCCCGCCGTTCCGCACTCCTCATTCCGCACTCCGCCTTCCATCCATCCCTTAATCAGCGGCGTAGCGCCGAACGGCCACTCCGGGCCCGGATGCGCCGAGACCGCCGCAGGAACCCCCCCCTACCATGGCTGACATCAACGCCCTCGCCGAGAGCCTCGTGAACCTCACCATCAAGGAGGCCAACGAGCTCCTCACCGTCCTCAAGGACGAGTACGGCATCGAGCCCGCCGCCGCTGCCGCCGTCGTGGCCGGCCCGGCCGGTGGCGACGGTGCCGCCGCCGCCGCCGAAGAGAAGACCGAGTTCGACGTGGTCCTCACGGCCGCCGGCGGCAACAAGATCGCCGTCATCAAGGAGGTCCGCGCCATCACCGGCCTCGGCCTCAAGGAGGCCAAGGAACTCGTCGACGGCGCGCCCAACACCGTCAAGGAGGCCGCGTCGAAGGACGAGGCCGAGGACATCAAGAGCAAGCTCGAAGGCGCCGGCGCCTCCGTCGAGCTCAAGTAACCGGGCAGGGACGGGTGGCCCCGCCGCCTGCCCCCCGCGAAGCGGCCCGCCCCTGCGCGCGTACACGGCGCGTTCGGGGGCGGGCTTTCCTCGCGAAAACCTACCGGTTGCGCGGCGTCAACGCCGGAACCCCGGAATCCGCCATCCCAGCGTGTTTCCGGGGGTTCAGGGCCGGGCTCCCGGCCGATCACCTCACGCCTCGGGCCGCGGCCGGCCGGGTCGGAACCCCGATCCGGACCGGGCGTAGGGCCTCGGACGCACCCGGCCCAAGCAAAGGGCGGGCCGGGCGCCGCGCCGGGCCGGCGCCCGCCTCGGCCACCGAGGCATCACGCGCACCACGCACCTGCGGTTGTCCCGCGCTCCCCCTCCGGGGGGCCGCGCGCATCGAAACCACGACAAGGGGTCTGCTTTGAGCATCACCAACGGGAAGAACACGGGCCGCCGCGCCCAGCGGAACGGCCAGGTCAACGGGGAAGCCTCCCGCCAGTCGTTCGCCAAGATCCAGCCCGTCCTCGACTATCCGGACTTCCTCGAGGTCCAACTCAAGTCGTTCGAGGACTTCATCCAGGCCGACCTCGCGCCCGAGGAGCGCGATCCGAAGAAGGGCCTCGAGGCCGTCTTCCACGAACACTTTCCGATCACCGACACCCGGGAGCGCTACACGCTCGAGTTCCTCCACTACACGCTCGACGCGCCGAAGCACTCCATCGAGGAGTGCATCGCGCAGGGGCTCACCTACGCGCTCCCGCTCAAGGCCAAGCTCCGCCTCTCCAGCAAGGAGGACGAGGACGAGGACGAGCCCGAGGAGGCCATCCAGCAGGACGTCTACCTCGGCAACCTGCCCATGATGACCGAGAAAGGCACGTTCATCGTGAACGGGGCCGAGCGCGTCATCGTCAGCCAGCTCCACCGCTCGCCCGGCGTGTTCTTCGGGCAGAGCGTCCACCCTAACGGGACCGACCTCTACAGCGCCCGCGTGATCCCCTTCCGGGGCTCCTGGATCGAGTTCTCCACCGACGTGGCGAACACGATGTGGGCCTACATCGACCGGAAGAAGAAGCTCCCGGTCACGACGCTCCTCCGCGCCCTAGGCTACTCCACCGACGCCGACATCATCGGCCTGTTCGGCCTCGCCGACGAGGCCGCGACCAAGACCAAGAAGGACTTCAAGGACCTCGTCGGCCGCACGCTCGCCAACGCCGTCACCGTCGAGGTCACCCACGAGGTGATCGACGAGGACACCGGCGAGGTGATCTCCGAGGAGCGCGAGCGCGAGGTCGTCCTCCCGGCCGACCACGTCCTCAAGGAGGACGACTACGACAAGCTCAAGGCGGCCGGCGTCGAGCGCGTCTTCCTCAAGAAGGACGAGGACGACGACGAGGGGCTCGACATGACCACCCTCCTCGCCACGCTCAAGAAGGACCCCACGCACTCCGAGGAGGAGGCCCTCGAGTACCTCTACATCCAGCTCCGCGGCACCGAGCCGCCCGACGTCGAGACCGCCCGCGGCGTGCTCGATCGGCTCTTCTTCTCCGACAAGCGCTACGACCTCGGCGACGTCGGCCGCTACCGCATCAACGTCCGCCTCGACCTCGACCGCAAGAACCGGAGCATCACGCTCTCGCGCGAGGACATCGTCGCCATCATCACGGAGCTGGTCAAGCTCCAGAACGGCAAGAGCCAGGTGGACGACATCGACCACCTCGGCAACCGCCGCGTGCGCACCGTCGGCGAGCAGCTCCAGCAGCAGTTCTCGCTCGGGCTGGCCCGCATGGCCCGCACGATCAAGGAGCGGATGAACCTCCGCGACGCCGACAAGTTCACGCCGCAGGACCTGGTCAACGCGCGGACCGTCTCGTCCGTGATCAACACGTTCTTCGGGACGAACCAGCTGTCCCAGTTCATGGACCAGACGAACCCGCTGGCCGAGCTGACCCACAAGCGCCGCATGAGCGCGCTCGGGCCGGGCGGCCTCACGCGCGAGCGCGCCGGGTTCGAGGTCCGCGACGTCCACTACACGCACTACGGGCGGCTCTGCCCCATCGAGACGCCGGAGGGGCCGAACATCGGCCTCATCTCCAGCCTCTGCGTGCACGGCGTCGTGAACGACTTCGGGTTCATCGAGACGCCCTACCGCGTCGTCAAGGACGGGAAGGTCACCAAGAAGATCGAGTACCTCTCGGCCGAGGACGAGGACCGCGTGATCATCGCGCAGGCCAACGCCCCGCTGAACGAGGACGGCACGTTCACCAACGAGTTCGTGCGCTGCCGCCGCGCGGGCGACTTCCCGCTCGTCCGCCCGGAGAAGGTCCAGTACATGGACATCGCGCCGAACCAGATCGTCTCGCCGGCCGCCTCGCTCATCCCGTTCCTGGAGCACGACGACGCCAACCGTGCGCTCATGGGCTCGAACATGCAGCGCCAGGCCGTCCCGCTCCTCCGCCCCGAGGCGCCCATCGTCGGCACCGGCCTCGAGGGCCGCGTCGCCCGCGACAGCCGCGCGCTCATCGTGGCCGAGGGCGACGGCGTCGTCGAGTACGTCGACGCCACCAAGATCACCGTCCGCTACGACGAGGCCGCCGAGGACTCCGACGTGGCCTTCGAGGAGCCGGTCAAGACGTACCGCCTCATCAAGTTCCGGCGGACCAACCAGGACACCTCCATCACGCAGAAGCCGCGCGTCCGGGCCGGCCAGCGTGTGAAGAAGGGGGACCTGCTGGCCGACGGCGCCTCCACCGAGGCGGGCGAACTCGCCCTCGGCAAGAACGTGCTCGTCGCGTTCATGCCGTGGAAGGGGTACAACTTCGAGGACGCCATCGTGATCTCCGAGCGCGTCGTCTCGGAAGACATCTACACCTCGATCCACATCGAGGAGTTCGAGCACCAGGTCCGCGACACCAAGCGCGGCGAGGAGGAGCTCACGCGCGAGATCCCGAACGTCTCCGAGGAGGCCACGAAGGACCTCGACGAGCGCGGCATCGTCCGCGTCGGCGCCGAGGTCAACCCGGGCGACATCATCGTCGGCAAGATCACGCCGAAGGGCGAGACCGACCCGACGCCGGAGGAGAAGCTGCTCCGCGCCATCTTCGGCGACAAGGCCGGCGACGTGAAGGACGCCTCGCTCAAGGCCAAGCCCGGCATGCACGGCGTCGTCATCGACACGGCGCTGTTCAGCCGGCGGAAGTCCGACCCCGTCACGAAGAAGGCCGAGGAGAAGCGGCTCGCCGAGATCGAGGCGCAGCTCGCCCGCGAGGTGGACGCGCTGACGACCTCGTTCTACGAGCGGTTCTTCTCCCTCGTCAAGGAGGCCAAGGCCGCCAGCGCCATCGAGCTCCGCGACGGGACGGTCGTCGTCTCGGAGGGGGCGAAGCTGACCAAGCGCGCCTTCAAGGACGTGAACCCGGCCGAGCTCAAGATCCGGCAGGCCTTCACCGACGACGACGGCACCAACGCGCAGGTCTGGAAGCTGCTCTCCAACTTCCAGCGCCGCCACCAGGAGGTCACCGGCGCGGCCGAGCAGGAGACCTACCGCATCCAGATGGGCGACGAGCTGCCGCCGGGCATCGTCCAGCTGGCGAAGGTCTACATCGCCAAGAAGCGGAAGCTGCAGGTCGGCGACAAGATGGCCGGCCGCCACGGCAACAAGGGCGTCGTGGCCAAGATCGTCCCGGTGGAGGACATGCCGTTCCTGGAGGACGGCACGCCGGTCGACATCGTGCTCAACCCGCTCGGCGTGCCGAGCCGGATGAACCTCGGGCAGATCTTCGAGACCCTCCTCGGCTGGGCCGGCTACAAGCTCGGCGAGACGTACGCCACGGCGCCGTTCGACGGGGCCAAGCTGGAGGACATCGAGGCGAAGCTCCGCGAGGCGGGCCTCCCCGAGGACGGCCGCGTGCAGCTCTACGACGGCCAGACGGGCGAGCCGTTCGACCAGAAGACGACGGTCGGGCAGATCTACATGCTCAAGCTCTCCCACCTCGTCGAGGACAAGATCCACGCCCGGAGCATCGGGCCGTACTCGCTCATCACGCAGCAGCCGCTCGGCGGCAAGGCGCAGTTCGGCGGGCAGCGCTTCGGCGAGATGGAGGTGTGGGCGCTCTACGCCTACGGCGCCTCCAACGTGCTCCGCGAGCTGCTCACCGTGAAGTCCGACGACGTGCAGGGCCGCTCGAAGGCCTACGAGGCCATCGTCAAGGGGGACAACATCCCCGAGCCGAACGTGCCCGAGAGCTTCAACGTCCTCGTCCGCGAGCTCCAGGGCCTCGGCCTCGAAGTCAGGATTGATTGAGTCATCGGGAGATCGGGTCAGCGGACCATCGGGCTAGGGCCCGTCGCCCGCTGACCCGCCCCCGATGACCCGATGACCCGATCATCAAATCCCCCGATATACCCATGGCATTCGGCATGAAGGCGGCCCAGCCCGCTCCGAAGAAGTACTACAACTCGATCACCGTCAGCCTCTCCTCGCCCGAGGCCATCCTGGAGCGGTCGTACGGGGAGGTGCTCAAGCCCGAGACCATCAACTACCGGTCGTTCAAGCCGGAGAAGGACGGCCTGTTCTGCGAGAAGATCTTCGGCCCGGTCAAGGACTGGGAGTGCCACTGCGGCAAGTACAAGCGGATCCGCTACAAGGGCATCATCTGCGACCGCTGCGGCGTCGAGGTGACGCAGAAGGCGGTGCGCCGCGAGCGCATGGGCCACATCACGCTCAGCGTGCCGGTGGTCCACATCTGGTACTTCAAGAGCCTGCCGAACAAGATCGCCGCCCTCCTCGGGGTCAAGTCGAAGGACCTCGACAAGATCATCTACTACGAGAACTACATCGTCATCAACCCCGGCGGCGCGGCGGCCCTCGGCATCCAGCCGAACCAGCTCCTCACCGAGGACGAGTACTTCGACGTCCTCTACCGCATCCGCGAGGACAACAACCGGCTGCCCGACGACGACCCCGAGAAGTTCCTCGCCAAGATCGGCGGCGAGGCCGTCGAGGACCTCCTCAAGCGGCTCGACCTCGACAGCCTCAGCCAGGAGCTCCGCTTCCAGGCCCGCACCGAGACGAGCCAGCAGCGCAAGGCCGAGGCGCTCAAGCGCCTCCAGATCGTCGAGTCCTTCCGCGAGGCCAACCGCAAGACGGAGAACAAGCCGGAGTGGATGGTGATGAAGGTGATCCCCGTCATCCCGCCGGAGCTCCGCCCGCTCGTCCCCCTCGAAGGCGGCCGCTTCGCCACGAGCGACCTCAACGACCTCTACCGCCGCGTCATCATCCGCAACAACCGCCTCAAGCGCCTGATGGACATCAAGGCGCCCGAGGTCATCCTGCGCAACGAGAAGCGGATGCTCCAGGAGGCCGTCGACTCGCTGTTCGACAACTCCCGCAAGGCCAACGCCGTCCGCTCGGACTCGAACCGCGCGCTGAAGTCCCTCAGCGACATGCTCAAGGGCAAGCAGGGCCGGTTCCGCCAGAACCTCCTCGGCAAGCGCGTCGACTACTCCGGCCGCTCGGTCATCGTCGTCGGGCCGGAGCTCAAGCTCCACGAGTGCGGCCTGCCGAAGGAGATGGCCGTCGAGCTCTTCAAGCCGTTCATCATCCGCAAGCTCATCGAGCGCGGCATCGTCAAGACGGTCAAGAGCGCCAAGAAGGTCGTCGACCGCCGCACGGCCGACGTGTTCGACATCCTGGAGAAGGTGATCGCCGGGCACCCGGTGCTCCTCAACCGCGCCCCGACGCTCCACCGCCTCGGCATCCAGGCCTTCCAGCCGGTCCTCATCGAGGGCAAGGCCATCCGCCTGCACCCGCTCGTGACGACGGCCTTCAACGCCGACTTCGACGGCGACCAGATGGCCGTCCACGTGCCGCTCTCGCAGGACGCCATCCTGGAGGCGCAGATCCTCATGCTCTCGAGCCACAACATCCTCAGCCCGGCGCACGGCGGCCCCATCGCCGTGCCGAGCCAGGACATGGTGCTCGGGATGTACTACCTCACGAAGAGCCGCGAGGGCGCGCGCGGCGAGGGCATGCGCTTCGGCTCCATCAAGGAGGTGCGCCAGGCCTACGACCAGGGCGTCGTGGCCCTCCACGCCAAGATCCAGCTCCGCCTCCAGCGCCCGACGATGGACGGCAAGCACCAGCCCGGTGAGGTCATCGAGACGACCGTCGGCAAGGCGCTCTTCAACGAGATCGTGCCCGAGGCCGCCGGCTACATCAACGAGGTGCTCACCAAGAAGAACCTCCGGCCCATCATCGGCCACGTCGTCAAGACGACCGACTTCCCGCAGACGGCCGCCTTCCTCGACGCCGTCAAGGACCTCGGCTTCAACCGCGCCATGACCGGCGGCCTCAGCTTCTCGCTGGCCGACATCGTCGTGCCCGAGGCGAAGTACGAGCTGATCGAGAAGGCGGACCAGGAGGTCGCCTCCATCCGCGAGCAGTACGAGTCCGGCTTCATCACGGAGTCCGAGCGCTACAACCAGGTCATCGACGTGTGGACGCGGACGAACAACCGCGTCTCGAACGTGCTCTACGACACGCTCAAGAACGACGAGCAGGGCTTCAACGCCATCTACATGATGGCCGACTCGGGCGCCCGAGGCTCGCGCGAGCAGATCCGCCAGCTCGGCGGCATGCGCGGGCTGATGGCCAAGCCGCAGAAGAGCCTCACCGGCTCGGCCGGCGAGATCATCGAGAACCCGATCAAGTCCAACTTCAAGGAGGGCCTCTCCGTCCTCGAGTACTTCATCTCCACGCACGGCGCCCGCAAGGGCCTCGCCGACACGGCCCTCAAGACGGCCGACGCCGGCTATCTCACGCGCCGCCTCGTGGACGTGGCGCAGGACGTGACCGTGACGATGCACGACTGCGGCACGCTCCGCGGCGTGCGCATGGAGGCGCTCAAGGACAACGAGGACATCGTCGAGCCGCTGGCCGACCGCATCCTCGGCCGCGTCTCCGTCCACGACGTGCGCGACCCGCGCACGGACGAGGTGCTCGTGGCCTCCAACGAGGTCATCACCGAGGAGGTCGCCGCGCGCATCGCGCAGACCTCCATCGAGACGGTCGAGATCCGGTCCGTGCTCGCCTGCGAGGCGCCGCGCGGCGTCTGCGCGCTCTGCTACGGCCGCAACCTCGCCAACGGCCGCCTCGTGGAGGCGGGCGAGGCCGTCGGCGTCATCGCGGCGCAGTCCATCGGCGAGCCCGGCACGCAGCTCACGCTGCGGACGTTCCACATCGGCGGCACGGCCTCCCGCATCTCCGCCGAGTCCACGCTCGTGACGAAGTTCGCCGGCCGCATCGAGTACGACAACCTCCGCACCGTCGAGTTCGTGGGCGGCGAGGAGACGAAGACCGTCGTGCTCGGCCGCTCGGGCGAGATCCGCGTGGTGGACGAGGAGGACCGCCAGCTCATCGCCTACACCGTCCCCTACGGCGCCGAGGTCATGGTGGCCGAGGGCGAGATGGTCGAGAAGGGCGCCGTGCTGGCCTCCTGGGACCCGTACAACTCCGTCATCGTCTCCGAGGTCGAGGGCACGGTCCGGTTCCAGGACGTGATCGAGGGGACGACCTACCGCGAGGAGTCCGACGAGCAGACCGGCTTCCGCGAGAAGGTCATCACCGAGACGCGCGAGCGCAACCTCACGCCCGCCCTCGTGATCAAGACGAAGAGCGGGACGAAGGAGTACACCATGCCCGTCCGCGCCCGCCTGCAGGTGGACGAGGGCGACGAGGTGCAGGCGGGGCAGATCCTCGCCAAGCTCCCGCGCCAGAGCGCCAAGACGCGCGACATCACCGGCGGCCTCCCGCGCGTGATCGAGCTGTTCGAGGCGCGCCAGCCGACCGACCCGGCCGTGGTCTCCGAGATCGACGGCGTCGTCTCCTTCGGCGGCCGCAAGCGCGGCAGCCAGGAGGTCATCGTCACCTCCCGCGACGGCGAGGTCGAGCGGACGTACCTCGTCCCGCTCTCGAAGCACCTGCTCGTCCACGAAAACGACTTCGTCCGCGCGGGCGAGGCGCTCTCCGACGGGCAGATCTCGCCGCAGGACATCCTCGCCATCCAGGGCCCGACGGCCGTCCAGGAGTACCTCGTCAACGAGGTGCAGGAGGTCTACCGCCTCCAGGGCGTGACCATCAACGACAAGCACATCGAGACCATCGTCCGGCAGATGATGCAGAAGGTGAAGGTCACCGACCCGGGCGACACCACCTTCCTGGAGGAGGAACTCGTGGACCGCTTCGCGCTCGACCGCGCCAACGACGACCTCTATGACCAGTTCGTCGTGACGGACCCGGGCGACTCCGGCCTCCGCATCGGGGCGACGGTCACGCGGCGCCAGCTCCGCGAGGTCAACTCCGAGATGAAGCGGCAGGACAAGCGCCCCGCCGAGGTCCGCGAGGCCGAGCCGGCCGTGGCCGAGCCCGTGCTGCTGGGCATCACGCAGGCCGCCCTCGCGACGGACTCGTTCATCTCGGCCGCCTCTTTCCAGGAGACGACGAAGGTGCTCACCGACGCGGCCATCTCGGCCAAGACGGACCACCTCCTCGGCCTCAAGGAGAACGTGATCGTCGGGCACCTCGTCCCGGCGGGCACCGGCCAGCGCCAGTTCCGCGACATCGTCGTCGGCTCGAAGAAGGAGCTCGAGGCGCTGCAGGCGGCCTCCGAGGCCTTCGGCTTCGACGACGGCGACGGCGCTGCCACGATGCCCGAGGCCGACCCGGACACCCTCGCCGAGATCAACCGCCGCCTCGGCTGATCGGACGCGAGAACGGAAAAGGAGAGCCCCGGCTGCCACCCAGGCGGCCGGGGCTCTTCGCGTTTGGCCTCGCGCCGTATGTTGAGCGGCGACGCTGCGCTCGGCGTCCGGCCTGGGTCATTTCCTGTGCCCTCCTTGCAGGCTTGGCCCCTATCTCCTACGCTCTCGGTGCTCCTTCTTTCCGTCGCACACAGCTTTGCTGGGGTAGCACCATGAACCACCTCCTTTCTCGCCTCGCCCTTCTCACGGCGTTCCTCCTCTGGATCTCGCCGCAGGCGCTCGCCCAGCTCGTCCCCAACGTGAACGTGCTCTGGGAGCTCGCCGCGTGGGATGGTGTGGACCCCGACGGCAACCCCCAGACGCAGACCGGCTCCGGCGAGGACTGGTTCTACTCCATCACCGAGAGCAAGACCGCGACCGGCGTGGCCGACGGCTACGTGGCCGCGGGCTACAGCACGTACCCCGGCGTCACCAGCACCTCGTGCGTCGAATGCATCGGTGATTACGGCTGCGGCTTCGCCACCATCGCCAAGATCGGCCCCGGGGGCGAAGTGGAGTGGTACCGCGACGCGGGGCTCGAGGGGACGTTCTGGCGCGTCGAGAACACCTCCGGCGGCGGGTTTCTCGCCGTCGGCTTCACGCGGGACCGGGACCTCGTCAACTACAACCCGCCCGATCCGGCCTCGGCGGGCCCCCGGCATCGAGCTTGATTGTTGGCCCAACGACGCCCGGATCCGCGTGATGATGGCGGTGAAGTTCGACCACGACGGCAACAAGGAGTGGCAGTACTCCTACGGGCGGATGAGCAACCCCAACGACCACTTCCCGGGCGACCCTCAGGAGCAAAAAGCGAGCGACATCGCCTGGGACGTCGTAGAGCGGCCGGACGGGGGCTTCCGCATCGTCGCGTGCGCGGTCGATCCGGCGGCCGGGATGAACCCGCGGGCGTTCGTCCTTGACATCGCCGAGGACGAGAGCGGCGACCTCGTCATCGTGGGCAACAACAGCAGCAACCTCGACGACAGCTACGTCGTCCGGTTCACGCTCGACTCCACGCCGACGGTGCCGGCCCCGACGGTGGCCCACTCGCACCTCGTCTACCCCACGGGCGACGGCGGGTACACGACGGCGCTGACGGGGAGCCTGGAGGTGGAGGCCTCGGGCGAGGTGTGGGCGGACTCCCTCCGCACGTTCACGTTCGCGCAGGGCGAGGGCGTGCTCGTGAGCGGCGTGCTCGACGGGGAGTGGAGCACCTTCACCGAAGCGAGCGCCGGGCAGGGCTGGGACGGCATCGCCTTCGCCGACGGTTCCAGCGGTACGCTGATAGACGTGACGGTGGAGGAGGTGCAACCCGTTCTGTCCCAGAGAGGTCAGGCGGCCGTCTCCACCCACGGGAGCGCTGCGCTGACCCTGAAGGGCGTCACCATCAGCAACAACGAGGTGATCGGTCTCCGGGTGGCTAGCGGGTACTCGCTCGATCCAGTCGTTGTGACATCCAACGGAAGCGGAGTTGAGAGCCGGATCGAACTCAACTCAGGAGCAGGCGTCGCTGTTGTGAACGGGGGATCCGTCCTAATTGAGAACGGAGCTTTGATCCAGGAAAACGGCCAAGCGGGCATCCTTGCTAGAGGCACGGCCAGCTTCGCCTATCTGCACGATGCCAACGTTCGCAACAACGGGGGCGTTGGCGTCGATGCCCAGGACTACGCGGCCGTGTTCTTCGACCGGTACACCCACGATGATCCGGACGCTGTGACGACCATTTCTGGGAATGAGGGCGGCGGCATCAATGCGCAGACGTACTCCGTCGTGCAGGCGGGGGTCTACACAAGTGGTCAGTGTGGGGACTGGTGCAACAACGTCATCGAAGACCACTACCAGGACGGGGGCGGCAACGCGCCGTTCGACGCGAAGGCGTCCGTCGCCAGTGTGCTGAACGCCGAGTGGAACTTCTGGGGCGAAGACGTCTTCGGGAACCCCATCCTCCTCGAAACGCAGCACGGCCTCGACGAAGACGGCAGCAGCGTCATCGAGGTGCAGCCGCTCCGGCAGACGCCGCCCGCTGCGCGGGAGGCTGGGGCGCCCCTCGCTCACGTCGAGCTACCGGCGGGCGGGCAGCTCAGAGAGGACCGCTCGGCGGTCAAGCAGGCCGTGCTCGAAGCGTACGACCTCGCTTCGCAGGGCGATCACCCCGCCGCCTTCGGTCTGCTGCGGGCAGCCCTCGCGGCGGCGGCGACGGAGGAAGACCGCTCGCTCGCTTTTGCGACGGCCACGCACTTCCTCGGCGAGCGGGACGACCCGGCGACGGCCGACGTGCTGACGGCGTTCGCCGGTGGGCAGGGTAGCCCCCGTCGGCCGTGGGCCCTCCAGGCGCTCGCGACGGCCCAGTTGGCGCGCGGGCTGACGAGCGAGGCCCGCTCTGCGGCGGCTACGCTGGCGGCCGACTACGCAGGACCGAGCACGCTCTCTACGCGCTCTCCACCCTGGTCCGGATCGCCGTCGGGGACGCCGACGAGGCCGCGGCCCTCGCGGCCCTCTCCGAGTTGCAGGCCGGCTGGCCCGATGGGGGGCTGACCGAGGACGCCCAAATACTCGTCGCGTCTGCCGGCTGGAGCGCTGGATCAGCACGGGGCGCGAGTGCGGAACGCCACGCTGCCGCGCAGGCTGCGTCCTCCGCAGCGGCTGCCGATGCACTCCGAATGGCGAATGCCTATCCCAACCCCTTCAATCCCATAGCTGTGATCCCGTTCGAGTTAGGCCAGGGCGGGCACGTGACGCTCACCGTGTACGACCTGCTGGGCCGCCGGGTAGCGGTGCTCCTGAACGAGCGCCGTGACGCCGGCTACCACACCGCGACGCTTGACGGGAGCCGGCTAGCCACGGGGCTCTACGTGGTCCGGGCCGACGTAGAACTCGACGGCGGCGCGAGGGGTAGTCGCACACAACGGGTCATGCTCCTGAAATGAGTGCTCGCCATGCCCCGGTTACTTAGACGTCTGATGGTGACGGCGATGGGACTGGGGGGGCTCGTCCTCCCCGGTCCTATTGCTCCGTGTGCTCTGGAGCAGCCTGTCGAGTTGGATTGGATGATGATCGGCACACCACTCGTACCTCGTGATCTTGAGAATGGTTCTGAAAATATCGTTTATGTTCTCGAAAGTGACTCGTTGTACACTTTTGACCCAGAATCGAGTTCGCTACGGGGCGTCAGCGAGAATCCGGGCTCGGAGCATCTCAAAGCACTCACGGCAGACTCATTATTAGCCGCAAGCGGTGCGGTTATATATCGTTCTACTGACGGAGGACAATCATGGCCCGTTGTCTTTACGAAAGGGGGCGAGTTGTTCGCCTCGGCCCTCGATGGCCCCAACCGCGGCGCGCTCCTGACGGGGATCCGCGACTCCACCGGCCTCGGCTACTCCCACGACCGCGGCGCCACCTGGCACCGCGCAGACGGGCTCGAAACCTCCACCACGAACCACGAGTGCGGCGCGTTCGCCGAGCTCCGCGCCGGCCCGCATACTGGCCGCCTCGTGGCCGGCTGCCTCGGCGGCATGGTCTACTCCGACGACCGGGGCGCCACGTGGGGCCTCTCCAACCTCTGGGCCGACTTCGTCTACCGGGGCGCCTCCCTCATCACGGCGCAGGACGGCGTGCTCTACGCGCGGATCGAGGACCCCGAGCCGGGGTTCGGGCTGTGGGCGTCGGCGGACGGCGCGACGTGGACCCGCGTCGGTATCGTCCCCACATCCGCCCACCTCGTAGGGGTAGGAGGAGGCTCCGCTCCGGCGGGCGTCTTCTACGCGGTGGGCCGGCTGACGGGGGAGGTCCACCGCAGCTTCGATGTGGGGCAGACGTGGGAGGCGCTGGGGCGAGTCTACGACGGTCCGGAGAGCGTGCGCATCAACGCGGTGATCGTCGGCCCGGACGGCCGCCTGTACGCCGCGCTGACGGGGACGGGGACGCCGGACCCCCATTGGGGCGTCTACCGGACGACGGGGCAGGTGGTGCCGGTGGGGAGCGAGCCCGCCGAGGCGCCCGGGGAGGCGGAGGCGACCCTGCGGGTGTGGCCCAACCCGGCCTTTCGTGTGCTTCACGTAGCAACGAGCGCAGGCGAGGCCGTGCTCTACGACGTGCTTGGCCGGGAAGCTCTCCACCTCCGCCTCGGCGGCAGGGTCGGCGGCGTGATCGAGGCGGACGTATCGGGGCTGGCGCCGGGGGTGTACGTCGTACGCACGGGCGGCGAGGCCGCCGTCGTGACCGTGCAGCGGTAGCGCGGAAGCGCCGATCCTACCCGCTGCCTACTCGCCGCGCGACTCGTGCCACTCCTCCATCTCGCGCACCTGCTCTTGCAGCGCCTCGTCTTGCCAGCCGCGCGTGATGAGCACCGTTGCCACGACGGCGAGGCCGAACAGGAGGGAACGGGTACCGGACGAAGGTGCATCGGGGGTGGAACGCGCCGTCCCGGGGTGCTGTACCTTGCGCTGCACTCACCTCCGAGGCTCATGGAAACGATCACTAAAGAACGCATCGTTAAGGCCGTTCAGGAGCTTCCGGACGACGCCACCCTCTTGGACGCCATCGAGCGCCTGCTCTTCCTCCATCGCATCCAACAGGGGCTCGACGAATCGAAGCGTGGGGAGGGCATCGGTCAAGAGGAAATGGAAGCCCGCGTACGGTCATGGCCCGAGTGAGGTGGATGCCCGGTGCGGAGAGCGATCTCGAAGCCATTCGGGACTACTTCCACGATGCTCCCGGCTACGGAAAGCTCTTGGCCGGCGAGATTACGAGGGTGGTGAGGCGGCTGGAATCGTTTCCGAGGTCGGGCCGCATGGTGCCGGAAGTCGGCGACGAGGCCATCCGCGAGTTGATTTACCGTGGCTACCGCATCGTCTACGTCGTGACAGCCGACGACGCCGAGGTGGACATTCTGACGGTGTTCCACTCGTCACGCCCGCTCGAAGGGCTGACCGGTCGCTGAGCCGGCACGCAGGCGTCGGGTCGGCCTGCCTCGGTACGTCGTCCGAGTGCCCCGGCAGTAGTAGCGAGGCGACAGCCGTTGGCGGGCTCAGCGCGACTCGTGCCACTCCTCCATCTCGCGCACCTGCTCCTGAAGCGTCTCGTCCTGCCAGCCGCGCGTGATCAGGAACGTCGCCAGCAGGGCCAGGCCGAGCATCACGGCGACCAGGACGACGACGAACCGGCGGGTGCGGCGGGGCGGGAGGGGACGCATGCTTCGGGAGAGGGTGAAAGGGGGTAGGGGGAAAGGGAGACGGGGCCGGGGTTGATCATCCCCCGTTCACCCTCTCGCCCTCTCTCCCTTTCTCAACCTGCTCGCCCCAGGTGCGGACGAGTGTGTGGGCGTACGCCAGCGACCGCTCCAGGTTTTCGACCGTGTTCCACTCGAACCGGCTGTGGAAGTCGTAGCCGCCGGTGAACACGTTGGGCGTCGGGATGCCCTTTTCGGAGAGTCGCGCGCCGTCCGTGCCGCCCCGGACGAGTTCCATCTCGGGCTCGAAGCCCATCGCCCACGCCGCCTCGACGGCCACCTCGACCACGCGCGGGTCCGTCGCCTCGATGTACCGGAGCATGTTGCGGTAGCTATCGCGGATCGCCAGCGTGACCGTCGCCTTCGGGTGCTGGGCGGCGAGGTCGGCGGCGAGGCGCCGGACGAACGCCTTGCGGCGGGCCATCCCGTCGTCCTCGAAGTCGCGGAGGAGCACCTTGACGACGGCGCGGACGGTGTCGCCCTCGAACGAATGGGGGTAGTAGTAGCCCTCGCGGCCGTCCGTCGTCTCGGGCGCTTCGTCGGGCGGGAGGGCCGCGACGAACTGTGCCGCGATCCGCACGGCGTCCACCAGCACGCCCTTCGCATAGCCCGGGTGGACGCCGACGCCCTCGACCGTCAGCACCGCCTCGGCCGCGTTGAACGTCTCGACGTTGAGGCGGTCGGTGCCGCTGCCGTCGAGCGTGTAGGCCACGTCGGCGCCGAAGCGGCCGAGGTCGAGCTTGTCGGTGCCCTTGCCGATCTCCTCGTCCGGCGTGAACAGCAGGCGGAGCGCCGGGCGCAGCGCGGGGCGGACGCCCTGCTCGGCCGAGGCGCGCTCGTCGGCCAGCAGGTCCTCCGCCAGCTGCATGATGACGGCCACGCCCGCCTTGTCGTCCGAGCCCAGCAGCGTCGTGCCGTCGCTCGTGATGAGCGTCTGGCCGACGTGTCGGAGGAGCGCAGGCTGGCGTTGGGGGTCGAGGACGGCGCCCTCGGCGAGCGCGAGGGGGCGGCCGTCGTAGTCGGGGTGGAGGCGGGGGCGGACGTTCGCGCCGGGCGCGTCCGGCGACGTGTCCACGTGCGCCACGAGGCCGACGGTGGGGAGGCGGGCGGCCTCCTCGGCGGGGAGGGGCGCGGGGAGCGTGGCGAAGACGTAGCCCCAGGTGTCCATCTCCACGTCGTCGGCGCCCATCGCGACGAGCTCCTCGACGAGGAGACGGCCCAGGTCCTTCTGCTTCTCGGTCGAGGGAAACGCCTCGCTGTCCGGGTCCGACCGGGTGTCGAGGCGGACGTAGCGGCAGAAGCGGCGGGCGACGGGCGGGAGGCCGGGGACGTCGTCGGGGTCGAGGCCCGGGAGGGGAGGGAGGGTCATGGAGGCGGGCGGAACCGAAAGGCGGCCGGAATATATTGGACGCCCCTGCCGAGCGCCGCGTCTCACCTCGAAGCGCCGGCCCTTCGCCCGCCCGCATGCCCGACGCCCGCCCCAACGGCTCCGACCTCCGCCGCGCCATCCTCGACCAGGCGCGCCACCTCCTCGTGGAGGAGGGCTACAACCAGCTCTCGATGCGCAAGATCGGCCGGGCCGTCGGGTGCAGCGCCACGAGCATCTACCTCCACTTCGACGGCAAGGACGCCCTCATCCACGCGCTCATCGACGAGGGGATGACGCGGCTCTACGACCGCCTCGCGGCGGCCGACGAGGCGGCCGGACCCGACCCCGCCGCCCGGCTGGAGGCCATCGCGCGGGCGTACGTCCGCTTCGCGCTCGACAACCCGGAGTACTACCAGGTGATGTTCCAGCTCCACCCGGAGCGGATGGCGCGCTACCCCGTCGAGCACTACCGCCGGGCGCGGCGCAACCTGGAGCTGCAGGCGCGCGCCCTCGCCGACGGCGTCGAGCAGGGGCTCTTCGCCGTGGACAACCCCGACGTCGGCGCCCACGTGCTGTGGACGGCGATGCACGGGCTCGTCTCGCTCCTGCTGGCCGAGCGCGTGGACGTGAAGATCGCCGACGAGGCGTTCGTGGACGCCGCCATCCGGCACGCCATCGACGGCTTCCGCCTCGGCGCGACGACGGCGGCCTGAGGTACGGCGCGGCCCGGGAGGAACGCGGAGCGCCGGGCGGGGTGGAGGCTCCGAACGGGGCGCTTCGGCGTATCTTCACAGCCCCCGCCGCGCTCCCTTCCCTGAACCCCTCGCACCATGGCGCTCGACATCCGCACCGCACCGCCCGGTCACGGCGACGTCGTCCTCGGCAAGACGCTGCCCGACCTCCTCGACGAGGCCGTCGAGAAGTACCCCAACCCGAAGGCGTTCAACCAGCCGAAGGCGGGCGGCGGCTGGCTCACCCTCTCCAACGCCGAGTTCCGCGACGCCGCCGACGAGGTCGCCCTCGGCCTCCTCGCCCTCGGCCTGGAGCGCGAGGACCGCGCCGCCTTCTTCATGGAGAGCGACCTCTACTTCTCGATGGCGGACTTCGGGTGCCTCATCGCGGGCATCGTCAACGTCCCGCTCTACGTCACCTACGCGCAGGAGAACCTCGTCTACGTGACGCAGCACAGCGAGGCGAAGGCGATGTTCGTCTCGAACGAGACGATGCTCCGGGAGATGGCCGCGTGGATCGGCGAGACCGACGTCCGCCTCGTCATTCTGGCCGAGGGCACCGGCGCCGGGGCCGGCCTGCCCGACGGCGTCGACCTCCACACGCTCGACGCGCTCCGCGCGAGGGGCCGCGAGCGCCGCGCCCAGAACCCGGACGAGCCCCGCACGCTGCGGGACCGGATCGATCCGCGCGGCCTCGCCACGCTCATCTACACCAGCGGCACGACGGGGCTCCCCAAGGGCGTGATGCTCTCCCACGAGAACATCTCGTCGAACGTGTACGCCGCGTTCTCCGGCATCCACATCCTCGGCCACCAGGAGGAGCACGTCGTCACGTTCCTCCCGCTGACGCACATCTTCGCGCGGATGCTCCAGTTCGCCAGCGTGGCGTGGGGGCAGTGCGTCTACTACTCCAACCCGGACCAGATCGTCGCTCACCTCGCCGAGGTGAGGCCGACCATGTTCGCCTCGGTCCCGCGCGTGCTGGAGAAGGTCTACGACAAGGTGCTGCTCGGCATCCGCGAGAGCAGCGGCCTCAAGCACCTCATCGGCACTTGGGCGCTCGGCCTCGCGGCGAGGTACGACCTCGCGAAGGAGGGCGGCGGCCTCCCCGGCTGGCAGCGCGGCCTGGCCGACAAGCTCGTCTACTCCAAGCTCCGCGAGCGCCTCGGCCTCACCCGCGTCAAGGCCGTCGCCGTCGGCGGCGCGGCGCTCCGGCCGGACCTCGCCAACTCGTTCAACGCCTTCGGCATCCCCGTGTACCAGGGCTACGGGCTCACCGAGACGAGCCCCGTCATCACGGTGAACCTGCCCGGGAAGAACCGCGCCGGCACCGTCGGCCCGCCCATCGCGGGCGTGGAGGTGGCCGTGGCCGAGGACGGCGAGATCCTCACGCGCGGGCCGCACGTCATGCTCGGCTACTACAAGAACCCCGAGGCCACCGCCGAGGTCATGGACGACGACGGCTGGTTCCACACCGGGGACATCGGGGAGTTCACCGCCGAGGGCTACCTCCGCATCACCGACCGCAAGAAGGCGCTCTTCAAGCTCTCCACGGGCAAGTACGTCATCCCGCAGCCCATCGAGAACCGGCTCACCGAGGACCCGCTCGTCGAGCAGGCCGTCGTCCTGGGCCACTCCCAGAAGTTCTGCTCCGCGCTGCTCTTCCCCAACATGGAGGTGCTGCGCGGCTGGGCGAAGGACAAGGGCATCGACGCCGAGCAGCCCGACGCGGCGCTGCTGGCCGACGAGCGCGTCCGCGCCAAGTTCGAGGCGCTCGTGGCCGAGGCCAACGAGGGGATGGACCCCTGGAGCCAGGTCAAGCGGTTCCACCTCGTGCCCACGCCGATGACCGTCGAGAACGAGCTGCTCACGCCGACGATGAAGGTGATCCGCCGGAAGGTGAACGAGGCCTTCGACAAAGACATCGAGGCGATGTACGCCGCCGCGGCGCCGCCGGGCAAGGAGGTGGCGGCCGTGTGAGCCGTTCGGCCACCGGACCCCAAGAAACCGTTGCGCGCGCGGGGCCTACAACGGCGAGGCCCCGCGCGCCTTTTTCCGTCTTGACACGGCGCGGCAACCGTGGCACCTTAACAGCGTTAACCCCTCCGACCCTTCAGCCCCTCCGCTCCATGGAAACCCCGACGCTCACCCGGCCCCGGTCCGACGGCGCGGCGCCGAACGCACAGGCCCGGAAGCCCTTCAAGACGGCCGCCGTCCTCGGCGCCGGCGTGATGGGCAGCCAGATCGCCGCGCACCTCGCCAATGCCGGCCTCCACGTCCTCCTCCTCGACGTCACGCCCGAGGCCATCGGCAGGGAGGGGGCGCCGAACGACATCGTCGAGGCCGCCTTCAAGCAGGCGACGAAGTGGAACCCCGACCCGTTCTTCGCCGCCTCCGTCCAGAAGCGGATCACGCTCGGCAACTTCGACGAGGACTTCGCGCGCATCGCCGAGGCGGACTGGGTGATCGAGGTCGTCGTCGAGCGCCTCGGCGTCAAGCGCGACGTGATGGCGCGCATCGAGGAGCACGCCCGCGAGGACGCCGTCGTCTCGACCAACACCTCGGGCCTGCCCATCCACGAGATCGCCGAGGGCCGCTCGGACGCCTTCCGCCGCCGCTTCCTCGGCACTCACTTCTTCAACCCGCCGCGCTACCTCAAGCTCTTCGAGGTCATCCCGACGCCCGACACCGACCCCGAGGTCGTCGAACGCGTCTCGCACTTCGCCCGCGTCCACCTCGGCAAGGGCGTCGTGGTGGCCAAGGACACGCCGAACTTCATCGGCAACCGCATCGGGATCTACGGCATCATGGGCGCCATCGAGCCCTTCACGAGCGGCGAGTACTCCATCGAGGAGATCGACCAGCTCACGGGCACGCTCGTCGGCCACCCCAAGAGCGCCACGTTCCGCACGGCCGACGTCGTCGGCCTCGACACGCTCCGGCACGTCACCGAGAACCTCTACGAGGGGGTTCCGGAGGACGAGAGCCGCGAGCGGTTCCGGACGCCCGACGTGCTGGCCCGGCTCGTCGACGAGAAGCGGCTCGGCCAGAAGTCCGGCGCCGGGTTCTACAAGAAGGAGGGCGGGGCCATCCTCTCCCTCGACCCGGAGACGATGGCCTACGCCGCGCCGAAGGAGAGCGACCTCGACGTGTCGGCCTTCCAGCGCGCGGGCGATCTGCCGGCCCGCCTCAACGCGCTCTACGAGGACGACGGCCGCGCCGGCCGGTTCTTCCGCGCCACCACGCTCGACCTCCTCGGCTACGCCGCCCGCCGCATCCCCGAGATCGCCGACTCGCCCGCCGACATCGACAAGGCCGTCGAGTGGGGGTTCGGCTGGGAGATGGGGCCGTTCCGGACGTGGGACGCCCTCGGCTTCGCCCGCGTCCGCGACCGCATGAAGGACGACGGCATCGCGCTGCCCGGCTGGGTGGACGACGTGCCCGAGACCGGCCTCTACCGCGAAGCCGCCGGCGAGCGCGAGGTCTGGGTGCCCGAGGCGGGCGCCTACCGCCCCGATCCGAAGCCCGCCGACGAGTGGGGCCTCGCGCTCATCCAACGCGACGAGCGCAAGACGCTCTGGAAGAACGACGAGGCCGCCCTCCTCGACCTCGGCGACGGCGTCGCCCTCTACGAGTTCCGCTCCAAGGCCAACAGCCTCGGCCAGCAGGTCATGGAGGGGCTCGTGACGGCCATCGAGAAGGTCGAGAACGACCGCGACCTGCGCGGGATGGTGATCGGCAACGAGGGCGGCAACTTCTCCGTCGGCGCCAACCTCGGCGAGGTCGTCATGGGCATGGCGATGGGCGACGGCCCGGCCGCCATCGCGCCGTTCATCGAGGGCTTTCAGCGGACGGTCTTGCGGGTCCGCTACGCCACCAAGCCCGTCGTCGTGACGACGCACCAGCGCGTGCTCGGCGGCGGCTGCGAGATGACGATGGCGTGCCCGCACCCCGTCGCGGCGGCCGAGACGTACATCGGCCTCGTCGAGCTGGGCGTCGGGCTCATCCCGGCCGGCGGCGGCACGATGATGATGACGGCGAAGGCCGCCGAGGCGGCGGCGAACGCGGACCGTCCGAGCGAGATCCAGCCGTTCCTCCGCCAGGCCTTCGAGACCATCGCGATGGCGAAGGTGGCGACGAGCGCCGTGATGGCGAAGGAGATGCGCCTCCTCCCGCCCGAGGCCGTCGTCGTGATGAACGCCGAGCGGCGGTTCCACGTCGCCAAGACCGAGGTCGTCCGGCTCAGCGAGGAGGGGTACCTGCCGCCGCCGGTGCGCACGCACATCCCCGTGCTCGGCGCGCAGGGGCGCGCCCAGTTCGAGATCGCGCTGCACCAGTTCGAGGCAGGGTCGTACATCTCCGCCTACGACCACCACCTCGCCAGCAAGCTGGCCTGGGTGATGACCGGCGGCGCCCTCACCGAGCCGGCCGAGGTCCACGAGGACTACCTGCTGGAGCTCGAGCGCGAGGCGTTCCTTTCCCTCCTCGGCGAGGCGAAGACGCAGGCCCGCATCCAGAGCATCCTCACGACCAACAAGCCGCTTCGGAATTAGTCCGCCGCCGGTCGTCCGTGGTCCGTAGCGGCTGCGACGACAACCGGCCATGGACCCCTGACTACGGACCACGCCATGCAACTCAACGAAGCCTACATCGTCGCCTCCGTCCGCACGCCCGTCGGGAAGGCGCGGCGCGGAGCGCTCCGGAACGTCCACCCCGTCGACCTCGGGGCCGTCGCCGTCACGGGCGCGCTCAACCGTCTGGGCGGGTTCGACCCCCGCCTCGTAGACGACGTCATCGTCGGGTGCGCCTTCCCCGAGGGGCCGCAGGGGATGAACATGGCCCGCGCCATCGTGCAGAAGGCCGGCCTGCCGAACTCCGTCCCCGGCGTCACCGTCAACCGGTTCTGCTCCTCCGGCCTCCAGACCATCGCCCAGGCCGTGGGCAGCGTCACCATCGGCCAGGCCGACTGCGTCGTGGCCGGCGGCGTCGAGTGCATGAGCCAGGTGCCGATGGGCGGGTTCTACTTCGCGCCCGACCCCGACCTCGCCGAGGAGAAGCCGGAGCACTACTCCTCGATGGGCATCACGGCCGAGAACGTGGCCGACCGGTACGGCATCAGCCGCGAGGATCAGGACGCCTTCGCCCTCCAGAGCCACCAGCGCGCCGTCGCGGCCATCGAGGCCGGGCGGTTCGAGGAGGAGATCGTGCCCGTCCCCGTGAGCGAGGTCCACTACGACGCCGAGAGCCGCTCGGCGAAGACCGTCGCGTTCGAGCACGCCGTCGACGAAGGGCCGCGCGCCGACACCTCGCTGGAGGCGCTGGCGAAGCTCAAGCCCGCGTTCAAGCAGGGCGGCTCCGTGACGGCCGGCAACTCGTCGCAGATGAACGACGGCGCCGCCTTCAGTGTCGTGATGAGCAAACGGCTCGTCGAGGAGACGGGCGCGACGCCGATGGCGCGGATGCTCGGCTTCGCCGTGGCCGGCGTGGCGCCGGAGATCATGGGCATCGGCCCCGTGGAGTCCATCCCGAAGGTGCTCCGGCAGGTGGGGCTTTCGAAGGACGACATCGGGCTGTTCGAGCTCAACGAGGCGTTCGCCAGCCAGGCCCTGGCCGTCGTCCGCGAGCTCGACCTCGACCCCGAGATCGTCAACGTCAACGGCGGGGCCATCGCCCTCGGCCACCCGCTCGGCTGCACCGGCGCGAAGCTGACGGCCACGCTGCTGCACGAGATGAAGCGGCGGGGCGTGCGCTACGGCGTCTGCACGATGTGCATCGGCGGCGGGATGGGCGCGGCGGCGGTCTACGAGAACCTGCTGCTGTAGCGGTCTCCACCGAGCCACCGAGGCGGGGGCACGAGGCGGGCCTCGCTCTGCCCCGCCTCGCGCTGCCCCGCCTCGCGCTGCCCCGCCTCGCGCTGCCCCGCCTCGCGCTGCCCCGCC
>CAZOJJ010000018.1:7571-26751 GCA_964580105.1 uncultured Rhodothermales bacterium | reverse complement strand
CTGCCCCGCCTCGCGCTGCCCCGCCTCGCGCTGCCCCGCCTCGCGCTGCCCCGCCTCGCCTCCTTTCGTAGCCGGCTTGCGCGGCCGGCTTGCGCCGGAACTGCCTTCGGGTTTACACTGTTAACCTGCGTGGATCCCGGGTCGGTGCCCGGGGTGCCGCGTCGCCTCTCGGTCCAGTCCGCTACCCCCATGGACGCCCTCGACACCCTCCACGGCGCCCTCGCCGCCGTCACCCCCTGGTGGGCCGCACTCCTCGGCGTGCTCGTCGTCCTCTTCGCGCTCGGCTTCACCGGGGCGCCGCTGTGGCTCTGGGCCCTCGCCGGGCTCGTGGCCCTCGTCGGTTTCGGGGCGCCCGTCTGGAGCCTCGCCGCCTTTGCCGTGCTGGCGCTGGCGCTTCTGATTCCGCCCGTCCGGCGCGTGCTCTCGCTCGGCGTGATGAAGGCGATGAGGGCGCTCGACTTCCTCCCGACGATCTCCGAGACCGAGCAGGAGGCCATCGACGCCGGGACGGTGTGGGTCGAGGGCGAGCTGTTCTCCGGCAAGCCGGACGTCCGCCGGCTCCTCGCCCAGCCCTACGCCGATCTGACGGCCGAGGAGCAGGCCTTCCTCGACGGCCCCGTCGAGGAGCTGTGCGCGCTGACGAACGACTGGGAGACGTGGGAGCGGCGCGACCTCGCGCCGGAGGTGTGGCAGAAGCTCAAGGACGACCGGTTCTTCGGCCTCATCATCCCGAAGGAGTACGGCGGCCACGGTTTCAGCCCCAGCGCCAACAGCGCCATCGTCGCCAAGACGAGCACGGCCTCGTCCACGCTCGGCATCACGGTGATGGTGCCGAACTCGCTCGGCCCGGCCGAGCTCCTCATCCACTACGGCACCGAGGCGCAGAAGGAGCACTACCTGCCCCGCCTCGCGCGCGGCGAGGACATCCCCGCCTTCGCCCTCACCGAGCCCGGCGCGGGCTCCGACGCCGGCGCCATCGCCTCCAACGGCGTGGTCTTCCGCGGCGACGACGGCGCGCTCTACCTCCGCCTGAACTGGAAGAAGCGCTACATCACGCTCGCCGCCATCTCGACCGTCCTGGGCCTCGCGTTCAAGCTGCGCGACCCCGAGAACCTGCTCGGCAAGGGCGAGGACCTCGGCATCACCTGCGCGCTGATCCCGACCGACACCGAGGGCGTCGTCCTCGGCCGCCGGCACGACCCGCTCGGCGTCCCGTTCTGGAACTGCCCGACGGAGGGCCACGACGTGGTCGTCAAGCTCGAAGACGCCGTGATCGGCGGCGCGGCGGGCGTGGGCAAGGGGTGGCGGATGCTGATGCAGAGCCTCGCCGCCGGGCGCGGCATCTCGCTTCCGGCCTCGTCGGTAGGCGGCATCAAGGCGGCGGCGCGCGTCGCCAGCGCGCATGCGCTCGTGCGGAAGCAGTTCGGCCTCCCCATCGGCAAGTTCGAGGGGATCGAGGAGCCGCTCGCCCGCATCGGTGGGTGGGCGTACCTCATGGAGGCCGCCCGCCGCTACACCAACGGCGGCCTCGACGGCGGCGCCAAGCCCGCCGTCGTCACGGCGATGATGAAGTACAACACGACCGAGCTGTGGCGGAAGGCGTGCAACGACGCGATGGACGTCCTCGGGGGCAACGGCATCTCGCGCGGGCCGCGCAACGCGCTCGCCCACGCCTACGTCGGCCTCCCCGTCTCCATCACCGTCGAGGGCGCGAACATCCTGACGCGGACGCTGATGATCTTCGGGCAGGGCGCCATCCGCTGCCACCCGTACGCGCTCAGGGAGATGCAGGCGCTGGCGGCGTGGGACGTCCGGGCCTTCGACGCCGCGTTCTGGAGCCACATCGGCCACGTCGTCCGCAACGGTTTCCGGGCCGTGGGTCTGTCCGCCTCGCGCGGTTTCCTGGCCGGCTCGCCCGTCTCGGGCGCGGCGGCGCCCTACTGGCGGAAGCTGGCCTGGAGCAGCGCCACCTTCGCCTTCCTCGCCGACCTGGCGATGGGCACGCTCGGCGGCGACCTCAAGCGGAAGGAGAAGCTGACGGGCCGCTTCGCCGACGTCTTCATGTGGATGTACTTCGGGACGGCCGCGCTCGTCCGCTTCGAGGCCGAGGGCCGGCGGAAGGAGGACGAGCCGTTCCTCCACTGGGCCCTGCAGCACGCCTTCGCCCGGATGCAGGACGCCTTCGACGGGCTCTTCCAGAACCTCCGCGTGCCCGGCCTGACGTGGCTCTTCCGCGGCCCCGTCGCCGCGTGGAGCCGGATCAACCGCCTCTCCGCCGGGCCGTCCGACGGCCTCGGCCACGCGGTGGCGGCGGCCATGCTGGTGCCGGGCGACCAGCGCGAGCGCCACTACGGCGGCATCTACGTGCCGGGCGACCCCGGGCATCCGCTCGGTCGGCTGGAGCGTGCGATGCGCGTCGCCTACGAAGCCGAGGGGGTGGCGCGGAAGCTCAAGGACGCCGTCAAACGGCGCGAGCTCCCGCGCGCGCACCCGGCCGCGCTCGTGCCGAAGGCCGTCGAACTCGGCATCATCACCGAGGCGGAGGCGGCGCTCCTCCAGCACGCCGAGGCCGTCCGCGAGGACGCCATCCAGGTGGACGCCTTCGACAACGAGGACTACTTCCGCTCGGCCGTGGACCCGGCCGCGGTCGAGTCCCACACACTCGCCGAGGCGGACCTCGCCGAGGCGGACCTCGCCGGGGCGGACCTCGCCGGGGCGGACCTCGCCGGGGCGGACCTCGCCGGGGCGGACCTCGCCGGGGTGGGGGACGGGGCGCGGCTCTGGCGCCGCTGATCCTTTCCGGTCGGGCCTCGTTGCACTCGTTCCCCTTCGCCCTCGATCTCCTCGATCTCCTCGATCCCCATGCCTGCGCGGTACGCCCCCGACCTCCTCAACGATCAGCACGTCGTCGTCACCGGAGGCGGGACCGGGCTGGGCAGGGCGATGGCCGAGCGGTTCGCCGCCCTCGGCGCGGCCGTGACCATCGGCGGGCGGCGCGAGGAGCCGCTCCGGGAGACCGTCGAGGCGATGCGCGGGAACGGGTGGGTGGCCGGCTGGCAGACCGTCAACGTCCGCGAGGCCGAGAGCGTCGCGGCGTTCTTCGAGGCGGCCGAGGAGCGCTACGGCCCCGTCACGCGGCTGGTCAACAACGCCGCGGCCAACTTCCTCGCGCCGAGCCACACGCTCACCCCGAACGGCTTCGACGCCGTCGTCCGGACGAACCTCTACGGCTCGTTCTATTGCACGCAGTGGTGCGGGCAGCGCTGGATCGAGCGGGGGGAGCCGGGCGTCGTGCTCTCCATCGTCACGACGTACGCCGAGACGGGGAGCGCCTTCGTCCTCCCGAGCGCGGTGTCGAAGGCCGGCGTCGTCGCGATGACGCGGTCGCTGGCGGCGGAGTGGGGGACGTACGGCATCCGCCTCAACGCCGTCGCCCCCGGCCCCTTTCCGACGAAGGGGGCGTGGGAACGGCTCGTGCCCGACCCGCAGATCGCCGAGCACATGAAGCGGCGCGTGCCCCTGGGCCGGTTCGGCGAGCCGGAGGAACTGGCCAACCTCGCGGCGTTCCTGCTCTCCGACCTGTCGAGCTACCTCTCCGGCGAGGTCATCGCCCTCGACGGCGGCGAGGTGCTCGCCTCGGGCGGCCAGTTCAACGACTTCATCAAGCAGGACCGCGAGGGCGTGCTGGCGCTCTTCGAGATGATGAAGGCGGCGCGCGAGGGGTGACGGCGCGCGCTTACCGGTGTAATGTTAAAAAATTAGCAGCTTGGCGTAACAGCCGGGGCGTGGGCTCCGTTTTCAGGCACGTCTCCCTTCTCGTGCCGTTCTCTCCCCACCCCGTCTGGCATGTCCGTTCGTACCGCCGGGCTGCTCGCCCTCCTGCTCGCCGTCCTGCTCGTCGTCCCCGAGGCCGTCCCGGCCCAGTCCCCTCAACCTGCGGGCCTGCCCGAGGCGCGCGTCCTCCGCGCGCACCCGCTGGAGCCCGGCCAGCAGCCCCGCCTCGACGGCGTGCTCGACGAGGCCGTCTGGCAGCGGGCGCCGCTGGCGACGGACTTCGTGCAGCGTGCGCCCAACCCGGGCCAGCCTGCCACCGAGCGCACCGAGGTGGCCGTGCTCTACGACGACCACGCGCTCTACGTCGGCTTCCGGTGCTACGCCCGCGATCCGGCCTCCATCGTCGGCCGCCTCGCCCGCCGCGACGAGTTCGACGCCAGCGACCGCGTGGCCGTCGCCTTCGACTCGTACGACGACGACCGGACCGCCTTCTACTTCGGCGTTACGGCGGGGAACGTGGAGCAGGACCTGCTCATGTACAACGACAACTTCGAGGACCCGAGCTGGGACGCCGTCTGGGACGGGAAGTCGGCGCGCTTCGAGGGGCCGGACGGGGCGGGCTACACCGTCGAGATGCGCATCCCGTTCTCGCAGCTCCGCTACCAGACCGGTGCCGGGCCGGAAGTCTGGGGCATCCAGTTCCAGCGCCGCATCCCGACCACCGGCGAGGACGACTTCTGGGCGCCCATGCTCCCCGACATGGACGGCTTCGTCTCCCGCTTCGGCCGCCTCGACGGCCTCGACGTGCAGCGCGCCCCGCGCCAGATCGAGATCGTGCCCTACGCCCTGAGCCAGCTCACGCAGGCCCCGGGCGACCTCGACAATCCCTTCTATGCGGAGAGCGAGCTTCAGCCCAACGTCGGCTTCGACGCGAAGGTGGGGCTGACGAGCAACCTCACGCTCACCGCCACGGTCAACCCCGACTTCGGGCAGGTCGAGGCCGACCCCGCCGTCGTCAACCTCTCGGCCTTCGAGACCTTCTTCGAGGAGCGCCGCCCGTTCTTCGTCGAGGGCGAGGACGTGTTCGACTTCGGCCGGACGCGCACCTACAACGTCGCCAACCGGCCGACCTTCTTCTATTCCCGCCGCATCGGCCGCTCGCCCACGCGCGGGCTCTCCGAGGACGAGGCGGTCTGGGTGGACAGTCCGACCCAGACCACCATCGCCACGGCGGCGAAGGTGAGCGGCAAGGTCGGTGGCTGGTCCATCGGCCTGCTCGACGCCGTCACGATGGAGGAGGACGCCCGCTACATCAACGAGGCGGGCGAGGAGCTGCGGACGCCCGTCGAGCCGCGCTCGAATTACCTCGTCGGCCGCGTCCGCCGCGACTTTCGCGAGGGCGGCACCGTCGTCGGCGGCATCGTCACGGCCGTCAACCGGAGCCTGGGCGCCGACGGCCTCTTCGACGCTCTCGTTCCCGAGAGCGCCTACCTCGGCGGCCTCGACTTCGAGCACCGCTTCGCCGGGCGGCGCTGGACCTTCAGCGGCGTCCTTGCGACGAGCCGCGTGGCCGGGTCGGCCGAGGTGATCGAGCGGCTCCAGCGCGCACCCCAGCGCTACTACCAGCGCCCCGACGCCGGCCACCTCGGCGTGGACCCGGCGCGCACGAGCCTGAGCGGTTTCCACAGCGAGATCTCGCTGGCACGGACGGGCGCCCGCCACTGGAACGGTTCGATCACCGGCACCCTCACCACGCCCGGCTTCGAGGTCAACGACCTCGGCTTCCAGTCGCGCGCCGACGCCACCTCGCTCAACTACCTCTGGGCGTACAGCCAGCCCGAGCCGCGCCACCTCCAGTTCTACGAGTTCTGGCAGTACGGCGGCTGGGGCGCCAACGTCGACGGCGACCTCATCAACCACTACTACGGCCTCGGCGGCTTCGCGCGCTTCCGCAACCAGTGGACGGTGAACCCCAGCGTCCAGTTCATCCCGAGCTACACCAACGACCGGCTCACGCGCGGCGGCCCCCTCGCAGGCCGTCCGGCCGACGTCAACGGCAGCGTCTACGTCAACACCGACGGCAGCCGGCGCATCTCCGGCGGCGGTTTCGTCAGCCTCCGCACCGAGCTCCCGAACGACTACGACGGCGCGCCCACCGAATACGACCGCTACGTCGGCTTCTTCGTGACGGCCCGGCCCAGCAACGCCGTCTCGATCTCGCTGGAGCCCACCTGGGGCGCCGAGCTCGACAACGACCAGTTCTTCACCACCGTCGACGACCCGGCGGCCTCCCGCACGTTCGGCACGCGCTACGTCTTCGCCGACATTCGCCAGCGGTCCTTCGACCTCGGGATGCGGGTCAACTGGACGTTCACGCCCGAGCTCACGTTGCAGCTCTTCGCCCGGCCCTTCGTCGCCTCCGGGCGGTACTCCAGCTTCAAGGAGTTCCGCGAGCCCGGCTCGTTCGACTTCGACGTGTACGGCGTGGCGCGCGGCTCCGTCGCCGAGCAGGCCGAGGGCGGCGTGGTCACCGGCTTGCTCATCGACCCGGGCGACGGCGGCGAGCCCTTCGAGCTCGAACAGCGCGACTTCAACTTCCGCTCGCTGCGGGGCAACGCCGTGCTGCGGTGGGAGTGGCGGCCCGGCTCCACGCTCTTCTTCGTCTGGCAGCAGCAGCGCACCGACTTCGCCGACTACGACGGCTTCGGCGTGGTCGAGGAGATGGGTGAGGTCTTCCGCGCGCCCGTCGAGAACGTGTTCCTCATCAAAGCAACGTACTGGCTCGGCCTGTAGCGTCGTTCCGGCGGAGGCCCCGCGAAGTGCCTTGTGCGGTACCGAACCGGGTTCCTAATCAGGCACCGGCCGCGTCGGCTTGACGAGCGGCGGGCTTCGGCCTACTTTGCTCCGTGCTAAAAGCTTAGCACGTAACCGACCCTCGCCTTCCCCGTACGGACGAACTTTCCCGCTTCTCCCATGGCCGCGATCCACCTCAGCCGCCGCGAGCGGCAGATCATGGACATCATCTACCGCCTCGAACGGGCCACCGCCGCCGAGGTGATGGAGCGCCTTCCTGACCCGCCGAGCTACTCGGCCGTCCGGGCCATGCTCCGCATCCTGGAAGAGAAGGGGCACCTCACGCACGCACAGGACGGCCCGCGCTACGTCTACGCCCCCACCGTGGCGCCCGAGCAGGCCAGCCGCTCGGCGCTCCGCCACGTGATGCGGACGTTCTTCGACGGCTCGCCCGCCCAGGCCATGGCCGCCCTCCTCGACGAGACCGCGGCCGAACTCTCGGCCGAGGAACTCGAGCGCCTCTCCTCGCTCATCGACATGGCCCGCGCAGAGGGCCGGTGACATGGACGAATTCGACCTACTCCGCGCCGACCCCTGGGCGGCCCTGCTCACGCTCTCCGCGCTGAAAGCGGCCCTGTTGCTGGCCGCGGCCGGTCTGGCCGCCCTCGCGCTCCGGCGGGCTTCGGCGGCGACGCGCCACCTCGTGTGGACGCTCGCGTTCGTCGCCGTGCTGTTGATGCCGGTGCTGCTCGTGCTCGTGCCGGGGTGGGAGGTGCCGGTTCTGCCGGCCGAGACCTTCGGGCTGCTCGACACGGACTCGGTCGCGCAGCCCCTCCCGGCCGCCGCCGCCGCCGCAGAGGCGGCGGTGGTCGAGGCGGCGCGGACGCTGACGGTCGAAGGGTTCCTGCTCGGCCTGTGGGCACTGGGCGCCCTGCTGGTTGGGGTGCGCTGGCTCGCGGCGGCGGCGGCGGCGGCCGTCTTCACCCGTCACGCCGCGCCCGTGACCGACCCCGAGTGGCGGCGCCTCACCGAGCGGGTGCGCCGCACGCTGGGCGTCCGCCGCCCGGTGGCCCTGCGCGTGAGCCGCCGGCTGCGTTCGCCGATGACGTGGGGCGTGCGGCGCCCCGTCGTGCTGCTGCCGGCCGAGGCCGACGCGTGGACGCAGGAGCGGCGCCGTGTAGTGCTCCTGCACGAGCTGGCCCACGTCCGCCGCCGCGACAGCCTGACGCAGTGGCTCGGTCAGGCCGTCGTCGCCTTCCACTGGTTCAACCCGCTGGCCTGGCACGCCTACCGCCGGATGCTCGTCGAGCGCGAGCACGCCTGCGACGACTACGTGCTCCAGGACGGCGCCCTGCCGTCGGACTACGCCGGGCACCTCCTCCAACTCGCCCGCGACCTGGGCCGGGCGCCCCGCGCCGAACTGGCGATGGCGTCGATGGCCAGGCCGTCGCAGATCGAGGAGCGCCTGCACTCCATCCTCCGCAACAACCAGCGCCGGGATGCCCTCTCGCGCGGCCTCCTCGTCATCGTCGGCGTGCTGGTGCTGGCGCTGGCCTGGCCGGTGGTCGTCATCGATCCCATCGCGCCCCCGACCCCGCCGATGGCTCCGCTGCCGCCGGCCCCGCCGCGGCCCGCGCCCGTTGCCCCGCACACCCCGGCCGCAGCCCCGTCGGCTCCCTCACCTCCGGCTCCCCCCGCTCCGGCGGCGACGCCGGAGCCGGGTCCCGACCCTCAGCCCGTCGTCGGGGAAGCGCGGAGGGCGGAGCCGCGCGGGCGCGTCGTTGAGGTGAGCGATCCGTTCAGCGGTTCGAGCGGCCCCTCGGCGCCGGCTGCGCCGTCCGCCCGGGTGTCCTTCTCCATGCCGGCTCTGCCGGCTCTGCCGGCTCTGCCGGCTCTGCCGGCCTCGGGCGAGCAGGGGCTGACCCGCCTGGACGCCGCGTTCGCCTACGACATGGCGTCCGCTCCGCCGGGCCCCCGCGTAGACGTGCGCCACCTCGTGGAGGACGGCGACGCCTGGGACGCCCTCGACCGCCAGGCCGAGGCCCTCGCCGCGCAGATGGAGGCGCTGGCCCGGAGGGCCGAGCGATGGGAGGCGTCCGCCTGGGTGGAGCAGGAGGCCCTTCATCAGTTTGTGGAGAACGAGGTGCGCAACATCGAGCGTACACTTGCGCTGGAGTGGAAGCGCGATGTTGACAACCAGAGCAGGCCGACGTATCGTCCCGACCGGAGGGTCGAGGACGCGTGCCCGGACACGACCCGCCAGCAAGCTCGTGCTTCCCGGTAACGTCGGCCCCCCTTGCGCTTCGTTTTTCGCTTCACCGCTGTCCTCGCTCTCGTTCTCACGGCGTCCCCGCTGAAGGCCCAGGCGGACCAGCGGGGCGGGGCGACCGTGGCCGGCCCCGCGTCCGTCGTTCGCCTCCAGGCCGTCCGCCTCGATTCCGACGATCGCCTCCGCATCGATGGACGGCTCGACGAGCCCGCCTGGGTCGCCGCTCCAAAGGCCGCCGGTTTCGTTCAGCAGGAGCCCGACGCCGGCAGCCCCGCCTCCGAGCGCACCGAGGTCGCCGTCCTCTACGACCGCGACGCGCTCTACGTCGGCTTCCGCTGTTTCGTGACCGATCCGAGCACGCTCGTCGGGCCGCTCGCGCGGCGGGACGGCCTGCCGGTTTCCGACCGCGTCTTCGTCGAGATCGGCAGCCCGGCCGACGGCCGCACGGCCTTCTCCTTCGGCGTCAACCTCGCGGGCGTCCAGCAGGACGTGCTCCTCTACAACGACGAGAACAGCGGCTCGTTCAGCTGGGACGCCGTCTGGGACAGCGCCGTCGGCCGGTTCGACGACGACGGCGGGCAGGGCTACACCGTCGAGATCCGCATCCCGTTCTCGCAGCTCCGCTATGACGCCGACGGCGTGGAGCCCTGGCAGATCCAGTTCCAGCGCGACATCCCCGCCCGGGCCGAGCGGTCGTACTGGTCGCCCATCCTGCCGGGCGTCGAGGGCTACGTCTCGCGGTTCGGCCGCCTCGACGGGCTGGAAGGCCTCCGTACGCCGCGCCGCGTCGAGCTGCTGCCCTACGCCGCCGCCCGCCTGGAGCGGCTGCCCGGCGTGGCCGAGGACCCGTTCTACGCCGAGAACGAGCTGCAACCCGTCGCCGGCTTCGACGCGAAGGTGGGGCTGACGAGCAGCCTCACGCTCACCGCCACGGTCAACCCCGACTTCGGGCAGGTCGAGGCCGACCCCGCCGTCGTCAACCTCTCGGCCTTCGAGACCTTCTTCGAGGAGCGCCGCCCGTTCTTCGTCGAGGGCGAGGACGTGTTCGACTTCGGCCGGACGCGCACCTACAACGTCGCCAACCGGCCGACCTTCTTCTATTCCCGCCGCATCGGCCGCTCGCCGACCCGCTCCCCGGCCGAGGCCGTCTACCTCGACAGCCCCGAGCAGACCACCATCGCCACGGCGGCGAAGGTGAGCGGGCAGATCGGCGGATGGACCGTGGGCGTGCTCGACGCCGTCACGCTGGAGGAGACGGCCCGCCTCATCGACGAGGAGGGCCACACGGTCACGACGCCGGTCGAGCCGCTCTCGAACTACTTCGTCGGCCGCTTCCGGCGGGACCTCCGGGGCGGCGCCTCCGGCCTCGGCGGCCTCGTCACGGCGACGAACCGCTTCCCCGACGGCGCCCTCTTCGACGGCCTCCTCGCGGGCAACGCCTACGTCGGCGGCCTCGACGTGCTGCATTCCTGGGCCGGGCGGCGGTGGACGGTCAGCGGCGTCGTCACCGGCAGCCTCGTCGAGGGCGACTCGTTGTTCATCACGCGCCTCCAGCAGCAGCCCCAACGCTACTACCAGCGCCCCGATCAGGACCACCTCGACCTCGACCCGAGTCGGACCCGGCTCACGGGCGCCCAGGCCGAGCTCTCGATTGCCAAGACGGGCGGGGCCGTGCGCGGCTCGCTCACCGGCATCGCCGTCACGCCCGGCTTCGAGGTCAACGACCTCGGCTTCCAGAACCGCGCCGACTACGCCGGCCTGCACTGGGACCTCGAGTACGTCCGCTCCCGGACGCGCCTCCTCAACTACTTCACCGGCTACCTCTACGGCGGGGCGGCGACTAACTTCGGCGGCGACCTCGTCCACCACTACTACCGAGGCGGGCTCTTCGCGCGCTTCCCGAACCTGTGGACGCTCAGCGTCAACGCCGGCGGCCAGCCCGTCTACGTCAACGACCGGCTCACGCGCGGCGGCCCGCTGGCCCTCCGCCCGGCCGACCTCAGCGGCAACGTCACGCTCACGACGGACCGCCAGCGGAAGCTCTCCGGCAGCGTCCGCGTGGACGCCCGGCGCGAGCTGCCGCACGACCACCTCGGCGTCGGCGTGGAGTGGGCGCAGTTCCTCACGCTGGAGCTGACGGCCCGGCCCACGAACGCGCTGGAGCTCTCCGTCGAGCCGTCCTACGGCACGACCCGGGACACCGACCAGTTCGTCCGCCGCGTGGCGGACGAGGCGGCGGCGGCCACGTTCGGCACGCGCTACGTCTTCGCCGACCTCCGCCAGGAGTCGTTCGACGTCGGCCTCCGCGTCAACTGGACGTTCTCGCCGGAGCTCACGCTCCAGCTCTACGCCCAGCCGTTCGTCGTCGGCGGGCGGTACTCCGCCTTCCGCGAGCTCCGCACCCCGCGCACGTACGACTTCACGGTCTACGGCGAGGACGGCGGGGCGATCACCGAGGTGGAGGAGGACGGCGCGCTCGTCGGCTACGACGTTCGACCGGGCGACGGCGGCGCGCCGTTCTTCCTCGCCAATAGCGACTTCAACTTCCGCTCGCTGCGGGGCAACGCCGTGCTGCGGTGGGAGTGGCGGCCCGGCTCCACGCTCTTCTTCGTCTGGCAGCAGACGCGCGACGACTTCGCCGCCTTCGACGGGTTCAGCGTGGGCGAGGAGCTGGGCGAGGTCTTCCGCGCGCCGGTGCACAACGTGTTCCTCGTCAAGGCGACGTACTGGCTGGGGTTGTAGCTCCGCCCGCCTCGATGCCGAGGCCGGGGCCTGAAGCCGGGCAGGCCCGAGGCCGGGCAGGCCGTCGAAGAACGAAAGGAAACCTCCGTGCGGCCGAAACAGCCGCTTCCGCCTCGCGTGTGATCCCGGCTCTGCGGGAGGGGCGTTGCGTACCTTTCGCGCTGGTTCGTCCTCACGCGTGAAGCCGCCGCCCGCTCCGGCGCCCGACCCCGACCCCCCCGACCCCATGCTCAAGGCCCTCCAGAAACTCTTCGGCGGCGACAGCAACGAGCGCGAGATCCGCAAGCTCGAACCGCTCGTCGCCGAGATCAACGAACTCGCCGAACGCTACCGGCACCTCACCGACGACGAGCTCCGCGCCAAGACGGCCGAGTTCAAGCAGGCGATCCGCGAGGCCGTTGCGCCCATCGAGGAGGAGCAGGCGGCCGTCCGCGCCCGGCTGCTGGCCTCGTCCGCCGAGCCCGCCGAGGTGGGCGGGGACGGGCAGGCCCCGGAGGGCTTCGACCTCGGCGAGCCGCTCTCCGTCCGCGAGCGGCAGGACCTCTACCAGCAGCTCGAAGACCTCGAAGGCGACTGGCTCGACGCGGCCGAGGACGCCCTCGACGCGATCATGACCGAGGCGTTCGCCGTCATCAAGGAGACGTGCCGCCGCCACGTGGGCAAGAGGTGGGAGGCCGGCGGCTCCGAGATCGAGTGGAACATGGTGCCCTTCGACGTGCAGCTCATCGGCGGGATCGCGCTGCACCGGGGGAGCGTGGCCGAGATGAAGACGGGCGAGGGCAAGACGCTCACGGCCGTCGCGCCGATCTACCTCAACGCGCTCGTCGGGCGCGGCGTCCACGTCGTCACGGTCAACCCGTACCTGGCCCAGCGCGACGCCGAGTGGATGGGGCCCATCTTCGGCTTCCACGGCCTGACGGTGGACTGCATCGACAAGCACCCCTCGCACAGCCCCGGGCGCCGCGAGGCCTACCGCGCCGACATCACCTACGGCACCAACAACGAGTTCGGGTTCGACTACCTCCGCGACAACTCGTTCGTCGTCGACCCCGACCAGCTCGTCCAGCGCGGCCACCACTACGCCATCGTGGACGAGGTGGACTCCGTGCTCATCGACGAGGCGCGCACGCCGCTGATCATCTCCGGCCCCGTCCCGCAGGGCGACGAGGACCGCTTCCAGGAGCTCAACCCCTACGTCGAGAAGCTCGTCTTCAGCCAGCAGAAGATCGTCGCCGGCTTCGTCGCCGACGCCGAGCGCCTGCTCAAGGAGAGCCAGGCCGCCGCCGAGGCGGGGGACCGGAAGCGCGCGGCCCAGCTCGAAGAGGAGGCCGGCCTCGCGCTCCTCCGCGCCCAGCGCGGCTTCCCCCGCAACAAGAAGCTCATCAAGCTCAAGGGCGAGCCCGGCGTCGAGCAGCTCCTCCGCAAGACGGAGTTCTTCTACCTCCAGGACAACGCCAAGCGCATGCCCGAGGTGGACGAGCCGCTCCACTTCGCGCTGGAGGAGAAGCTCCACCAGATCGAGATGACCGACAAGGGCCGCGAGTTCATCGCGAAGGCGGCCGGCGAGGACATCTCCTTCTTCGTCATCCCCGACGTGGGCGAGGAGGTCGCCCGCATCGAGCGGGAGTTCGAGGCGAAGAAGAAGGCGCTCTACGAGAGCCTCCAGGCCGACGCCTCGCTCTCGGAGGAGAAGCGCGAGCACAAGCTGATGAACGACCTCGGCGTCCTCAACAACGAGATGGAGGAGGCCAAGCGCCAGCTCTACGCCACCTACGCCGAGCGCTCCGAGCGCATCCACGCCGTCAACCAGCTGCTCCGCGGCTACACGCTGTACGAGAAGGACGTCGAGTACATCGTGCAGGACGACAAGGTGATGATCGTGGACGAGCACACCGGCCGCGTGCTCCCCGGCCGCCGCTACTCCGACGGCCTCCACCAGGCCATCGAGGCGAAGGAGAAGGTGAAGGTGCAGGCGGCCACGCAGACGTACGCCACCATCACCATCCAGAACTACTTCCGCCTCTACGCGAAGCTCTCCGGCATGACCGGCACGGCCGAGACCGAGGCCGAGGAGTTCCACAAGATCTACAACCTGCCCGTCCTCGTCATCCCGACGAACCGGCCCGTCATCCGCAAGGACAACGAGGACCTCGTCTACAAGTCCAAGCGGGCGAAGTACAAGGCGGTCCTGGACCAGATCGAGGCGTACCACCGGAAGGGCCAGCCCGTGCTGGTCGGCACCACCTCGGTGGAGGTCTCGGAGACGCTGAGCCGCATGCTCCAGCGGGCCGGCATCAAGCACAACGTGCTCAACGCGAAGGCCAGCCGCGCCCAGTCCGAGGCGCAGATCGTGGCCGAGGCGGGCCGGAAGGGCGCCGTCACCATCGCCACGAACATGGCCGGGCGCGGGACCGACATCAAGCTCGGCGAGGGCGTCAAGGAGCTCGGCGGCCTCGCCATCCTCGGCACCGAGCGCCACGAGTCCCGCCGCATCGACCTCCAGCTGCGCGGCCGCTCCGGCCGCCAGGGCGACCCCGGCGAGTCCGTCTTCTACGTCTCCCTCGAAGACGACCTCATGCGGCTCTTCGGCCACGACCGCACCGCGCGGATCATGGACAAGCTGGGCATGGAGGAGGACGAGGTCATCACGCACAAGTGGATCACGCGCGGCATCGAGAAGGCCCAGCAGAAGGTCGAGCAGAACAACTTCAGCATCCGCAAGCGCCAGCTCGAGTACGACGACGTGCTCAACGCGCAGCGCGAGGTGATCTACGACCGCCGCATGCACGCCCTCCAGGGCGACCGCCTCCGCGGCGACATCCTCGACATGCTCCGCGGGTTCGTCGAGCGCACCGTCCGCGCCCACTTCGGCGAGGGCGACCTCGACGAGATCCGCGAGGCGCTCATGCGCCACCTCGCCTTCGACTTCCGGCTCGACCGCGAGGAGGCCTACCGCCTCGGCGAGGACGGCCTCATCGAGCGCATCCTCGACGAGGCCACGCGCCACTACCGCAAGAAGCGCGCGGCGCTGGCCCGGCCGTTCTTCCAGTCCGCCCGGCAGATGCTGGCCAACGCGACCGACGAGAACCGCCCCAAGAAGCTCTACGTCGACTTCACCGACGGCCGCCGGCTCCTCCGCGCCACCGTCCGCCCCGAGGCCGTGATGGAGACGGAGGGCGAGGAGATCAACGACGGCCTCGAACGCGCCGCCGTCCTCGCCGTCATCGACGCAAAGTGGGTGGACCACCTCCGCGACCTCGACGAGGTCAAGGAGGGCGTCGGCCTCCGCGCCTACGGCCAGAAGGACCCCCTCATCGAGTACAAGATGGAGGCGTTCCGGCTGTTCAAGAACATGATCGAGGAGATCGACGAGGAGGTCGTGGCGCTCGTGTTCAAGGCCGGGCCGGTCGTCCAGCAGGGCGGCGCCCCGCGCCAGGCCGCCGCGCCCCGCGCCCGCCTCGACGAGCGCCGCGCCCGCACCCAGTCGGCCTCCGACTCGCCGGACTATTCCGTCAAGCTCGGCGGCGGCGGCAACCGCAACGAGGCCGCCGAGCGTGACCCGACGGCGACCGCCCAGCCCGTCATCGCCGGGGAGCGCGTCGGGCGGAACGACCCGTGCCCGTGCGGCTCGGGCAAGAAGTACAAGCACTGCCACGGCCGGGCCTGACAGCTACCGGGGAATCGGGGGAGCGGGGAATCCGGGGCTTGCGTTGAAGGTTCGGCCGTCCCAGATTGCCCGGTCCCCGGATCCCCAGCTTCCCCGATGCTTCGCTCCCTCTCCATCCGCGATTACGCGCTCATCGAAGGGCTCGAGGTCGAGTTCGACAGCGGGCTCAACATCATCACGGGCGAGACGGGCGCGGGCAAGAGCATCCTCATCGGCGCGCTGAAGCTGCTGCTGGGCGAGCGCGCCAGCACCGAGGCCGTCCGCGCCGGCGCCAAGAAGGCCGTCATCGAGGGGGTGTTCGACAACGCCAACGAGGGGCGGCTGCCGGCGCTGCTGCGCGAGCACGAGATCGAGCCGAACGAGAACGGCGTGCTCATCGTCCGCCGCGAGATCGCCGCCACCGGCAGCCGCGCCTTCCTCAACGACACGCCCGCCACGCTCGACGTGCTCCGCGAGGTGGCCTCGCTCACCATCGACCTCCACGGGCAGCACGAGCACCAGTCGCTGCTGCGGACGGAGACGCACGGCGAGCTGCTCGACAACTTCGGCGGCCTCGGCGGCCTCGTCGAGACGTACCGCCAGCGCTACGCCGAGGTCGCCGCGCTCATCAGGGAGCGCGACGCGCTGGCCCGCCGCGAGGCGGAACTGCACCGGCAGAAGGAGCTGATCGCGTTCCAGATCGAGGAGATCGACAAGGCGGCGCCGCGCCTGGGCGAGGAGGACGAGCTGGAGGCCGAGCGCCGCATCCTGGAGAACGCCGAGCGCCTCTACGAGGCCACGGCCCAGCTCTACGAGATGCTGTCCGAGAGCGACGACGCCCTCTACGACCGCCTCGTCGTCGTCCGCAACCAGCTCCAGGACCTCGCCCGCATCGACGCCACCTTCGACGACACGCTCGCCGAGATCCGCTCGGCCGAGATCATCCTGAAGGAGGCCACGCAGTTCCTCCAGGACTACAACGCGCGCATCGAGTTCAACCCCGAGCGCCTCGACGAAATCCGCGAGCGCCTCGGCGAGCTCGACTTCCTCGCGCGCAAGTACGGCGGCACCATCGAGGCCACGCTCGACTTCCGCGCCGAGATCGGGCAGACGTACGACCTCGCGGTCAACTTCGAGGGCGCGCTGGCGCGGCTGGACGAGCGGATCGGCGAGGCGCAGGAGCGGCTCAGCCGCGCGGCCTACCGGCTCTCGCAGAAGCGCCACGAGGTGGCCGAGCGGATCGAGGAGATGATCTCGGTCGAGCTCGCCACGCTCGGGATGCCGCACGCCCAGTTCGTCGTCCGCTTCGGCCTCCAGGACGACGAGGCGGGCTGGGTCGCCTTCCCCGAGGGCGCCAAGGCGCGGCGCGTGGCGGCCTTCCCGGCCGGCGCCGACCTGATCGAGTTCCACATCTCGGCCAACCTCGGCGAGGAGCCCAAGCCGCTCGCGCGCGTGGCCTCCGGCGGCGAGGTCTCGCGCATCATGCTCGCGCTCAAGGCCATCCTCGCCAAGAGCGAGCGGCTCCCCATCCTCGTCTTCGACGAGATCGACACCGGCATCTCCGGGCCCATCGCGCGGCGCGCGGGCGAGAGCATGCACCGCCTGGCGCAGTACCACCAGATCATCGCCATCACGCACCTCCCGCAGATCGCCTCCCTCGGCGACACCCACTTCGTGGTGGAGAAGACCGTCGAGGAGGGGCGGACGAAGACGCGCATCCGCCGCCTCGAGGAGGCCGAGCGGGCGGAGCAGATCGCGCTGCTGCTCTCGGGCGACGCCGTCAGCGAGGCGGCCCTCCGCAGCGCCCGCGAGCTCATCGAGAGCGGACGGATCGAGGAGTAGCGCCGGATGCGCCGCCTCGCCTTCCTCTCGATGGACCGCCTCGACGGGTTCGTCCAGGACGACGACCTCGCCGTGGCGCCCCTCGCCGAGCGCGGCTGGGCCGTCGAGACGGTCTCCTGGCGCGCCGAGGCGGACTGGGCCGCCTACGAGGCCGTCGTCATCCGCACGCCCTGGGACTACCAGGACGACCCCGACCGCTTCCTCGCGGTGCTGGCCGGCATCGAGCGGGAGACGGTGCTGGAGAACCCGCTGGCGGTCGTCCGCTGGAACCTCCGCAAGACGTACCTCCGCGATCTGGAAGCGCGGGGCGTCCCGGTCGTCCCGACGCGCTGGGGCGAGGCGGGCACGGCCGGCGCCATCCCCGCGCACGCCGCCGCGCTGGGCGCCGACGAGGTCGTCGTCAAGCCCGTCGTCAGCGCCAACGCGGACCGTACGCACCGGCTTCGCACCGCCCGCCTCGGGGGCGCCGCCGGCGCCCTCGCCGCCGACTTCGCCGCCGACTTCGCCGCGCGCGCCTACATGGTGCAGCCGTTCCTGCCGGCCGTCGTCACCGAGGGCGAGTTCTCGCTGTTCTACTTCGACGGCGCCTACAGCCACGCCATCCTCAAGACGCCGAAGGCGCGCGACTTCCGCGTGCAGGAGGAGCACGGCGGGCTCATCCAGTCCGTCGAGGCCGAGCCGGCGCTGCGCGCCGCGGGCGAGGCCGTCATGGCGCACGTGGATCGGCTGCTCTACGCCCGCGCCGACTTCGTCCGCCACGAGGGCCGCTTCCTCCTGATGGAGCTGGAGCTGATCGAGCCCGCGCTCTACTTCCGCACCGACCCGGGCTCGGCCGCGCGCTTCGCCGACGCGTTCGTCGCGCGCTCGTGCCGACCTCGGATCTCCTCACGGTCGTCGAGGCCGGCTTCGCCTTGATCGGCCTCCGTGCCGGCAACGGTTGCACGCGCGCCGTGTGGTCGCACGCGCGCCGTGTGGCCGCACGCGCGCCGTGTGGTCGCACGCGCGCCGTGTGGTCCGAGCGGCAGGAGTAGGGCCGGATCGGGGGATGCCTTGCTGTTGGCGCGGAGTGGACCCGTGCCTGGGGCAGGGCGGTATCTCGAACGCGTAACACCGTCGCGTACCCCCGTTTCTGCCTCGTTCGCCGCCGCCATGTCCCGCTCCCGCCCGGCCCGCCTCGCCCTCGCGCAGGGCCTCTACTATGCCGCCACCGGCGTCTGGCCGCTCCTCCACATGCGCTCGTTCCTCGCCGTGACGGGGCCGAAGACCGACCGCTGGCTCGTCAAGACCGTCGGCGGCCTCATCGCCGTCATCGGCGGTGTGCTGGTGCTGGCGGGCGCGCGGGGCCGCGTGACGGAGGAGGGGCAGGCCCTCGGCGCCGGTAGCGCCGCGTTCCTGGCCGTGGTGGACACGGTCTACCCGCTCAAGGGGCGGATTTCGCCCGTCTACCTCCTCGACGCCGTCGCCGAGGCGGGGCTCGTCGGCGCCTGGGCGCGCCAGGCGGCGGGGGCGGAATGAGGCGGGCCCGTTGACGGGGAAGGTGAGGGTGCTATTTTGTTAGCACCTCTGCGTGTGTATCACCGGCCCCGGCCCTCCATGCCCCGTCTCCTCGCTCTCCTCGCGCTGCTGCTCGGCAGCGCCGCCGTCCGTGCCCAGGCCCCGCCGGCCGAGGCGGCCATCCCCGGATTGCTCCAGGCCTCGGCCGCCGCCTGGAACGCCGCCGACCTCGACGGCCACGTCGCCATGTACGCGGACTCGGCGCGCTTCATGACGTCCGGCGGTCCGGTCGCCGGGCGCGAGCACACGCGGGCGCTGCTGGAGCGGTATTTCTGGCGCGACGGGCGGCCGGTCCAGCGGCTCCACTTCGAGCACGTCGCCGTCACCGCGCTCGGAGCCGGGCACGCGCTCGTCACCGGCCGGTTCGTGCTGACGGGCGGCGGCGAGGACGAGAAGAGCGGGTGGTTCACGACGGTCTGGGCCTGGAACGGCACACGCTGGGAAACCATCCACGACCATTCCAGCTGACCGCTTCCCGTATTCGCTCCTCCCGGCGCCCGCTTCCCGGCTCCGACTCCTCTCCATGCTCCGACTCCTCTCCATGCTCCGACTCCTCTCCA
>CAZOJJ010000018.1:1672-7471 GCA_964580105.1 uncultured Rhodothermales bacterium | reverse complement strand
GCTCCGACTCCTCTCCATGCTCCGACTCCTCTCCATGCTCCGACTCCTCTCCAGGCTCCGATTCCTCGCCCTCGCCGGCCTCCTCGCCGCGCTCGCCCCGGCGGCTCCGGCCCAGCCGGCCGCACCGGCCGACGCCACCGAGCTCCTCGTCGCCATGCACGACCGCTATGCGGGCTCGTGGTACCGTACGCTCTACTTCACGCAGGCCACCTCGCGCCTCACGGCGGACGGCTCGGTGAGCACCGAGACGTGGCGCGAGTGGATGGCGCTGCCCGGCCGCCTCCGCATCGAGATGGGCGATCCCGAGGCGGGCAACGGCGCCCTCTTCGTCGGCGACTCGACGTACTATTTCCAGGGCGGCGCCCTCGTGGGTGCGCAGGGGCAGCGCAACGACCTCCTTACGCTCGGCTTCGACGTGTACGGCCGGCCGGCCGCCGAAACCCTGGCGATCCTGGAGGCGAGCGGGTTCGACCTCGGCCCCGTGCGCTCCGGCACCTGGGACGGGCGCCCGATGTACGTCTTCGGCAGCCCCGAGACGAAGGAAGTATGGATCGACGCCGAGCGCCTCGTGTTCGTCCGGCTCGTCGAGCCGACGCCGAACCCCGGGGTGCACCAGGACGTGCGGTTCCTCGATTACGAGCCCCTCGACGGCGGCTGGATCGCGCCGACGGTCGAGGTGTGGGTGGACGGCCGAAAGGTGTTCTGGGAGACGTACTCGGACGTGCGCACCGGCTTCGAGGCCGACCCCGCGTGGTTCGACCCGACCGACTGGGGCGGTTCGGCCGACATCCCCGCCGAGTAGGCGCCGAGTAGGTGCCGAGTAGGCTCGCCTCGCGCCTGCTGCCGGACGGCCTCGGTCAGCGGTGGATCCGGGGCTCAGGGAGGCGGGGCGCCGAGCGCGTCGGACGTCGGCTTGAGGGCGGGGTAGAGGGCACGGTAGCGCGCGAAGGCCTCGTCGTAGGCCGTGCCCGTCTCGGGGTCCGGCTCCGTTCGCCCCGTCACGCGGACGGCCGCGTCGCAGGCCGATTCCACGTCCGGCCACAGCCCGGCGCCGACGCCTGCGAGGAGCGCGGCGCCGTAGGCCGCGCCCTCCGTCGAGGTCACCGTCACGAGCGGCGTACCGAGGACGTCGGCGAGGATCTGCCGCCAGAGCGCGCTCTTGGCGCCGCCGCCCGAGACGCGCACCTCCTCGACCGCCGAGAGGCCCGCCTCGCGCATCAGCGCGAACCCCTCGCGGAGCCCGAACGCCACGCCCTCCAGCACGGCCCGCGTCAGGTGCGCCCGCGTGTGGCGGACGGTGAGGCCGACGAACGCGCCGCGCGCGAGGGGGTCGGGGTGGGGCGTCCGCTCGCCGGTGAGGTAGGGAAGGAAGAGGAGGCCGTCGCTCCCGGGCGGCACGTCGGCGGCGGGCGCGAGAAGCTCGTCGAACGAGACGCCCGGGGCGAGGGTGTCGCGGTACCAGCGGAGGCTGCCGGCGGCCGAGAGCACCACGCCCATGAGGTGCCACCGGCCCGGGGCGGCGTGGCAGAAGGCGTGGAGCCGCCCCTCGGGCTCGACCGCCGGCCCGTCCGTGGTGGCGAAGACGACGCCGGACGTACCGAGGGCGAGGCTGACGACCCCCTCACGCACCGCGCCGACACCGACGGCCCCCGCCGCCTGATCGCCCCCGCCTGCGACCACCGGCGTGCCTGCGCGGAGGCCCGTACGGGCGGCGGCCTCGTCGGAGACGACGCCCGTGACCTCCGGCCCTTCGTGCGTCGGCGGGAGCCAGTCCGTCGGGATGCCGAGGGCGGCGCAGACGTCGTCGGACCAGTCGCGTCGCTGAAGATCGAACAGGAGCGTGCCCGCCGCGCCGGCCTTGTCCGTGGCGTAGGCGTCCGTGAGGCGGAAGCGGACGTAGTCCTTCGGCAGCAGGACGTGCCGGGCGCGGGCGTAGAGGTCGGGTTCGTGCGTGCGGACCCAGAGGATCTTGGGCGCCGTGAAGCCGGTGAGCGCGTCGTTCCCCGTCACGGCGACGAGCCGCTCCTTGCCGAGCCGCTCGCGGATGGCGTCGCACTCGGCGGCGGTGCGGCCGTCGTTCCAGAGGATGGCCGGGCGGAGCACGGCGCCGCCTTCGTCGAGGAGGACGAGGCCGTGCATCTGCCCCGTCAGCCCCACGGCGGCGACCTCGGCGGCGGCCTCGGCGGGGTCGAGGCCCGACGCGTCCAGCACGGCGCGGATGCTGCGCACGGCGCCGTCCCACCACAGCGCGGGGTCCTGCTCGCTCCAGAGCGGGCGCGGCGTCGCGTAGGGGTACTCGGTGGCGGCGCCGGCGACGACCGTGCCGGAGGCGTCGAGGAGGAGCGCCTTGGTGGCGGTCGTCGAGACGTCGAGGCCGAGAACGTAGGGCATGGCGGGGTGCTTGTGAGCGGGGAGGAATGTCGCGATATTGGCCGGAACGCTCACCAGAGGAGACGTATGCCTCGCCCCGTGATCCGAGCGGCCGTGCTGCTGATGGCGCTGCCGCTTTTTAAAGCCGCCGCTGCGCAAACGATTGCGCTAGGTGAGGAAGATGCGACGGTCTGGGCCCAGGAGCAAGTGGCCGCGGGGACGATCACGGGGACGAATGCGGGTACGCTCTACGTCAACGGCGAGCCGATCCCGTTCACGGCCGAGGGCGGCGTCTTCGCCGTGCCGCTCCGTCTCACCGAGCCCGAGACGGAGGTCGTCGCGTGCGTCGCGAGCGGCGGCGGCGAGGTCTGCCCCGACACCCTCCGGTGGGCGCTCGGCTACGTGCCGCGTCCCGAGGCCGAGGTGCGCGCCTCGGTGGCCGCGCGGACGGTCACCTTCGAGGGCCGCGTGCTGGCCAACCCCGGCGGCCCCGCGCTCTCGTTCGCCTGGGCGGAGGACCCGGGCAACCCCGCCGCCCTCGGCCTGGTCGTCCAGAACGACTCCACCGCCGTCGCGGTCGTGCCCGAGGGCGCTCCGCCCGGCGAGTACTACGTGGACTGGACCGTGAGCGCCGCCGACGGCGACGGCCGCCGCGCCCGCACGTTCGTGACCGTCGAGGCCGGCGGTGGGATCCGCCCCTTCGTCCTGGAAACCGACCACGCCGCCTGGGTGGACCGCGCGACGGTCTACGAGATCGCCCCGCGCTACTTCGCCAACCAGTACCTCGGCCGCTTCGAGCACATCACGCAGAAGCTGCCCGAGATCGCCGCCCTCGGCGTGACCGCCGTCTGGCTCCAGCCCATCTACCCCAACGCCAACGGCGGCCAGGCCTACGACGTCACCGACTACTTCGGCATCTGGGACGACCTGGGCACCGAGGCGGACCTCCACGAGCTGATCGAGACGGCCCACGGCCTCGGCCTCAAGGTGCTCCTCGACCTCGTGCCCAACCACACCTCCATCGCGCACCCCTACGCCGAGGACGCCATCGCGCACGGCGAGCGCTCGCACTACTTCGACTTCTACCAGCGCGAGTTCGACGACGCCCCGTACGCGAACAACTACCACCACCTCCACGTGGGCGCGATGACGTTCGTCTACTACTTCTGGGACGACCTCGTCAACCTCAACTACCACAACCCGGAGGTCCGCCGCCACCTGATCGAGGCGGCGCGCTACTGGGTCGAGACGTTCGACGTGGACGGGTACCGGTTCGACGCCGTGTGGGGCGTACAGGCGCGGACCCCCGACTTCCTCCCCGAGCTGCGCGCCGCGCTCAAGCGGATCAAGCCCGAGGCGTTCCTCCTCGCCGAGGCCAAGGCCACCGACGAGGACCTCTTCGAGAACCGCTTCGACGCCGCCTACGACTGGACGGCCGACATGGGCTACATCTCGGAGTGGGCCTGGCAGCGGTCCAGCCCGGAGACCACCCTCTTCAACTCCGGCCTCGAGCAGTTCCGCGCGCGCGACCTCCACTTCGCCCTGACCGACCACGGGCGCGGCTACCACCCCGACGCCGTCGTCTTCCGCTACCTCGAGAACAACGACACGCCGCGCTTCCTCGCCAACCACTCGGCCCGGCAGACGAAGATGGCCGCGACGCTGCTCTTCTCGCTCCCCGGCATTCCGATGCTGTATTACGGGCAGGAGGTCGGCGTCTCCAACCCGTTCCCCTCGTTCCCGTCCGCCTTCCCGATCGCGCAGTACGACCACGACGGGTTCCTCGCCCACTACAAGCACCTCCTCCGGCTCCGCCGGGCCTTCCCGGCCCTGTACGGTGACCAGTTCGAGTCGGTGCCCGTCGAGCCGGCGAACGTGGGGGCGCGGACGTACGCCTACCGGCGCTGGGAGGGCGCCGAGCACGTCGTCGGCGCGATCAACATGAGCGGCGACGACCTCACGGCCGAGCTGGCGCTGCCCGTGGACGCGATGGGCCTCGACCCCGAGACGACGTACTACCTCACCGACCTCTTCACGGGCGACGCCCTCTCGGGCACCGGCGCCGAGCTGGCCGGCTTCCCCGTGGACGTGCCGGCCTACACCACGCGTCTCTTCGCCGTGGCCGACTCCGTCGTCGCCGTCCCCGTTGCGACCGAGCCCGTCGGCGCGCCGCCGCCGTCCGGCTTCGCGCTGGCGCCGAACCATCCCAACCCGTTTGCGGGCCGGACGACGCTGCCGTACACCGTCGCCGAGGGCGGCCCGGTGCGGCTGGTCGTCTACGACCTCCTCGGCCGCGAGGTGGCCCGCCTCGTGGACGGCGTCGTCCCGGCCGGCCGCCACGCCGCCGTGTTCGACGGGGCCGGCCTCGCCAGCGGCGTCTACGTCGCCCGGCTGGAGGGCGGCGGCCGGGTGGCGACCCGCCGGATGGTGCTCGTCCGCTGATCTCGCGTATCGTCCTTCTCCGAACGTCTTCCCCGATCAACCGTCCCGCCGATGGCCCGCGTCGAGTTGCAGCAGGTTCGCAAGGTCTACGACAACGGCGTCGAGGCCGTCAAGGGCGCCTCGTTCGCCATCGAGGACGGGGAGTTCCTCGTGCTCGTCGGCCCTTCGGGCTGCGGCAAGAGCACGCTGCTGCGGATGATCGCCGGGCTGGAGGCGATCACGAGCGGGACGCTCGCCATCGGCGACCGTGTCGTCAACGACCTCCCGCCGAAGGAGCGCGACATCGCGATGGTGTTCCAGAGCTACGCGCTCTACCCGCACATGTCGGTCTACGAGAACCTCGCCTTCGGGCTCAAGGTGCGCAAGCACCCGAAGGCCGAGATCGACCGGCGCGTGCGCGAGGCCGCCGCCATCCTCGGGCTGGAGCCGGTGCTGGACCGCAAGCCGAAGCAGCTCTCCGGCGGGCAGCGCCAGCGCGTGGCCGTCGGCCGCGCCATCGTGCGCAAGCCGGCCGTGTTCCTCTTCGACGAGCCGCTCTCCAACCTCGACGCCAAGCTCCGCGTGCAGATGCGCACGGAGATCGCCAAGCTCCACACCCGCCTCGGGGCCACGATGGTCTACGTCACGCACGACCAGGTGGAGGCCATGACGATGGGCGACCGCATCGTGGTGCTGCGCGACGGCGAGATCCAGCAGATCGACACGCCGCTCGCGCTCTACGACCAGCCCGTCAACCAGTTCGTCGCCGGCTTCATCGGGAGCCCGGCCATGAACGTCGTGGCGGGCGAGGTGGCCGAGGCGCCCGGCGGGCTCGCCTTCCACGCCGCGGACGGCGCCTTCACGCTGCCGCTCCTGCCCGAGCATGCCGCCCGCCTCCGCAATCACGTCGGCCGCTCCGTCACGCTGGGCGTGCGCCCCGAGCACGTCGCCCTGGCCGGGTCCGGCCCGTCGCCGTCGGGCCCGTCGCCGTCGGGCCCGTCGCCGTCG
>CAZOJJ010000018.1:0-1572 GCA_964580105.1 uncultured Rhodothermales bacterium | reverse complement strand
GGCCGGGTCCGGCCCGTCGCCGTCGGGCCCGTCGCCGTCGGGCCCGTCGCCGTCGTCGTCGTGGACGCTCGACGTGGTGGAGCCGATGGGCAACGAGGTCGTGCTCTACGCGCACGCCGGCCCGCACCAGGTCGTAGCCCGCGTGCCGCCGCAGGCGGTCCCGGAGCCCGGCGCCGCGATTGACCTCGCCTTCGAGCGGGCGAAGCTGCACTTCTTCGACGCGAAGACCGAGGCAGCGCTGACGGAGGCGCCCGCCGCCGTCCCCGCCGAGGCGTACTGACCGGATTCTGCCGTGTCTCGCCTCCTCGTCCTTCTCGCCCTCCTCGCCGGCGGCGCCACGGCCCAGCCCGTCCGGGTGATTCTCGACACCGACCTCGGGCCGGACGCCGACGACGCCGGGGCGCTGGCCGTGCTCCACGCCCTCGCCGACCTCGGCGAGGCAGAGGTCCTCGGCGTGGCGTGCGGCACCACGAGCCCCTGGTGCGCCCCCGCCGCCGACGCCATCAACACGTACTACGGCCGGCCGGACCTGCCCGTCGGCACGAACAAGGGCGAGGGCCCGGCCGGCGGCAGCGAGGCGTGGTACGGCGACGCGTTCAACGGCTACCTCGCCGGGCACTTCCCCAACGACACCCGCCACGCCGAGTACGCCGAGGACGCCGTCGCGCTCTACCGCCGGCTGCTGGCCGAAGCGCCGGATTCGAGCGTCGCCGTCGTCGCCGTCGGCCCGCTGACGAACCTGCGGCACCTCCTCGAATCGGCTGCCGACGGCCACAGCCCGCTCTCCGGGCGTGACCTCGTCGCGCGGAAGGGGCGGGCGCTCACGGTCATGGGCGGGGCCTACCCGGAAGGCGCCGAGTCCAACTTCATGGGGGATCCCGACGCCGCGCGTGCCGTCGCGGACGGCTGGCCCACGCCCGTCGTCTTCGCCGGCTACGAGGTGGGCGAGGAGGTGCTGACGGGGGCGCGGCTGTGGGAGGAGGCACCCGAGGACAACCCCGTCCGCGCGGCGTACCACCTCTGGGACCTCCACTTCGCCCGCCGCTTCACGCCGGAGTTTGACCCCGAGGCGGGCATCTGGCCGCATTCGAGCTACGACCCCATCGCCGTGCTCGCCGCCGTCCGCGACCCGCACGACTACTGGGACGCCGTGGCGACCGGCCACAACGCCGTCGCGGCCGACGGCTCGAACGCCTGGCGGGACGCGCCCGACCGGGACCACGCCTACCTCGTCGAGCGGACGGCCCGCGCCGACCTCGGGCGCCTCCTCGACGACCTCATGGCGGCCCCGCCCGCCGCACGTACGCGCCCGTGAGCCCTGCCCGCCCCATCCCCGTCGTCCTCGACACCGACATGGGCAACGACGTGGACGACGCCCTCGCGCTGGCGATGCTCCACGCCTTCGAGAGCCGCGCCGAGGCGCGCCTCCTCGCCGTCACCGTCTCGAAGGACAACCCGTGGGCGGCGCCCTACGTGGACCTCGTCAACACGTTCTACGGGCGGCCCCACGTCCCCGTAGGGATGGTGCGGGGCGGGAAGGAGCCGCACGACGCCGAGATGATCCGCGTCCCG
>CAZOJJ010000017.1:52305-54672 GCA_964580105.1 uncultured Rhodothermales bacterium | reverse complement strand
CGGTTGACCCGCCTCGGTTGACCCGCCTCGGTTGACCCGCCTCGGTTGACCCGCCACCAACAACGAAGGGCCGGTCGCGTTCGACCGGCCCTTTGCGTAGCGGCCAGGCACGGGATTACCGTGCCGTGTAGTTGCGGTAGCGGCGGTCGGCCTCGTCCCAGTTGACCACGTTCCACCACGCCGAGACGTAGTCCGGGCGGCGGTTCTGGTACTTCAGGTAGTAGGCGTGCTCCCACACGTCGAGGCCGAGGATGGGGTGCAGGCCGTCCATGACGGGGCTGTCCTGGTTCGGCCGAGCGACCACCTCGAGCCCGTCGCCGCCGAGGACGAGCCAGGCCCAACCGGAGCCGAACTGGCCCTTCGCCGCCTCCTCGAACGCCTCCTTGAAGGCGTCGAACGAGCCGAAGGCGTCGTCGAGGGCGCGGGCGAGGTCGCCCGTGGGCCGGCCGCCGCCGTTGGGGCTCATGAGGGTCCAGAAGATGGCGTGGTTGTGGTAACCGCCGCCGTTGTTGCGCACGGCCGTGCGCCGGTCCTCCGGGAGGCGGCCGAGGTCGGCCAGAATGGCCTCGATGTTCTCGCCTTCGAGGCCGGTCCCTTCAAGGGCCGCGTTGAGCTTGTCGGTGTAGCCCTGGTGGTGCTTGGTGTGGTGGATGCGCATCGTCTGCTCGTCGATGTGCGGCTCCAGGGCGTCGTAGGCGTATGGGAGGTCGGGCAGGGAGAAGCTCATGATTGGTCCGAGCGAAGTGAACGAGAGGAGAGCCGGGTGTACGCGAAGAATCGGGGGGCGTTTCCTCCCATCGGGCCCTCGGCGGGGCCCCCGCCCGCGCGGCCTCCCGCATCGGCGGAGCCCCTTCGCACCCCCGTGCGTGACCGTGTAGTGGCCGACGTGGTACGTAGCCGCGCTGCCCCGAAGTGTACGGGCTGCGGCCGGGTCCCGAGCGATTGACTTTGATTCGTTTGGCTTCTCGGGCCGACTTCATCTATACTTAGACTCCCCGCGGCGCGAGGACGGCATCCACGCGGAGCCGTTCTGGCCGCACCTTCCATCCTTCTCACTTCTCCCATCAGCATCATGCGACTCTCCTTACCCCTCGCGCTCCTGGCCGCCGGTGCCCTCGCGCTGTCCACGGCGCCCGCACAGGCGCAGCACCGACTCGCCTCCACGGGGTCGCCGTCCCCGCAGACGGCAACCCCGCTCGTGGACGTCATCCAGGACGGGAGCTTCGAGGACGGCACTCCGAACGCCTTCTGGACGGAGTTCTCGCTCAACTTCGGGACTACCCTCTGCGACATTCCCGCGTGCGGCACCGGCACCGGCACCGGCCCCCGTACGGGAAACTGGTGGTCCTGGTTCGGCGGCATCAGCACCTACGAGGAAGGCAGCGTGAGCCAGACCGTCACCCTCACACCAGGAACGGCCACCCTCACCTTCTGGACCGAGGCCATCGTCTGTGACAGCGCCGCCGACTACCTGGAGGTCCTCGTGGACGGAACCCAGGAGTTCATCATGACCGGGGCCGATCCCACCTGCGGGTCGCTCGGCTACGTCGAGCAGACGGTCAACCTCGACGCGTACGCCGACGGCGGTACGCACACCATCGAGTTCCACAGCGAGATCTTCGCCAACAACGGCGGCGGCACCAACTTCTTCGTGGACGACGTCGTGCTCGAGAACATCGTCCCGGTGGAGCTGACCGCGTTCACGGCGGCGGCCAACGGCTCGGACGTGACCCTCGCCTGGGCGACGGCCTCCGAGACGAACAACGCCGGCTTCGAGGTGCAGATGCGCCAGGGCGGCGACTGGAGCCCGCTCGGCTTCGTCGCCGGCCACGGCACGACCACCGAGGCGCAGACCTACAGCTACACCGCCGCCGGGCTGGACCCGGGCACCTACACCTTCCGCCTCAAGCAGGTCGACTTCGACGGCGCCTTCGAGTACTCGGGCGAGGTCGAGGCCACCGTGGAGGTGGTCGGCACGCACGTGCTGACGCAGGCCTACCCGAACCCGTTCAACCCGCAGGCCCAGTTCTCGCTGACCGTGGCCCGGGATCAGCACGTCTCGGCGGCGCTGTACAACGTGCTCGGCCAGCGCGTGGCGACGCTCTTCGACGGCACGCTGGAGGCGAACGCTCTGCATGCCCTGACCATCGACGGGCGCGCGCTCGCCTCGGGCACGTACGTCGTGCGCATCCAGGGCGAGACGTTCTCCGACGCCCTCCGCGTCACCCTCGCCAAGTAACGGGCGTCTCCTCCGAGGCACACCCGCACCTGCCCGGCCTCCCTCGTGGGGGCCGGGCCTTTCGTTGCCGGACCGTCCGTGCCGGGTTGCCTCCACCTTCCTGCATCCCGCCCATCTCGGTGAACCCA
>CAZOJJ010000017.1:0-52205 GCA_964580105.1 uncultured Rhodothermales bacterium | reverse complement strand
CCTCGGTGAACCCACCTCGGTGAACCCACCTCGGTGAACCCACCTCGGTGAACCCACCTCGGTGAACCCGCCGAGACTCCCTTTGGACGACCACGAGACGGTCCCCGACGGGGGCTCGCGAGGGGCCGGACCCAAGCTCGTTTATTCGTAGGGCTTGCTCCAAACCGTCCGTCTCTCTACCTTTATTTGGCGTTCACGTCGAACGTATCCCAGCACCCTCCCTCCTCACCTGTAGGTACGCTATGAGCAAATCCTCTACTCTGCTTGACAAGCGGTTAGCCGCGTATGCCGCCGCTGCCGGCGTGGCCATCGCCGCCGCACCGAGTTCGGACGCGCAGACCATCGTCTACGAGGACCTGGACCCTGACGTCTGTGTGTCCTTCGGGAATGCCTTCTTCGACTTCGACGGGGATGCGGTCGATGACTCTCGCGTGCGCCATTACTCCTACGGGGCCTATGGCATTTACGGCGACGTCAGCTTCGCTCCTGGCGGCGGCTTCGTCGCCGCCTCCGCCTCCGGGCTCTACGCGCGGGCACTCGGCTCCGCCGACCCCATCTCCGCCGGCCAGATGTTCGGCAACGGCCTGTTCAGCGCCCTCTTCGGGACGGGCTACGGCGTTGGCGAATGGCTGGGCGGCGAGACGGCCTTCGTGGGGTTCCGGTTCGTGAGCGGCGCCGCGACCACCCACTACGGCTGGATGCGCGTGAGCGTCCCCGCCGACCACAGCGAGATCTGCGTCCTGGACTACGCCTACAACGCAACGCCGGATGCGCCGATCAACGGCGGTGAGATCCCCGTCGAGCTGACCGCGTTCACGGCGATGGTCAACGGCACGGACGTGACCCTCGCGTGGGAGACGGCCTCCGAGACGAACAACGCCGGCTTCGAGGTGCAGATGCGCCAGGGCGAAGGCTGGGCCACGCTCGGCTTCGTCGAGGGCCACGGCACCACGACCGAGGCGCAGGCCTACAGCTACACCGCCGAGGGCCTCGGCGTCGGCACGCACACCTTCCGCCTCAAGCAGATCGACTTCGACGGCGCCTTCGAGTACTCGGGCGAGGTCGAGGCCACCGTGGAGGTGGTCGGTACGCACCTGCTCTCGAACGCCTACCCCAACCCGTTCAACCCGCAGGCCCAGTTCTCGCTCGCGGTCGCACGGGACCAGCACGTGACGGCCGAGCTCTTCAACATGCTCGGCCAGCGCGTGGCAACGCTCTTCGACGGCACGCTGGAGGCGAATGACGCCCGAATCGTGCAGATCGACGGGCGCGGCCTGGCCAGTGGGACCTACGTCGTGCGCATTGCGGGCGAGACGTTCTCCGACGCCCTCCGCGTGACGCTGGCGAAGTAACCACACGCCCTCCCGGCACCCGGGGCCCGGTCCGGCGACCGGGCCCCTTTCTTGTCCCGGGCTCTCGCCGGTTGCAAAACGCAGAGTCCGGTCGTTGATTGGGCACGCCCCGACCGTGCCGCCCCTGACGCGACGCCGATGACCCCGAACCCGCAGACACCCGCGCCTCCCTTCCCGACGAAACGAAAAGTCCTGCTGATCGGCTGGGATGCCGCCGATTGGAAGGTGATCACCCCCCTCCTGGACGCGGGGCACATGCCTTCGCTGGAGAGCCTGATCGACCGCGGGGTGATGGGGAACATCGCCACGCTGGACCCGCCGTTTTCGCCCATGCTCTGGACCAGCATCGCCACCGGGCACACGGCCGACAAGCACGGCATCCTCGGCTTCGTACAGCCTACGCTGGACGGCAAGGGCATTCGGCCGGTGCTGGGCACCAGCCGCAAGGTGAAAGCCATCTGGAACATCCTGAACCAGCAGGGGCTGAAGACCAACGTCGTAGGGTGGTGGCCGAGCCACCCTGCTGAACCGGTCGACGGGGTGATGGTCTCGAATTTCTTCCACAAGGCCCCCGGAGGCTTCCCCGACCCGTGGCCCGTGCCGCCCGGCTCGGTGTATCCCGAAGACCTCACGGCAACACTGGCCGAGTTCCGCGTCCACGCTGCGGAGCTGACGGCCGCCCATCTCCAGCCCTTCGTCCCCAGCGTCGCGGAAATCGATCCGGCTGTGGACAGGCGCGCGAACTCGGTCGCCAAAATGATCGCCGAGGCGGCGACGACCCACGCCGTGGCCACGTGGTTGATGGAGCACACCGAGTGGGATTTCATGGGGGTCTACCTCGACACCATCGACCACTTCGGGCACGGGTTCATGAAGTTCCACCCCCCCCGCCTCCCCACCATCCCGGTAGCGCTGTACGAGCGCTACAAAGGCGCAGTGACGGCCTGCTACCGGTTCCACGACATGATGCTGGGGCGCATCCTGGAACTGGTCGACGACGACACCACGATCATCCTCATGTCGGACCACGGGTTCCACTCGGACCACCTCCGGCCGCTCCAGCTCCCCAAAGAGCCTGCCGGCCCGGCCCACGAGCACCGCCCCTACGGCATCCTGGTCATGGCCGGACCGGGAATCAAGAAGGACGAGCGCGTGTATGGCGCGAGCCTCCTCGACATCACGCCGACCCTCCTGACGCTGTACGGCCTCCCCGTCGGGACGGACATGGCCGGGAAGCCCCTCACGCATGCGTTCGAGACGCCGCCGGAGATCGAGTACATCGAGTCGTGGGAGCAGGTAGGGGGCGAGGCCACGATGCACGCGAGCACGGCTCGGATCGACCCGTGGGCGGAGCAGGAGGCCCTGCGCCAGCTCGAAGAGCTCGGGTACATTGAATCGGCGGAAGAGGACGAGGCGAAGCGGGTCGAGAAAGCCGTTCGCGAGAGCAAGTTCTACCTGGCCCGGGTCTACCTCTCTACCGACCGGCCCCAGGAAGCCCTCCGGTTGCTGGAGGAGCTGCGCCAGGCTGCGCCAAAGTCGGCGCGCTACGTGCTGTGGCTGCTCAAGTGCCTGCAAGCGCTCGGGCGCTACGACGAAGCCCATGCGCTCGTCGGCGCGCTGCGGACCCTCACCGAGGAAGGCCGCCGGCAAGAGGAGGCCAGCGCCAACGAAGACGACGAGCAGCCCGAGGGCGCCGCGACGCTTTCGGTGGAGCCGCCCCCGCAGGCCGACCCCTCGTACACCCTCGAAGACGCCCGCCTCGACTTCGTCGAGGGCACGCTCTTGCTCCAGATGGGGAAGGCCGACGCATCCATCCCGCTCTTTCTGCGAGCCGAGCAGGCCGATCCGTACTACCCCACCCTCCACATCAACCTCGGCGGCGCACTCATCCAGGTGAAGCGCCTCGATGAGGCGGAACGGGCGTTCCTGAAAGCCCTCACCATCGACCCGGACAACCCCGAAGCTCACCGGGGCCTGGCCCTCGTCGCCCTCCGAAGGGGCCACTACGAGGCCGCCGCCGATTCAGCCCTCCGCGCAATCGGGCTGCGCTTCTTCTTCCCGCTCGCGCACCTCCACCTCGGAGAAGCGCTCATGCGCATGGGGATGTATGAGCGCGCCGCTCAGGCCCTGGAGACCGCCGTGGTGCAGAGCCCGGGCCTCCGCAAGGCCCACTTCTGGCTCGCCCAGTTGTATCGCCAGCACCTGAACGAACCCGCCAAAGCGCAGGCGCACGAGGACTTCATCGATAAGCACATCAAGGCGCCCCGTGCTGCCTGATCCGCACGCCCTCGCTCCAGCGCGACGTACGCCGCCCAACCTCCCTCCCACGCATGGCTAAATCGAACGGACCGCCGCCCGCCACCCCGTACACCATCCCGAAAGAAGGGTCGCTCGGCCTGCTCGCCCTCGGCTATCGCGGCCTCGTCGCCTGGCGGGCCGAACGCGGTACCGACTGGATCGCGGAACGGAAGGCGGAGTACGAAGCCGCTCTGGCTCGCCAGGAAGAGCAACGGAGTCAGAGCGAATCCGGGAAGGCCGCGGCGCGCACCCCGCCCTCTCTCGTGGCGCCGGGTGATCTCAGCGCCGTCTCGGTAGTCGTCGTCACCGGGTTGCCTCGCTCCGGCACCTCCATGCTGATGCAGATGCTGGTGGCGGGCGGACTCCCGGCCTTCACCGACCGCGAGCGAGAGGCCGACGCGAGCAATCCGCGCGGCTACTTCGAGCATGAGCGAATCAAGGCACTGGCCCACGACAAGGGCTGGCTGCCCGAGGCGGACGGCCACGCCGCCAAGGTCGTAGCTCCGCTCCTGCCCCATCTCCCCCAGGGCCCCCACTACCGCGTGATCTTCCTGGAGCGGGACCTCGACGAAGTGCTGGCCTCGCAGGCCGCCATGCTCGACCGCCTGGGCAAACCGTCGGCCGACCCGGCCCTCCTACGTCCGGTCTACGAGCGGCACCTTGCGGCTGCGCAGCGGTGGTTGCAAACAACCCCACGGGCCGAATCCCTCGTGCTCGCCCACCGCGACCTGATCGAGCGGCCCGCTGCCCAGGCCGCCGCCCTCAACGCCTTCCTCGGCGGCCGCCTCGACGAGGCGGCGATGGCCGCCGTCGTGGACCCCGCCCTCTACCGCCAGCGTACCGACTGAGTCCCCCATGCCCGAACGCCTCGCGAGCAAGGTCCTCCTCATCGGCTGGGACGCCGCCGACTGGAAGATCATCACACCGCTCCTGGAGGCAGGCCACATGCCTACCCTGGAGCGCCTCGTCAACCGGGGCGTCATGGGCAACCTGGCCACGCTGGACCCGCCGTTCTCCCCGATGCTCTGGACCAGCATTGCCACGGGGCAGACGGCGGACCGCCACGGCATCCTGAACTTCATCCAGCCCGCGGAGGACGGGCAGGGCGTCCGTCCGGTCCGGGGCACCACGCGGCGGGTCAAGGCCCTCTGGAACATCCTCTCTCAGAACGGCCTCCGCTCGAACGTCGTCGGCTGGTGGCCGAGCCACCCGGCCGAGCCCATCCACGGCGCGATGGTCTCCAACTTCTACCAGCGCGCCACCGCGCCCGTCCACGAGGCCTGGCCGATGCCGGTCGGCACGGTGCACCCGCCCGAGCTGGCCGACACGCTCGCGGCGCTCCGCGTCCACCCCGCCGAGCTCACCGGCGCCCACCTCGCCCCGTTCATCCCCGCCCTGGACGACATCGACCAGACGGAGGACAAGCGGGTGATGAGCGCCGCCAAGATCATCGCCGACGCCGCGACGGTCCACGCCGCGGCCACCTTCCTGATGGAGGAGACCGAGTGGGACTTCATGGCCGTCTACTACGACGCCATCGACCACTTCGGCCACGGCTTCATGAAGTACCACCCGCCTCGCCTCCCCGGCATGCCCGAGGCGGACTTCGAGCGCTACAAGCACGTCGTCACGGCGGGCTACCGCTTCCACGACATGATGCTCGACCGGCTCCTCGACCTCGCCGGCGAGGACACCACGGTGATCCTCCTCTCCGACCACGGCTTCCACTCCGACCACCTCCGCCCGCTCGCCATCCCGAACATCCCCGCCGGCCCGGCCGTCGAGCACCGCACCTTCGGCATCGTCTGCATGGCGGGGCCGGGGATCAAGCAGGACGAGCGGATCTACGGCGCCGGCCTGCTCAACGTGGCCCCCACCGTGCTCACCCTCTTCGGCCTCCCCCTCGGCCGGGACATGAGCGCGCCGCCCCTCGTGCAGGCGTTCGAGCAGATGCCCGAGGTGGCCTACCTCGATTCCTGGGAGGCCGTGCCGGGCGAGGACGGCCGCCACCCGGCTGCGGCCCGGGCCAACCCGTGGGCCGAGCAGGAGGCCATGCGCCAGCTCATCGAACTCGGCTACGTGGACGCCCCGGACGACGACCCGGCCAAGGCCGCTGCCAACGCCGCTCGCGACTCCACGTTCAACCTCGCCCGCGTTTACTTCTCCACCGGCCGCGCCGAGGAGGCCGTCCCCCTCTTCGAGCAGGTCTACGCCGACGCCTCCAAGCACAAGGTGCACTACGGCGTCTGGCTCGCCCATGCCTACCAGCAGACCGGCCGCCTCGATGACGCCGAGCGGCTGGCCGAGGAGATCCGGTCGGGCGACTCGAAGCCCCCGCCCTCCCTCGACCTCCTCCTCGTCGACGTCGCCCTCGACCGGGGGGACGCCGAGCGGGCGCTCTCCCTGCTGGAGGCCCTGCCGGATCTCCCTGCGACGAGCGTGGAGTTCCGGCTCCGCCAGGCGACGGCGTACCTCTACCTCTCGAAGTTCGAGGACGCCGCGGACCTCTACGGACAGGTTCTCGACGCCGACCCCGACAACGCACGGGCGCACCACGGCCGGGCCAAAGCGTTCATCGGCCTGAAGCGGTATGAGGAGGCCGCCGAGGCGGCCCTCGCCGCCGTCAGCCGCCTCTACCGCTACCCGGAGGCCCACTTCCACCTCGGCGTCGCCATGACCCGCCTCGGCTGGGCCGAGCGCGCCGAGCAGGCGTTCCGCGTCTGCCTCAGCCAGAAGCCGGACCTCGCGCTCGCTCACCGATGGCTGGCCCGCCTGTACCGCGACTACCGCAAACGGCCCGACCTGGCTGCCCTTCACGCCAAGCAGTACCGACACGCACGCACGGCGCCCCTCACCCAGGGCCCCCTGCAACGGACGAATCAAGGCACGTCAGCCGCGCTCGCGGCGACACCGGGGGCGTAAGGGATTCGGCGCGTCGTGCCCCCCATTCCACGACCCAGCGGTACCTGCGTCAACCCAATCGGCATCGTTCCTCCGACGGCCGGCACTACATGCACGAAGAACAACAGGGGTGCAGCCGTACGGCTGCACCCCTGTTGCGGATGAAGGCAGTGGGCCTGAAGGCAGCGGCGGGCCGGCTTACCGGGTCAGCGCAACCCGCTGGCTGTGGGTGAAGCTCTCACCCTGAATGCGGACGACGTACGCGCCTGCGTTGAGATTCTCGGCCGGGAGCGTGAACGACCGGGGGCCCGGCGCGAGCACCCCTTCGAAGACCGTAGCCACCTGACGGCCGAGCATGTCGAATACGTGCACCGACACCTTTTCAGTGGCAGCAACACTGAGTTCGATCACGGCGCGTTCCGTGAATGGGTTGGGATACACATTCAGAAGCGAGAGCCCCTGCGGAAGCTCGGTGGGCTCCGTGGACGAGATCAGGGAGTAGCCGACGTCCATGATCATAATGTTCGTGGCTGCGTTCCCACCCCACTCCTCATTCAGGTTGTGCCACACACCGTCGCTCCACAGCTCCCAATCGTACGGGTATGGCCCCTCGGTGAGCTCCGACGTGCTGGTCATGCCCAGCAGCTGGCCGGTGGACGCGGAGTCCCAAGTGAACCCGAAGCACAGCGAGGACGTCATCAGGATCGGCTCCGTGAGCGTGTGCTCGACGGGCATCGGGTCGGCCGTGAGGCCGTTCGTAGTGAACGACTGCGTGTAAATCGGGGCGCCCTGAGGACCAGCGCCGGTCTCTCCGTTGAAGCCGGGCGCTCCCTCGTAAACGGCCAGGTTGTAGCTGAGGGGCTCCGCATCCACCCGGGCCATGTGGACGACCACGGATTCGATCAGGACAGGATCGGCGGGGGCGTCGAAGCACTGGGCCTTTCCGGCGTCGTTGTAGCAGTTGGTCCCGTACACGTACCCGGTGCCGACACCACCGCACGTGGTGATGTAGAGATCTGTCGCAGCACCCTCGGGGTAGTTGCGGAGGTAGTCACCGCCGGAATCGCCCGTGGAAGAGGTGTGTGCGCCCGATGCGATGGCCGGACCTCGCGCGTCCTGGGCGGAAGCCGTCGGCGCTAGGAGAAGGAACGCGAGGCCGAGCGCGGGCCAAAGGAGGGAGTATCGAGTAGTCATACCAGCTGCCTCGAGAGGAAGGTTGGGAGGGGTAGGGGAAGATCGCCCAGCGAGTGCTGACCGTTCTCAGGTTCATAAAGATAGCACCTCGATCGGTTCCGCGTCCCTAGAACCCGGTGCAACTCCTCCAGAAGAGCGCGCTCCATCCGGCAGCGTCTACCTCATCCGAGCCACCGGCGAGCACTTCGCCGAAACGCGGCAGGTCTCGCCGCTCAAGTAGGCCGCCTGCCCAGGCGGCTCACACGCCCCGGCCTCGCCGAAGCGAGGCCGGGGTTTTCTGTAGGCCCCGCGCTGCGTCCCAGCTACGACCAACGCGATACGACCGCCGTGAGACGCATCGGGCTGTCTGGTTCACTAAGTTTCGGCGGTTCCGTTCGCCGCCCTCCTCATGCCACCGCCCTCTCCGCCTTCCGGTTCGCTCGCCACCGACGTGCTGTGGTACGCCGCCGCTGCCGGCCTGGCCGGCCTCGGCACGACCGCCGCCGAGGCGCAGATCGTCTACCGAGACATCGAGCCGGACCTCGTCGTCGAAAACACGTTCGTCGGCGTGAACTTCGAGGGCATCCCGCTGGACATGGACGACGACGGCGACGCCGAGCTCGTCCTCGCCGAGCAGAGCAGCGGTAGCTATACCCTCGCCCAGACCAACGACGCGGGCGACGGCGGCGACGCCGTGACCGGCATCATCGGCGCGCTCTTCTCTTCCTACGGGCGGAATTACGCCTACTTCCTCCCGCTCCAGCCGGGCGACCCCATCAGCGCGGGCTCGGCGCTCGTCTCCGGCTACACGCAGGGCACGTTTACGTTCGACAGCTTCGACCCGCTCGGCTGGGTCGGCAACGGCGACCTCTTCGTCGGGTTGCGCCTGGCGTTCGACGACAGCACGCACTTCGGATGGCTCCGCGTCGAAATGCCCGAGCACGGCCGGCTGATCGTCAAGGATCTCGGCTACGAAGCCACGCCCGACACGCCCATTCTGGCGGGCGACGGTGGGGTCGTCGCCATCGAGCCGGGCCCGAACGGGCTGCCGGGCACGCACGCCCTCAGCGCGGTCTACCCCAACCCGTTCAACCCCCGCGCCGCGTTCACGCTCGAGGTGGCCGAGGCGCAGCACGTCCGCGTCGAGCTCTTCAACGCGCTCGGCCGGCGCGTGGCGACGCTGCACGACGGCGCCCTCGCGGCCGGAAGCGCGCACGGCTTCGAGATCGACGGGGCCGCCCTCCCCAGCGGCGTCTACCTCGTCCGAGCCACCGGCGAAACGTTCACGGCGATGCGTACGGCGACGCTGCTGCGGTAGCCTCAGAGGGTCCTCAGAGGGTACGCAGCAGGCCCACGAGGCGGAGGTGGTCGGCGTCGGCCAGGTGGCCCTGCGCCCTGAGGCGGTCCAGCGCCCGCAGCACCTCGCCGACGTCCGAGCCGGCGGCCGTCCGGGGTCCGCGCGGCTGGGCGGGGGCGTCCAGCCGGGCCACGCCCGCCAGCATCGCCTCCCGCAGGAAGCGCTCTACGAACTCCGCCGCGTCCGGCTGGCCCGAGAAGTCGAGCGCCTCGGTGACGGTAGCGCGCCCCCGGTTCACGTCCACCTCCACCTTCCGTCCCCCGAGGAGCAGCCGCTTGGCCGCCACCCGCACCACGTCGTCGTAGCGGATGGTCTGCGGTGCGTGGAGGTTGTGGTTCTGGAAGACGAACCGGTCGGCCAGGAAGAGCGCGCCGTCTTTGCCGGAGCCGAGGCGCGTGGCGTCGAAGAGGGCCAGCACCTCGTCCGGACGCACGTCCGGCGCGTAGTCACCGAGGGCGGCGCTCAGCTTCGGCCGGGGGATCTCCGGGGCCACGTAGAGGCCCAGGTTGGGGGCGTGCGGCAGGTAGTCGCGGAGGAGGGCTTCCATGAGGCTACGGGCGGCTGGCCTCGGGCTACGGGCGGCCCGCCCGAAAGCTCCCGCCGGGAAATCGCGGCCCGATCCTCGCAGCCGTTACGGCAGGTGCGCCACCGCCGTCCCGCCGAAGAGGCCCTGGGCCGCCTCGATGACGCCGCCGGGGAGGACGCCGAGGAGGAGGAGGAGCGCCGCGCAGCCCACGAGCACGGCCGCCGCGCCCGTCGAGAGCGGGAAGGCGGCCTCCTGGACGGCCTGCGGCGCCTCCTCGGGACGGCGCATCCAGAGGACGACGAGCACGCGGAGGTAGTAGAACGCCGACACCACCGAGGCGAGCACGCCCACGACGGCCAGCCACGTCATGCCGGCGTCCACGGCGGCGGCGAAGACGAGGTACTTGCCGATGAAGCCCGCCAGCGGCGGGAAGCCGGTCAGCGCGAACATGAACACGCCCATCACGACGCCGAGGAGCGGCTTGCGGTAGCCGAGGCCGGCCAGGGAGTCCATCGACTGCTCGGCGCCCTGCCGGTCGTCCCACTCCAGCGCCGCCAGCACGCCGAACGCGCCGACGTTCATCACGGTGTAGGCGAGGAGGTAGTAGAGCGCGCCGCTGTAGCCGCCGCTCGTCCCGGCCGCGAGGCCGGCCAGGATGTAGCCCGCGTGGGCGACGGACGAGTAGGCCAGCATCCGCTTCACGTTGCTCTGCGCGAGGGCCAGCACGTTCCCGATCACCATCGTCACCGCCGCCACGACGGCGAGCACGAGCGTGGTCTGGTCCGCCACCTCGGCGATGGGCAGGACGCGGGCCAGGACGAGGATGAGTGCCGCGAAGGCGGCCGTCTTCGACGCCGTGGACATGAACCCGGTCAGCGTCGTCGGCGCGCCCTGGTAGACGTCCGGCGTCCACATGTGGAACGGGACGGCGCTCACCTTGAAGAAGAACCCGATCAGGAGGAGCGCGACGCCGCCGGCGAAGAAGCCCACGCGCCCGGTGGCGACGAGGAGCTGCGGCATCGCGCCGATCATCATCGTGCCTGTGGCGCCGTAGAGCAGCGCGATGCCGTAGAGCAGGAACCCCGTCGAGAACGCGCCGAGAAGGAAGTACTTGAGCGCGCTCTCACTGGCGCGGGCCTCCTCGCGCACGAGCCCGGTGAGCACGTAGAGGCAGATCGACATCGTCTCGAGCCCGACGAAGATCGTGATGAGCGAGCCGGCGCTCCCGAGCACCATCATGCCGGTCGTGGCAAAGAGCACCAGTGCGTGGACCTCGCCGTAGTCGTGCCCGATCCGCCGGAGGTACGGCACGGAGAGCACCACGCTCGTGAGCGCGCCGAGCAGGACGACGACGTTGACGAACGAGGCGAAGCCGCCGGTGAGGACGTGCCCCTGGAAGGCCGAGCCGGGCGTCGCCATCTTGACCATCTCCAGCACGAGCGCCACCAGCAGCGCGCCGCCGGCCAGCCACGGAATCGCCGGGCTGTCGTTGCGGAACGAGTCCACCAGCACCACGAGGATGCCCACGGCGGCGACGAGCAGCGTCGGCCCGGTGGCGAGGACGTCGGGGATCAGGGAGTCGTACATCGCGTCAGTCCGTCCACGCGAAGGCCTCGATCTCTCGGGCCAGCGTGAGGTCCATCTCGGTGATCAGATTACCCGCGTCGTGCGTGCTGAAGGCGAGGGTGACGCGGTTGTAAACGTTGGTCAGTTCGGGGTGGTGGTCGTGCGCCTCGCACACGAACGCCACGCGGACGATGAAGCTCACCGCCTCGCGGAAGTCGCCGAAGGTGTAGGCCTTGACGATCCGGTCGCCCTCGCGCTCCCAGCCGTCGAGGTCGGCGAGGGCGGCCCGGATGCGGTCGTCGGGGAGGGGCGCGCGCGCGGGCATCAGAGCGGGAGGGCGGTGAGGAGGAGCGGAAGGGTCTCGAAGGCCGCCTGGACGGAGTGGACGACGTCGGCCGGATGCGGAAGGAGGTATCCGCTGAAGAAGACGAGCCAGACCACGACGTAGATCGGGATCAGGATGGGCAGCGAGTACTTCACGACGTAGGCCACGAACGACGGTGTCTCGACGCCGGACGACTCGGCGATGGCCTTGACCATGAAGTTCGGCCCGTTGCCGATGTACGTCATCGCTCCGAAGAACACGGCGGCGATGGAGATGGCTTCGAGGTAGAACGTCTCCGCCGGGACCGTCGTGCCGAGCGCGAAGTTGGTGACCTCCATCGGCACGTTGATGTCGGCGCCGAACTTGCCCATCGCGGCGGAGAGGAAGGAGACGTACGTCGGCGCGTTGTCCAGCACGCCGGAGAGGATGCCGGTCCCGAAGTAGAACGTCGTGATGCCCAGGCTCTCGGCGTTCTCGGCGGCGAAGAGCCGGATCAGCTCCAGCGCCGGCTGCATCGTCAGGAAGATGCCGATGAAGAGGTAGCCCACCTCCTTGATCGGCTCGAAGTTGAAGTCGTTCCCCTTGAGCGCCTCCGGGTTGGCCGTCTTGTAGGCGACGTAGCAGACGCCGAACATGATGATCTCCCGGATGCCGAACGGGAGCCCGGCGAGCTCGTGGAGGTCGGGCACCCAGGCGAACACGTTGGGGTCGAGGAACACGCTGGCGATGATGACGGCGAGCCAGGCGAAGCCGAGCTTCCCGTCGATCACGAGGTGCTTCCTGGTGTGCACCTCCGCCACCGGGAAGACGGCGCCCTCGCCCTCGCCCGGCTCCACGTCGTGGCCTTCCGCCTCCATCCGGGCGCGGGTCGACAGCTCCTTGTTGCGGCTGTCGAAGACCCAGAAGACGGCGAGAACGGCGAGGATCGTGGGCAGCCAGATGTACCAGAGGTGGGTGACGGTCCAGAAGAACGGGACGCCGCGGAGGAAGCCGAGGAAGAGGGGCGGGTCGCCGATGGGCGTGAGCGCGCCGCCCACGTTGGAGACGATGAAGATGAAGAAGATGATGTGGTACGGCTTGATCCGGCCGGCGTTGAGCCGCATGTAGGGCCGGATGAGCAGCATCGAGGCGCCCGTCGTCCCGATGAAGTTGGAGAGCACCGCGCCGACGAAGAGGAGCGTGGCGTTGGCGCGGGGCGTCCCGGCGTAGTCGGTGCGGATGAGGATCGTCCCGCTGGCGACGAACAGCGCGGCCAGCAGCGCGATGAAGGAGAGGTACTCCTCGGCGGCATGGACGATGGGCAGCGTCTGCCCCAGCGCGAGCAGGTAGTACGCCGCCACGAGCGCCCCCAGCGCGATGGCCACCTTCGGGTAGTGGTGGTGCCAGAAGTGCGGGTAGAACAGCGGCCCCGTCGCGATCATGAGCAGGAGCGCGACGAACGGGATGACGAGCCAGACCGGGGGCGGCGGCCCGTGCGGATCGGCGTCGCCGTGCGCGCCCTGGCCCTCGGAGAGCGCCACGCCGTCGTGCTCCGCCTCGGCGTGGCCGTCGTCCTGCACCACTTCGGGTAGGGCGACCGCTTCGGTCGTGTCGGCATCCTGCGCGCGGGTCGTCCCGGCAGCGCCCAGGAGAACGACGAGGAAGAGCGTACGGAGGAGGAATCGGAGAGGCATCGAGGCCGGGGTGAGGTCCGTCAGCGGATGGCGGGGCACGATGGGCGAACGACGGTCAGGGTCGCTCGGCGACGCGCTCGGGCCACCGGAGCGGGAGCGCGACCACCTCGCCCTCGCCGGCCGCCGCGATGGCGGCCGCCTTCGCCTCGCCGGTCTGGAGCACGGCCGTCACGGCGTCCTCGCTGACGCGGAGGAACGGGGCCGGCCCGAGCCCGAGCCAGACCATCAGCACGGCCAGCGGCAACAGGAGGGCGATCTCGCGGCCGTTGAGGTCCTTCATGGCCCGGTTCGCCTCGTGCGTGACCTCGCCGAAGAACGTGCGGTAGACCATCCACAGGAGGTAGACGGCAGCGAGAATGACGCCCGTCGTGCCGAGGACGACCCACACGTCGGCGAACGTGGAGCCCTTCCACGAGCCGAGCAGGATCATGAACTCGCCCACGAACCCGTTGAGGCCGGGCAGCCCCGCGCTCGCGAACACCGTCAGCATCATGAAGAACGTCAGCACCGGGACGGTCCGCGCGATGCCGCCGAACTCGGCCATCTCGCGCGTGTGCCGCCGCTCGTAGAGCATCCCGATGATGAGGAAGAGCGCGCCCGTCGAGAGGCCGTGGTTGATCATCTGGATGAGCGCGCCCTGCCCCGCCTCGGTGGTGAAGGCGAACAGGCCGAGGACGACGAACCCGAGGTGGCTCACCGACGAGTAGGCCACGAGCTTCTTGATGTCGGTCTGCGCGAACGCCACCAGCGCGCCGTAGACGATGCCGACGACGGCGAGGAACGCCAGCACCGGCGCCCACGTCATGGCCGCGTTCGGGAAGAACGGGAGCGTGAAGCGGAGGAGGCCGTAGGTCCCCATCTTCAGCAGCACGCCCGCCAGGACGACCGAGCCGCCCGTCGGGGCCTGCACGTGCGCGTCGGGCAGCCACGTGTGGAGCGGGAAGAGCGGGACCTTGATGGCGAAGGCGAGCAGGAACAGGAAGAACAGCCAGCCCTGCGCCCCCAGCGGCACGCCGAAGCTGACGAGCTTGTACCAGTCCGTCGTGAACACGCCGCCGTTGACCGCGTCGCCCGCCGCGAACCCGAGCCAGATCACGCCGACGAGCATCAGCAGGCTGCCGACGAGCGTGTAGACCACGAACTTGACGGCCGCGTAGATCCGGTTCTCGCCGCCCCAGATCCCGATGATGAAGTACATCGGGATCAGCGTGATCTCGAAGAAGACGTAGAACAGGAACAGGTCGAACGAGAGGAACACGCCGAGGACGCCCGTCTGGAGCAGCAGCATGAGGCTGTAGTAGCCCTTGATCTGCTCGCCGATGTAGGTCCACGACGAGAGCACGACGACGGGCCCGAGCAGCGTCGTCAGCAGCGCGAGCAGCAGGTTCAGGCCGTCCACGCCCACGAAGTAGGTGATGTCGATGCCGGGGAACCACGTCACGCGCTCCATGAGCTGGGGCGCCTCGGCCGTGCTCACGGCGGGGTCGAAGCCGAACCAGAGGCCGAGCGAGAGGAGGAACGTGAGGACCGTCGTCACGAGCGCCGTCCAGCGCACCGCGCCGTCACTCGGCACGAACAGCGCCACGACGGCGCCGAGGGCCGGCAGGAAGATCACCCACGAGACGAGGTGCGGGATCGAAGCGAGGAAGTCCATGCTAGGGGTTCAGGGTTCGGGATGCAGGGCTCCGGGTGTCCGCGCCTCGACCCGGCATCGTGAACCGTCAGACAAACAACATGAGGGCGACGACGACGACGACGCCCAGCACCAGGGCCAGGGCGTAGTTCTGGACGACCCCGGTCTGGACGACGCGAAGGCGCCCGGCCAGCCCGCGCATCATCCGGGCGACCCCGTTGACGGCGCCGTCCACGTTCTTCTGGTCGAACGGGGCGAGCACGTTGCGCGAGCCCTCGACGACGGGCCGGACGACGGCGCCGTCGTAGATCTCGTCCACGAAGTACTTGCGGGAGAACAGGCCGAAGAACAGGCCGAGGCGGCGGCTCAGCGCACGGTCGGCGTCCAGCCCGCGGCGCCCCCACTGCGTCCACGCGATGAACACGCCGGCGACGGCGATTGCCGCCCCGAGGCCGAGGAGCATCCATTCCGTCGCGTGAGGCACGTGGCGCTCGTAGTGCGGCTCGGCCACCGGTCCGCCGTAGTCCGCGCCGAGCCAGTGGTGGATCCAGCTCTCGGGCAGGAACGGCAGCGCCTCGTGCAGCAGCGCCGGCACGCCGAAGAACCCGCCGACGACCGAGAGCACGGCCAGCACGACGAGCGGCAGCGTCATCGTCCACGGGCTCTCGTGCGGCTTCGTGTCGAACGCGTCGGGCCAGCGCTCGCGACCCTCGAACGTGAGGAAGTAGGCGCGGCCCATGTAGACGGCCGTCAGGATGGCCGTCACGATCCCGATGCCCCAGACGAGGTAGGCCCACGCGTGGTCGTTGTAGCCGTGCTGGAAGGCCATGAACAGGATCTCGTCCTTCGAGAAGAAGCCCGCCAGCGGCGGGATGCCCGCAATGGCCAGCGTGGCGACGAGGAAGGTGAGGGCCGTCGTGGGCATGTACTTCCGGAGGCCGCCCATCGTCCGCATGTCCTGCGCGTCGAACGGGCCGTCGTACGGGAGCGGGTCGGTGCGGAGCGGGTCCTGCGTCGCCTCGCTGTCGAGGTGGGCCTGGTCCGAGCCGGGCTTGTGGTGGTGCGGGATGCGCCCCTTGTGCGCCAGCTCGTGCTCGACGTGGTGCATCGCGTGGATGACGGAGCCGGAGCCGAGGAAGAGGCACGCCTTGAAGAAGGCGTGCGTCATCACGTGGAAGATGGAGACGAAGAAGGCACCCACGCCGGCCGCCATGAACATGAAGCCGAGCTGGCTCACGGTCGAGTACGCCAGCACCTTCTTGATGTCGTTCTGCGTGATGGCGATGGTGGCCGCCATGATCGCGGTCAGCGCGCCGACGACGGCGATGACGGCCATCGCGCCGGGCGCCTCGAGCACCATCGGGCTCAGCCGGGCGAGGAGGTAGAGCCCCGAGGTCACCATCGTCGCGGCGTGGATGAGCGCCGAGACGGGCGTCGGGCCGGCCATCGCGTCGGGGAGCCAGACGAAGAGCGGGATCTGCGCGCTCTTGCCCGTGGCGCCGACGAAGAACAGGAGGACCACCGCGAGGATCGTCCCCGACCCGAGGGCGCCGAGGGTGTCGGCGCTGAGGAGCGTCGTGAAGTCGAGGCCGAAGGCGCCGTCCGTCCGCCCCGTGACGGCGGCGAAGAGGATGAACATCGCCAGCAGGAAGGCGAAGTCGCCGATGCGGTTGACGATGAACGCCTTGTTGGCGGCGGCCGAGTTCTTGAGGTCGGCGTACCAGAACCCGATGAGCAGGTACGAGCAGAGCCCGACGCCCTCCCAGCCGAGGAACAGCACGGGCAGGTTCTCCGCGAGCACGAGGTTGAGCATCGCGAAGATGAACAGGTTCAGATACGCGAAGAACCGCCAGAAGCCGGGGTCCTCGTGCATGTACCCGATGGAGTACAGGTGGATCAACGCGCCCACGCCCGTCACGATCAGCGTCATGAGGAGCGAGAGCGGATCGATCCGGTAGGCGAAGTCCACCTCCAGCTGGCCCGCCGCCATCCACGTGAAGTAGCGGACCACCTCCGCCTCGCCGTGAACGCCGAGGAAGATCGAGACCGTGACGGCGAACGGGACGACCACCGCCGCCGTCGCCAGCCCGCCGATGAGCCACTCGTTCTTGCGGTAGCCGGGCGCGAACAGGCCCATCATCCCGTTGAACGCCGCCACGAACAGCGGGGGGAGGAGGATGAGCTGGACGAGAGAGTGCATAAGGCGTATCGCGTATCTCGTTTATTGCGTATCCCTTCGGGTGGCCCCTCACACGACACGCAATCACACGGGGCGTCAGCCCCTGAACAGGTTGATCTCGTCTACGTTGACGGTGAGCTTGTTGCGGTAGATCGCGATCACGATGGCCAGGCCCACGGCGGCCTCGGCGGCGGCCACGCTCATCACGAAGAACACCAGGATCTGACCGTCCACGTCGCCGAAGGACTGGCTCAGCGCCACCAGCGTGAGGTTGACCGCGTTGAGCATGAGCTCGACGGCGAGCAGGATCACGATGGCGTTTCGCCGCAGGAGCACGCCCAGCACGCCGATCGTGAAGAGCACCGCGCTCAGCGAGAGGTACCAGTTGAGGGTGAGTTCCATTCAGCTATGGGATGCAGACTGCGGGCTGCGGGTCGGCCGGAGAACGCTCGAGACCCGTAGCCCGCGGCCTCACACGAAGCGCTTTTTGGCGAGGAGGACGGCGCCGATGGTGGCGGCCAGGAGGAGCACGCCGATGATCTCCAGCGAGAAGGCGTGCTCGGTCAGGAGCGCGAGGCCGATCTGTTCGGCGCTGGTCGCCTCGGCCGCATCGGCGGCGGGGATCGGCTCCGGCATCACGTCCAGCCGGAGCGCGACGACGACGAGCAGCTGCGCCAGCACGGCCACGCCCAGCACGAACGCGACGCCCTTCTTCCAGTCGAACCGCCCCAGGCGGGGCGTCTCCCCCAGGTTGAGGAGCATGATCACGAACAGGAACAGCACCATGATGGCGCCGGCGTAGACGAGGATCTGGACGACGCCGATGAACTGCGCGTTCAGCGTCAGATACAGGCAGGCGACGGCGAACAGCGTCATCACCATCCACAGCGCGCTGGCCACGGGGTTGCGGCTGATCAGCATGCCGAGCGCGCCGGCCACCGCGAGGACGGCGAACAGGAAGAACAGGAACGTTTCCAGCATGGCGGGGGGCGAGGGTGCGGGCGTCGGCAACGGGCCGGGCGGCACACGCCGCAGAGGGGCAGGGAGAGCGGTCGGTGGAACCGGGTGAGGGGAGCGCCCGGGCGGCCCGTGCAGACCGGATCAAGGTACCCACGACGCCGGATGCCAACAACCGACCCGCTCCGCCCCCCCCACTACCATTCGATGAAAACCACTCGGCGCACGGACGGCCCGCGTCGGGGAGGGCGCGCGGGCGTCCTCCGGCCGACGCGCCGAACGACCGCGCCCTTCCGGCGCGCCGCGATACCGGGCGCCCTGGCCCGCCTCGTACGCGCATCCCTTCACCCGGTACGCTCGTCGGGCCGGCGTTCCTCAGCTGCCCGCGACTCGGACCTCGACGGGCCGGCCGAAGACGCGCTCGAAGAGGTCGCCGCCCTGGCGCGCGGCCCAGACGTCGAGCGCGGGGTCGGCGGCGGTGTAGAGCGTGAGCTCGAAGGCGTCGTCGGTGAGCCGGGGCACCAGGCGCGTCACGTTGCGGAAGTGGCTCCGGTCGAGGCCGTTGGCGAGGCGGAGGAAGGCGGCCAGTTCGAGTGTGAGCCGCTTCCGTTCGGGGTCGAGGCGCTGGAAACCGGCGTGCGTCGGCTTGGGAAGGCCGGCGCGGTGGTAGCGCGCCACGTTGGCCACGACGGCCTTCTCGTCCGGCGTGAAGCCCTGGAGGTCGGCTTCCTGGATGATGTAGAGGGCGTGCTTGTGGTGGTTGCGCCGGCTGATGGCGTAGCCGATGTCGTGCAGGAGCGCGGCGTACTCCAGCAACTCGCGGGCGTCCTCGTCGCGGCCGTGGAGCCCCTGCGCCGCGTCGAAGAGCTGCAGCGCCAGGGCGGCGACGTGCTCGGCGTGGGCGCGCTCGAAGCGGAGCCGCATGGCCAGCTCGTAGACGGACTGGCGGCGGCGCGTCCGGTACGGCGCCAGGCGGCGGATCCACTTCAGCTCGCGCGAGACGTACTCGATCACGATCCCCTCGCGAAGCGCGTCCGGCGAGACGACGAACCGCTCGATGCCGAGGTCCTTCAGCACCACGTCGAGGAGGACGGCCCCGGCCACGATCTGGTCCGCCCGCCGCTCCTCGATGCCGGGCGTCGCCCGCCGCGCGAGGCGGTCCGACTGCATGACCCGGCGCGTCACCTCGCGCACGTGCGCGGCGTCGAACGTCTGCTCGTGTGCGGGCTTGTCGGCCTCGCCGTAGGCCGACGCCGTCACCTGGGCCAGCGAGAGCAGCGTGCCGGAGGAGCCGACGACCCGGCGGACGCTCCGCGCCCGCGCCGCCTCGGTGACCTCGCCGAGGTGCGCGCGGATGTGCGCGCGGAGCGCGCGGAACTCGGCCCGGTTCACCGGGTCGGTCGTGATGAACTGCTCGGTGAGCCGCTGCACGCCGAGCGGGAGCGAACGGGCGAAGTGCGCCCCGCTGCCGTCGGCCACGATGAACTCGGTCGAGCCGCCGCCGACGTCCATCAGGAGCGAGGGCTCGGAGAGGTCCACGGCGTGGCTGACGGCCGTGTAGATGAGCTGCGCCTCGATCTCGCCCGCGATGGGGCGGACGACGATGCCGGTCTCGCGCCGGATGCGGTCGATGTAGCTCCCGCCGTTGGTGGCCTCGCGGATGGCGCTGGTGGCGCAGGCGAGGTACGCCGTCACCCCCCACCGCTCGGCCAGCGCCTGGATCGCGTGGAGGGCTCCCATCCCCCGCTCCATCGCCGCCTTCGTGAGCCGGCGCTTCGTGAGCCGGCGCTTGGTGAACTCCCCCTCGCCCAGCTTGACCATCTCCTTCTGGCGGTCCAGCACGGCGAACGTGCCGTCCGGGAAGGCGTCCACGATGATGGCGTGGAACGAGTTGGTCCCGAGGTCGATGACGCAGAGGCGGAGCGCCTCGGGCACGGGCGGCGTGGGCGTCGGATGCTCCTCGGCCTGAACGGGCGGACGGGAGACGACGAGCCCGGCGGGGGCCAGCGCGGGCGAGCCCAGGTCGTCGGCGTCGTCGAGGTCCGGGAGGAGGGCGTCGGGCATGGGCGCGGAGGGGGAAACGGTAGAGGCTAGGCTCCCTCCCCCCCTCGGTGCAAGCCTGCGGCCGATTGGTAACACGCCGCAGGCCGCCGGGGCTACGCCGCGTGGCGCTCGGCCGGATCGCCGTGGAGGCGGAGGTAGCGGTTCCAGGCGGCCACCATCCACGCCAGCCCCAGCGCCCCGATGAGCGCCATCCCGGCGAAGCTGAACGTGAGAATCCAGTGGGCGCGCGGATGCTCGCCGAGGACGATCTGGTCGCTCCCGGCGGCGAGAAAGATGGGGATGCGCTCGCCCTCGCGCCCTTCGAGCTCCTTCAGGAACGACATCGGCAGCTCGATGTCCCGCTCGACGGTCTCCGCCTCGGGCGGCGTGTAGCGGAGGCGCACCGTGCCCTGCGAGATCTCGGAGCGCTCGCGGAGGTCGAGCGAGACGACCTCGGCCTGGACCTGCGCGCCCTCCTCGGCCGCCCTGCGCTGCTGCACGCCGTCCCGAGCCAGCACGGCGGCAATCACGAAGAGGAGCAGCGGCGCCGCCCAGAGCAAACGCGCGACGACGAGGTTGGAGAGGAAGTTCATGCGGATCGGGGGCGAGGGAACGTCGGGAGAAGAAACGCGCCCGTCGGGCCGGCGATTCGCTTCGGCGATTCGCTTCGAGGAGAGTTCGAACGGCACGGTTTCAGCCCCGGGCCGCGAGCCAGTCGGCGTCGTAGGTCCGCAGCAGGCGGCGGAGGCCGTCGTGCCACGTCGCGAGCGTGCCGTCGGCGCGGCGGCGGAGCCAGAAACCGTAGGCGGTGTTCGCCTCGTACTTCGCCTCCCATTCGTTCCCCAGCGGGAGGTCCAGCCGGGGGAGCAGGCGCTCGCTCCGGGCGGTGAATGCGAAGACGGAGAAACCGCTCGGGGTTCCGTCCGCGCCGTACCCCTCGGCGCCCTCCGGGATCGGCCCGCCCTCCAGGAACGCGGCGTAGTCGGAGAGGATGCCGGCGGGCGTCGAGGCGGGAAAGCCGTCGGCCGCCATGTCGGCGTACGTGAGCCAGTAGAGCCGGGCGAGGCGCCGGAGGTGCCGGTCGTACCCCGGCTGCATGAGCGCCCGCACGGCCGGATTCCCCTCGCCGACGACCCCGTTCTCGACGACCCATTGCACGAACGCCGGGTCGTAGTGCCCGAAGCCGCGCTCGGCGTTCAGATCCAGCGCGAGGGTCTCGGCCGTGGCCGCGTGCGGCCCGGAGCGGAACGGGGCCACCCCGGCGCGGGCGACGAGCGCTTCCGGCGCCACGACCGCCGAGGCCACGCACGCGAGCCCACGCACGCCGAACTCCTCGAACCACGTCCCGAACGCGTCGGCGCAGGGGAGGTCCTGCCCGGCCCGCGTGGCGGAGGCGGCGTCGAGGCCGCCCCAGACGTCGAGCAGGGCCGCCTCGGCGGCGTCGGGCGGCGCCTCGCGGGGGCCCGAGCAGGCGGCCAGCAGCCCGCAGAGCACGAGGACGGTGAGAAGGCGCATGATCGAGCCGGGGCGGACGGTGCTATCGCGTGCCTACCGGATGCGCGTGAGCCGCCGGGTCACCACCCGGGCCCCGGCTTCCAGCCGCACCACGTAGACGCCGGACGGCAGTCCGGCCGGATCCCACTCCACGACGTGCGCCCCCGCGCCGAGCACGCCGTCGTGGAGGGCGGCCACCTCGCGGCCCCGGGCGTCGAACACGCGGAGGCGAACGGCGCCTGCCTCGGCCGCCGTCACGCGCAGCGCGACCGGGCCGGCCGACGGGTTGCGGAGCACGTCGAGCGCCGGCTCCGCCCCGGGCGCCTCGGCCTCGACGCCGACGGGCACGCTCGACCACTCGTAGAAGAACAGCCGGTCGGCGACCTCGTCGACGCCGGTGATTTCCACGACGCGGCCGTCGCCGTCGCGGTCATGGATGACGACGCAGGAGCCGGCGCCGTCGGCCGGGAGGCGCTGTTCGAGCGTGAAGCCGCCCTTCCCGTCGTTGAGGAAGACGACGAAGTCGCGCGTGCTGAAGTTGCTCGTGACGGCGTCGAGGTCGCCGTCGCCGTCGAGGTCGCCCACATCGACGGCGAGCGTGAAGGCGCCCGAGTGGAACGAGGCAACGGGGCCATTGAAGCCGCCCTTCCCGTCGCCGAAGGCGACGTCGAGGTTGCCGCCGTAGGCGCTCGCGACGGCCACGTCCGCGTCGCCGTCGCCGTCGAGGTCGCCGGCGGCGACCATCCAGGGGCCGCCGGAGGCCTCGACCTTGTCGGACACGGTGAAGCCGCCGTCGCCGTCGCCGAGCATCAGCACGATCTCGTTGCTGTTGATGGCGCCGACGAAGAGGTCGAGGATGCCGTCGCCGTTGGCGTCGGCGGCGGCCAGCGCCGTCTCGCCGTCGGCCCCTGCCTCGAAGGTGACGGGTGCGGCGAAGGTGCCGTCCCCGTTCCCCTTGAAGAACGAGAGGTTGCTGCCGAAGCGGTTGGCCGTCACGGCGTCGTCGTAGCCGTCGCCGTCGGCGTCGAAGACGACGAGCCCGCGCACGCCGCTCCCGTTCGACACGTAGGCGTCGATGGTGCGGAAGCCGCCGCTGCCGTCGCCGAGCAGCACGCTCAGCTTGTTGCTGCCGCCGTGGCCGACGAGGAGGTCCATGTGGCCGTCGCCGTCGAGGTCGGCCGCTTCGTTCGTGCTCGGCAGGCTGTTGGGCTCGACGAGCTGATGGACGACGAGCGGGCCGTAGTTGCCGGCCCCGTCGTTAAAGAGCACGCGCACGTCCGACGGCGCCTCGTTGGGAATGGCGAGGTCGGTGTCCCCGTCGCCGTCGAAGTCGCCCGCGTAAGCGCCGTAGCTGATGACGTTGCCTTCGCCCGGCCGGCGGAGGTCCACCGTCTCCGCCTCGACGAGCGGCCCGGCCGGCGTCACCGGCCGCCCCGTCCAGAACGACCACGCATACGGCGCGGCCAGCGCCGACCCCTCGGCCGCCTCGATCCCCTCGGAGAGCTGCACGGTCACGGTCTCGCCCAGAAAGAAGGGAGTCGCGGGCGTGAAGACCACCCGCGTGTTGCCGTCCTCGAACGCGAGCGCGCCCGGCATCGGACCGGACCACCGGCCGAACACCCGGAACGTGGCCGGTGTGACGGAAGCGGGATCAACGGCCCGGTCGAAGGCGACGGTCACGGGCGTGTCGAGGGCGACGAGCGTGCGCCCGTTGGCCGGCGTGACCGAGGCGACAGCCGGGGCCTGCGCGAGTGCAGAGGCTGCCAGGAAGGGCAGGATGAAGAGCAAGAGGCGTCGCATGGGCGTGGGGGCCGAGGGATGCGCAAGGATACACACCGCCGGGAATGTAGGAGATCGCGGGCGCCGGCCGTGCCCCAGGGCACTCCGGTGTCCCCTTGCGGCGGAACCGACGCTGCTGTACCCTTCTTCTGCCACGAATCCACTCCCCGACGCCATGCTACGCGCCCTTCCACTCGTCCTCCTCCTTGCCGTCGCCGCCGTACTGGGCGGATGCCGCGAGTCGGTCGTCGCACCCGAGGTGCCCCTCGACGCCGATCCCCCCGTGACCGTGAGTACGATGTACATCAAGACGCCCACGGCGCTCCAGGTCGGGAGCTTCGCGCCCCTGCGCGCGGAGGACATCCCGGCCGCGGCGACGTACACGTGGGGGCTCGACGGCGAGGGCGCGGTCTCGGCCCAGGCCAACGACCCGGAGGGCCGCGACCGCATCCTGTCCGTGCGGGGCCTGCGGGAAGGCACCGTCACGATCTATGCGACGGCCCGTGCCGCCGACGGCACCCTTCTGGCCAGCGCCTCGCGGCAGTTCGAGGTCGTCCCACGCTGACGACGGATTCGCACGGCCACTCCGCTTTCACGCGGCTCCGGACGTTTCCGGGGCCGCGTGATTTCGTTTGCACCCCGCCGATCCGGCTCGGGCACCGCGTACCTTCGGCCTTCAGCAACGTCGCCCGCCCCGATGTCGTCCCGCGCCCTCCTCCTTCTGCTGATCCTCGCCCTCGGCCTGGCCGGCGGCGCTCCGGAAGCGGACGACGCGGCCCAACCGACCGCCGTGCCGCCCTCTCCCCCGAGGACGGTTGCCTACCCACTCGACCCCGAAGCCGAGGCGTGGGTGGAGGCCGTACTCGATACCCTCTCGCTCGACGCGAAGGTGGCCCAGCTCTTCGTCACCCACGCAAACGCGACGCGCCAGGGCACGACCGGCGACGAGTGGGCGCGCCTGACCGACCTCGTGGAGCGCTTCGGCGTGGGCGGCGTGCTCTTCCTGCGCGGCGAGGCCGGCACCCAGGCGCAGGCCACGCGCGCGCTCCAGGAACGGGCGGCCGTGCCCCTGCTCATCGCGCAGGACATGGAGTACGGCCCGGGGATGCGGCTCGACGGCGGCTCGACGTACCCGCAGCCGATGGCGCTCGGCGCCACGCGCGACCCCCGCCTCGCTTACCTCGCGGGCCGCGCCGTTGCCGAGGAGGCCCGCGCGCTCGGGGTGCACCAGAACTACGCCCCCGTCGCCGACGTCAACAACAACCCGCACAACCCCATCATCAACGTCCGCTCCTTCGGCGAAGACCCCGCCCTCGTGGCGGCGATGACGACGGCCTACCTCCGGGGAATGCAGGACGGCGGGCTGATCGCGACGGTCAAGCACTTCCCCGGCCACGGCGACACGGCCACGGACTCCCACGCCGCACTCCCCACGCTCCCCTTCGGCCGCGACCGGCTCGACGCCGTCGAACTCCGCCCCTTCCGGGCGGCCGTCGAGGCGGGCGTGCTGAGCGTGATGACGGGCCACCTCGCCCTCCCGGCCCTCGACCCCGACCGCCCGGCGACCCTCTCGCCCCGCATCGTCACGGGCCTGCTCCGCGAGTCGCTCGGCTTCGACGGCCTCGTCGTGACCGACGGGCTCGACATGCAGGGCGTCCGGGCCGGACGCTCGGTGGAGGAGGTCGTCGTCCTGGCCCTGGAGGCGGGCGTGGACCAGCTCATCCTCACGCGCGACGAGTACCGCGCCAAGGCGGCCGTCCTGGCCGCGCTCCGCGCGGGCCGGATCACCGAAGCACGCCTCGACGCCTCGGTGCGGCGCATCCTGCGCGCAAAGGCGTGGGCCGGGCTGGCGGGCTCCCCGCCCTCCCCGGCGAGGGCTGAGCGACGCGCCCGGTTTTCCCACCTCGGCGCGCCGGCCGATGCCCTCCTCCACCGCACCGGTCTCCTCGCCGACGCCATCGCCCGCGCTTCCGTCACGCTGCTCCAGGAGGACGACGGACCCGTTCCGTTCGTAGGCCCGGCGGCGCCACGCCGGTATCTGACCGTCGTGCTGGACGACGCGGAAGCGGACTCGACGGGCCGGCCGTTCGTCCGCGCGGTGGCGGCGAGCGTGCCGCGCGGCGGCCGGGCCACGCACCGCCACCTCCGCCTCGGCAACGCCGAGGCCGCCTTCGACGAAGCGCTTGCCCAGGTACCACTGCACGACGTCATCCTCGCGGCAACCTTCGTCCGCGTGCGGTCGTCGAGTGGCGAGATCGAGCTTCCCGCTCGGCACAAACGGTTCATCGAGGACGCGATGCGACGCGGACGGCCCGTCGTGCTGCTGGCCTTCGGCAACCCGTACGTCCCACTCGGCCTGCCCCGGCCGGCCGCGTACGTCGCCACCTACGGCGCCTCGGAGGCGTCGCAGCGGGCGGCGGCGGACGCGCTCTTCGGGCGCACCGCCATCGGGGGGCGCCTCCCGGTGTCCATCCCCGGCTACCACGCCTACGGCGAGGGCGTCCGGCTCCCGCAGGCGGCCCTCCGCGACGGCGCGCCCGAGGAAGCCGGCCTCGACCCGTCGGTCCTCGCCCGCATTGACTCCGTCCTCCACGAGGCGCTCGACGAGCGGGCGTTCCCCGGCGCGTCCGTCGCCGTCGGGCGCGGCGGCGTGCGCGTGGTGCTCGGCGGGTACGGCCACCCCACCTACGCCGGCCTTGCCCCCGTGCAGCCGACCTCCGTCTACGACCTCGCCTCCGTCACGAAGGTCGTCGCCACCACGACGGCGGCCATGCGGCTCGTGGACGAAGGCCGCCTCGACCTCGACGCACCGGTGGCCCGCTACGTGCCGGACTTCGGGCGGGGCGGCAAGGCGAACGTCACGATCCGCCAGCTCCTCAGCCATCGGGCCGGGCAGCGCGCCTTCCACCCGTTCCACACCGACCCCGCCCTCCACTCGCGCGCGGCCATCCTCGACTTCATCCACGCCGACGCCCCGCGCTACACGCCCGGCACGGCGACCGTCTACAGCGACTTCGACATGATCGTCCTCGGCGAAGTGATCGAGGCGGTCACGGGGATGCCGCTGGACGCGTACGTCCGCGAGGCCATCCTCCGGCCGCTCGGCATGGCCGACACCGGCTTCCGCCCCACCGGCCGCACCGACCCGGCCGTCGTGCCCACCGAGGTGGACCGGGCCTTCCGGCACCGCACGCTCCAGGGCGAGGTCCATGACGAGGCCGCCTGGCTGATGGGCGGCGTCGCCGGCCACGCCGGGCTGTTCTCGACGGCCGCCGACCTGAGCCGCTTCGCGTACCTCTACACCCAGGACGGCACGGCCTACGGCACGACGCTGTTCTCGCCCGAAACGCGCCGCCTCTTCACCACGCGCGTGACGCCGCGCGGCCAGTACCCGATGGCCCTCGGCTGGATGACCTGGCGCCCGCCCGACGAGGGGGAGTCCTCGGCCGGCCGCCTGTTCGGCCCCAACGCCTACGGCCACACCGGCTACACCGGCACGTCGATCTGGATCGACCCGGACGAGGAGCTGTTCGTGATCCTGCTCTCCAACCGCGTCCACCCGACGCGGCGGAACACGCGGATCGGCCACGTCCGCCCCGCCCTCGCCGACGCCGTCGCCGGGGCCATCCGGGTGCCGGTGGGCGAAGCCTGGCGGATGCTCGGCTTCGGCGCTCCGCCGGACGACCTGCTCCCGCCGTGAGGTTGGCCGCCGTTTCACCGGCGCACCGGAACCGGCGGAGAGCGGCCCGGTTGCAGGGCCGCGTTCCTTCATCGCTCGAATCCTGATGCCCACCTACGTCTACCGCCGCGAGGACGGAACGACCTTCGAGGCCGTCCAGCGTATGTCCGACGCCCCCCTGACGCACGACCCGGAGACGGGCCAGCCCGTCGAGCGCGTCATCAGCGGGGCCGGGCTCATCTTCAAGGGCTCCGGCTTCTACCTCACCGACTACGTCCGGAAGGGCGACGGTGAGAAGAAGGGCGGCGCGGAGGAAAAGCCCGCCGCCAAGACGGAGCCGAAGACCGAGCCCAAGGCGTCCGAGTCGAAGGCCGCCGCGGCGGCCGACTGAACGAGTCCGCTCGCCTCGGGGGCGTGCGTGGCTTCACCGAGGCGGGCGACTCCGGTCACAGCACGGCGCCCTCCCGCCAGCGGCGGACGATCCGCCGCCACGCCGGCTCGTAGGCACTCGACCGCTGGAGCACCCAGTTCTCGAAGGCCGGCGCCGGGCCCGCACCGTAGAACGAGGCCCGGTCGAAGACGAACGTCGAGAGCGCGTCGCGCCCGCCGTAGTCGTAGTGCCACGTCTCCGTGTCGGGCAGCGTCTCGACGTACTGGGGGCGACCGAAGAGGACGTAGACCATCCCGCGGTCCGTCTTCCAGCCCTCCTTGTGCGTCGAGAACAGGAGGTTGGCCTGCTCGACGCGCTCGTAGTAGAGGCGGATCACGCTGGCGGCCACGCGGCGGTCGTTGAAGAGGCTGCCCCAGAAGGCGTCGAAGCGGCGGCGCTGCTCGGCGGGCGTCTGGCCCGCGCGCATGAACGCGATCTCGCGCTCGGTGGCGAGGTAGGCGAGGGCGTCAATGAGGTCGGTGATTTCGGTCAGGCGCGGGAAGTCGGGCTCGCGTACGGCGTAGTCGCGCGCCTCCTCGGCGAAGGGCTCGCCTCCCGGCGCGGGCCACGCAGCCATCCGCAGGCGGTATACGCCGGGGTCGAGCGGCGGCAGGTTCACCTCGACGGCGACGGCGGGGCCGACCTCGCCGAGAGGGCGGGTCGTGACCTGGATGGTGTCGGCGGGCGGGCCGTCGTAGTCCACGCCGCGGAATTCGAGCTGGTTGCGGCCGTACGCAAGCCAGAAGCCCGGCCGGGCGACGGTCGTGTCGCTCCGGAGCCGGTCGAGCTGGAGGCGGACGACGGCGTCCACGGGCGGGTCGTACACCTCGACCGTGGCGCGGAGGGAGTCGAACCCGGCCGGTGCGTTGAGCGAAACCTGCGGCTCGAACGCCTCGCCGGGCCGCTTGACGCTCAGCAGCACGCGGCTCATGGCCGGTGCTCCGGTAGGCGCCGGCACCTCGACGCGCTGCCGCCGCTCGACGGCCTTGTCCGTCTCCTCATCGGTCAGCGTCGCCTCGACGACGTACGTGCCGGGCGCGAGTCCGAGGCGCTCCGTGACGACGCGCGGGCGGAACGCCTGCGTCTCGGCGTAGGTCGCCAGCCGGAGCGTGTCCACGAACGCGAGCGACCGCAGCCGCTCGCGCCCGCGTTCGTCGAGGAGGGCCACGTCGTAGCGGTAGCGGGCGCGGAAGCCGGGCCCCTGCCGCGTGAACACGAGCGAGGCGTGGGGCACGCTGAGGTAGAGGTCGAGCCCCGGCTCGCCGTTCCGCACCGTCGCGATGGCCTCCAGGTCGAAGTTGGGCCGGCCGGGCTCGTAGGCCGTCGTGCGCCCGGCGTCGGGCGAGTCGAGCGCCGAGGGGCCGCCGCAGGCCCAGAGGACGGAGGACAGCAGGCCGAGGACGGAGAGCCGGACGGGCGGGCGCATCGGGGCTAGCCGTTCGATGGGACCTCCGCCGCAGCCCGCACGATGGCGGCGAATGCCTCGGCGTCGAGGCTGGCCCCACCGATGAGGCCGCCGTCGATGTCGGGCTCGCGGAACAGGTCGGCGGCATTGTCGGGCTTGACGCTGCCGCCGTAGAGGAGCGGCACCGCCCGGCCGGCCTCGCCGAACCGCTCCCCGAGGCGGGCGCGGACGAAGGCGTGCATCGCCTGGGCCTGCTCGGGCGTGGCCGTCCGGCCCGTCCCGATGGCCCAGACCGGCTCGTAGGCCACGACCAGCCGGTCGTCCCCGAGCGCCACGCCCTCCAGCGCGCCGTCGAGCTGACGGCGGACGACGGCCTCGGCCGCGCCGCCCTCCCGTTCGTCCAGCGTCTCACCGACGCACAACACCGGCGTCAGCCCGGCCGCGCGCACGGCCCGCACCTTCTCACCCACGAACGCGTCGGTCTCGCCGAAGAGCTGCCGCCGCTCCGAGTGGCCGACGATCACGTAGCGGCACCCGAGTGCCTCGACCATCGATACGGCCACCTCGCCGGTGAAGGCACCGGCGTCGGCCGGGTGGGCGTTCTGCGCGCCGAGGGCGACGCGGCTTCCGCGCAGCTTCTCGCGGACGGCGTCCAGCCACACGAACGGCGGGCACACGGCCACGTCCACCGTCCGGGCGTCGGCCTCGGTGAGGCGGACGACCTCGGACGCGAGGCGGAGCGCCCCCTTGCGGTCGGTGTGCATTTTCCAGTTTCCGGCGACGAGCATGGGTACGGGTTCGGATGGATCGGGATGGGGCGAACCAAGATGCCTTGTGCGGGCGTAGGCATTCGGCCTAGGCTCACGGGGCCGTCAAAATACGCCCACCCCTCCCCTGCCCGTCTCCCCTCCGATGCGCCTCGCACCGCCCCTGCTCGCCCTCCTCCTCCTCGCCGGGTGCGACCTCCTGGATCGCCCCCCGCTCGAACGGACGTACGGCGCGCCGTACGACTTCTTCGTCGAAACGGCGCCGGGCCCCAACGGGGAGGGAAGCCCGGCCCCGTTCCTCAGCGAGGACGGCGTCCTGCACGTAACGGTCCGCTACACCGGCGGCTGCGCCGAGCACACCTTCCGGCTGGAGACGGAGCTGACGGACGCCGTGGCAACGGTGTGGCTCGTCCACGAGGACGACGGCGACACCTGCGAGGCGCTCCTCATGAACCACCTGCGCATCCGCTTGTCGAACGCGGTGCTCGCCCGGCCCCGCATCGTCCTGGCCGCTCCCGCCGGGGAGGGAATCGTCTTGCGCGACCTGGCTTCCGGCGCGTCGCCCTGACGGCTCAGGCCCCGAGGCGGGCGAGGATCTGCTCCGCGTGGCTCGACGTGCTGGGCCGTTTGAACACGTGGCGGACGGTACCGTCGGGGCCGATCAGGAACGTCGTCCGCTTCAGCCCCATTGACTTCTTGCCGTAGAGGTTCTTCTCCCCCCACACGCCGTAGGCTTCGATGATGGCGTGGTCGGGGTCGGCGACGAGTGGGAAGGGCAGGTCGTACTTCTCGGCGAAGCGGTCGTGCGAGGCCACGTCGTCCGGCGATACGCCGACGACGACCACGCCCGCCTTCCGGAGATCGGCGTAGTGGTCCCGGAGGTTGCACGCCTGCTTGGTGCACCCGCCCGTGTCGTCCTCGGGGTAGAAGTAGAGGGCGACGGGCCTCCCCCGGTGGTCGGCGAGGCGGAAGGTGCCGCCGCCCTGGGTGGGTCCTTCGAAGTCGGGGGCCGGGTCGCCCGGCTGGGGCATGACGCTCATCGGATCAGGAGATGACGCTCATCGGATCAGGAATTGGAGGTGGGCCGCTCCCAGGACCAGCCTTCGAGCCGTTCCAGGGCGGCGTAGGCCGTGAGGTCGTAGTGAAGCGGGGTGACGGAGACGTAGCCGCGGCCGATGGCGTGGAGGTCGGTGTCCTGGCCCTCGTCGAGGTCGACGAAGCGGCCGCCGAGCCAGTAGTAGGGGCGGTCCATCGGGTCGCGTCGCTCCTCGAACTCCTCCTCCCAGCGCGCCCGGGCCTGGCGCGTGATCCGGACGCCCTGGATGGCGTCGAGGGCGAGGTCGGGGACGTTGACGTTGAGGAGCGTGCCGGGCGGGAGGCCGTCGCGCAGTACGTGCTCGGCGACGAGGCGGGCGTAGCGGCCGGCCGCCTCGAAGTCGGCCTCGGTGGACCACGCGCAGTGCGAGACGGCGACGGACGGGATGCCGAGGATGGCCGCCTCGGTGGCCGCGCTGACCGTGCCGGAGTAGATCACGTTGACGGCCGTGTTCGGCCCGTGGTTGATGCCGCTCACGACGAGGTCGGGCTTCCGGGGCAGCAGCTTCTGCGCCGCCAGCTTGACGCAGTCGGCCGGCGTGCCCGTGACGGCGCGCGCCCAGACCGGGCCCGAGGGCCCCTCGAAGGGCCACGCGTGCGCCCGCATGGGATCGCGCACGGTGATGGCGTGGCCGACGGCGCTCTGCTCCTGCGTCGGCGCCACGACGGCGAGGGTGCCGAGACCGTCGAGCGCCGCCGCGAGGGCGACCAGCCCGTTGGCATCCACGCCGTCGTCGTTCGAGAGCAGGATCAGCGGCCGATCCGGCGCGAGGTCGAGGGGCGGAGAGGGGCGGGCCATGCGGGGGAAGTTAGAAGGGCGAAGCGGGCGGCGTCGCGTTCGCGGCCTCATTCAGCCCTTTCTCCCTTCCCACTTCATCCTTCTCGCTTCAGTAGCTCTCGTCCGGCGACGGGAAGTCGCGCGCGCGGACGTCCTCCACGTAGCGCTGCACGGCCTCGGTGATCCCGTCGGCCAGTTCGGCGTAGCGGCGGACGAACCGGGGGTGGAAGTCCTTCGTCAGCCCGAGCAGGTCGTGCGTGACGAGGACCTGCCCGCTGCACCCGGCGCCGGCGCCGATCCCGATGGTCGGGATGCCCACCGAGGCGGTGACCTCCGTCGCCAGCGCAGCGGGGATTTTTTCCAGGACGACGGCGAAGCAGCCGGCCTCTTCGAGCCGGCGGATGTCCTGGCGGATGTCGTCGGCCTCCTGCTCCTCGCGGGCGCGCACCTTGTAGGTGCCGAACTTGTAGATGCTCTGCGGCGTCAGGCCGAGGTGGCCCATCACCGGCACCCCGGCGTCGATGATGCGGCGGATGGAGTCGAGCGAGACGGAGCCGCCCTCGACCTTGACGGCGTGGGCGCCGGTCTCCTTCATCACGCGGATGGCCGAGCGAAGCGCCTCGCGCGAGCTGCCCTGGTACGCCCCGAACGGGAGGTCCACGACGACGAGCGCGCGCCCCACGCCGCGCACGACGCACTGGGCGTGGTAGATCATCTGGTCGAGCGTGATGGGCAGCGTCGTCTCGTGGCCCGCCATCACGTTCGAGGCGGAGTCCCCCACGAGGAGCACGTCGATCCCGGCTTCGTCGAGGATGCGCGCGCTGGTGTAGTCGTACGCCGTGAGCATGGCGATGGGGACGCCGGCGGCGCGCATTTCCTGGAGCGTCTGCGTGGTGACCCGCCTGGCGGTTGCGGCGGCAGTGGGGACGGTCTGCGTGCTCATGGAGGAAGAGACGGTCGAGAGGAGGCCGCAGGATACGAAGGGGGCGACGGCCGAGGCCGCCGAAATGCCGTGCGGGCGCGGATCGACCGACCCGCGCCCGCACGCCCGATCCAACGGAGGATCAGTTGCCGTCGGCGCCGACGGGCACCTCGGTGTTCTGCGGGATCTCCAGGCCGAGCTCCGTCATCACCGGCTCGGTGATGTTGACGGCGGCGTCGGAGGCGAAGAGGAGCACCGGCGCGTTGTTGGCGCGGGCCGAGAACACCATCAGCAGCCCCTCGCGCGTGGAAACGGCATCGATGGCGTCCTGAAGGCGCATGAGCAGCGGCTGGAGGAGTTGCGCCTCGCGACGGCTGAGCACCTGAAGCCCGGCCTGCTGGCGCTGCTCCAGCTCGGCCTGCATCCGCAGGATCTCCTGCTCGCGCTGGGTGCGCGCCTCGGCCGTCAGGAGCGGGCTCTCGGCCATCTCCTGCAGCTCCTCGAACCGCATGCGGAGGGTGTCCTCGCGGGCCTGGAGGTCGGCCGCAATCTGCTGCTCCTGAATACGAAGGGAGTCGCGGACCTGGGCGTACTCCGGCATTCGGACGATGATGATGTCGGGGTCGAGGTACCCGAGGCGGACGGTCTGGGCGGAGACCGCCAGCGGGAGGAGTACCACGGCGGCGAGCCCGAAGGCACGGAGGAGAGGGCGTACGGTCATGGGAGGGTCGGTAGGTCGCGGTGGAAGCGGGGGCGGAAGCGAATAGGACCGGCGCGATAACGGCGGCGGCCCCCGGCGACATCGGCGGCTAGAGGCCGGCGCGCCGCGCGGGGTCCACCCCCAGCTCGTCGAGGACGAGGTCGGTCAGGTTGTGCGTGTCGTTGGCGTAGAGGAAGAGGAAGTCACCGCTGCGGTCGAAAACGAAGTCGTAGTCCCCTTCTTCGGCAATGGTTTCCGTGGCTTCGAGGACGCGCTCCTGGATGGGCCGCAGGAGCTGCTGCTCCTGGCGGAAGAGCTCGCCCTCGGGGCCGAACTGGCGGCGTCGGTACTGCGCCATCTCGGTCTTGCGCAGCGCGATCTCGTCGAGGCGGCGCTGCCGGTCCTCCTCCGTGTAGAGGAGTTCCCGCGCCTCGAAGTCCCGCTCCATCTGCTCGATCTCGCGCTGCATCGCGTCGAGTTCGCTCTGCCACTCGGTCGCGAGGCGGTCCACCTGCTGGCGGGCCGTCTGGTACTCCGGCAGCAGGCGCAGGATGGTCTCGGAGTCGACGAAGCCGATCTTCTGCTGCGCCGAGGCCGGCGCGGCGACGAGGAGGAGCGCGGCGACGAGGAGGAGCGCGGCGACGAGGAGGGTGCGCATGGGGGTGGCTGGAGGCTGGGAACGGATCACAGGGCGCCGCCGAGGGAGAACTGGAAGCGCCACTGCGGCAGGCCCGTCTCGCTCCCGCTGCGCGGGATGAACGGGTCGATCTGGTAGCCGTAGTTGAGGTCGAGCAGGCCCAGGATGGGCAGGAAGACCCGCGCCCCGAACCCGGCCGAGCGGTAGAGCCGTCCCGGGTCGTAGTCGGCGAAGCCGTCGTAGGTGTTCGCCGCGTCGGCGAAGAGGTACGGCGCGAACGAGAGCTGGGGCGACTGCACGGCGACGAGCTGGAGCTCGGCCGAGTACTTGTTCAGGATCCGGCCGCCGACGGACTCCCCGGCCTGGCGCGGCGAGATCGCCTCCAGCGGGTACCCGCGGAGGTAGACGAGGTCCTTGCCGAAGCCGCGGAACTGCCCCTGCGTGTCGAGCGGCGAGCCGCCGACGAGGAACCGCTGGAACTGCACGTCGTCGCCCGTGAGCGAGCCGATGTAGCCGAACTGGGTCTTCACGCTCATCGAGAGCCGGCCGGCCAGCGGGGTGTACCACGCGGTGTTGAGATCCCACTTGTGGTACTGGATGAAGTCCGGCAGCGGCGGGGCCACCGTCACGGCGAAGCCGAGGTTGGAGCCGGCCGTGGGGAAGATCGGGTTGTCGAGCGAGTTGCGCGTGAGCGACTGGCGGAGCGTGAGCTCCTGGCTCCGGCCTTCGGGCAGGCCGAGCGACGAGAACGAGCTTCCCGTGGTGATGTCGTAGAGCCGGTAGCCGACGTCGGTCCCGGTCTGGAAGAAGTCGTCCGGCCAGCGGAGGCTCTGGCGGTAGAACAGGCGAGCCGTGCCGGAGGCGACGGAGCCGCCCTCCTCGGCGGTGCTCCGGTAGTACGTGTAGCCGAGGGCGCCGCCGACGGGCGTCCGGCGGCCCCGGAACCACGGCTCGGTGAACGAGATGGAGTAGTTCTGGTAGCGCGTCCCGCTCGTGACCACGCCCAGCGAGAGCTGCTGGCCGTCGCCGGAGGGCAGCGGGCGCCAGGCGCTCCCGTTGAAGAGGTTCTGGATCGAGAAGTTGTTGAACGTGAGCCGGGCCTGGAGCAGGAGCCCCGTCGAGCCGCCCCAGCCGCCCGAGAGCTCGAGCTGGTCGCTGCCCGCCTCGACGAGGTTGTAGGTGAGGTCGACCGAGCGGCCCTCGTCGTCCACCTTGACGGCGGGGCCGCCGGCCAGCGACGCCTGGTCGAAGTAGTTGAGCTGGATGAGCTCGCGGACGGAGCGCTCCAGGGCCTGCCGGCTGTAGGTCTGGCCGGGGATCGTGCGGAGCTCGCGGCGGATGACGTGGTCCTTCGTCCGCGTGTTGCCCCGGATGGCGACGTCGCCGAACTCGTAGACCTCGCCCTCGTCGATCTCGAAGAAGAGGTCGAGCGAGTCGCCCGGCGCCTCGACGATGGTCTCGCGGAGGTTGAAGCGGAGGTAGCCCCGGTCGGTATAGAGGCTCGCGATGTCCGTGTGCTCCTGGGTGTAGTAGAGGTTCCGCTCGAGGCGGGAGCGGTCGTAGACGTCGCCGCGCTGGAAGCCGAGCGCCTGGCGAAGCTGCTCGTCCGAGTAGAGCGTGTTGCCCTCGAACTCGATCGCGCGGATGTGGTACTGCGGCCCCTCCTCGACCTCGACCTCGACGACGACGCCCTCGCTGCCGTCCGGCAGTTGGGCGACGTAGAACGTGTCGCGGAGGACGCGGGCGCCGTAGTACCCCCGGTCGTTGTAGAAGGCGACGAGGTTCTGGAGGTCCTCGTCGAACGCCTCCTCGTCGAACGTCTCGCGGCTCCAGAAGCGCCACCACCGGTTCTCGGGCGTGTTCTTGAGCCGTTTGCGGAGGGTGCGCTCGCTGAAGACTTCGTTGCCGGAGAAGCGCACGTCGATGACTTCGAGGCGCTCGCCCTTGTCCACGTCGAAGACGAGGCTGACGCGGCCGTCGTCGCCGACGGTGCGCTGCACGTTCACCTCGGCCCGGCGAAAGCCCTTCTCGGCGAAGTACCGGCGGATGATCTGCTCGCTCCGGCCGATGTCGGAGACGCGGACGGCCCGGCCGCGCAGGAGCGGCAGCTGATCCATCAGGTCGTCGCGCTCGCCGCCCTTGACGCCCTCGATGGCGTAGTTGCCCAGGCGCGGCTCTTCCTGGACGCGGATGAGGAGGAACACCCCGTCGCCCACGATGCGGTCGGCCACGACCTCCACGTCCGAGAAGAGGCCGACGCGGTAGAGCTTGCGGATGGCCTCTCCGAAGGCTTCGTCGTACGGGAGAGCGACGCGCTGGCCGGCCCGGAGGCCGCTGGCCTGGAGCACGAACTGCTCGGACGCCTCGTCCGCCGCGCCCTCCACGTCCACGGAGAGCACCTCGTAGCGGGTCGCCTGGGGCGGGGCGGGCTGCTGGGCGAAGGTGCCCACGGGGCCGGCGACCGTGGCGAGGAGGACCAGCGAACGGAGGAAGCGCGTCATGCGAAACGGATGCGGCGAGGGGGCGAAGCCGCGGGCGGAGGATCGCACGGGGCGTTCGAAGCAGGAAAAACTACGATGACGAGGCGACGGAGCGCAGGGCGAAAGCGGACGACCGATACTCCCCATCGTTGAAAGCGGGCCGAATTAGCGGCTTCTGCACGCGGTAGTGGGCCGGCCTCCCGGCCGTAGGCTCGCGCCCCGCCCCGAACGGCGAGGCGGCCCGGATTATTGCCGCGCCGGGTGCGGCCGGGGCCGTCACTCGGTCGCCTCGCGGACGCGACCGAAACGGCGGTCGCGATCCTGGTAGCTGCGGATGGCGTCGTAGAGCGCCTCGCGCCGGAAAGCGGGCCAGTAGAGGTGGGTGACGTAGAGCTCGGTGTAGGCGATCTGCCAGAGCAGGAAGTTGGAGACGCGGAGCTCGCCGCTGGTGCGGATGAGGAGGTCGGGGTCCGGCATCGGCGCCGTCTCCAGGGCGGCGGAGATGGTGCCCTCCGAGATGGCCTCGGGGTCGAGGCGGCCGGCGGCCACGTCGCGGGCGATGCGCTGGACGGCGCGCGTGAGCTCCCACCGGCCGCTGTAGGAGAGCGCGAGGTTGAGCGTCATCCGGCGGTTGTCCGCCGTCATCGCCATGGCCTCGTCCAGCTCGCGGGCGCAGCGGTCGGGCAGGCGGCCGAGGTCGCCGAAGGCGCGGAGGCGGATGTCGTTGCGGTCGAGGCGCTCGGCCTCGCGGCGGAGCGTCCGCACGAGCAGCTCCATGAGCGCGGTGACCTCGGCGCGCGGGCGGGCCCAGTTCTCGGTCGAGAACGTGTAGAGCGTGAGGTGCTCGACGCCGAGCTGGGCGCACGCCTCGGTGACGTCGCGGACGGACTCGACGCCCTCGCGGTGGCCGGCCACGCGCCGCTTGCCCTGGCTTTTGGCCCACCGCCCGTTCCCGTCCATGATGCAGGCGACGTGGACGGGGATCGGCCCGCGCGCCTTCAGGGCCGCCTGCGCGGCGGCGTCTTCGGGGCGCTGCGCCTCTTCGGAGAGCTGGACGGGGTCGGTGGCCGGGACGGGCACGCGGGGCCTCGGGGAGCGGATGGACGGACCGGGCAAGCTACCCGCGCCTCACCCGAACCACCGTACAGCGTCGTTGAAGATCACGAACGCCATGAACACCAGCAACAGCACCATCCCCACCTGCTGCACGGCCACGCGCACCTTCACGCTCGGCTCGCGCCGCGTGATGCCCTCGTAGAGGAGGAAGACGAGGTGGCCGCCGTCGAGGACGGGGATGGGCAGGATGTTGAACACGGCCAGCGCGATGGAGAGCACGGCCACGATGACCCAGAAGCTCTGGAGCCCCTGGTCGGCCGCCTCCTTCGTCGTCTTGGCGATCATGAGCGGGCCGCCGACGGAGTCGCGCACGCTCTCCTTCCCGGTGAAGAGGCGGCCGAAGAACTGGACGTAGAACCGGATGTTGTCCCACGCCATCTGCGTCCCGGCGGCGATGCCGGAGGCGAGGCCGAAGCGAGCGTACTCGTATCCGTAGCGCACGTCGTTGCCGACCCCGAGGCGGAAGCCCTCGCCGTCGGGTGCAGGCTCGGGCGTGACGGTGGTCTCGAAGACGGCGAAGCCGTCCTCGCGCGCCAGCGGCGCGGGCGCCCCCGCCTCGACTAGCGAGTCGGGCCGGGCGTAGCGAAGGGTGAGCGGGCGGCCGCCGGAGTCCTGCACGAGCGCCGTCAGCTGCGGCCACTGCCGGGCGTCCCGGCCGTTGACGGCGAGGATGCGGTCGCCGGGCCGGAGGCCGGCCGCCTCGGCGGGCGTACCGGGGGCCACCGTACCGAGGACCGAGGGATAGAAGCCGATGCCGAACCGCTCGGCGCGGCTGATCTTCGAAATGATCTGGTCCGGCCCGGTCAGTTCCACCGTCTGCTCGTTCCGCTCGACGGTGAGCCGGTACGGATCGGCGGCGAAGGCCTCCGGGCTCATGGCGTCCGTGAAGCGCTCCAGCGGCCGGCCGTTGACGGCCACGATGCGGTCGCCCGTGCGCAGGCCCATCTCGTAGGCCACCGACGAGTCCTCGACGTAGACGCCGTCCACGGCCTCGGCCGGGAGGTAGGCCTCGCCGTACCACAGCGCCAGCCCGATGAAGATGACGAAGGCGAGAACGACGTTGAAGATGACGCCGCCCGAGATGACGAGCATCCGCTGCCAGACGGGCTTGGACCGGTACTCGTCCGGCTGCGGCTCGCTGGCGAGGAAGTCGTCGTCGAGGCTCTCGTCGATCATCCCGGCGATCTTGACGTAGCCGCCGAGCGGCACGGCGCCGAGCCGGTACTCGGTGTCGCCCACCTTCTTGCGCCAGACCACGGGCGGGAAGCCGATCGAGAAGGCGTCCACGCGCATCCCGAAGAGGCGGGCGAAGAGGAAGTGCCCGAGCTCGTGGATGAACACGAGGATGCCGAGGGCGAGGGCGACCCAGAAGACGTACGAGAGGATGTCGAGGACGGCGTCCATGCAGCGGGGGGCGGGCGTGAGCGAGGCCCGCTCAACGCGCGGCGGGCCTCGGATCGTCTACGCCCAAACTACGCGCCTTCGTTTCGGGCGGCGAACAATTCACCGGGAAGGGATCGACCGGACGCGCCTGCGGGTCACCGCATCACCGTGAGCATCCGGGCCGCCTGGTGCCCGTCGGCCTCCAGCACGACGGCGTACGTCCCCGGCGCCAGACGGTGTGTGTCGAACGGTAGCGTATGCGCGCCCGCCCCCATCGGCCCCTCGTGGAGCACGGCCACCGCGCGGCCGAGTACGTCGTAGGCCGACACCCGCACCGAGGCGGGCGCGGCCAGCGTGAAGCGGACCTCCGCCTGCCCCCGCGCAGGGTTCGGCCGGACGCTCAGCGTGCCCGCCTCGGGCAGCGTCTCGGCCGCCTCGGGCTCCGTGTCCACCGTGGCCCGCCCGTCGTAGACGAACACCGCCCCCGCTGCCAGACCCGTATCTGGATAGCCCTGTTCCTGCGCCGCGTTCGAGTAGTACGCGCCCACCAGCGCGAGCGGACCGGACGGGGTGGCGGCGAAAGCGACGGCGTGCCCGAACCAGTCGGCCGCCTCCGGCCCCTCGGCCCCCGTCGCCAGCGTGGCCCGGCGGGTCCACACCGCCGCGCCGCCCACGCCGACCGTGCGGACGTAGAAGCCCACCTCGGAGGGGTGGCTCCCCGTCTCCCCCGATGGGCTGGCGCCCACCAGACCGACAGCGATGGGCGTGCCACTCGCGAGGGTGTCGGCGGCCAGAGCGACGGCGTGGCCGAAGGCGAGGCCAAGGCCGGGCCGTTCGGGGAGCAGTTTTGCCTCCTCCACCCAGCGGAAGCCGGAGGGGGCCGAGGCGTCGGCCTCGCGGCGGAACGCGTAGGCCGAACCTGAGCGCGGGGCGCCGGTCGCATCGCCCGTGGCCCCGACGAGGGCGAGGGCCTCGCCGGGCGCCCCGCCGGGGAGCGGGAGCAGGGCGACCGACGAGCCGAAGTAGTCGAAGTTCTGGAGGTCGGAAGACGTGATCTTCTCGGCGAAGGCCCAGGCGCCGGAAGCCCCGTCGCGGGCCAGGACGTAGACGGCGCCGTCGTGTCCGTCCGTGCGGGGGTGGCGGTCGGCGCCGACGAGGGCGAGGGCGTCGCCTCCATGCCCGCCGGGCAGGCCAGGCGTAGGAAGGAGGGCGACGGCCGTGCCGAACCGGTCGCCCTCCTCGCCATCGGGGGCGAGGAGGCGGGCCTCCATGGCCCAGGCGTCGGGGCCGGGCGGCGTGCCGGGGGCGCGGATGAAGGCGTAGGCCGAGCCTTCACGTGATCCCCCGGTCGGGTCGTCGCCCCCGTTCTGCGCGCCCACAAACACCAGTTCCTCCCCACTCGGGAGCCGCGTACCTGCAAGGGCGGATCCGAACTGCGGGATCCCAATGCCCGGTTTGCTGATCCCTGACAGCAACGCCTCCAGTGCCCACGTTCCACCGGACTGCCGCCGCCACAGGGCCACCTGTCCGCCGTTGCTGAGCAGGGCGAGCGGGGTATCCGCACCGTGGGTGAGTGCGACGGCGTTGCCGAGGCCACCATCAGGGGACTTGCTACCCAGGCTGTCTTCGACGGTAACGGCTCCCGTGGCGGGGTCGTAGGCGAGGACGTAAGCGGCCCCGTCGGGGGCCCGGTAGCGCTCGTTGGTGAGGAGGCGAACCGTGCCCTCCTCGTCGGCTGCGGCGTCGAGGCTGAAGCCGAAGCCGCAGAAGGCGCAGGGTTCGGGCGCGAAGAGCGTGTCGAGAGCGGTAGGCTGGGCAGAGGCGGAGCCCACCAGGCATAACGTGAGGAGGAGGATAGCAAGGAGGCGCATGGGAGACGAGCTCTTTCAAATGTAGCGGTTACGTCTTCGCACGGCGCCGTGTCTATTACCTCAACACGGGTAACGCGCCCGGGCTCAGGACCACCTGGGATCACCATAGACACGGCTGCGCCCTCCAACGTAACCCCGACTTCCTCCTTTTCTACCACTAACCCGCAAATCACCATGCCCGACACCATCGACGGCGACATCGCCTTCATGCGGAGCAAGAATCCGAACCTGACCGTCATCCTGAACGGCGAGATTTTCCGCTCCCGTGAGGCCACCGCTCCGAAGCGTGAGAGCATCTTCGTCTGGGACCCGACGAGCTACGTCGGCCCGCTCTATAAGGACCCAGTGAGCGGGGTAGAACATGTCCCGCAGTACGTCGGCTTTGCACCGGATTATTCGGGGCTGCGGAAAGGAGAGATGGGTGTGTGGCGGTGGATGGACCCGCCGGCGGGCGTCATCGACGCCGAGCGCGTCTACGGCGTCAGCCCCAAGGCCAGCGCGAGTGACAACGCCCAGCGCCTACAGCGATGTGTGGACGAGGTGCTCGCCTCCGACGCCACCTGGCCCCGCCCCGGCAACGACCCCGGTGAGGGCGACTGCTGGATCGTCCGCCTCCCCGCCGGCACCATCCGCCTCGACACGCCCATCGTCTTCAACCGAAAGACCGAGGACACGGAGGGGTGCGACCCCGGCCAGGAGAAGGTCACCGTCGCCGGCCGCATCATCCTCCAGGGCCAGAACCTCACCACCGTCCTCTCCTACGAGGGCAACACGGCCGCGCACGCCTTCCTCGTCGGAGACGCTCCCGGCAACCGCTGGGCGCCCGGCTGCGTCTTCCGCAAGTTCGGCCTCTTCGGCCTCCGCGACCTCGAGCTCCAGGCCGCCACCGACGCCGGCTTCGCCGTCCTCCGGCTCTGGCAGGCCGTCTCCTCCAACGAGCTCCTCAACGTGAAGGTCACCCAGTTCGGCGACGGCGACGGCATCAACGCCAGCGAGGTCATCTTCAGCCGGTTCGTCCAGGTCACCGTCAAGCGCCTCATCGACACCGAGCGGTACCCGAACCCCACCCGGTCGAGCGGCAAGGGCTTCTGGATGCACACCGACGAGAACCCCTACTACATCTCCGGGCAGTCGGTGCTCGACCGCCTGAGCGTCTTCGGCGACCCCCGGACCGACAACCCCACCCCCACCAACAGCTACTTCTTCGAGAAGGGCATCCTCATCGGCGACAACCAGACCGAGGGCAAGCTCATCGGCAGCCTCTCCGGGCAGTTCATCAACGCGGAGGTCTGCGACGACGGCATCGTGTTCGGGAAAGGCGCCGTGAACGTGGACTTCTCCGTGGTCTGAGTGGAGCTGACGCTCAAGAGCGGCGTCCGCTTCTACAACGGCGTGCGGAACGTGGCCCTCCGCCAGGTCTACGCCTTCAACTCCTCCCCCCGCATCGGAACCGACTTCGAGGGCGAGGTCGTCTTCGGCAAGCCGGATAAGAGCGGGAACGACCCGGGCGAGAACAGCTACTCCGGGATCAGCGTGGACGGCATCTTCCAGAACTTCCTCTACGGCCCGGCGGCCCGGCTCCACTACGCCACCGGCTCTCGGATCCGAGACGTGGCGATCCGGGGTGTGCATGTCGGGCTCCCCTACAACTCGTCGCTCTACGCCGGGCTGCTCTTCGGGGGTGCCTTCGAGGGCGGACAGGGCGGCGGCGGGAGTATCGCCGACGAGGTTCCCATCGCCGAGGCCATCGTGCAGCTCGACGAGGGCACGTTCGACGGGCTCGTCGTGGAGCGTATACAGCCGTACTATCCCGACGCCGGGCTCCCTCAAAACACGAGTGGAAACACCGTCCAGCTTATCAACAAGCCCCATTTGGTGGACCGGATCGTCTACAGCGGCCCCTACGACGCGCAGTACGCCTACGGCGTCTACGAGACGCAGGGGCCGACGGTCGCCCGGCGTGGGCTCACGCACGATGGCGACTACCAGATCAAGCACAACGACCCGATGTACCACCGGGTCACCGTCGATGAGGATGAGGTCGTCATCACGTTGCCTCGCATCACGCGGGTATCCGGAGTCACACCAAACGACCGCGACGGGCTCGAATTCCACATCATGCGCGTCGGAGGATCCGGCCTGGCCGTCAAGATCGAAGGGGCGTATGTCTCTGGCCCCTTCCCCTTTCAGGAATCGATTCGTAGCAAGGGCAATCCTGGAGGCTTCGTGATCTACCTGGCCTTGCCCTACACCTACGTGCGCGTTCGAGCGGTCTCCGAGGGCGGGAGCCGGTACTGGGAAGTGATCGACAGCGAGCTGTAGGTTCGATGCCCGGCGCAGCACCTTGAGCACCGCGCCCTCACGCCGCTCTCGCCCGTGCCCTGACGTGTGCCCGCGCGGCCCGGTCCGCCTCGGTGAGCGCGTCGAGGTCGTCGCCGGCCGCCCCGGCGTCGGCGTCCATCGCCGCCTCGATGAGGCGGGGCACGTCGGTGAAGCGGACGGCCCCGTCGAGGAAGAGGGCCACGGCGGCCTCGTTGGCCGCGTTGAGCGCGGCGGGCGCCGTGCCGCCCCGGCGGAGCGCCTCGAAGGCGAGCCCGAGGCAGGGGAAGCGGCTGAGGTCGGGCGCCTCGAAGTCGAGGCAGCGGAGCGTCGTCCAGTCGAGCCGCTCGTGCGGCGCGGGCCAGCGGTCGGGGTACGTGAGGGCGTACTGGATGGGCACCTTCATGTCCGGCACGCCGAGCTGCGCCTTCGTCGAGCCGTCGCGGAAGGCCACCATCGAATGGACGATGGACTGCGGGTGGACGAGCACCTCGATCCGGTCCGGCCCCAGGCCGAAGAGCCACCGCGCCTCGATGACTTCGAGCCCCTTGTTCATGAGTGTGGCCGAGTCTATGGTGATCTTGGCGCCCATGCTCCAGTTGGGGTGCGCGAGGGCCTCCTCCGGGCGGATGGCGTCGAAGGTGTCGGCCGGGCGCGTGCGGAAGGGCCCACCCGAGGCCGTCAGGATCAGCCGCTCGACCGCCTCGGGGTCCTCGCCGACGAGGCACTGGAAGATGGCCGAGTGCTCGGAATCGACGGGCAGGAGCGTCGCGCCGCAGGCGGCGGTGCGGTCGCGGACGAGCGCGCCGGCGACGACGAGCGTCTCCTTGTTGGCGAGGGCGACCGTTCGCCCCCGCTCGACGGCCGCCAGCGTGGGCCGCAGCCCCGCCGCGCCGACGATGGCCGCCACGACGACGTCCACGCCGTCCAGCGACGCGACCTCGCAGACGCCGGCCTCCCCGGCCAGCACGCGCACGCCGGTCCCCTCCAGCGCCGCCGCGAGGTCGGCGTACCGCGCCTCGTCGGCGATGGCGACGACCTCGGGCCGGGTCGCCCGCGCCTGCTCGGCCAGCAGCGCCGTGTTCGTCCCGGCCGTGAGCGCCCGCACGCGGAACCGCTCCGGGAAGAGCGCCGCGATCTCCAGCGTCTGCACGCCGATGGAACCCGTCGAGCCCAGCACGACGAGGTCGCGCGGCGCGCTGGCGGGCGAATCGGGCGGGGTGCGGAGCGGAGGGAGCATCGAGGGCGTACGTGGCAATACCGGCCGCGCCGGCTCGTTGTGACAGCGCCGGAAGATAGCCGGACCCGGCAGCGGCGGCCGAGCCGCGTTCGGCCCGTGCCGACCCGGATTTTCGTTTCTTGCCCGCCATGTCCCCCGTCCGCCTCCTCGCCGCGCTCCTCCTGCTCGCCCTCGCCCCGTCGGCGAGCGCGCAGCGAGCGCTCCATTCGGACGCGCCGGCCCCGGCGCAGGACGGCGACCTCGCGGCGCGCTTCCAGCTGGCGACGCAGTACCTCAACGCCGGCCAACCCGACCGCGCCCTCGCGCTGCTCGAAGACCTCTACGCCGAGCGCCCCGACTCGCCCGTCGTCTACGTCCGCTACCGCGACGCGCTCCTGACGGCCCGCCGGTTCGACGACGCCGTCGCTCTCGTGGACGACCGGATCGGGCGCGAGGGCCCGAGCGTCTCGCTCCTCGTGGACCGCGCGACGGCGCTCCAGCAGGCCGGCCGCACCGACGAGGCCGAGGCGGCCTGGTCCGAGGCCATCGGCCTCGCGCCCGACGCCGAGATGACCTACCGCACCGTTGCCACGCAGCTCGGCCAGCTCCGGCTCTTCACCGAGGCGGCCGGGGTGCTCCGCCAGGGCCGCGAACGCCTCGGCGACCCCGCCCTCTTTCAGAACGAGCTGGCCCAGATCTGCGGCCTCGGCGCCGACTACGCCTGCGCTGCCGACGAGTACCTCGCCTTCCTCGCGGACAACCCCGGCGCCCTGGGAATGGTGCAGGGCCGCGTGAGCCGGCTGCTGGAAGGCGAAGGAGCGCCCGAGGCGTTCGCCGCCGCCACCGCGCGGGCCGTCCGCCAGAACCCGCTCAGCCACCCGCTCCGCGCCCTCGACGCCTGGATCGCCCTCGCCAGGGGCGACTACGCCGCCGCCCTCGACGCCAACACCGCCATCGACCGGCTGCAGAGCGAGGAGGGGCAATCGCTCTACGGCTTCGCCGAGGCGGCCATCGTGGGCGGTGCCTACGACGAGGCCGAGCGCGCCCTCGCCTACGTCCTGGAGCGTCACCCGGACGGCGCGATGGCCCCTCTTGCGCTCTACGCCCGCGCCGGGCTGGTCGAACGCCGGGCCGAGGCCGCCGGGGAACGCGCCTTCGACGGCGACGGCGAGCGCCGGCCCGCGCCGCTCTACGAGCAGGCCCTGGCGGACTACACCGACTTCGCCGCGCGCTTCCCACAGCGCCCGGAGGCCGCCGACGCCCTCGCCCGCGCCGCCGAACTCCAGCGCCGCGTCTTCCGCGACTACGACGCCGCGGAGGCCCTCCTCCGCGACCTCGCCGCGCGGCCCGGCGACCCCGCCCGCGCCGGACAGGCCCGCCTCGACCTCGGCCGCGTCGCCCTCCAGCGGGGCGACCTCGACGCCGCCCGCGCCGCCTTCGCGCAGGTCGAGGAGCGCCTCCGCATCGGCCCGCTGGCCGAACAGGCCCGCCTCGAGCTGGCCCGCCTCGACTTCTACGCGGGCGACTTCGACGGTGCGAGGGCGCGCGTTGAGGCGATGAACGAGAACACGGCGACGGACGTGGCCAACGACGCCATCGGCCTCAAGCTGCTCCTCCGCGAGAACGCCGGGCCGGACTCGCTCTCGACGCCGCTCCGCCTCTACGCCCGCGCCGCCCTCCTCGACCGACGGCAGCGCCCCGCCGACGCCCTCGCCGCCCTCGACGAGCTGGCCGCTGCCGCACCCGGCCACCCCCTCGCCGACGAGGCCGACTTCCTCCGCATCCAGGCCCTCCGCGCCCTCGGCCGCCCCGCCGACGCCCTCGCCGCCCTCGACGCCTTCCCCGGCAAACACGCCGGTTCCTACCTCGTCGAGCGCGCGGTCTTCCTCCGGGGCGAGGTCTACGAGCGTGACCTCGGCGACGCCGAGGCGGCGGTGGCGGCCTACGCCGACCTTCTCGCCCGCTTCCCCGGCTCGCTCCTGGCCCCCGAGGCCCGCCAGCGCCTCCGCCGCCTCCGCGGCGACCGCCCTCCCGGTTGAGCGCCGAGGAGAGGAGGAAAGCATGAAGGGAGCAAGCAGCTCCCCTCCTTCCCTCCTCTCTTCCTTCCCTCCTTGCCCATGCGACGCTTTCTCCTCTTCCTCGCCCTGCTGGCGCCGCTCCGCGCGGGCGCCCAGGACCTCCTCATCCCCATGGACGAGGCGCAGTCCGACCACCTCAAGGCCTACGGCGCCGTCTACTGGGCGCTGGAGCAAGGGATCTCGATGGACTGGCTGCTCAACTACCGGGGCGGCTCCTTCCTCGCTCCCGACGACGACGGCCTCGCGGCCGAGCTCCGCGTGCGCGGCGTCCGCTACGAGTCCGTCAGCGGCGGCCCCATCCTCGCCGAGGTCGAGAGCCCCGCCGTCAACATGGCCGCCGTGCGCCTGGAGAAGACGCCGAAGATCGCCGTCTACGCGCCGGCGCAGACGCTGCCGTGGGACGACGCCGTCCTCCTCGCGCTCACCTACGCCGAGGTCCCCTACGAGCAGATCTACGACGGCGACGTGCTCGACGGACGCCTCGTGGAGTTCGACTGGGTCCACCTCCACCACGAGGACTTCACCGGGCAGTACGGCAAGTTCTACGGGTCGTACCGCAACCAGGCGTGGTACCAGCAGCAGCAGCGCGAGGCCGAGGCCGAGGCCCGCGCGCGCGGCTTCCGCACGGTCCGCGAAGCCAAGCTCGCCGTCGCCCAGACCCTCCGCGACTACGTCCTCGGCGGCGGCTTCCTCTTCGCGATGTGCTCGGGCACCGACACGTTCGACATCGCCCTCGCCGCCCACGCCACGGACATCGTCCCGCCCGAGTTCGACGGCGACGGCGTCGCGCCGGACGCGCTGGAGCGGCTCGACTTCTCGCAGACGCTCGCCTTCGAGAACTTCACGCCCTCGTTCAACGCGATGGAGTACGAGCACTCCGACATCGACGTGACGCCGCCGGGGGAATTCCGCAACCCGCTCACGGACTACTTCACCCTCTTCGAGTTCTCCGCGAAGTGGGACCCCGTACCGGCCATGCTCACGCAGAACCACGTCGCCAGCGTACCGGGGTTCATGGGGCAGACGACCTCGTTCAACAAGGACCTCATCAAGCCGTCGGTCGTGGTGATGGCCGAGGCGCCGGGACGGAATGCCGTGCGCTACCTCTATGGTCCGCTCGGGCAGGGCTTCTTCGCCTTCTACGCCGGGCACGACCCGGAGGACTACCAGCACTTCGTGGGCGACCCGCCGACGGACCTCTCGCTGCACAAGCACTCGGCGGGGTACCGGCTCATCCTCAACAACGTGCTCTTCCCCGCCGCGCGGAAGCAGCCGCAGAAGACGTGAGGCGAAGTTCGAAGTGCGAAGTGCGAAGTGCGAAGTTCGAAGTGAGAACGCGTGAGGTCGGCGCCGGAGGTCGTCCGTCTCGGTTTCGCTTTCTACCTTCGCACGTCCCCCTTCTCCTTCCCGAGGCGAACGCAGTGAGCCCGAAGTCCCCCTCCGTCTCCCGCTGCCGCATGAACGAGCTGGTGTTGCCCAACGACACCAACACGCTCGGCAACCTCATGGGCGGGCGGCTCCTCCACCTGATGGACATCTGCGCCGCCATCGCGGCCATGCGGCACTCCAACCGCATCTGCGTCACGGCCAGCGTGGACAGCGTGGACTTCCAGGCGGCCATCCGCCTCGGCGAGGTCGTCGTCCTGGAGGCCGTCGTCAACCGCGCGTTCACGACCTCGATGGAGACCGAGGTCAACGTCTGGGCCGAGGACACCACCTCGGGCGAGCGCCGCAAGTGCAACCGGGCCTACTACACGTTCGTGGCCGTGGACCAGAACGGGCGGCCCATCCCCGTCCCGCCGCTGGCGCCGGAAACGGACGAGGAGCGTGAGCGGTATGAGGGGGCCGCGCGCCGCCGCGAGCTTCGCCTGATCCTGGCCGGACGGATGAAGCTGAGCGAGGCCGACCGCCTCCGCGAACACCTCGAGGCGGCCGTGCCGGGCGGGGCATGACCGCTTCCCACCACGACTCCTCTCCCCATGCGCACGTCCCTCCTGCTCCTCCTCTCGTTCCTCTTCGCGGCCCCTGCCTTCGCCCAGGGCGGCTTCGGCATCGGCGGCCAGATCGGCGAGCCGACCGGCCTGACGATGAAGTTCGGCACCGGCCGCTCGGCCATCGACCTCGCCGCCGAGTGGGACTTCGACGACTACCTCTTCGTGCAGGGCCACGTGCTCTTCGCCGAGCGCCGGTTCGTGGCCAGCCCCGTCGGCTACTTCTACGGCCCCGGCGTGTTCGTCGGCGCCCGCGAAGGCCGCGACGCCGTCTTCGGCCTCTCGCTCAACCTCGGCATCAACTACTACACCGGCCCCATCGAGATCTTCGGCCAGATGACGCCGCGCCTCCAGCTGACCGAGGAGACCGACTTCGACCTCGGCGCCGCCCTCGGCCTGCGGTTCTATCCGTAGCGGCGCCGGCCGACGTGCAGCGTCCACCTCGGGGGCATCCGCCCGTACCTTGTACCCGGCACGCCGAACCATCCCTCATGCCCCGCCCCATCCGCGTTCTCATCGCCAAAGTCGGCCTCGATGGGCACGACCGTGGGGCCAAGGTCGTGGCCGCCGCGCTGCGCGACGCCGGGATGGAGGTGATCTACACCGGCCTGCGGAAGACGCCCGAGGTGGTCGTCCAGGCGGCGCTGCAGGAGGACGTGGACGTCGTCGGCGTCTCGATCCTCTCCGGCGCGCACATGACGGCCTTCCCGAAGCTCCGGCGCCTGCTCGACGAGGAGGGCCTCACCGACGTGCTGCTCCTCGGCGGCGGCACGATCCCGGAGGACGACGCCCGCGCCCTCCTCGACGCCGGGCACGTGCACCGCGTCTTCACGCCCGGAACGTCGCTCGAGGAAATCGTCGCCTATCTTCGGGAGGCCGTCGCCGCAAAGCACGCGGCCTGAGCCCCATCCCGTAGTACGTGCTGCGTATTGCGTAAGAGGAGCGGCATCGGCGCCATTACGCAATACGCCATTACGCAATACGCCCTACGCACCCGACCCCGTGTTCTACCCCCGCGTCCTCGTCACCGGCGCCGACGGCCTCGTCGGCCAGGCCCTGGTCCGCCGCCTGGCGGACTGGCGCGAGGCCGACGTGCTGGCGACGGGGCTGGACGACGCGCGGCGGCACGCCTCCGCCTCCGGCGGCTACGTCCCCCTCGACGTGACCGAGGCGGGGGCCGTCGAGCGGTTGTGCGTGGACTTCGCGCCCAGCGCCGTCGTCCACTGCGCGGCGGTGAGCAAGGTGGAGGCGTGCGAGGCCGAGAAGGAGGCCGCGTGGGCCGTCAACGTCAAGGCCACCGAGACGCTCGCCCGCGCCTGCAAGCGCCACGGCGCCCGCCTCGTCTTTCTCTCGACCGACTTCCTCTTCGACGGCACCGACGGCCCTTACGCCGAGGACGACCACCCCGCGCCCGTCAACGGCTACGGCCGCACCAAGCTGGCCGCCGAGAACGCCATCCGCACGTCGGGCCTCCGCCGCTGGTCCATCGCGCGGACCTCGCTCGTGTTCGGCGCGGGTGAGCGCCTCAAGCGGCTCAACCTCGCCACGCTCCTCGCCCGCGAGCTCACCGCCGGGCGCTCCTTCCAGGCGGCCACGGACCAGATCCGCACGCCCACCTACGCGCCCGACCTCGCCGACGGCCTCATGCGCCTGATCCGATTCGAGAAGGACGGCGTCTACCACCTCGCCGGACGAGAGCGGCTCTCGGTCTTCGACTTCGCCCGCCGCATGGCCGTGGCCTTCGGATTCGACCCCGCGCGCATCGAGCCCACGACGACGGCGGCGCTCCACCCGAACGCCCCGCGCCCGCTCGACGGCGGCCTGCTCATCCTCCGCGCCGAGAGTGAGCTGGGCTACCGCCCCCGCCCGCTCGACACCGCCCTCGCTCGCCTCGCGGACCACCTCGGCCTGCCCGTCACGGCGTAGCCGGCGCAGGAAACGCGCTCCCGTCCCTCCCCGGGCTCTCCCGAGCCGGGGTGCGTCGGGTCGGTGATCGGGCCCTATGCAACCCACCGTGGCGTAGGGGCGCACGGCCCCCCCTACCGCGATGCCGGCCGTGCCGCGTGGTCAGAGTCCCTCGGTCGTGTCGGCGGGCGTATAGCGGCGGAAGTAGAGCCGCGCGTCGATGCCGTTGATGTCGTCGTCCACGCCCACCATCAGGAGGCCGCCCACGAAGCCGTAGTCGTTGCGGCCGTCGAGGTAGCGCGCCAGTTCGAGGCGATCCGCCGGGCAGGCGCGGCGCGTGCAGGCGAGGCGCTCCATCGTGAGCCCGTCATCGTCGAAGGCGTAGAGGCCGACGCAGTTGTTGCACGACTGGAGGCGGACGCCGGAGTCCGTCTGGAACGCGAGCTTGTCGGGCGGCACGGTCGTGAGGCTGTCGCCGTGCTCGACGAGGGCGACGAGTTGCCAGGACGTGCCGGAGAGTCGATTGGGCGGAAGGTCGGTCGTCCCGCACGCAGCGACGAACAGGACGAGGGCGATGAGAGCGAGGCGCATGAGAGGGGCAGAAGAGAGAGGTGGGGGCGTCTTTGGAGGGCCGGAGCACTCCCCGGCCTCCTCCTGACCCGGAGGGGGTGCGGGAACGGCGGGGCTCCTCCGAGGGAAACGTACGACCGTTTCGCGGAATCGCCGCATCTTCACCCGCTGCCTGCGCCGTCCGCGATTTCTTTCGGGCGTCCTCTCCCCCACACCTCCATGATCGACCCCCAGCTCCTCCGCGACGACCCCGACCGCGTCCGCCAGGCCCTCCGCGACAAAGGCGCGAGCGACGTTTCGGTCGTGGACCGCGTCCTGGAGGTGGACCGCGAGCGCCGCGCCGCGCTGACGGCGCTCCAGACGCTCCAGCAGCAGCTCAACGAGGCGACCCGGCAGATCGGCCCGCTCATGAAGGCGGACAAGCGCGACGAGGCCGCGCCGCTCCAGGAGCAGGCCAACCAGCTCAAGACGGAGATCAAGGAGCTGCAGGAGGCCGCCCGCGCGCACGAGGAGGCGTTCGAGCGGTTGATGCTCGACATCCCGAACCCCCCGCACGCCTCGGTGCCCGTCGGCCGCACGGCGGAGGACAACGCCATCGAGTTCGAGTGGGGCGAAAGGCCGTCGTTCGACTTCGAGGCGAGGCCCCACTGGGAGATCGCCGACGCGCACGGGCTGATCGACTTCGAGCGCGGCGCGAAGGTGACGGGCGCGGGGTTTCCGTTCTACCTCGGCCTCGGCGCGCGCCTCCAGCGGGCGCTCATCCAGTTCTTCCTCGACCGCGCCGCCGAGGCGGGCTACACCGAGGTCCAGCCGCCGCTGCTGGTGAACGAAGCGAGCGGCGTCGGAACAGGGCAGCTGCCGGACAAGGAGGGGCAGATGTACGAGGTCCCGCTAGAGGGCTACTTCCTCCTCCCCACCGCCGAAGTCCCCGTCACCAACTACCACCGCGACGAGGTGCTGGACGAGGCCCGGCTCCCCGTCGGCTATGTCGCCTACACGCCCTGCTTCCGCCGCGAGGCGGGCTCGTACGGCAAGGACGTGCGCGGCCTCAACCGGCTCCACCAGTTCGACAAGGTCGAGATCGTCCGCTTCGTCCACCCGGATACCAGCTACGACCACCTCGAAGCCATGCGCGAGCACGTCGAGGGCCTCATCCAGGCGCTCGGCCTCCCCTACCGCCGCGTCGTCCTCTGCACGGGCGACATGGGGACGACGCAGGCCAAGACGTACGACCTGGAGGTGTGGAGCGCCGGGCAGGAGCGCTGGCTGGAGGTCTCCTCGGTGTCCAACTTCGAGGCGTACCAGGCGCGCCGCGCGAACCTCCGCTTCCGGCCCGAGGGCGGCGGCAAGCCGCAGTTCGTCCACACCCTCAACGGGAGCGCCCTCGCCCTCCCCCGCATCGTGGCCGCGCTGCTGGAGCACTACCAGCAGGCCGACGGCAGCGTGGTCGTTCCCGAGGCGCTGCGGCCCTACGCGCGCTTCGACCGCATCGGCGGCTGATGGCAGGGGTTTCTGGGGGTAGAGGCAGAACGTCCGTGCCCGCGTCCGTAGGGACACCGTGCACGGTGTGCCTACAGCGGTCTCGACCGGTATTCGCCAGAACG
>CAZOJJ010000016.1:49678-59364 GCA_964580105.1 uncultured Rhodothermales bacterium | reverse complement strand
TTGAACGCTTTTCCGTTGAACGCTTTTCCGTTGAAAGCTTCTCCGTTGAACGCTTTTCCGTTGGACGCTTTTCCGTTGGACGCTTTTTCTTCGTCATTCCCGCGCAGGCGGGAATCCCGACACGGGCAGGATGGGTCCCCGCCTTCGCGGGTCCCCGCCTTCGCGGGGATGGGCGGGCGTTGGCCCCCGTACTCGCTGCTGCCCTGCTTTCTTTCGTGCCTGACGGGCTCGGCTCGTCGCTTCGCCTTCTACCCATGGCCCTCCCCCCTCCCGACGTCTTCGCCCACCGCCACCTCGGCCCCGACGCCGCCGAGGCGGCGGCGATGCTCGACCTCCTCGGCTTCGACAGCCTCGACGCCCTGACCGACGCCGTCGTCCCGGACGCCATCCGCATGGACGGCGCGCTCGACCTCCCGCCCGCGCTCACCGAGCAGGCGCTGCTGGCGAAGGCCCGCGCCCTCTCCGAGCGCAACCGCGTCTTCCGCTCGTACATCGGGATGGGCTACCACGGCACCGTCACGCCGCCGGTCATCCAGCGCAACATCCTCGAGAATCCGGGCTGGTACACGCAGTACACGCCCTACCAGGCCGAGATCGCGCAGGGCCGCCTGGAGATGCTGCTCAACTACCAGACGGTCGTGAGCGACCTCACCGGGCTGCCCATCGCCAACGCGTCGCTGCTCGACGAGGGCACGGCGGCGGCCGAGGCAATGACGATGTTCGCCGGAATGCAGCGCGGCGCGCGCAGCCGGTTCTTCGTGGACGCCCGCTGCCACCCGCAGACGATCGCCGTGGTCGAGATGCGCGCGGCGCCGCAGGGGATCGCGGTCGAGGTGGGCGACTGGGCCGCGTTCCAGGCCGACGCCGACACCATCGGCGCGCTCGTCCAGTACCCCACCACCGACGGTGAGGTGGTGGACTACACGGCCTTCGCCGACCGCCTCCACGACGCCGGCGCCTACCTCGCCGTCGCCACCGACCTGCTGGCGCTCACGCTGATCGAGGCGCCCGGCGCCTGGGGCGCCGACGTGGCCCTCGGCAACAGCCAGCGCTTCGGCGTCCCGATGGGCTTCGGCGGCCCGCACGCCGCCTTCTTCGCCACGAAGGACGAGTTCAAGCGGCTCATCCCGGGCCGCATCATCGGCCTCTCGAAGGACGCCCACGGAAATCCGGCCCTCCGCATGGCGCTCCAGACGCGCGAGCAGCACATCCGCCGCGAGAAGGCCACCTCGAACATCTGCACCGCGCAGGTGCTCCTCGCCAACATCGCCGCCGCCTACGCCGTCTACCACGGGCCGGACGGCTTGAAGGCCATCGCCGAGCGCGTGCACGGGCTGACGACGCTCCTCGCCGCCGGCCTGGCCGACCTCGGGCACACCGTCGCCCACGCCAACTTCTTCGACACGCTCCGCATCCGGCCGGGCGATGGCTTCTCCGGCGACGACCTCGTGCGTGCCGCCGCCGACCGAGGCGTCAACCTCCGGCTGTTCGCCGACGGCGACGTCGGCATCGCGCTCGACGAGACCGTGGGCGCCGCCGACCTCGACGACCTCTTCGCCGTCTTCGCGGGCACGGCCGCGCCGGGCTTCTCCGCCGAGGAGCGCCTCACCGGTGCCGAGGCGGGCTACGACGGCGCCATGCGGCGCGCGACCGACTTCCTCACGCACCCCACCTTCCACCGCTACCGCGCCGAGCACGAGATGCTGCGGTACCTCAAGCGGCTGGAGAACCGGGACCTCTCGCTGACCCACTCGATGATCCCGCTGGGCAGCTGCACGATGAAGCTCAACGCGACGGCCGAGATGATGCCGATCACGCTGCCGGGCTTCTCGAACCTCCACCCCTTCGCGCCCGCCGACCAGGCCGCCGGCTACCACGCGATGATGGACGAGCTGCGCGCCTGGCTCCAGGAGATCACCGGCTTCGCGGCCGTCTCGCTCCAGCCCAACTCGGGCGCGCAGGGCGAGTACACCGGCCTCCTCACCATCCGCGCCTACCACCGCGCCCGGGGCGACGAGGGGCGCACCGTCTGCCTCATCCCCTCCAGCGCGCACGGCACCAACCCCGCCTCGGCGGTCATGGCGGGGATGGAGGTCGTCGTCGTGAAGGCGACCGAGAGGGGCGAGGTGGACCTCGACGACCTCCGCGCCAAAGCGGCCCAGCACGCCGACCGGCTGGCCGCGCTGATGATCACGTACCCCTCCACCCACGGCGTCTTCGAGCGGACGATCCGCGACATCGCCGACGTCGTCCACGAGGCAGGCGGCCTCGTCTACATGGACGGCGCCAACATGAACGCGCAGGTCGGCCTCTGCCGGCCGGGCGACTACGGGATGGACGTGTGCCACCTCAACCTGCACAAGACGTTCGCCATCCCGCACGGCGGCGGCGGCCCCGGCATGGGGCCCATCGGCGTGAGCGAGAAACTCGCGCCCTACCTCCCCGGCCACCCGGTCGTACCGGGCGTCGGCGGGAGCGAGGCCGTCGGGCCGGTCTCGGCCGCGCCGTTCGGCAGCGCCTCCATCCTGCTCATCTCGTGGGCCTACATCGCCATGATGGGGGCCGACGGCCTGAAGCGGGCCAGCCAGACGGCCATCCTCAACGCCAACTACATGGCGAAGCGGCTGGAGGGCGAGTACGACGTGCTCTACAAGGGGCCCCACGGCTACGTGGCGCACGAGTTCATCCTCGACACGCGGCCGTTCCAGAAGGCCGGCGTCTCGGTGGAGGACATCGCCAAGCGGCTCATTGACTACGGCTTCCACGCGCCGACGATGAGCTTCCCCGTCGCCGGGACGCTGATGATCGAGCCGACGGAGAGCGAGTCGAAGGCGGAGCTCGACCGGTTCTGCGACGCCATGATCTCGATCCGCGCCGAGATCCGGGAGGTCGAGCTCGGCCTGGCCGACGCGGCGGACAACGTGCTCAAGAACGCGCCGCACACGGCGGCCCACGTCGTCTCCGACGCCTGGGCGCACCCCTACGGCCGCGAGAAGGCGGCGTACCCGGCGCCGTGGCTGCGCGAGGCGAAGTTCTGGCCGTCGGTCGGCCGCGTGGACAACGCCTTCGGCGACCGCAACCTCGTCTGCGCCTGCCCGCCGATGGAGGCCTACGAGAACGCCTAGGCGGAGGGAGCTCTTTCGCGCCGCCGGGCGCTCAGGCCGTCAGCCCGAGCGCCTGGCGGAGGATCGCCTCCTGTTCGGCCATGTGGACCGCTGCGCTGCCCGTGGCCGGGCTGGCGGCGGCGGCGCGGCCGGCGTAGTGGACGCGGTGGATGCAGTCGCCGTCGTGGAGCTGCTCCAGGAGGAGGTCGAAGCGGGGGCGGACGAACGCCCAGCCGCCCATGTTGGCGGGCTCCTCCTGGAGCCACACCACCTCGGCGTCCCGGAACCGCTCCAGTTCGGCCTTGGCCGCCTTCGACGGGAACGGGTAGAACTGCTCCAGCCGCGCGATGGCGATCGTCTCGGGGTCGTCCATCGCCTCGCGCGCTTTGAGGAGGTCGTAGTAGACCTTGCCCGCGCAGAAGACGAGGCGCGTCACGGCCTGCGGGTCGGCCTCGGCGGCGATGAGCGGGCGGTAGTGCCCCTCGGCCAGCTCCTCGGCGGAGCAGACGGCCTGCGGGTGGCGGAGCAGGCTCTTCGGCGTCATCACGACGAGCGGCTTGCGCGCCTCCCGCTTCATCTGCCGCCGGAGGGCGTGGAAGTAGTTGGCCGGCGTCGAGTAGTTGGCGACGATGATGTTGTCCTCGGCGGCGAGCTGGAGGAACCGCTCCAGCCGGGCCGAGGAGTGCTCCGGCCCCTGCCCCTCGTAGCCGTGCGGGAGGAGCATCACGAGCCGGCTCGTCTGCCCCCACTTCGCCTCCGCCGCCGCGATGAACTGGTCGATCAGGATCTGCGCGCCGTTGCCGAAGTCGCCGAACTGCGCCTCCCAGAGCACGAGCGCGTTCGGCTCCTCGACGGAGTAGCCGTACTCGAAGCCGAGGGCGGCGTACTCGGAGAGGAGGGAGTCGTAGACCTGGAAGCGGGCCTGCCCGTCGGCGACGTGGTTGAGCGGGATGTAGCGGTGGCCGTCGGTCTGGTCGTAGAGGACGGCGTGGCGCTGCGAGAACGTACCACGCCCGGAGTCCTGGCCGGAGAGGCGGACGGGCGTGCCCTCCTGAAGCAGCGTCCCGAAAGCGAGCGCTTCGGCGAGCGCCCAGTCGATCTGGCCGCCCTCGAACTGCTGCGCGCGCCGCCGGATCTGCCGGCCGAGCTTCGCGTGCACGGCGAAGTCGCTCGGGAGGTCGACAAGCGCACGGACGACCCGCTCCAGCGCCTCGCGCGGGGCGGCCGTCTCGACCTCGTCCTCGGCCGAGACATGCTCGGGACGCGGGATGGGCTCGGCGTCGCGGTGCTGCTCGGCCAGTTCCTTCGTTTCCTCGAAGGCGCGGTCGAGCGTCGCGCGGAAGTTGTCGAGGAGGGCTTCGGCCTCTTCCGGCGTGAGCTCGCCCCGCCGGAGGAGGTGCTCCAGGTAGAGCTTGCGCACCGAGCGGTGGCCGTCGATGTCGGCGTACATCAGCGGCTGCGTGTAGCTCGGCTCGTCGCCCTCGTTGTGGCCGTACTTCCGGTAGCAGACGAGGTCAATGACGACGTCCTTGTTGAAGACCTGGCGGTAGTCGAGGGCCAGGCGGGCGACGCGGATGGCCGCCTCGGGGTCGTCGCCGTTGACGTGGAAGATGGGCGCCTGGATCATCCGCGCGATGTCGGTCGCGTAGGACGACGAGCGCGCGTGCATCGGGAGCGTGGTGAACCCGATCTGGTTGTTGACGATGAGGTGGATCGTGCCGCCGGTGCGGTAGCCGTCGAGCTGCGAGAGGTTGAGCGTCTCGGCCACGACGCCCTGCCCGGCGAAGGCGGCGTCGCCGTGGACGAGGACGGGGATGACGCGGTCGCGGAGCTCCTTCTCGGGGAGGTCCGGGTGCGCTTCGAGGAGCCGCTGCTGCTTGGCGCGCACCATGCCCTCGACGACGGGGTTGACCGCTTCGAGGTGGCTCGGGTTGGCCGCCAGCGTGAGGCCGACGGTGGCGCCGCTGGGGGCGGTGTGGGTGCCGCGCTGGCCGAGGTGGTACTTCACGTCGCCCGAGCCGTGGACGGCCGCCGGGTCGATGGTCCCCTCGAACTCGGAGAACACCTTGCCGTAGGGCTTCCCGATGATGTTGGTGAGGACGTTGAGGCGGCCGCGGTGGGCCATCCCGATCACGACCTCCTCGACCTCCTGGTCGGCCGCGTCCGAAAGGATCGCGTCCAGGATGGGGATCATCGTCTCGGCCCCTTCGAGCGAGAACCGCTTGTGGCCGATGTACTTCGTGTGGATGAACTGCTCCAGCGCCTCGGCCGCGTTGAGCTTCTCGAAGATGCGCTGCTTGCGCGCCGTGGCGATGGGCTCGCGGAACTGCTGCGGCTCGATGCGCTCGACGAGCCAGCGCTTCTCCTCCGGCGAGGAGATGTGCATGAACTCGACGCCGATGTGGCCGGTGTAGGTGTCCCAGAGGATGTCCAGAATGTCGCGGAGGGGCAGCTTCTCCTTGCCCGCGAGGCGGCCGGTGATGAAGAGCCGGTCGAGGTCCCAGACGGTGAGCCCGTAGCTGGCCGGGTCGAGCTCGGTGTGGAGGCGGGGCTCGAAGCCGAGCGGGTTGGTGTCGGCGAGGAGGTGGCCGCGCACGCGGTAGGCGCGGATGAGCTGGAGGACGGCCGCCTGCTTCTCGATCGTGTCGCTTTGGTTGGCGCCGTGACCGAGGCTGGGCGTGGTGTCGTCGTGGGCGCGGAAGGGCGGGATGTGGATGCCGAGGCTCTGGAAGACCTCGTCGTAGAAGCCGTGGTGGCCCGTGAGCAGCTCGGCCACGTAGCGGAGGAACTCCCCGCTCTCGGCGCCCTGGATGACGCGGTGGTCGTACGTCGAGGTCAGCGTCATGACCTCGGAGAGGCCGAGGCGGGAGAGGTCGGCCGCGCTCATGCCCGCGTACTCCGGCGGGTAGCCGATCGAGCCGACGCCGACGATGACGCCCTGCCCCGGCATCAGGCGCGGCACGCTCATCGCCGTGCCGATCATGCCGGGGTTGGTGATCGTGGCGGTGGTGCCCTGGAAGTCGGCCACCTCCAGGTTGCCGCCGTAGGCGCGCTTGACGAGGTCGTTGTAGGCGCCGAGGAAGCCGGCGAAGGAGAGGTCCTGCGCGGCCTTGACGTTGGGCACGAGGAGCTGCCGCCTCCCGCCCTTCTCCACGTCGATGGCGAGACCGAGGTTGGTGCCCCCGGGGTCGATCCGCTCGGGCTTGCCCTCGTCGTTGAGGCGGTACGTCGCGTTCATGCCGGGCACCTTCGCCAGCCCCTTCACGATGGCGTAGGCGATGAGGTGGGTGAACGAGACCTTGTTGCCGCCCACCTGCTGCTGGCGGCGGTTGATGAGCCGGCGGTTCTCGGCCATCAGCTTGACCGGCACCTCGCGGACGGACGTGGCCGTCGGGATGGCGAGGCTGGCCTCCATGTTCTCGACGATCTTCGCGCCGACGCCGCGCAGGGGCGTCACCGTCGCCCCCTCGGGGAGGGGCACCTCGGGCGCGGCCGGGCGCGTGGCTTCCGGCTTCGGCGGCGCGGGCCGGGCGGGCTCGGCCTGCGGCGCTTCCGGCTTCGCCGGGGATGCAGGGGCCGGCGCGGGGGCCGGCGCGGGGGCCGGCGCGGGGGCCGTCCGGGCGCTCGGCGCCCCGTTGCCCGCGGGGACGGGCGGCGCGGGGGCCGGGGCCACCGAGGCGGACGCCTCCGCCTGCGCGGCCGGCGCCGCGACGCCCTGGAAGTCCGGGCCGGGGTCGAAGTCGGCGAAGAACTCGCGCCAGCTCTCGCTGACCGAGCCGGGGTTCTCGAGGTACTGGGCGTAGAGGTCCTCGACGTAGCCGCTGTTGAAGCCGAAGGGGTCCTTGCTCACGACGGAGGCGGGGTAGACGTGAAAAGCCGTGCGCGAAGGTAACGCGCCGCCCCAACCGGGGATTCGGAAGGAATCGGGGAATCTTGCCCGGGAGCGAGGGGTGAACGAGCGAGGGTATAGACGTCCTTCCGTCCCTCGCCCCCTGCTCAGAGCCAGCCGTGGGCGCGGTACCAGGCCACCGTCTCCCGCAGCCCTTCGGCCAGCTCCACCTCGGGCGCGTAGCCGACGTCCCGGGCCGCCTTCTCCGACGACACGAGCCAGGCCTCCTTCGCCTCGCGCGCCTTCTCGCGGTTGAGCGGCGGATACCGCCCGAGCAGGCGCCCGACGCCTTCGACGGCCGCCCCGACCGGCCCGACGAGCGCCTTCGGCACGCGGACCGTCAGTGCGCCGTGGCCGAGCGCGTCCAGCACCCCGTCGCGGATCTCGGCCCAGCTGTGCGGGCGCCCGCCGAGGAAGTACGTCTCCCCGGCCGTCGTCTCGGTCGCCATCAGCTTGACCATCCCCGCCACGAGGTCGCGCACGTGGACGAGGTCGAGCGCGGGCGCGTGCGGGTCGCCGACGATGGGAAAGAGCCGCTGCCGGTCTGCCGTCTTGATGACGGTGTAGATGTCGGCCTCACGGGGGCCGTAGACGGCAGGCGGGCGGACGACCGTTACGGCCGGACCGCCCTCGCGCTCGGCGACGCGCTCGGCGAGGCGCTGCTCCATCGCGGCCTTGCTCCGGCCGTAGGCCGAGACGGGCCGGTGGGGGGCGTCCTCCGTGTGCGGCTCCGGCCCGCTGGGCCCGACCGCCGCCAGCGACGAGGTGACGAGCACGCGCTCCACCCCGGCCGCCTCGGCGGCCTCGAGGAGGCGGAGTGTGCCTTCCACGTTGGCCCGGTGGAGGGCCGCCGGATCCGGCGCCCGCGTCAGCCCGGCGACGTGGTAGACCTGATCCACGCCCTGCAGCGCAGCGGCCAGCGCCTCGGCGTCCCCGAGGTCGCCCCGGACGACCTCGACGGGCAGGCCGGCCAGCCACTTCGGGTCCGAGCGGACGAGGGCGCGGACGTCTGCGCCGCCTTCCAGCAGCCGCTCGACGAGGTGGCTGCCGACGAAGCCGGTCCCGCCGGTGACGAACGCTCTCACGCCGCTTGCAGCTTCACCACGCTCTCCACGTGGTGCGTGTGCGGGAAGAGGTCCACCGGCTGCACGGCCCCGATGCGGTAGCCGTCCCCGAGGAGGGCGAGGTCGCGCGCCTGCGTCTGCGGGTTGCAGCTCACGTAGACGATCCGCTCCGGCCCGAGCTGTTTGAGCTGCTCGACCACCTTCGGGTGCATCCCCGCGCGCGGCGGGTCCACCACGACCACGTCGGGCTTCCCGTGTTCGGCCACGAAGGCCGGCGTGAACAGCCGGAGCATGTCGCCCGCCACGAACGTCGCGTTCGCGACCCCGTTCGCCTCGGCGTTGGCGCGGGCATTCTGGACGGCCTCCTCGACCAGCTCCACGCCCACGACGTGCCGGGCGCGGTCGGCGAGGTAGAGCGAGAGGGTCCCCGCGCCGCAGTAGAGGTCGTAGACGAGGTCGGTCGGCCTGAGGTCGGCGAAGTCCACGGCCACGTCGTAGAGGCGTTCGGCCTGGACGGTGTTGGTCTGGAAGAACGCGTTCGGCGCGATCTCGAAGGTGAACCGCCCGAGGCGGTCGCGGATGACGCCGGGGCCGAAGACCGTGACCATCGCCTCGCCGAAGGCCGTCTGCGCGAGGCCGGTATGGATGGTGTTCACGAAGGTGGTGACCTCGGGGAAGTCCGCCCGGAGCCAGTCGGCGAACTGCGCCATGCGCGCGTCGTTGCGGCCGTTCGTGACGAGGTTGACCATCCGCTCGTCCGTGTGGGCCGCCTGGCGGACGACGAGGTGCCGCAGGAAGCCGGTGTGCTCGCGGACGTGCCACGGCGCCCACCCGTGCTCTCCGGCGAAGGCCCGGACGCCGTTGACCAGCCGCGCGCTCCACGCGGACTGGAGGTAGCACCTCTTCAAATCGAGCACCTTGTCGAACCGGCCGGGGACGTGGAGGCCGAGCGCGAAATCCCGGTCGAGCGTCTCCCCGCCCGCGATCTCCCAGTCGGTCAGCCAGCGCTGGGCCGAGAAGGAGAACTCCATCTTGTTGCGGTAGAAGTAGACGCCGCCGGAGCCGTCGCCGGGGTCGGCCCCGAGCGTCGGGCGCACCTCGACGCCGAGGGCGGCGAGGTCGAAGCCGCCGCCGTGCGTGAGCGCGTCGGCCACGGCCTCGCGCTTCATCGCCAGCTGGGCGTCGTAGCGGACGTGCTGCCACTTGCACCCGCCGCAGGCCGCGAAATACTCGCAACGCGGCTCGGTGCGGAGCGGACTCGGGTCGAGCACCTCCAGCAGGCGCGCCTCGGCGAACGCCTTCTTCCGCTTGACCACGCGGGCGCGGACGCGGTCGCCCGGCACGGCGCCGGCCACGAAGACGACGTAGCCGCTGCGGCCGTCGCCGCCGTCGGTGCCGAGGCGGGCGAGGCTCTTGCCCCGGTCGGCGAACTTCTCCAGCGTCAGTTCGATCTCCGCGCCGCGCTTGACGGCGGAGGGGGCGGGGTTCAGGGTGTCGGGAGGAATAGCCATAGCGCGTGGGAAGCGGAAGCGGGCGCGGCGTTCCCGCGCGGGCAAAGCTTCAAGGGGGTGCCGCTGCGCCTGCCGCTGCGCCTGCCGCTGCGCCTGCCGCTGCGCCTGCCGCTGCGCC
>CAZOJJ010000016.1:45820-49578 GCA_964580105.1 uncultured Rhodothermales bacterium | reverse complement strand
CTGCGCCTGCCGCTGCGCCTGCCGCTGCGCCTGCCGCTGCGCCTGCCGCTGCGCCTGCCGCTGCGCCGTGCGACGCCGGCCGCCTTACCCCACCAGCGCGCCGGGGTCGGTGGCCTCGGTGAGCTGGAGCCGGTGGAGCAGCTTGTGGGCGGGGAGGTGGCCCTCGCGAAGCACCTGGAGCAGCGCCTCCTCGCGCGCCGCCAGCCGCTGCGCCACGGCCACCGTCACCATCAGCCCCACCTTCGGCTCGCGCTTGAGGAGCGTCCGGAGATCCGGACGGAACAGGCCGAGGACGACCGTGTCTCGGACGGCGTGGGCCGTCTCGGCGCGGCGGAAGTCGCCGAGGAGGGCGGTCTCGCCGAGGACGCTGCCCCGCGCGTGCCGGCTGATCTCCTCGACGCTGCCGTCCTCGTCCTCGGCCGAGAGGCGGACGAGCCCGTCCTGCACGACGTAGAGCCCGACGGCCGGATCGCCCTCGACATAGAGCGTTTCGCCGCGCGCGTACTGCCGCGCGTGCACCGTCTCGGCCACCGTCCGCAGCGCCGCCCGCGTGAAGCGGGCGAAGAGCGGGCACTCCGCCAGCACGTCGGCGGCGGCGGCGAGGTGGGGCGCCTCGGGCCGGCGAGCGAGGGCGCGGAACGGGCGGGAGAGGCGGTCGAGGAGGGAGGGCATCGATAGCGGGGCGGGCCGGTACTGAGCCGGCGGCACGAAGATACGGAGCCGCCTCCGGACGCCCTGACGGACTGGCCCCCGTTCGGATCGCACCTGGGCGAAGCGCTGCGCCGGGTTGGCGGAGGATGCCCGACGCCGCCCCTACCGCCGCCTCCGCCCCGGAAACGGGATCACCAGCCCGTCCATGAACAGGTGGCTGAAGTAGCCCACGACGGCCGCGCCGTAGAACGGGAGGCCGGCCAGCGGGGCCGCCTCGGGGAAGAGCACGGCCGGGAGGATCACCAGCGGCGAGGGGATCAGCAGCATCGCCCAGTAGGTGTGCGTCCAGCCCCGGTGCTTGCCGAGGGCCGGGAGGATGCAGAAGAGCCCGAGGTAGGCCGCCTCCTCGAAGTGCCGCGCGGCGATGAGCGCCACGTCCACCAGGAAGAACAGGCCGTAGAACACGTTCTGCCCCTTCGAGTTGGTGTCTACGTCCGGCCACAACCCGAACATCAGCGTCAGCCCGAACAGCACGAACGGGTAGACGACGAATTCGAACTCGGAGAACCGGCGGTAGGCCTCGTCCACGGCGAAGAGGAAGACGAGCCCGGCGAGGTAGAGGCCGAAGAAGACGGTGGCCCCGGCGAGGTGCCCTTTGTAGCCAGCCACGGTTCAGGAGGGGAGGAACGGAAGCGGGAAGGAGTGGAGGATAGCCACGTAGCTGGCCCTCGCCACGTCATCCGTTCCGCCTCTCCGCCCCTCCTCCCCTCCGCACCCTGCGGAGGAAGCGCCCCGTCCACGCCGCGCCCTCGGTGAAGCCGAAGGCGTGCCCGAGGCCGAGGTAGGTGAGGCCGTAGACGCCCACCACCAGCGCCGCGGTCACGATGACGTGGAGCGACGCCTCCGGAAGCGCCCACCGCAGCAGCGCCGCCGGGGCCGCCGCCAGCACGGCCGTGCCGACCATGCCGCCCGCGCGTTTCCACGGCAGGCGAAAGCCGGGGTCGTGCCGGCGCAGCGCCCGCGTCAGGATGACCAGCTCCACCCACGCGCCGAGGCTGGCGCCGAGCGCGAGTCCCACGGCCCCCAGCCGCAGCGGGCGCCCCTCGTACGGGATGCCGAGCACGTCCTCCACCGCGAACCGGTCGAGCACGAGCATCAGCGCCGCGCCCACGGCCGCGCTCACGGCGAGGCGGCCGACGGCCACCTTCGCGGGCGTCTTCGTGTCGTGCAGCGCGTAGAACGCGTTCTGGAGCAGCCGCGTCGAGGTCGTCGCGAGGAGGCCGAGGCTGTAGGCGGCGAGGACGAAGGTGGCCAGCCAGGTGTCGTTGAGGTCGAACTGGCCCGTGCGGAAGAACGCGCCGACGACGAGGACGCCGAAGGCGAGGTAGCCCACGACCGTCGGCGCGACGAGGTAGAGGATCTGGCCGAGCGAGGCGCGCACGCGCTCCAGGAAGGCGTGGAGGTGGTCCCGCGAGATCCGGCTCAGTTCGGGCAGCTCGCTCGCTGCCACGCTCATCCCGAACAGCGAGATCGGGAGCATGTAGAGCACGAGCGCCTTCGCCTGCGCGGCGATGGCCCCGGCGGCGAGGAAGCCCGCCAGGAACGTGTCGAGGTAGCCCGAGAGCTGGTACGCCCCGCGCCCGAGGACGACCGGCACGAACGCGCGGAACGACGCCCGCACGCCTTCCACCTTCGTCGAGACTGACGGCCGGAAGCCGCGCATGAGCGTGAGCGCCGTCGGGAGCTGGACGAGGAACTGGAGCGCCCCGCCGGCGAGCGCGCCGACGAGCCCGGCCCAGAGCAGGCGCGTCGAGACGTCGGCCGGGATCACGTCGAGGGCGCCCACCTCGGTGGGGTCGCCGAAGGCGGCGAAGCCCGCGAAGACCAGCCCGCCGATGATGGCCGCGTTCCACAGCACCGGCGCGACGTAGGGCAGGAAGAACCGGCGGTGGCTGTTGAGCACGCCCAGCGCCCACGCGCTCAGCACGAGCACGCCCGCCATCGGAAACGTGATGCGCACGGTGGCGACGGCCAGTTCGAACCGGTTGACGGCGATCTCGCCCGCCGCCAGCTTCTCGGCGTCGCCGAGCCAGCCGGCCAGGATGACCGTGAGGAGCGGGCGCGCCAGCAGGATGCCCAGCGTCACGACCCCCGTCACCACCACGACGAGCAGCCCGAACACGGCGCCCGCGAAGCGGCCGGCGTCCTCCTCGCGGCCCTCCTCCAGCATCCGGCTGTAGAGGGGGATGAACGCCGCCGAGACGGTGCCCTCGCCGAGCAGGTTCTGGAGGAAATTGGGCGTCTTGAGCGCGACGAGCAGGACGTCGGCGTGCGGCCCGAGGCCGAAGAAGTAGCCCACGGCGCGCTCGCGCACGAGCCCCATGATCCGGCTCAGGAAGATGCCCGCCGCCACGAGCCCCGCCGCGCTCGACCGGGGCGCCGCCTCGGCGGCCTCGGCGACGGCCTCCACGTCCATCCCTACGTCGGCGTCGGCCTCGGCGGCGGAGCCCGGCGGGGCTTCGTCGGGGAGGCTGGCGGCGCCGGGCGGCTCGGGCGCGGGCTCGCCGCCCTCGGGCACGGCCCCCCGCCCGTCGTCCGGGTGGAGGGCGTCATCCATCGGCCCGGGCGCGGTGCTCGACGAGGTAGCGGACGGCGAGGTGGTAGCCCGCCGGACCGAGGCCGGTGATCACGCCCGCGCAGACGGCCGCACAGACGAGTGTCTGCCGGAAGCTCTCGCGCGCGTACACGTTCGAGAGATGCACTTCGACCACCGGCACGCCGACGGCCGCGATGGCGTCGCGCAGGGCGAGGGACGTGTGGCCGTAGGCCGCCGGGTTGAGCACGACGCCCGCCGTCCCGTCCGCGCCCGCCTCGTGGAGCGCGTCGATCAGGTCGCCCTCGTGGTTGTGCTGGCGGAAGGTGAAGGCCACCTCCGGGAACGCCGCGCGCAGCCCGCGCTCCAGGTCGCCGAGGCGAACGAGGCCGTAGACGTCCGTCTCGCGCGAGCCGAGCAGGTTGAGGTTGGGGCCGTTGAGGACGAGGACGCGCACGCGGATGGCCGATGGGGGATGGCCGATGGGGGATGGCCGATGGGGGATGGCCGATGG
>CAZOJJ010000016.1:42261-45720 GCA_964580105.1 uncultured Rhodothermales bacterium | reverse complement strand
GGATGGCCGATGGGGGATGGCCGATGGGGGATGGCCGATGGGGGATGGCCGATGGACGACGGGTTCACTCCATCGGCCCTCAGCAATCTACCATCACCACCAGTCCGTCGTAGGCGAGGTGGATGCCCTCGGGCAGCGCGGCGTCCTCCTCGGCGTGGAGGACGGAGTGCGTCATGTGGACGAAGTACGTCTCCCGCGCACCGACCTTCCAGGCGAGGGCCGTGGCCTCGTCGAGCGAGAGGTGCGTCGGGTGCGGCGCGCGGCGGAGGGCGTCGAGGACGAGCACGTCGAGCCCTTCCAGGAGCGGCATCGAGGCCTCGGGGATCGCGCTCACGTCGGTGAGGTAGGCGAAGCGGCCGACGCGGTAGCCCAGGACGGGCAGCGCGCCGTGCATCGCGGGGATGGGCGTGACCTCGACGCGCCCGCCACCGGAGTACCGGCTTTCGACGACGAACGGCCCCGTCTCGACCTCGCGGAGTTCGAGCTTCGAGATGCCGGGGTAGGTGCCGTCGCGGAAGATGTAGCCGAACATCTCGCGGAGGACGGCCGCCGTCTCGGGCGAGGCATAGATCGGGATCGGCCGGGGGTTGCCGAAGAAGAAGGGCCGCAGATCGTCCAGCCCGACGACGTGGTCGAAGTGGTGGTGCGTGACGAGCACGGCGTCCACGGCTTCGACCCCGTAGGTGAGCGCCTGCTGGCGGAAGTCCGGCCCCGTGTCGATGACGAGGCGGACGGCCCCCCCGGCCTCGGGGGCCGCCTCGACGTAGGCGGCGCAGCGAAGGCGGCGGTCGCGCGGGTCGTCCGAGGTGCACACCCGGCACCGGCACCCCACGACCGGGATGCCCGTGGACGTGCCCGTGCCCAGCAACGTGACGCGGACGGTGCTATTCATCGAGGTCCGCGTTCGCCGCGTCGTCCTGCCCCGCGTCCTGGGCGACCCAGGCGTCTTCGAGCGCGGCGCGGACGGACGGGCGGAGGTAGAGCTGCTCGTGGGGCAGCGCCCGCAGGCTCCGCGCCAGCACGGCCAGGTGCGCCTCGGGCGGGTGCATCCGGTTGAGTACGACGACCTCGGCGCCGTCCACCACGCAGCGGTCGCCGCGGAAGGGGCCGCGCTCGCGCCGCACCGTCACGCCGAGCTGGCGGTGCGCCTCTTCGAGCGCCTTGACGAGAGCGGCGATCTGCATGGGAGCGGGGGAATGGGAGAGGGGGGAAGAGGAAGGGCCTCTCCCTCTCTTCCACTCCCCCTCTCCCCCTTTCTCAAGTCGAAGGGGCGTACTGGCTCTTGAGCGGCTTGCCGGACTTCTCGTCCTGCACCTCGAAGTCGAGCGGGTGGAGCGTGGGCTCGGTATCGAGGTGGAAGCGGAGCGGACGGTGGCGGAAGCGGAGCCGCGTGAGCAGGCTCGGGAAGCCGCGCCGGAGGTGGCTCGCCAGCAGCGGATGCACCTGCACCACGATGGGGCGGTCGCGGTACTTCTCCGGGACTTCCTCGCGGTAGCGCTTGAGCCACGCGCCGAGCCGCTCGACCACGTCGTCGGTGGTGACGGGCTCGTCGAGCGTGACGGGGCCGAAGTCGCGGTTGGGCTGAGGGATCTCGGTGGCGCCGGCGGCGGCCATCGCCGCCTGCGGGTCGAGCCGCTCGGCCGCCTCCTCGGCGACGGTGGCCTGCGCCGTGATGCTCGGGCGGAGCCGCTGCCGCGTGATCTCGACGAGGCCGAAGTCCGACATCGGGAGCAGCTTCGTCACAGCGCGGTCCTTCTTGAACTCGGTCTTGAGCTCGTTGTAGACCTTCCGCCGGTCGGCCTCCGAGCGCATGTCGATGAAGTCCACGACGATGATGCCGCCTAGGTCGCGGAGGCGGAGCTGCTTGGCCACCTCGCGGGCGGCCTCGAGGTTGACGGCCAGCAGGTTCTCGGCCTGGCTCTTGCCGCGCCCGGCGCGGCCCGAGTTGACGTCGATGACGTGCATGGCCTCGGTGTGCTCGATGAAGAGGTAGCCGCCCGACGGGAGCGGCACGCGCGCCGAGAACACCTGCTCGACGGCCTTCTCGATGCCGACGGCCCGGAAGATCGGCGTGTTCGAGCGGTGGAGCACCACCTTCTCGGCCATGTGCGGCGCGACGGCCTGCACGTACGCCTTCACGTTCTTGTGCAGCTTCGGGTCGTCAATCAGGATGCGGTCGTAGTCCTCCGTGAAGAGGTCGCGGATGATGGAGGACACCATGTTGACGTCCTCGTAGAGCAGCACCGGCGGGGTCGGCTTCGCCCGGATCTGCGCCTCGATCTTCCGCCACTTGTCAACGAGCAGGCGGAGGTCGGTGTCGAGCGTCTTCGCGTCGCGCCCCTCAGCCACGGTGCGGACGATGACGCCGCAGCCCTCGGGCTTGAGGCTGGCCGCCAGCGTCTTGAGCCGCCGCCGCTCCCGGGCGGACTCGATCTTCTTCGACACCGCCACGTAGTCGGCCGCCGGGACGAGCACGAGGAAGCGGCCGGCGAGCGAGATGTCGGTCGAGACGCGGCTGCCCTTCGCCGAGATCGGCTCCTTGGTGATCTTGACCGGGATGACGCCGTCGCGGCGGAGGAAGTCCTCCGGCCGGTCGGTCACCGCCGCCGCCAGCGCCTCGGCCACCGACGGTTTCGCCGTCTGTCTGGCGGGTTCCGGTTTGCTCGCGCTGCGGTCGCCCCGGCTACGCGTGCGGCCTGGTTTCTCGGCCGCATCGCCGGTCTTCTCGGACGGCTCGGCGGTCCGGCCGCGCCGGGACGAGGGCGCCTCCTCGGAGGCACGCCGGCGTCCCCGCTCGCTCGACGGCCGGGACGGTTTTTCGGCGGCCTCGTTCTTCGTGTCGGCCGTGGCGGCCTCCGCCTCTGCGTCGGCCTGGGCGCTGTCCTCGGCCGGGCCGGCCGCGCGGCGTCCGCGTCCGCGCGATGAGCGTTCGGTCTGGGCCTGGGGCTCGGCGGCCACGTCGTCCTGCCTGGATTCTCCCTCCGGCTTGGATTCTCCGGCTTCCCCGGTTTTGGTTTCGTCCTGGGTCTGGGCGTCGTCACTCCGGCGGCCCCGACGGCGGCGTCCGCCCCGGCGTCCGCGGCGCCCCCGGCGGCGGCGCCCTTCCGACGAGCGGCCCGCGCCCTCGTCCTCCTCGCCGTCTTGCGCGTCGTCGCCCTGCGTGGGGGCCGTCTTCGAGGCCGCGGGCTCGGCGTCGTCCGGGGACGGCTCGGCCGGGGCTTCCGGCTTCGCTTCGGGCGCGGCGTCCGGCCTGGGCGCGGCTTTGCGCGTCGTCCGGCGCCCGCGCGAGGCGGGCGCATCGGCCGCCTCGGTGGCGCCGTCGCCGGAGGATACGGGCGTCTCTGCCGGTTCGGCCGGCGGGGCGTCGGCGTCCGGTCCCTCCTGCGGGGGAACGTCGGCTTTGCGGCGCGCGGTGCGGCGGGCGGGCTTCTCCTTTGGCTCGGCCTTTGGCTCGGCCTT
>CAZOJJ010000016.1:40993-42161 GCA_964580105.1 uncultured Rhodothermales bacterium | reverse complement strand
GGCTCGGCCTTCGGCTCGGCCTCGGAGGCGTCCGCCTCGGGCTTGGAGGGCGCACGACGGCGGCCGGCGGGCTGAGGCTCCACCTTCCCCGTCTTCAGCGTCAGGTCGATGACGAAGGGCGAGGAGCGGCGGCCTTCGCCGGCCTCCTCCTGCTCTTCTTCCTCCTCGCGGCGCCCGCTCCGGCGGCGCCCGCCCCGGCTGCGGCGGTTCGAGCGTCCACTCCGGCTGCGGCGGTTGCGGTTGGGCGAGGCTTCCTCCTTGTCGCCTTCGCCGTCGGGCGTGTCGAAGTCGAGCTTCTCCTCGATGGCGGGCTCGCTCTCGTCGTCGGCGACGCGCTTCTGGGGCGCGTGCGAGAGCGGGAGGGCCTCGACGCCGGGGATCTTCTCGCCGGCGAGGGCGAGCAGGGCCGGGAGGTTGTCGGTCAGGTCGGAGAAGTGGAGGAACGCGTCCTGCTTCTGGCCGATGTCGACGAAGGCGGCCCGGATGCCGGGCATGATCTTGCGGATGCGGGCGAGGTAGATGTTGCCCAGCGTGCGGACGTTATCCGGATGCTCGACGTAGAGCTCTACCAGCTCGCCATCCTCCACGATGGCGATGCGCGAGCGGTCCTTGCTCGCGTTGATGACGATTTCTTTCTTCATGTGAAGGGGTGGGGGGCGCCGGCGCACGGGTTCCAGCCCCGCGCCGAGTCCGGTGAATCCGGAGCGGGCGGGCCGAGGCAACGGGTGTGGCCGGGGCAGCGACAGGCGGCGGCATGGTGGGGTGCGCCCCGTTCAGCCAACCGGCGGGAACGGCGGCGGCCCAGCGGGCCAGCACGCGGACGAGAAACGAAACGAGGGCCATGGTGGCCAAACGGGGCTCCGAGAACCGGCCGCGCCAGGCGGGCGCCGGAAGGGGAGCGAAAGCGGGAGGCGAGCGGCCCGGAGGCCGTGGTCGTCGCCGAATAAGAGGGAGGTCCTGAGGCGCAGCGGCGTCCGACTCGGGGGAGCCGCCGCGGCGGCCCGGCCAGAGCAGGCGCCGGGCGTCGTGCCATTAAAATGCGTCGGGACAAGCGCGAAGCTACGCACGGACCCGGCCGTCGGCAATGCGCCGTACGGGCCGTGCGGGCGCCTACGTCGCCGGAGGCCCACGCGTTTCCCCAAAGGGTCCCCAAAGGGTCCCCAAAGGG
>CAZOJJ010000016.1:152-40893 GCA_964580105.1 uncultured Rhodothermales bacterium | reverse complement strand
TCCCCAAAGGGTCCCCAAAGGGTCCCCAAAGGGCGGCCGAGCGGGCGTCGGCTTCGCACGTTTCGCACGAAATACCGCTGAACCCCGCTCCGGGCGCCGGGTTGATAGGGTACTATTCCCGGTGTCCCCCCGGCTGCGCACGCCGTCACCGCGAGCCCGCGCCCCCTACCCTCTCTGCATTCCCGATCATGACGACCCCCGCTTCCCCGCCCGCTGCCGACAACGGCGCCGCCCCGGTCAAGGCCAAGGGCCTCGAAGGCGTCACCGCCCTCGACACCGAGCTGTCCTACATCGACGGGCAGGCCGGCGAGCTCATCTACCGCGGCTACGAGATCGACGACCTCGCGCGCAACGCCACCTTCGAGGAGGTGGCCCACCTCCTGTGGTTCGGCGAGCTCCCCACGCAGGCCGAGCTCGACGACCTCAACGACCGTCTCCGCGAGGCCCGGCCCGTCCACCCGGACGTGATCGACCACCTCCGGCACCACACGCCGAAGGACGCCAACCCGATGGCCGCCCTCCGCACGGCGCTCTCGATGCTCGCCCTCTACGACGACGAGGCCGAGGACATGAGCCGCGAGGCCAACGTCCGCAAGGCGATCCGCCTCACGGCCAAGCTGCCCACGCTTGTGGCCGCCTTCGACCGCATCCGCAAGGGGAAGGACCCGGTGGCCCCGATGCAGGAGGGCTCGACGGCGTTCGACTTCCTCTACATGCTCAACGGCGAGGAGCCCGGCCCCGAGGCCGAGAAGATCATGGACGCCGCACTCGTGCTCCACGCCGAGCACGGCCTCAACGCCTCCACCTTCGCCGCCCGCGTCATCGGCGCCACGCTTGCGGACATCTACTCCGCCATCAGCGGGGCGATGGGCGCGCTCAAGGGCCCGCTCCACGGCGGCGCCAACATCGAGGTGATGGGGATGCTTCTCGAGATCGACGAGCGCGGGATGGACCCGAAGGCGTACGTCGAAGAGAAGCTCGCGAACAAGGAGAAGATCATGGGCATCGGGCACCGCGTCTACCGCGCGCTCGACCCCCGCGCCACCATCCTGCGCGACATGCTCGAAGGGCTCTCCGAGGAGAAGGGCGAGCGGAAGTGGCTGGAGATGTCGGACGCCATCCGCCTCTACGTCAAGGAGCAGAAGGGCCTCGAAGCCAACGTCGACTTCTACTCGGCCTCGGTCTACTACCTCCTCGGCATCGAACGCGACCTCTACACGCCGATCTTCGCCATCAGCCGGATGACCGGCTGGACGGCGCACCTCTTGGAGCAGTGGGCCGACAACCGGCTCATCCGCCCGCGCGCCGGCTACGTCGGCCCGCGCGGCAAGCGGGTGACGCCCATCGCGGAACGCCGGTGGTAGCGCGGAACGGTAGCGCGGCGCTACCCGACGACCCGGAGCGGGGGCGGCTCGATCGGCCGCCCCCGCGTCGTTTTCCGGAGGGTGGGCGGGATGCGCCGTGCGGGCGGCGTCGTTACCTTCCGGCGGATGCGCGTGCGCCGTTCGCCGCCGCCGCCGGCCCCTTCCGAAACCGCACCGAGGCCGGGCGGTAGCTTCCGCCGCGCTGCCCGGTTTCCCCGCTTGCCCCTCTGCCTCATGGCTACGACCGTTCACGAAGCCCCGCCGCAGCCCGTCACGCGCTACAAGGTCCGGACCGGGATGTTCGCGTGGATGCTCCACCGGTTCACCGGCCTCGCCCTCATCGGCTACCTCGTGCTCCACGTCTGGGGGCTCAAGTCGATGACGAACCCGGACGCGTACAACGCGCTGATCGCGAGCTACCACGCGCCCATCTTCAAGCTCGGCGAGTTCCTCCTCCTCGGGGCCGTGATCTACCACGCCCTCAACGGGCTCCGCATCGTGCTGATCGACTTCCTCGGGTGGAGCCCGAACCAGAAGCGGCTGTTCTGGACGCTGGGGGCCGTGGCGGTCGTGCTGTTCGTCGTCGGCGGGTACCCCAGCATCGCCGCCCTCGTCGCGTACTTCGGGAGCTAATGCGTGTTGCGTAGTGCGTACGAGAGGCCCCTCCACGCGATACGCAATACGAGACACGCACCAACCTCATGTCTAAGAAATACGGCCAGACCGCCCGGTCGAGCGCGTTCCAGTGGTTCGCGCACCGCATCACGGGCACGTTCCTGATCTTCCTGCTGATCACGCACTTCTGGGTGCAGCACTTCGACCGCACCACGCGGAGCGTGTCCCACTCGGTGATCACGAGCGAGCAGGCGGCGCAGGGCGCGCTGCCCGAGTACAGCGACGAGGCCAACGAGGCCGTCCGGAAGCGCTACGAAAAGGAACAGGAGTCGCCGCCCCAGCCGGTCGTCCCGGTGGACGCCGCGCGGGCGGCCGCCCAGCCCGTCGCCACGGCCACGCCGCACGACGTGCTCCTGCTCCGCCTCGGCGACCCCGTCTACGCTGTGCTCTGGAAGGGCTTCAACCTGCTCTTCCTCCTCTTCGCCCTCCACCACGGCTTCTACGGCCTCAACAACGTGCTCACCGACTACATCCGCAACGACCTCGTCCGCGTCGGGGCCGTGGCCCTTTCGTGGACGGTGGCGCTGGTGCTCTTCGTGGTCGGCGCCTACTCCGTCATCGTCGCCGGACTCAACGTGTAGCAGCGGGTTCGGGGCTCACGGTTCAGGGTGACGGCACCCTGAACCGTGAGCCCTGAGCCCTGAACCTCATCCCCATGACCTTCACCCACGACGTATGACCTTCACCCACGACGTCGTCATCGTCGGAGCCGGCGGGGCCGGCCTGATGGCCGCGCTCTACGCCGCCGAGGGCGGGGTGGACGTGGCCGTCGTCTCCAAGCTCCACCCGCTCCGCAGCCACACCGGCGCCGCCCAGGGCGGCATCGGCGCCGCCCTCGGCAACGAGGAGGAGGACCACTGGCTCTGGCACGCCTTCGACACCACGAAGGGCTCCGACTACCTCGGCGACCAGGACGCCATCGAGACGATGTGCAAGGACGCCCCGCGGACGATCATCGAGCTCGAGCACTACGGCGTCCCGTTCAGCCGCACCAAGGAGGGCAAGATCGCGCAGCGCCGGTTCGGCGGGCACACGCGCAACTACGGCGAGGCGCCCGTCCGCCGCGCCTGCTACGCGGCCGACCGCACCGGCCACATGATCCTCCACACGCTCTACGAGCAGAACGTCAAGAAGCAGGTCCGCTTCTACGACGAGTTCCAGGTGCTCGACCTGCTCATGACGCCGGACGGCGCGTGCAACGGGGTCGTGGCCTACGAGATCCTCACCGGCGAGGTCCACACCTTCCACGCCAAGGCCGTCTGCTTCGCCACCGGCGGCTACGGCCGTGCTTACAAGACGACCTCCAACGCCCATGCCGGCACCGGCGACGGCCTCGCCATCGCGCTCCGCGCGGGCATCCCGCTCCAGGACATGGAGTTCGTGCAGTTCCACCCGACCGGCCTCTACCGCCTCGGCATCCTCATCACCGAGGGCGCACGCGGCGAAGGCGGCATCCTGCGGAACGCCGAGGGCGAGCGCTTCATGGAGCGCTACGCGCCGACCGTGAAAGACCTCGCCCCGCGCGACATGGTCTCGCAGTGCATCTACAAGGAGATCCGCGAGGGCCGCGGCATCAACGGCAAGGACTACGTCCACCTCGACATGACGCACGTCGGCAAGGACGTGCTGGAGCACAAGCTGCCCGAGATCTCCACCTTCTCCCGCGTCTACCTCGGCATCGACCCCGTCAAGCAGCCGATCCCCATCGCGCCGACGTGCCACTACGCGATGGGCGGCATCCCCACCAACGCCGACGGCCAGGTCGTCCGCAGCGCCGACCGCGCCGACGTCGTGCCCGGCTTCTACGCCGCCGGCGAGTGCGCCTGCGTCTCCGTCCACGGCGCCAACCGCCTCGGGACGAACTCGCTGCTCGACCTCGTCGTCTTCGGCCGCCGCGCCGGCATCGAGATGGCGCGCGCCGTGCGCGAGGACTACAAGGCGCGCCTCCCGCTGCCGGAAGACCCGGAAAAACGCACGCGCGAGATGCTCGACGCCCTCCTCAGCCGCACCGAGGGCGAGAAGGCCGTCGCCGTGCGGAACGACCTCCAGGAGACGATGATGAAGAACGTCTCCGTCTTCCGCAACGAGGAGACCCTCGCCGAGGCCCTGGACGACCTCGCGGCGATCCGCGCGCGCAGCCGCAACGTCGTCGTCGAGGACAAGGGGAAGCGGTTCAACACCGACCTCATGGACGCCGTCGAGATCGGGTTCATGACGGACTACGCCCTCGCCATCGCCGCCGGCGCCCGCCGCCGCACCGAGAGCCGCGGCGCCCACTCCCGCGAGGACTACCCCAACCGCGACGACGCCAACTGGCTCAAGCACACCCTCTTCTTCGCCGACGGCCAGGGCGGCTACGAACTCGGCGAGAAGGACGTCGTCATCACCCGCTTCCAGCCGAAAGAACGCAAGTATTGAGGATGGATGATGGCCGTGGATGGAGAGCGATCCCCACCCCCTGCCATCTACCCCCTGCCAGCTGCCATGCAACTCACCGTCAAGATCAAGCGGTTCGACCCCGAGCGCGACGACGCGCCGCACTGGGCCGAGTACCAGCTCCCCGCGGACCCGATGGACCGCGCGCTCGACCTCCTGATGTACATCAAGTGGCATCTGGACGGGACGCTCACCTTCCGCAAGAGCTGCGCCCACGGCATCTGCGGCTCCGACGCGATGAAGATCAACGGCGAGAACAAGCTGGCCTGCTCCGTCCTCGTGCAGGACCTCGCCAAGGACGGCGGCACCATCACCTTCGAGCCACTCCCGGCCGCGCCCGTCATCAAAGACCTCGTCGTGGACCAGGACCGGTTCTTCGAGAAGTACCGCGCCATCATGCCGTGGCTCATCAACGACGAGCCGGTGCCGGAGAAGGAGCGCCTCCAGAGCCCCGAGGAGCACGCCGTCATCGAGGACGCCACGAAGTGCATCATGTGCGGAGCCTGCACGCACTCCTGCCCGAGCACCTGGGCCGCACCGGACTACCTCGGCCCGGCCGCCCTGCTCAAGGCGTACCGCTACGTCTTCGACTCCCGCGACACCGAGCCCGAGGCGCGCCTGAAGATCGTCGACTCCAAGGACGGCCTCTGGAAGTGCTACACCATCTTCAACTGCGTCCAGGCCTGCCCGAAGGGCATCGACATCACGCGCTGGCTCTCGGCGCTCAAGCGGAAGGCCGTCACCACGCGGTACTGACCGCGCGGTACTGACCGGCGCCCTCAGCGCGCTTGGACGGAGCGGACGCGCGGGTCGCCGCCCGCGAGATGGTCGATGAGCCGGGAGCCGCGCGGCCCGAACGTCCAGTTGTGCGCCAGCGACGCCGCGCACGAGGGGGATGGGTGATTGCAACCGGTGCCCGTGATCACCACTCCGCGCACCGCCCGGCGCTCGTCGAAGACGGGCGAGCCCGACTGGCCCAGCACGAGCTGGCCCCGGTCCACCGGAATGCGCCACATGGGACCGCCGCCGCCGCACACGGTGTTGAGTTCGACCGGCTGGTCCGAAACCGCCATGGCGACCGGCAGGCCGCGCGGGTGCCCCAGCACCACGGCCGACCGCATCGGCGTCGTCTCGATGGACCATCCGGCGTAGGTGGCTCCGAACGAAGCAGGAACGGGCCGGCTGAGCCGCAAGAGCATGAAGTCCCGGGAACGGGAGTAGGCCCCTTCCGCCGAGCCCGTGGCCACGACCGTCGCGCCTCGGATGCACCGGTTTGCCTCCGTGCACGGCCCAACCCGGTTCGTGACCGGCGCTCCACACCGATCCGACGGACCGCGGAAGTAGAACGTCCACCAGTTGAGGTTCTCGCCCACGTTCGGCACCGACCCGTTCCGGCAGTGCCGGGCAACGAGGACGTACGGCGTCCGGTCGCCGCGCACGTTGTTGAGCAGCACTCCGGTGCATCCTGGATGGTCGGGGTCGTCGAGCAGCCGGGTGTTGACGATGGAGCGGGCTTCGGCGGCCCAGGCTCGGCCCTCGCCGCAGCTTGCGTCCAGCTGACAGCCGCCGAACGAACCCGGGTCCTGGGGTGTCGGGTTCTGCGAGGGCGGATCCTGCGAAGGCGGGGGAAGCGGAGGGAGTTGAAGCTGGAGCAACTCGGTACACCCCGCGACCCCGGCAACGAGGAGCAAGGTCAGTGAGACAGGGAGAGCGAGACGGCGGAGCATGGCATAGAGGGGCGACGAGATCGGGAATACGCGTCGGGCAGCCGTCGGCTCCCAGACAGTGAGGCCTGCCCGTCCGGCAAGGTGCCGAGGCGGGCATAACCGGAGGCAGCAGCCATCCGTGTCACGATCCGCGCCGTACTGAACGGTAGGCACTGAACGGTAGGCGCAGACGGCCTCACTCTTCGCCGTGCTCGGGGCAGCGCCCGGCCTGATCCACCCGGACGGAGCGGAACCCCACACGCTGGAGGCCTTTCAAGGCGCAGCACCCTCCGGGGTGACTCTCAACCGCAGAGCCCTCTCTGCTTGCCAGCCCGCCCGGCGGTAACACGCCGGGCGGGTTGTTGTTTGGCCGCCTGCATCCGGCGACGAGGCGCGCTGCCTGCCCCTTCCTACGCCACGTCCTCCAGCGCGCGTGCGACGGCGATGAAGCGCGGCACGTAGGCGCGCGTTTCGGCCGGGAGGTGCGGATACAGATCCCAGAACGTCGGCGTGCGGCCGAGGCGCCGTTCCAGACGGCGGACGAGCCCCTGCACGCGGCCGGGGCCGCAGTTGTAGGCCGCCAGCGCGAGGTGCCAGTCGCCGCCGAACAGTTCGCCGAGGTCGGCGAGGTAGCGGGTGGCAGCCTGCGTCGAGCGCGCGGGGTGGTAGAGCGCGCCCTCGCCGTATCCGTACATGGCGCCGGTGGAGGGGAGCAGCTGCCACAGGCCGATGGCACCGGCGCTGCTGACGGCTCCCGGATTGAGCCCGCTCTCGATCACGGGCAGGTACTTCAGCTCGGCCGGGAGGCCGCGCCGCGTCAGCGCCTGCTCGATCATCGGGAAGTAGCGCGCGCCCCGGCGCTGCACGGCGCGGTAGCTCCGGAAGGAACGCTGCAAGAGGCGGGCCTGCTGCGCCACGAGGGCCTCGGCGTGTTCGGGCACCCGAAGTGCGGACGGCAGCATCGGCTCGGCCACGTCCGCGATGAGGGCGGCATGGCCCACGCCGAGCGCCGCGAGCGCCTCGCCGCGCAGGACGCCCAGCTCCTCGACGGAGAGAGCATCCGGCCGGACGGGACCGTGGTGGCGCTCATAGACGGCCTGAGCGTCGAGGGCGAGGCGCCGGAGGTCGGGGTCCTGGTCGAAGCCGGGCAGGGCCGTGAGCGCCCGCGTCGCGCGGAGGGCCTGCGTGGCGAGGCGGGCGGCCTCGGCGGGGTGCAGCGCCGCCTCGGCTTCGGCCACGAGCCGGCGCGCGGCGACGATCTGGGCCGCCCAACTCGGGGCCTCCGTGGAGTCGGCGACAACCGGCGCGGCGGCCGTCGTCGTAGCCCGCGCCGGGCCGGAGCAGACCAGCAGAACGAAGGCGGCGGGAAGCACGCGGCGAGCGCGAGGCAGACGGGGAGCGTGCAGCATAGCGGACAGTGGTGGAACGTCCAGCGGCAGGGAAAGCGCCAAGGGTAAGACCGCTTCACGGGCGAGGACCGGGCCAAACGACGCCCCCCGCCTTCTCTTCACCGAACGCTACTCCGCCCTTCATCGCCTCCGCACCGGGCCTCCACGCCGTCCCCATGAAACGCGCCCGCTCCCCCCTGCGTACGGCTCCCCCCACGCCCGGCACGGTTCCCGCTTGGCAGGTTCCCGCTTGGCACCGGCGCTGCACGGCTTCTACCTTACTCCCCCTCACGCCCGCTCCGGCCTATGGAGGCCTCCCTCAAGATCCTCTTCGTCGACGACGAGCCCGACCTGGCGCCACTCATCCGCCAGAAGTTCCGGTCCCACGTCCGCGAGGGGACGCTCGAACTCGACTTCGCGGGCGACGGCGTCGAGGCGCTCGAACGGCTCGATGCGCGCCCCGACATCGAGATCGTCGTCACCGATCTCAACATGCCCCGGATGGACGGCCTCACGCTGCTCCGCCACCTCCGCCAGCGCGAGCGCCAGCACAAGGCCATCGTCGTCACGGCCTACGGCGACATGGAGAACATCCGCACGGCCATGAACGAGGGGGCCTTCGACTTCCTCACCAAGCCCATCGACCTCGGCGACCTCGAGGTTACCATCAACAACGCCCGCGAGCTCGTCGAGCGCGAGCGGCAGGCCGACTTCGTGCGGCAGGCCATCGGCCGTTACCTCTCCGACGAGATCGCCAAGGCCGTCCTGGCGGACCCCGCCGCCCTCGCCCTCGGCGGCGAGCGCCGCGCGGTGAGCGTGCTCATGAGCGACCTCAGCGGGTTCTCCGCCCTCTCCGAGCGGACCGAGCCCGAGCGCGTCGTGGAGCTGCTCAACGTCTACCTCGGCAAGATGACCGAGATCATCGACGCCTACGGCGGCACCATCGACGAGTTCATCGGGGACGCCATCCTCGTCATCTTCGGGGCGCCCATCCAGCGGGAGGACCACGCCGAGCGCGCCGTCGCGTGCGCCGTGGCCATGCAGCGGGCGATGAAGGAGGTGAACGAGGCGCTGGCCGAGCGCGGCCTGCCCGAGCTGGCGATGGGCATCGGCGTGAACACGGGCGAAGTCGTCGTCGGCAACATCGGCTCGGAGCGACGCGCGAAGTACGGCGTCGTCGGCAGCCCGGTCAACCTCACGAGCCGCATCCAGTCGCTGGCCGGGCCGGGCGAAATCGTCATCACGACGGCGGCGCGCGAGGCGGCCGGGCCGACCGTCCGCATCGGGTCCACCCGCGAGGTGGCGATGAAGGGGTTCGCCGAGCCCGTCACGGTCCACTTCGTGGCCGGCGTCGGCGGGGACTACGGGCTCGACGTGCCGGAGACGGCCTCGTCGCCGATGGAGCCGCTGGCCGTGCCCATCCCGTGTCGCTACGCCGTCCTGGATGGCAAGACACTCGCGGGCGAGCCCCGCAAGGCCGAGATCGTGCGGCTCTCCGAGACGGGCGCCGTCGTGCTCACGGCCGCGCCCGTGCTGCCGCGCAGCGACGTCAAGCTGATGATCCCCCTCGACCCCGACGGCGCGGGCGAGACGGGCGACGTCTACGCGAAGGTCGTCGAGTCCGAGACGAGCAGCGTGGGCGGCCCGATGCTGACGGTGCTGTTCTCGTCGGTGCCCGAGGAGGCCGCCGTCGCGCTCCGCCGTTACCGGACGGCCGGCACGGGCCCGACCTCCGAAGTCGCAGCCTGAGGCGGCGGGTCCGATGCGCACCGGAGCTCGGGTTCCTGGCCGGCCGGCCGCAGCGCACCGGGTGTGGGGGGTCGCCCTCGCCCTGACGCTCCTTGCCGCGGCCGCGTCGGTGCGGGCGCAGGACCGCGCGCCGAGCGTCGCCTTCAAGCACCTCCGGGCCGGGGAGGACGGACTCTCGGCGGGGAAGGTCAACGCGCTCCTCCAGGACGTGCGCGGCTTCCTCTGGGTGGGCACCATCGACGGGCTCAACCGCTTCGACGGCTACGAGGTCGCCGAATTCCGCCACGCCGACGACGACTCCTCCTCGCTCGCCGACAACATCGTGATGAGCCTGCAGGAGGATGCCGACGGCTACCTCTGGGTGGGCACCTCCGACGGCGGCCTCAACCGCTTCGACCCCGCCACGGAGACGTTCGTCGCCTTCCGCCACGACCCGGACGACCCGGCCAGCCTGCCCAGCGACGAGGTGCGCGCCCTCGCCATCACCCCGGACGGGGCGCTCTGGGCCGGGACCGCCAGCGGCCTCGCCCGCCTCGACCCCGAGGTGGGCCGCTTCACCCGCTTCCGGCACGCCCCGAACGACCCGCGCTCGCTCAGCCACGACGCCGTCCTCGCCCTCCACGTCGATGCGCAGGGACGCCTCTGGGTGGGAACGCAGGACGGCCTCAACCGCTTCGATCCGGCTTCCGGCGCCTTCGCGGTGTTCCGCAATCCGGCCGAAGGCCCGGCCAACGTCGTCGCGGCGCTGGCGAACCGGCGGGCCGGCGGCCTGTGGGTGGGCTCCCTCGGCGGCGGCCTCAGCGCGTTCGACCCGACGGCGGGCACCTTCACACCGGTCGAACTCACCGTCGAGCGGTTCAACGCCGGCATCGTCCTCGGCCTCTACGAAGACCCCGACGGCACGCTCTGGGTCGGCACGGCCGGCGACGGCCTCCACGTCCTCCGCCCCGACGGCACGCGCCAGGTCTTCCGCGCCGAGCGGGGCGTCCCGGAGAGCCTGAGCGACAACTACGTGCGGACCATCAGGGGGGACCGCCAGGGCGTGCTCTGGATCGGCACCTACAACGGGCTCGACTGGTTCGACCGCGGGCGCCGCGCCTTCGTGGTTCACCGGCACGAGCCCGGCCGCGCCTCCAGCCTCGTCAGCAACACCGTCCTCGCCCTGGCCCAGACGCGCGACGGCGTCGTTTGGGTCGGCACCGACGAGGGGCTCGACCGCACCGACTCGACCCGCACGGCCTATGCCCACGTCGCCACGCCGGGGGGCGACGGCGTCACCGCCCTCTACGAGAGCCGCGAGGGCACGCTCTGGGTCGGCCTCCAGAGTGGGCTCTACCGGTTCGACGGCCGGAGCGCCTTCACCCTCGTCGGCCCCAAACCCACCGTGGTGTCGGCCATCGTGGAGGACGACGCGGGCACGCTCTGGGTGGGCACGCTGGAGCGCGGCCTCGGCCGCCTCGATCCCGAGACGGGTAGGCTCGACTTCTTCACCCACGAGCCGGCGCGCCCGAACAGCCTGAGCAACGATCTCGTGCGGGCGGTAGCCCTCGCGCCCGACGGCACACTCTGGATAGGCAGCTACGGCGGCCTCGACCGGCTCGACAGCGAGGCAGGCGGCGGCCACTTCACCCACTTTCCCCACGACCCGAACGACCCGGCGAGCCTCTCCGACGGCACCGTCCTCTCCCTCCTCGCCGACGCCGACGGGACGCTCTGGATCGGCACCGAGGGCGGCGGGCTCAACCGTTTCGACCCCGCCGCGCCCGAGGCCGGCTTCACCCGCTACACCGAGTCCAACAGCGACCTCCCCGGCAACACCGTCCACGCCATCCTGGAGGACGACGGCTACCTCTGGCTGAGCACGAGCCAGGGGCTCGCCCGCTTCGACCCCATCCCCGACACGTTCCGCCCCTTCGGCACCGACGGCTTCGCCGGCCTGCGCGACCTCAACGGCGCCGCGCTCCTCACGGCCGAGGGCGACATGCTCTTCGGCTCGGCCGACGGCCTCATCGAGTTCGACCCGGGCGACGTCACGGCGGGCAACCCGCACCCGCCGCAGATCGCCCTCGTCGGCGTGCAGATCCTCAACGAGGACGTGGTGCCGGGCGAGGAGGCCGCCCTCCGCGCCGCCGCCCCCACGGTCGAGGCCGTCTACCTCGGGCCCGACGACGAGGTGGTCACGTTCGAGTTCGCCGCGCTCCACTTCTCCGACCCCGGCCGCAACCGCTACGCCGTCCGCCTGGAGGGCTTCGACCGCGAGTGGCGCGAGATGGGGACGGCCCGGCAGGTGACCTACACCAACCTCGACCCCGGCCGCTACACCCTCCTCGTCAAGGCGTGGAGCGCCTACAACGTCGAGACGCCCGAGCCGCTGGCCCTCCGCGTGTTCGTCGCCCCGCCGTGGTGGCGGACGGGCTGGGCCTACCTCCTCTACGCCCTCGTCTTCGTCGGCCTCCTCGTGGGGGCGGACCGCTGGCAGCGGCAACGGCTGCTCCGAAAGGAGCGCGAGCGCGCCGAGCGCCGCGAGGCCGAGCTGCGGGCCGAGATGGCCGAGGCGGAGTCCCGCGTGCTCAAGGTCGAGAACGAGCGGAAGGCGGTCGAGCTCGAGCGCGCGCGCGAGCTGCGCGAGGCCTACGCCGCGCTGGAGGAGAGCCACCGGCACCTCAAGGCCACGCAGGCCCAGCTCGTCCAGGCCGAGAAGCTGGCCAGCCTCGGGCAGCTCACGGCCGGCATCGCGCACGAGATCAAGAACCCGCTCAACTTCGTCAACAACTTCGCCGACCTGAGCGTGGACCTCGCCGACGAGCTGCGCGACGAACTCAACGCCCATCCCGATCAGCCCCTCTCCGACGTGCTGCCCGTCGTGCAGGGCCTGCTGGAGGACCTCCGCGAGAACGCCCGGCGCATCCACGAGCACGGCCGCCGCGCCGACCGCATCGTCCACGCCATGCTCCAGCACTCGCGCGGCGGCACCGGCGAGCCCGTCCGCGTGGACGTCAACGCGTTCGTGGAGGAGTACGCCAACCTCGCCTACCACGGCATGCGCGCCAAGGACGCCGACTTCCGCGTCACGCTCGAACGCGACCTGGCGCCGGACGCGGGCGAGGCCGAACTCGTCCCGCAGGAGATGGGCCGCGTCCTCATCAACCTGCTCAGCAACGCCTTCGACGCCGTCAACGGCCGCGCGAAGGCGGACGGGGCCGCCTACGAGCCCGTCGTCACCGTCCGTACCCGGCGCGCCGGCGACCGCGTCGAGATCCACGTGGCCGACAACGGGCCGGGCATCCCGGACGCCCTCCGCCGCCGCATCTTCGAGCCGTTCTTCACCACGAAGGCGACGGGCTCCGGCACCGGCCTCGGCCTCTCGCTCTCCTACGAGATCGTCACGCAGGGCCACGGCGGCGGCCTCCGCCTGGAGAGCCGCGACGGCGAGGGGGCCACGTTCGTCGTCTCGCTCCCCGAGCGGCAGGCGCGCGAGGAGGGCTGACGCGCCGCGAGCGCTCAGCGCACGTCGCCGTCCTCGATGGTGAACCGCTCCAGCGTGCGGGCGCGGACTTCCAGGCTCGTCGCCTCCGGGAAGGACGCCGTCGTCTCCGGGACGGCCCGGATGAAATCGGTGCAGATCGGCGAGGGCACGTCGGGGAAGTCGACCTCGACGAGGGCGCCCGTGCACCCGTTCTTGGGCGCGGCGCCGCCGTGGTCCGTGGCGACGACGTAAACGCCGCCGACGAGGATGACGTGGACCGATTGCGGCGCCGCGCTCGTGTGCCCGGCCGGGGCGATGCGGCGGGCCCCTCCGTCCTTCGCGGCGCCGAGGGGGACGCCCGGGACGCGCGCCACGATCTGGCGGTCGAGGTAGTACTCGAGCGTGACCGCCTCGATGCCCAGCCCCGGCGCGTAGTCGAACTCGATCCGGTGCGTCTCATCGTCGACGGCCTCGTGCCAGACGGTGGCGAGGGCCGTCCGGGCGCCGCCGAGGTCGCCGAAGAGTTGGAGGCCCCAGCGCCCGTTGGCCGGGATGGCGACGGGCCGGGTGCGGATGTCCGCCTCCTGAAGGTGGCCCTCGACCTCGACGCGGACGCCGTCGTTGCCCGACGTGCCGATGTTGGACACGACGAGACCGGCGTTTTCGACGAAGAGCTCGGCCTGGCCGATGGCCGCGTAGGTGACCCCGTCGAAGGAGATCTCGTCGGGGAAGAGTTCTTCCTTCAGCGTATCGCACGCAGGCAGGAGGAGAGCGAGGCCGATCAGGAGCAGGCCGTTGTTCCGGAAAGACATGGCGGAGAGCGAATGGCGTACCGGTAGGGTACGGCGTTTCTCGGACAGCGGCAAGGCGCGGGCGTCTCCGCCTCGGGATCGGGCGCACGCGGGTGACGCGGCGCGCAGGATGCGCGGCACGAGGTGCCGCCGTACTTTGCCCCGCCCCTCTCAGCCACCGGGCCACCCGGCCCCCATCCCCTTCCAGCCGCGCAGGACCATGAACAGCCTCTGGCGGAACGTGCTCGGCAGCGCCGACGACGGGGAGGAAGACGTCCTCCGTCACATCCCCCTCTTCGACGATCTCACCCCCCGTGAGATTGCCGCGCTGCAGCGGATCCTCCACCGGCGGGAGTACGTCGCGGGCGAGTCCATCTTCATCCAGGGCGAGCCCGGCCTCGGCATGTACATCATCGCCAAGGGAGCCGTCTCGATTCAGAGCGAGCCCACCGGCCGCGAGCTGGTCGAACTCCGCGACGGCGACTTCTTCGGCGAGATTGCCCTGCTCAACGAGGTCATCCGCACGGCCACGGCGCGCGCCAAGACGGACTGCCTCCTGCTGAGCCTCTTCCAGCCCGACCTGATGGGGCTGCTGGACCGCAACCCCCGCCTCGGCGTCAAGATCCTCCTCGCCCTGGCTCGCCTCGTCGGCATCCGGCTCGTGGAGGTGAGCGACGAGCTCGAAGACCTCCGCCGCGAGCACGAGGCCCTCCTGGCCCGCCTCGACGACGACGCGCCCGCCCCGCACCGGCCTCGCGACGATGGCGACGCGGATCCCCTGGCTTAAGGCGCTCCTCCTGGGCGTCGCCCTGCTGGCTGCCGGCGTGCTCGTCGCCGTGGGGGGGGACCTGCTGGTGCTCGTCCTGATCGCGGCGGTCCTCGCCTACCTCCTCTTCCCGCTCGTCAACGCGATGGAGCGGCGCGGGCTCAGCCGTACGGCGGCGACCTCGGTCGTCTTCCTCACCCTCTCGCTCGTGCTCGGCCTCGGCGCCTGGTTCGCCATCCCGATGGCGGCCGAGCAGGCGGCCGAGTGGCAGGCGCGCTGGGCCGACGGCCGCCTCTTCACCCTCCTCGACCGCGTCGAGCGCGACCTCGCGCGGGTGCTCCCGCTCGTCGAGGTGGGCGACCTCGGCCTCTCGGCCGCGGCCCGCGCCACCATCGCCGACACCCAGGCCCACCTCCTCGCCCACGCCTCCGACGCCCTCTCCCTCGCTGCCGACCTCGTCATCGTGCCGTTCGTACTGTTCTTCCTGCTGCGCGACGGGGCGGCGCTGCAGAAGCGGCTCGTGGCGCTCGTGCCCAACCGGTACTTCGAGTTCACGATGGGCGTCCTCTACAAGATCGACGCGCACCTCGGCGAGTACCTCCGGGGGCAGTCGCTCATCGCCGTCGTCGTGGGGGTGCTGACGGCGCTGGGGCTCGGCGTGCTCGGGGTGGACTACTACCTCGTCCTCGGCCTGTTCACCGGCGTGGCCAACTTCGTCCCGTACGTCGGCTTCGTGATCTCGGCCGCGCTGGCGCTCGCCGTCTCCGTCGTGACGACGGGCGGGGTGGGGCAGCTGCTCGGGATCGTGGTCGTGTTCGGCGTCGTGCAGGCGTTCGAGAACGTCGTGCTCCAGCCGTGGATCACGGCGCGCAACGTCTCGCTCCACCCCGTGACCGTGCTGCTGGCGATCTTGCTCGGCGGCCGCCTCGCGGGCGTGCTGGGGATGGCCCTCGCCGTCCCGGCCGCCGCCATCGCCAAGGTCGTCGCCGTTGAGACGGTGGTGACGCTGCGCCGCTTCCGCCTGTGACCGACCCGATGATGCCCGACGTTTCGCCCTCCCTGCCCGAGCGCATGCGCGTTCGCTTCTGGGGCGTGCGCGGCTCGATCCCGACGCCGAGCCCGGAGGTGATGGGTGTCGGCGGCAACACGGCCTGCGTCGGCGTGACGCTGGCGGACGGGACGGAGTGCGTGCTCGACCTCGGCACCGGCGCGCGCGACCTAGGCGCCCACCTCGTCGGTGCCGACGACGGGGTGGAGGAAGGGGCGCTCGACCTCCACGTGTTTCTCTCCCACTTCCACTGGGACCACATCCAGGGGCTCCCGTTCTTCGCGCCGCTCTACGGGGCGGGCAACCGGGTTACGTTCTACGCCTCCGAGGCCGAGGGGGCGGCGCGCCAGCTCCTCCAGGGGCAGATGCAGCCGCCGTTCTTCCCGGTGGACTTCGCCGCGCTCCCGGCCGAGCGGCGGTACGTCCCGCTCGTCTCCGGCCGGGTCGTGCGGGTCAATGCCCTCACGGTGCGGCCCTTCGCCGTCCACCACACGCAGCACGTGCTCGGCTTCCGGCTCGACGCCCACGGTGCCTCGTTCGTCTACTGCACCGACTACGAGCACGGCGACGCCGCGCTCGACGCGCTGCTGCTGGAGGTCGCCCAGGGCGTGGACCTCTTCGTCTGCGACGCGCAGTACACGCCCGACGAGTACGCCACGCGCCAGGGCTGGGGGCACTCGACGTGGGAGCACGCCGCGCGGCTGGCGAAGGCGGCCGGCGTGAAGCGCCTCGCGCTCTTCCACCACGACCCCGCGCACGACGACGCGGCGCTCGCCGCCATCGCCGAGGCGGCCCGGGCTGTGTTCCCGGCGACGATCCTGGCGCGGGAGGGGCTGGTGCTGGACCTGTGAGGAAGGGGCGGCCGATGTTGCCGCCCCTTCCTCACACGTCAACCTGCACGAGCGCGCACGAGGTGGCGTACCCCAGCGCCCGCTTCGTCGCCGGGAAGACGCGGCAACTGGCGATGCCGAGGGCCGGCTCGGCCAGGCCTGCCTCGCCGTACCGCTCCTCCTCGCCCGAGGCCGGCGCGCCGGCCTCGGCGAACCGCGCCACCGTCTCCAGTTCCTCCGGCAGCGCGTCGAGGTCGCTGCGGACGGCGGCACGGATGAGGTCGGGCGCCACCCCGTCCTTTCGGGCGAGGTAGCGGAGGTAGTCGAGCGAGGCGCCGAGGGCGCGCTCCGAGCGGCGCAGGCCGGGTTCGACGAGACGGGCGAGCAGGGACATAGGGCTACGGAGAGGTCCTACGCCTCGCGCGGTTCAGCCGGCGAGGTCGAGCACGTGGTAGACCAGCACGTAGAGTTCAGCCAGCGGCGCGAGGAGGCCGAAGGCCGCGCCGCCGAGCACCTGCCCCGGCGTGTGCGCCCGCACCCGGACGCGCGCCCACATCAGCAGCGGCAGCAGCAGCAGCAGCGGCGAGACGGTCGCCGCCGTGAGCGCGGCCTCCCAGTCGGCCGGCAGGCCGCGCCACACCGTGAGCGCGACGAAGAGCAGGATGGACACGAACCCCGCCATCGTCGCCATGTGGATGGAGATCTTCCACCGCAGGTTGATCAGCAGCAGCAGCAGCGTGTTCACCGGGAACAGCGCGGCGATGGAGAGGATGAGCGCCTTCGCCGTGTCCACGGTCACGCCGAGGACGGCCATCCCGGTGAGGTAGGAAACGATGCCGACGAGGAACGGCCGGAGCCGGCTGGCGCGGTCGCGCACCTCCAGGCTCTCGGCGCGGCCCGTCCGTACCATGTCGACGACGTAGAGCAGCGGGACGAGGCAGAAGAAGAGGAGCGAGACGGCGACCGTCCACGCGATCTCCAGCGCGCCCGCGCCGAGGTGCCACTGCACCAGACCGAACCCGACCGGCGGCAGCACGAGCGGGTTGAGGACGTACGAGAGCGCGTTGGCCACGCGGTAGCCCCGCTGGCGGCGCATCTCGACGGGGGGCAGGCCGGTGGGGGGCATGGGAACGGAAGAGTGGAAGCGCGGAGGAAGGAGCGCGGGCGAGGGTCGTTCCTCTCCTCCTTTCCTCCTCCCTTCTCTCAGTACGCGCGGGCAAAGACGACGCGGCCCTCCGAGGGCCGGCCCGAGACGGGGTCCGTGCCCGCCTCGGCGGTGCCGTCGAGCTGGCCGGGGAAGGGGATGCAGCGGATGGTCGCCTTGGTCTCCTCCTTGATCGTCGCCTCGGTTTCGGCCGTGCCGTCCCAGTGCATGAGCACGAAGCCGCCCTCCTCGATCTGCGCCTTGAACGCGTCGTAGCTGTCCACGACGTGGGTGTGGGCTTCGCGGAAGGCGCGGGCGCGGTCGAAGAGCCCCCGCTGCACGGCGTCGAGCGTCTCCCGGACGGTATCCGCCAGGCCGTCCAGCAGGACCGACTGCTTCTCACCGGTGTCGCGCCGCGCCAGTTCGGCGACGCCGTTCTCGAGGTCGCGCGGGCCGACGGCGAGGCGGACGGGCACGCCCTGCGCTTCGTACTCGGCGAACTTCCAGCCCGGCCGGTACTGGTCGCGCTCGTCGAACACGACGCGGAGACCGGCAGCCCGGAGTGCCTCCGCCATCCGGCGGCCCGCCTCCAGGACGGCCTCGTTGCCCTCCTTGCGGAGGATCGGCACAATGGCCACCTGGATCGGCGCGAGCTTCGGCGGCAGCACGACGCCCTGGTCGTCCCCGTGCGTCATGATGAGCGCGCCGATGAGCCGCGTCGAGACGCCCCAGCTCGTGGCCCAGACGTACTCCTGCTCGTTGTTCTCGTTCTGGAACGTGCAGTTGAACGCCTTGGCGAAGTTCTGCCCGAGGAAGTGCGAGGTGCCCGCCTGAAGCGCCTTGCCGTCCTGCATGAGCGCCTCGATGCAGTACGTGTCCACCGCGCCGGGGAACCGCTCGCTCGCGGTCTTGACGCCCCGGATGACCGGCATCGCCATCCACTCCTCGGCGAAGCGGGCGTAGACGTCGAGCATGGTCCGCGTCTCGGCGACCGCCTCGGCCTCGGTGGCGTGCGCGGTGTGGCCCTCCTGCCAGAGGAACTCGGCCGTGCGGAGGAACAGCCGCGTGCGCATCTCCCAGCGGACGACGTTGGCCCACTGGTTGAGCAGGATCGGGAGGTCCCGCCACGACTGGATCCACCGGCTGTAGGTGTCCCAGATGATGGTCTCCGAGGTCGGCCGGACGACGAGCGGCTCCTCCAGCTTCGCGTCCGGGTCCACGACGAGCTCGCCGGTGGCGTCGTCCACCTTGAGCCGGTAGTGCGTGACGATGGCACACTCCTTCGCAAAGCCCTCGACGTGCTCGGCCTCGCGGGCGAGGAAGCTCTGCGGGATGAAGAGCGGGAAGTAGGCGTTGCGGTGGCCCGTCGCTTTGAACATGCCGTCGAGCGCGTCGCGCATGTTCTCCCAGAGTTCGTAGCCGTTGGGCGGCAGGACCATCGAGCCACGGACGGGGGACGTCTCGGCGAGCCTGGCGGCCCGGATCACGTCCTGGTACCACTGGGCGTAATCGGTGTCGCGCGGAGTGATCGAGTCGGCCATCGAGGTCGGCGGGCGGGCGCGGGGGAGGAATGCGTCCGGGATCGTGTGCGGAAACTGTGCGGGCCGGACGGAGTAGAGGCAGGGCCGGGGATTTCCTGAGAGGGCGCCCCGGTGGGGTGCGAAAAACCGCCGACGCGGTCGAGGCGTTGTTACTCCTCCGTCCGGCGTGGCGGCTAGCCCTGCGAGGCCGGGCAATATACCCGGGCCGGCGGGCGACCTCCAACGCGCTCCCGGCGCTTCACCCGGCCTCCGCACGCGCCCCGTCCCTCGTCTCGCCGCTTCCGATCCCTCTGCCATGACTCCGCTCCGCTTCCGACCGGCCTCGTTCGCGCCGCTCCTCGGGCTGCTGGCGCTCGCGCCGCTCCTCGGCGGCTGCTACACCCAACTCGGCGCTCAGCGCCCGGCCTCGGCCGAGCCCGTCGCCGCCGGGGCCCCGGTCCAGCCGCGCATCGGCGTTACGACCGACCCCTACCTCGATCCTTACGCGGACCCGGCCGAGCTGCTCGCCGAGGGCGACTACGCTGCGGGTCATGGCGTGGGCTGGAACGCGGCCTCGCCCGACGAGCCCGTCCGCCAGTACGCTCAGTACGACGACGAGGTCACCGTCTCCCGCTACTACTACGACGACGCGTCGGTCTACTACTACGACGAGGCGGGCTCGTACGGATACGGCGGGTACGACGACTACGGCGGCGGCTACTACGACGACGGGTACTACTACGGCGGCTACTACGCCGACTACTACGACTACGCCCCGGCGTACTACCCCAGCGTCTACACCTACTACCGGCCGTACTACCGCTACAGCCCGTACTACCGCTACGCGTGGTACCGGCCGCATCGGTACCGCCACCACTACCGCTCCTTCCCCGCCGTCGCCTACTACTACGACCCGTTCTACTACGGCGTCGGGTTCTACGACCCCTGGTACTCATGCTGGCGTCCGGGGCTCTCGGTCTCGTTCTGGTTCGGCTCGGGCTACTCCCCCTGGTACGGCAGCGGCTACTACGCAGGCTACTGGGACGGCTATTCCGACGGCTACTGGGACGCCTCGTACTACCACGCCGGCTACTACGGGTACGGCGGTGGCTACTACCACCCCTACTACGACGGCCGCTCCAACTACCGCGACTACTTCCGCTACGGCGTCCGCCGCCCGTACGACGCCGACGGCGACCGCGGACGCGTGGGGCTGGCACTGGGCAACCCCGTGCGCCCCGACAGCCGGGGCGTCGGCCTCGGCGCCATCGCAGTGCGGACGCCGGTGCGGGGCGAGGTCACGCCGCAGCGGCCTGCCACCGACGGCCGCACTCGGAACGCCGACCGTACCCGCTCCTCCCTCGGCACGGTGAGCCGCCCCGAGCGTGAGGCTGCGCGGCCGCAGAGCCGCACCGTCCGCCCGGACCGCGATGGCGCCGTCCGCCCTGATCAGAGGGAAACCGTGCGCCCGGATCGCCGCGAGGTTGTGCGACCGGACCAGCGCGATGCGGTACCGCCCTCCTCTCGGCAGGTACGGCCTCAGCAGTCGCCGGACGTGATCCGGCCGCGCCAGGAACGGGTACAGCCGGAGCGTGTGACGCCGCGTCCGGACACCCGGCCGCAGGTTCGGCCGGAGCGGGTCAGCCCGCAGCCGCACGAGGCCGTCCGGCCGCAGCCGGAGCGGGAGCAACCTCGCCGCGAGGTGCGCCCGCAGCCCCGGCCCGAGACCCGGCCGCAGTACCGGCCGCAGCCGCGCGAGACCGTGCGCCCCGAGCCGCGCCGCGAGACCCGGCCGCAGGTCCGTCCCGAGCCGCCCCGGCAGGAGGTCCGCCCGGCGCCGCGTCGGCAGGAGATGCGCCCCGCCCCCTCTCCGCCGCGCCGCCAGGAGACGCGCCCGGCGCCCCAGCCGCGCCGCGAGGCGAGCCGGCCCGCGCCCGCGCCGAGGCCGCAGGAGTCGCGCCCGGCGCGCTCCTCCAGCCGTGACGACGACCGCTCTTCCAGCCGCCCCTCGCGCGGTAGCCGCCGAGGCGGCAACTGATCCCCCTCCTCCCCTCTTCGGACGGGAGTCGGAAGGCCCGCGGCTCCGGCGGCGGGCCTTCCTCGTATCCGCCCGTCTCGTTCCTGCCATGCGTCTCCTCCTCTTCTTCCTCGCGGTGCTGGCCGCCTCCGCGCAGGCCCAGACCCTCGACGACCTCCTGTTCTTCGGCCAGCGGAGCCCCGCCGTCGGCCCCCGCCTGACGGCGATGGGCGGGGCGGCCACCGCCGGCCTGGGCGACTGGGACGCGGCCTACGCCAACCCCGCCGGCCTCGCCTACCTCCGCTCGGCCCAGGCCGTTGCCTCCGCCGAGGCGTTCGTCAACGAGGCCGACGGCTTCGGGCGGGGCTTTGCGCGGGACGAGGAGGGCGTGGTGCTGGAGACGGTCGGGTACGCTGCGCCGCTGCCGGTCGTGCGCGGGGCGCTGGCGTTCGGCGGCGGCTACCACACCACCGCGAGCTACCTCCGCACCACCGAGGCGGGCGGGCGCGATCAGCGAGGGCGCCGCGAGTCAGGCTGGCAGGGTGCGGTCTCGGCGGCGGGGGCCGTCGCCCTCTCGCCGCGCCTGATGGGCGGCCTCTCCGTCAACGCCCCGGTCGGCCGCTACGAGCGGACGAGCGGGCCGGACGGCGACTTCGACGGCGGCTTCTCTACACGCGACACGGAGCTCGCAGGCGTGAACGTGCGCGCCGGGCTCTCGGCCGCGCTCGACTACGGCCTCCGCCTCGGGCTCACCGTCGAGTCCCCCACCTGGCTCCGCCTCGACCAGCAGGGTGAGGACGAGACGGCCGATGGCGACATTGAGATCGTGGACCGCGAAGTCGTGATGCGGACGCCCTGGCGCGTGGCCGTCGGCTTCCTCGCCGGCAGCCCCGCCGTCCTCGTCAGCGCCGACGTGGAGGTGGTGGACTGGGGCCAGGCCCGCTTCCTCGCCGACGGCGACCCCGACCTGCTTTACGAGAACGCCTTCGCCGACTCCTACCTGCGGCCCGTGCTCAACACGCGCCTCGGCGTGGAGGGGCTGGTCGGGCCGGTGGCGCTCCGGGCGGGCGCGGCGTTCCAGCCCGATCCGCGCTACGTCGGACCCACGCCCGAGGTCATCCGGCAGACGTACGCCGTCGGCGCGGGCGTGAACGTGCATCCGCAGGCGCGGCTGGACGTCACGCTGATCCACGTGCGCGACGACAGCGTGGCACCGTTTCCGGTCGGGGTCGAGGGACACGGGACCCGCAACGCCGTCCAGGTCGGCGTGGACGTGCGGTTCTGATCAGGCCGCTTCGACCGCGCCCGCCTCGGCGCCGAGGTGGAGGGGCTCGGGCTTCGGGCGAGGCCGCCGGTGCGGCGTCCGCGCCGCGAGGCGGGCCAGCCCGGCGTTGACGACGAGCAGGCCCACGACGGCCTGCACCGCCAGCAGCGGCGACGTGAACGTGAACGTCTGGATCACGAGCACGCCGAGCGCGGCGGGGATCGAGATCAAGAGCGGTATGAACCGCGCGCCCGCGCTGAAGCGGTCCGTCCGGTGCGAGAACGGCGGGCGCCGGTGCACCAGCGCGTGCACCCGCGTGGCGATGCCCACGACGGCGAACCAGAACGCCGCGTGGATCAGCGCGTGGAGCACGGCCATCTCCATCGCCAGGACGAAGGCGAGAACGGCGTGGAGCGGGAGCAGCACGCGGTAGAGCAGCGCCTGCTGCGCGCCGAGCTGGAGGCGACGCGGGCGCGCACCGGGCAGCGTGTCGAAGGCCCAGGCCGCCTCGGCGTGGTCCGAGACCTGGAGCGTCTGCACGAGCGACTGCCCGCAGAAGAGCAGGATCACCAGGAGCGAGAGGTGGAGCCGCGTCTCGGGGAAGGCGAGCACGTTCTCCGGGCCGTAGACGAAGAGGTCGCCGAGGCCGCCCATCCACCAGCCGAAGAACGCAAAGCCGAGCGGGAGCAGCGCGGCGGGCCAGAGCCGCCCGCGCACGAGGCGGTCGTCCCGGAAGGCCGCCAGCGCGAAGCCGTAGGCCGCCCGCGCGGCGGGGTTGCGGACGAGCAGCCGCTCCGGCAGCGTCAGCACGCGCCGCCCGCGCGCCTGCCGTTCGAGCTGCGCCGCGCCGTCGGCGAGGCGGGCGAGGAGGCGGAAGTAGCGGCCGGGGAAGTACGCCGCGAACGCCGCCGTCATCACGCCGACGCTGCCGAGGAGCAGCGCGAGGCCGAGCGACGGCCGCCCGGCGAGGCCGTCGGCCAGCCACGCGGCGGGCCACCACGCCGCCGCGGCCGCCTCGGGCTGCGAGCCGACCCACTGGTAGCCCAGCACGAGGAGCGCTACGAGCAGCGTCCGCGTGGTTGAGAGCGCCGGGTGGAGCAGCCGGTAGGGCAGCGTGAGCGTGAGCGCCCAGAGCGCCGCCACGCCCGCCGCCGCCGTCCACACCATCCCGCCCGCGACGAGCGCGCCGACCGACAGCCCGGCGCCGACGCCGTGCGCCAGGCCGGTCCGCACCGCCACCGGCGCCGCCACGCTCACGGCCACGAGCGCCACGTACCCACCGATGCCGACGAGGCGGGCGAGATAGTGCTCGTGCTCGCTCACGGGCAGCGTCGTCAGCCAGGCGTTGTCCTTCGGCCGCCCCATCAGTTCATCGTACGACCCCGCGATGCCGAAGGCGGCGAGGACGAGGCCGAACGAGCCCGCCACGAACAGCACCTGCTCCGGCGGGGCGTCGCCGAGCGAGAGCGCCAGCACGAGCCCTGAGAACCCGTACGCCAGCGCCGTCACGCCCACCCGCGACGGTCCGAACTTACCCGTCTTGGGGTGCCGCAACTCCGTCTTGAGCTGGGCGGCGACGAGGGTGCGGACGGCGGTGAGGTTCATGGAGGAAGGTAGGGGGATGGCCTGGTGGATGGCCTGGTGGAAATGGACCATCCCCCATCTGGCTACTGGCTATCTGCCTGCGCTTGGGCGCGCCGCAGCGAGTCCTCGCGCTGCTGGCGGATGCGCGTCTGCTCGGTGATGAACGCGCGCCATTCGGCGGCGGCGCGGCCGTGCTCGGCGGCCGTCCGGCTGAAGCGGTGCCCGCCCGAGCCGTCGGCGACGAAGTAGAGGAAGTCGTGGTCTTCCGCATCCAGCACGGCGTCGATGCTGGACTCGGAGGGGTTCGTGATCGGCCCCGGCGGGAGGCCGTCGATGAGGTAGGTGTTGTAGGGGCTCGGGAAGCGGTAATCCGCGAAGAGGAGGCGGCGCATGGGGCCGCCGTGGGCCTGCATGAGGGCGTACTGCACGGTGGGGTCGGCCTGGAGGCGCATCCGCCCGGCGCCCGTGCGCCCCAGCAGCCGGTTGAGGTAGACGCCCGCGATGCGGGGCCGCTCCTCCGGCTTCCGCGCCTCCCACTCGACGATGCTCGCCAGCGTGACGACCTCGTCGGGCGTGAGGCCGAGCGCCTCGGCCTTCGCGCGGCGCGCCTCGGTCCAGAACCGGTCGTACCAGGCGTGGATGCGGCGGATGGCCTCCTCGGCGTCCATCGTCCAGTAGATGTCGAACGTGTTGGGCCGCATGTGGCCGAAGAGGTGCAGCGTGTCCGTGCCCAGTTCGGCCGCCAGGTCCGGGTTCCGGAACGCCCGGGCGACGGCGGCGGAGTCGGTGCCGAGGTCGCGGCGGAGGACGGCGGCGAGGACGGCCGGCCGCGTGCCCGGCGGGATGGTGACGAGGATGGGGTCCTGGAGCCCCTTGCGGATCTTGTCGAGGAGGTCCCAGTTGCTCGCGCCGCTCTCGAAGAGGTAGTGCCCCGGCTTGACCTGCTCCCCCCAGCCGGTGAGGCCGGCGAACGTCTCGAACGCGAAGCGCGAGGCGAGCAGCCCGGCCGCTTCGAGCGAGTCGGCGGCGGTGTCGAAGGAGGAGCCGGGCGGGATGCGAACGCCGCGCTTGCCGTCGTACGGCGGCGTGTTCGGCGCCCAGGCGAGCCACGCGCCTCCGACGCCGACGGCCAGGGCGAAGAGCAAGAGGGCAAGGAGGACGTAGCGCATCGGGGGACGAGAACGAGGCGGGCGAAGTCAGAAACCGGGCCGCCCGCGAGGACGGGCGTTTACGGGGCGGAATTGTCCACGCCGGGCGCATCCGCCCGGCCCACCGGGAGACCGAGGCGAGCCGGGTGAGGCGCCGCGCGGCTCAGGGCTGCGACCGGCTGTCTATCGTGCAGGTCGTGTTGATCCCGCCCCGGACGTTGTAGGCGGTCGTGACGACGAGGTACTCGGGGTCGTCGAGGTGGCGGAGGAGGTCCTCGTAAACGTACGCCGTGATGTCCTCCTGGGCCTGCCCGATGTGCCGCCACGAGAGGACGTAGTACTTCAGGCTCTTGAGCTCCAGCAACCACGAGCCCGGTACGTACTCGACGCGGAGTGTGCCGAAATCGGGCAGGCCGGAGAACGGGCAGAGCGCCGAGAACTCGCCGGGCTCCGTCTCATAGACGACGACCTGCCGCGCCTCGTGGCGGTACGGCAGGCGGTGGATCTCCTGCTGGCGGCTCTCCGGCGGGAGGAACAGGCCGACGCGGCCCTCCGGCCGGATGCCATACGCGGCCATGTGGTCGAGGGAGAGGCGGGTGTGGCGGAGGGCCTCCTCCTGGAGCGCCTCCAGCTGCGCGTCGAGGGGGCTTTGGGAGGTCGTCGTATCGGGCATCGGGGTGGGAGCGGAAGCGGACCTCGCTAACGAGGCGGCCGGGCCGGAGTTCGCGCCCGGGCCGGCCCGCCTCGGCAAGCTTCCGAGAAAAGCCGCCCGAGGCGCCGCCGTGCTACCTTCGGCGCCGTCTCCTCTCGCTGCGCGTCTCGCCATGCCCGCTGCCCCTGACCGCAAGCGCCTCCCGCTGCAGTTCGACCCCGCCCGTCTCCAGGCCGACCTCGCGCGGCTGGAGGCTTCCGACTGGACCGAGCACTTCGTCCGCCAGAACTACGACGGCCGGTGGAGCGTGCTGCCGCTGCGGGCGCCGGAAGGGGCGGCGCACCCCATCCAGATGATCACCAGCCACCCCGGCGTCGAGACGTACGTGGACACGCCCTTCCTCGCGGACGCGCCGTACCTCCAGGAGGTCCTCGCCGCCTTCGCCTGTCCGCTGGAGGCGGTGCGGCTGATGCGCCTCGCGGCGGGCTCGGTCATCAAGGAGCACCGCGACCCCGACCTCGACGTCGAGGCGGGGACGGTGCGCCTCCACGTGCCCGTCGTCACGAACCCGGGCGTGGAGTTCATGCTCAACGGCGAGCCGGTGGCGATGGCCGAGGGCGAGTGCTGGTACCTCCGCCTGAGCGACCCGCACCGCGTCTCCAACCGGGGCGCGACCGACCGCGTCCACCTCGTCCTCGACGCGCGCGTGAACGACTGGGTCCGTGCCCTCCTCGCCTGACCCCCGCGCGGCGCTCCCTCCGGAAGCCCGGCGGCTCCTCGCCGGGCCCGAAGCAGCGTGGGGCCCGTCGCTGCGCGGCTGGTACCCGGTGGCGCTGACGGCCTCGGAGGTATGGTGGAGCCACGCCGGGACGGCCCGGTTCACCGATCCCTTCTTCGAGGACACGTTCGCCCGCGTCGCTCCGGCCGAGCGGCGGTGGGCGCGAACGCCGCACTCCGCCCTCGACGCCGCCGACGCCCTCGACGCCGCCGTGCCCACGGCGCTGCTCTTTCACGCCTCGCGCTGCGGCTCCACGCTCCTCGCCCAGCTCCTCGCCACCCGGCGCGAGGCCATCGTGCTCGCCGAACCGCCCGTCCTCGACGACTGGGTGGCCCACTACCGCGAGGCCGACGCGGCAACGGCGAACCGTGCCTTGATCCGGCTCCTGCGCCTTCTCGGCCGGCGCCGCTCCGGCGACGAGCGCGAGCTGTTCGTCAAGCTCGACAGCTGGCACGTCGCCCACCTCCCGCTCTTCCGCCGCGCGCTGCCCCGGACGCCCTTCTTCTTCCTCTACCGCCGCCCGGCGGCCATCCTCGCTTCGCACCGCCGCCAGCCGGGGCGGCAGATGGTCCCCGGCCTCGTCGACCCCGCCCGCCTCGGGCTTCAGCCCGAAGCGGTCACCGACTGGAAGGGCTACCCCGCTCGCGTGCTGACGTCGTTGTTCGCGGCTGCTCTTCGCCACGCCCGAGCGGGTGCGTTGAAGCTGCTGGCGTACGACGACCTCCCCGCCTCGGCGTGGACGATCCTGCTCCCGGCCTGCGGCGTGACGCCGGCGCCGGAGGAGGTCGAACGGATGCGGGCCCGCGCCGCCTGGGACGCGAAGGCGCGGCACGTGCCGTTCTCGCCTCCCTCCGAGGTCCCGCCGGAGCCTCTTCCCGACGCACTTCCATCCGCCTACGAGGCGCTGGAGCGGCTCCGGCTCAGAGCTTGAGCGACGGCTCGGCGGTGAGGTCGAGGCCGCTCGTCTGGCCCGCCGCCAGCTTGAACGCGCCCGTCACCGCGATCATCGCCGCGTTGTCCACGGAGTGCTGGAAGGCCGGGACGTGGAGCGCGAAGCCGTCCGCCTCGGCGGCGGCCTGGGCGGCGGCGCGCAGCCCCCGGTTGGCCGACACCCCGCCCACGAGGGCGACGTGCCGCACGCCCGTCTCCCGCACGGCGTCCCGCACGGCGCCCACCAGCGCGTCCACGACGGCCTGCTGGAACGAGGCGCACACGTCGGCGAGGTGATCCGTCAGCACGCGCTCGCGCTCGGCCGGCGCGAGGTCCTGAAGGAAGTAGCGGACGTTCGTCTTGATGCCGGAGAACGAGAAGGCATAGCCCGGCCGCCCGTCGGGCCCGGGCAGGCGGGGCGAGGGAAAGGCCCGGAACGATGGGTCGCCCTCGGCGGCGAGACGGTCCACGGGCGGGCCGCCGGGGTAGCCGAGGCCGAGCAGCTTGGCCACCTTGTCGTAGGCCTCGCCCGCCGCGTCGTCGCGCGTGCGGCCGAGCTCCTCGTGGACGAACCCCTCGTGCACGAGCGTCAGCAGCGTGTGGCCGCCGGAGACGGTCAGGCAGAGGTACGGAAACGCCGGCCTCGGCGCGTCGATGAACACGCTGTAGACGTGGCCCTCCAGGTGGTTGACCCCGACGAGCGGGACGCCGAGGCCGAGGGCCAGCGCCTTCGCGAACGAGAGGCCGACGAGGAGCGAGCCGGCCAGGCCGGGTCCGTACGTCACCGCCACGGCCTGCAGGTCGTCCTTCGTCACCCCGGCTTCCTCCAGGGCCGCCTCGACGGTCGGCACGATGAGGCGCTGGTGGGCGCGGCTGGCCAGTTCCGGCACGACGCCGCCGAACCCCTCGTGGATGCGCTGGCTCGCCACGACCGACGAGGCCACGCGCCCGCCCGTGAGGACGGCCGCCGCCGTGTCGTCGCACGACGACTCGATGGCGAGGAGGGTGAGGTCGGCAGGGAGCACGGCTTGGAGGTTTCGGTCGAACGCCGTACCCTGCGGGGACGGATCAGGATTCGCTCGGCGGCATGCGCGCGCTCCTTCTTCTCGGATTTCTGGCCGCCGCCGCGCAGGAGCCCCAGCCGGACACGACCGACTGGCACACGTACTTCCCGCTGGCGGTAGGCCCTGCCTGGGAGATCATGGAGTTGCGCGACAAGGGGGGCGAGTATCCGTACTTCGTGGAGTACTTCGTGGAGTATTTCGTGCTGTACGAGATACAGGGGGACAGCCTGCTTCAGGGCGAGCCACACTTCGTGCTGACGCACTGCGAGCAAGGACCCGACCTGCCCACGGCCTGCGACGACGAAGCCTTCCTCGTGCGATACGACGAGGCGACGCGGAGCGTGGTTCGTCTCTACGAGGATGGGTCCTCCGGCGCGCTCGCGTACTTCCCCTGGCTCGGTGCGTGTGAACTCGATGCCCCCTTCGATTACGAGCCGGACGAGAGTCTGTGTCCCGAGTCCTGGTACTGGGTCTACGTCACGGGCACGTATGACCACGAGCACTGTCTGGGTGACGATTGCCTCACGCGCTCCTACAAGCAGTTCGTCAACACGGCGGCAAGCGTCAGCTTCCAGTCGGGGCTGGGGTTCGTGGAGAGCGCGGTGAAAGGGGCAGGAGGCAGCGGCTTACGCTACGCCCGCATCGACGGCGTCGAATACGGCACGTCGGTCGTGGCAAACGAGCCGGCCGCGCTGGCTCCTGGAACGTCCGCCCTCACCGTCACGCCGAACCCGCTCCGCGAGCGCGCCCGCCTCGGGTTCGCGCTCGGCCGGCCCGAGGCGCTCACCCTCGCCGTGTTCGACCTCCAGGGGCGCCGGGTCCGCACCGAGCCGCTGGGCGAGCGCGGCGCCGGCCGCCAGTCGGTCGCGTTCGAGACGGGCGGCCTCCCGGCCGGGGCGTATGTCCTCCGCCTCACCGGCGACGGCGGCTTCGAGGCCGCGCGCGGCGTCATCGTGCTGCGGTAGCCGGAGGGCCGGACACGAAAGTGCCCGGGCCGTCACGACGGAAGCGGAATCGTGAACCCCACCGCTTCAGAGTCGTGACGGCCCGGGCGGGCCAGCAGAACGAGCGGGTCAGCAGGTCGCGTCGAGCTGGTGGGTGGCGCGGTCGAAGGCGCCGAGGGCGTCGTCGATGAAGCGCCGGGCGGCGCGGTCGGCCGCCTCGGCCGAGCCGTAGGCGCCTTCCGACTGGTGGAGCACGTCGCCGTGGTGGCGAATCGTGAAGCCGAAGGAGCGGTCGCCGAAACGGCCGGGCGTCGCGCGTACGGCCAGCTTGAAGCCGCGGTGGAAGAGCGCAAGGTCCGAGCCCACGAGGCGGACGGAGGGGGACGGGTAGGACGACGGGGTGGCGGACATGGGAGGGCGGCTGGGTCGGCGTTGGCTGACGGGGTAATCGTCAAGCTGCGCGCCGGTGTCCGCAAAACGGCTCCGGACGGGCGGATTGGCACGCCTCCGCGCCGAGACCCGCCGCCTATAGCCCGGCCGGTTCAGAGTGAGACCGGCCGGTACGCCAATGAGACCGAAAACGAGGCAGGCCGCGCCTCGGACGAGGCGCGGCCTGCGCTGGGGATGCGTACGGGGTCAGGCGTTGGCCGCCGCGGGAGACGGCGGAGCGGTCTGCTCGCGCACGATCTCCAGGGAGCGGGTCGCCACGACGCGGAACGTCTGCACGTCCTGTGCGATGGCGGCGCAGACGGGGCCGGCGGCGTCGAGCTGGCCGAGGCGGGCCTGCTGCTCAAGCTCGGCGCACCGGGCGGCCAGCTCGTGCGCGCCGAGGATGCCGCTCGACGACTTCAGCTTGTGGACGGCCTTCGCCACCGTCGCCGCGTCGCCGAGGACGAAGGCGGTGCGGATCTGCTCCATCAGAACCTGGTCGGCGCGGAGGTAGCTGGCGAGCACCTCCTCGACGAAGCCGAGGTCGTCCACGCCGGTGAGGTCGTGGAGGTGGTCATGGATGGCGAGGGCGCCCGCCTCGATGGCCTCGGCGGACATCGGCTCGGGTTCGGGCAGCGGCGGCAGCACCGGGGTGCCGGCCGCGCTCGGCGCGGGCGCAGCGGCCGGTGCAGCCGGCGTGGGCACGTAGACCGGCTCGGGGGGCTCGACGGCCCCGGGCGCGGCGTCTTCCACGGACGCCGGCCCCTCGAAGGTCGGCGCGCTCGCTTCCGGCGCCTCGGCGGCAGGCGCCTCGGCGGCAGGCGCCTCCGCAGCGGGCGCTTCCATGCCGACCTCGGCGGGTTCGTCGGGAACGACAGCGTCCGAGGCTCCTTCACCGGCTCCAGCCGGGGTCGGAGGCAGCGATGGAGCGCCGAACGCGGCCCAGGAGGGCGGCCGCTCTCCCGCCGGAGCCTCGACCGGAGGCTCCGTGTCGCGGAAGGCGACGGGCTCGGCAGGGGCGGCCGGCGTCTCGGGTAGGGGCGGGGAAGGCGCCGGGGAGGGGAGCGGGAACCGGCCCGAGGCGGGCGGCGCCGGAGCGGGCGCCGGCTCGGGCCGGGCGGGGGCGGCCTTCGGGCCGATGAGCGAGTGGAGGTCGAGCGTCGTCGCGCGGCGCTCCTCGGGCGGCGTGGGCAGGGGCGCCTCCTTCTTCGGCTCCTCCTGGGGCCGCCGGTGGCTGGCGATGCGCACGCAGCGGTCGAGCGCGGCGGCGAGGTCGCTGTGGCGGACGGGCTTGGGGATGTAGTCGTCCATGCCCGCTTCGAGGCAGCGCTCGCGGTCACCCTGCATGGCGTTGGCCGTCATGGCGACGATGCGGGGGCGCTTCTCGCGCGGAAGGTTCTGGCGGATGAGCCGCGTCGCCTCGAGGCCGTCCATCTCGGGCATCTGGACGTCCATCAGGATGACGTCGTAGTCGGCCAGGTCGAGCGCATCGAGCACCTCCTGCCCGTTGGCGGCGACGTCGGCCTTGTAGCCGAGACGGCCGAGGATGCCGAGGGCCACCTTCTGGTTGACGGCGTTGTCCTCGGCGAGCAGGATGCGCAGCGCGGGGCCTTCGCTGCCTTCGGGCCGGGCGGCGCGCGGCACCTCCGGCTCGGCGTCGACCTCGGCCGGTACCGGCGGCCCGGACGGGCGCGGTTCGGGCGGTGCCGTCGCGAGGGCGTACTCGGTGGGCGGGAGGACGCGGTCCTGCGGGACGTAGAACTCGGAGGGCGGGGCCGGCTCCTCCTCGGGGTAGTTGAGGGGGGCGTTGGGGTGGGCCGCCGTCCAGTCGGGCGGCAGCTGGCGGAGGCGGTCCTGCGCCGAGACGGCGGTGCAGAAGACCTCGTAAAGCTGAGTCTGCTTGACGGGCTTGGTGAGGGCGGCGTCGAGGAGACCGCCCGCGCGGAGGCGGTGGCCCACCGAGGAGAGCATGATGAGGGGCCGCTCGGGGCCGCCGGGGCGGGCGCGGAGCTCCTCGGCGAGGTGGAGGCCGTCCATCTCCGGCATCTGCATGTCGAGGACGGCGAGGTCGTAGACGCCGCCGCGGTCAATCCAGGCGAGGGCCTCGGGGCCGCTGGCGCACGTGACCGGCTCCATGCCCCAGTTGGTGGCCTGCTTGCGGAGGATCTTCCGGTTCGTCTCGTTGTCGTCCACGATGAGGACGCGCTTGCCCTCCAGCACCGGCTGCACGCCGCGCAGCGAGACGCGCTCGGGCATCTCGGCCTCGGAGACGAGCACGGTGAAGTGGAACGCGGAGCCGACGCCGACCTGGCTCTCGACCCACATCGTCCCGCCCATGAGCTCGGCGAGCCGGCGGCTGATGGCGAGGCCGAGGCCGGTGCCCCCGTACTTCCGCGTCGTCGAGGAGTCCACCTGGCTGAAGGAGGTGAAGAGCCGGTCGAGCCGGCTCTCGGGGATGCCGATGCCGGTGTCGCGGACGGTGAACTGGAGCTCGTGGACCTTCGCGCCCCCGCTCGCGCGCACGTTGAGGCTCTCGACGTGGATGACGACCTCGCCCACCTCGGTGAACTTGACGGCGTTGCCGAGGAGGTTGACGAGCACCTGGCGGAGACGCGTCACGTCGCCCAGGACGGCCTCGGGAACGTCCTCGCCGAAGCTGTAGGCCAGTTCCAGCTTCTTCTCGGCCGCCTTCTGCGTGAGCAGGTCGAGCGCCTCCTCGATGCACTGCCGGAGCTCGAAGGGCTGCTCCTCCAGCTCGATCTTGTCCGCCTCGATCTTCGAGAAGTCGAGGATGTCGTTGATGATGGTGAGCAGGCTCTCGCCCGAGACGCGGATGGTCTCGACGTAGTCGCGCTGCTCGTCGGTCAGGTCGGTGTCGGCCAGCAGCGTCGTCATCCCGATCACGCCGTTCATGGGCGTGCGGATCTCGTGGCTCATCGTGGCGAGGAACTCGCTCTTGGCCTTGGCCGCCACGTTGGCCGCCTCCATCGTCTCACGCAGGGAGTCCACCATTTCGAGGCGGCTGCGGAGGACGAAGTAGCCGAGCACGGCGATGGCGCTCAGCGTGGCGAGGTAGGTCGTCCGCGAGATCTGAGGGTCGTCCACCATGAACGCCGCCAGCGCCGTGGCGACGACGACGATGCCGGAGTACCACGCCAGGTGACTCGGGCGGCGGAAGCCCACCGAGCACCCGAAGATGACGAGCATCATCCCGAACGTGGTGTTGACCGAGAGGTCGTTGAGGTAGGTCAGCCACACCTGCCACGCCGAGACGAGGTAGAACAGCGCGTAGATGCCGCCCAGCGCGTTCCGCTTGAACCAGTCGTTCGCGAACGTGAGCCCGACGAGGCCGAGGCACGCCAGCCCGATGCCGAGGCGGATCCACAGCGGGTCGGCGATGCTCGGGTCGGCCACGCGGTAGAGCGGGCCGAACGCGATCACAACGATGCCGCCGACGAGCAGGAGCGCCCGGTACAGCTTGAGGTTGAGCGGGGTGGGGGAGGAACGCATGGGGAGAGCGGGCTGGGCGGTTGAATCCCGCCGTGGCGGGACGGCGGCGCTCCGCGCCAGAAGCGCCGGCCGGGGTAGTTTCTACCCTGGGTGCGACGTTGCGAACCGTTCAGCGGGGCGCAACGGGCACGTAGGCGGCCGTTTAGCGGGGGCATTGCTGCACCGGAGTGTCCCGTCAAAGAGCGCGCCCGTCTGGCCTGCCCGCCTCGGCACCGAGGCGGAGGGTGTCACGCCGATCCCGACTCCGCCCGCTCGGCCTCATGCGCCTTCACCTGGCGCTTCAGCTCGGCCTCCACGTAGGGCAGGCCCAGCAGCACCAGCGGCCCCATCGCCACGGCGAGGAGAACGACGGCGAGGCCCAGCCCCCGGCTCGGGCCTTCGACGGCCGTCCGGTAGATGCCCCACTGGATGAGCCCGAGGAGCACCAGGGTGAGGGCGTTGACGACCCAGAGCAGGTCGGCCATCCGATCCAGCACGGGCCGCTGCCGCTCGGGCGGCAGTGCCAGCAGCCGCTCCTTGCCCGGCAGGTTGACGAGGTGCGGGCGCGACGTGGACCAGCGCCCGAGCGCGCCGAGGAAGACGGTGAGAAAGACGGCCAAACCCGGGAGCAGCCACCACGTCGCGCGGCTCCCCCAGCGGTCGGGCGTACCGTCGAGGCCGAAGTGGACGGGGATGGGCTCGGGGAGCGACGGCCACAGCCACGCACTCATCGCCAGGAAGGCGGCGAGCAGGAGCACATTGAGGAGGGCGGCGGTGCGCATGGCCGCTAGGATACCTCCGCCTCCGTGAACCGGCCGATCCAGGCGTCGCCCCTGCGGTACGTGAGCATCCCGTAGCCTTCATCCACGACGCGGGGGCGCGCCGTCCGCTCGAACCACGCGGCCCATTCGGGGTCGGCGTCGAGGTCGGCCTCCATCACGTGGTCGCAATCGAAGCCGGGCGTCCAGGCCAGCCGGTCGAGATCGTAGGCCGGGTCGTCGTAGAGCGCCGGCGGGCGTGGCGGGACCGACGGCTGCGGCTCCAGAAACGTCCCCTTGTAAAAGTCGATGCGCTCGCCGACGGCCGCCACGAGCTGGGTGCGCCAGAAGCGCGGATGGACGAGCCAGAGCATGAGGTCGAACGGCTCACCGCGCGCGGTGAGGGCATCGTGCCACGACCGCTGGAGGTCGAGGAGGACGCCTAGGTAGCGGCGGCGGAGCCATGCGGGTGGGTTGCGTGGGACGAGGTTGCCCCACGGCGCGAGGTGCAGCGCGACGACGTCGTAGCCCCACCCGTCGAGCATTCGGTCGTCGGGGAGCGCGAAGCGCCCGCGGAGCGATTCGACGTGGCGAAGGCGGCGCGGCCAGCCGCGCACCTTGCCCCGGTTCTTCGGGGCCCAGCGCCCCTTCACGCCGCCTCTACGCCGCCTCTACGCCGCCTCTACGCCGCCGTACACAAAGCGCGGCGCGCCCGTCGGGACCGTCTTCGCCCCGGCGGGGAGGTCCACCTCGGGGAGGCGGAGGGGGAGGTCGTAGCCCTCCGGAATCGGGTTGGGCTCGGCCCAGAGCGTGCCGCGCGTCGTCTCCATCACCACGTGGTCGCCCGCGCGGCCTCGGACGTAATCCATCGTGAGGGGCACTTTGCCGTCGGGCGTGTCGAGCACGTAGGCCGGGACGGCGAAGCCGGAGGTGTGGCCGCGCAGTTGCCGCATCAGGTGCATCCCCGCCTCGATGGGCGTGCGCAGGTGCGCCGTCCCGCCGATGAGCTGGGCCTGGTAGAGGTAGTACGGCCGCACGCGCATCGCCACGAGCCCTTCCACCAGCGCCTTCATGACCGCCGGGTCGTCGTTGATCCCGCGCAGCAGCACGCTCTGGTTGCCGACGGGCACGCCGGCATCGGCCAGGCGCGCGCAGGCCTCGGCCGCCTCGGGCGTGAGCTCCTTGGGGTGGTTGAAGTGCGTGTTGAGCCAGACCGGATGGTGCTTCCGCAGGACCGCGACCAGTTCGTCCGTGATGCGGAACGGGTTGACCACGGGCAGCCGGCTCCCGAGGCGGACGACCTCGACGTGCGGGATCGCCCGCAGCTCCGAGAGCAGCCAGTCGAGGTTGGCGTCCGAGAACACGAGCGGGTCGCCGCCGGTGAGGAGCACGTCGCGGACCTCGGCGTGCGCGCGGAGGTAGTCGAGCGCCTCGCGCAGCTCGTCCTTCCGCATCATGTAGTCGGCGTCGCCGACCATCCGCTTGCGGAGGCAGTAGCGGCAGTAGACGGCGCACTCGGAGGTGACGCAGAAGGCCACCTTGCCCGGGTAGTTGTGGATGAGGTTCTTGACCGGCGAGTGGCCGACCTCGTCGAGCGGGTCCACGACGCCGACGATGTCGGGCTCGACCTCCCAGTGCTGGGGCACGACGTGCTGGCGGATGGGGCACGCCGGGTCGTAGGCGTCCATCAGACTCGCGTAGTACGGCGTGATGGTCCACCGGAAGAGACCCGCCGTCGCTTCGATGGCCGCCCGCTCACCCTCCGTCGGGCGGACGTACCGCTCCAGCGTCGCGAGGTCGTGGACGCGGTGGCGCATCTGCCAGCGCCAGTCGGCCCACTCGGCCTCGGACGCGTTGTGCTGGGGGAACGCCGTCACGGCCGGTCGGTGCTGATGTCGGGGTAGCGCCGGAAGGCGCGGAGGACGGCCGGATCGCGCGTCGTCTCGAACGTCTCGCCGCACGCGCTGCAGCGAAAGCGGATGGCTTTCGGCGTGGCCGAGACGCCGGTGAAAAACGCGAGCCAGGCGAGCGCCCCGTGCGTGAAGTCGGGGCGGGTGGCGTGGTGGTAGCGGTCGTGGCCGCAGCGGCAGGTGGGCCGGGGCGGCGCCGAGGTCGTCGGGGTCATGCCGGAACGTACGCCCGGCGCCGGAGGGCTGATTCCGAACGCGGCGTGGATTCGCGCGCCGCCGTTCCCTCAACCCCTGCCGCGCGGCTCACCGGACCGTCGTCACCCGGATCGTGTAGCTCCGCGTCTCACCGGCGGCGTACGAGTTGGCCCCGATGCCGTAGAGGCCCGCCCCGAGCGTCGTCTCGATCCGCGCGTTGCGGCCCACGCTGTCGATGATGTCGTCGTGCTGGGCCAGCAGCGAGCCCGTCGCGCCGAAGAGGAAAACGAGGCCGCTCCGGCTCACGGCCGTGCGCGCGATCCCGAACCGGGATCGTCGTCCGGCGTTGGCGAGCCAGCCTCTTCGTGCCATGCCGATTCCGCGCGCCCTCCCGTTCCTGCTCGCCCTCCTCGCCGGCGGCTGTGCGCCCCTGCAGGGGATGCTCTACCGCACCGGCCTGGCGCACGAGCGCGCCCGCGCGGACCTCCGGTGGATGACCGTAAACCTCGGCGGCCGCACGGTCCACTACCTCGAACGCGAGGGCGACGGCCCGGCGGCCGAGCCCCTCGTCCTCCTCCACGGCTTCGGCGGCTCGAAAGACCACTGGGTCCGCTTCGTCCGCCACCTCCCCGGCGGCTACCGCGTCCTCGCACCCGACCTCCCCGGCCACGGCGACAACGCCCGCGACACCACCGTCACCTACTCGATCTCGTACCTCACCGACGCCGTCACCGCGTTCCTCGACCGGACGAGCCCGGGGCCGGTCCACCTCGCCGGCAACTCGCTGGGCGGGCGGATCGCCGTCGAAGTCGCGCTCGAACGGCCGGAGCGGATCCGCTCCCTCGCGCTGTTCGACCCGGCGGGCGTGCCCTCCCCCGAGCCCAGCACGCTCGACTCGCTCCTGTCCGAAGGCGAGAACCTGCTCATCCCGACCACGCCGTCGGAGTACGCCCGCTTCACCGCCCTCGCCTTCGGCGACACGCCCCCCTCGCTCCCCTGGCCGGCCGAGGCCGTCGTCGCCCGCCAGTACCGGCGGCGTGCGCCGTTCTACCGGCGCGTATGGGACGACCTCGGCGCGCACTTCGACCTCTCGCGCCGGCTCCCGGCCCTCGCCGTCCCCACGCTCCTCCTCTGGGGCGAGGCCGACGAGATCCTCGACGTGACCGCGGCCGACGAGTGGGCCCGCCTCGTGCCCGGCATCGAGGTGGAGCGGTGGCCGGGCGTCGGCCACGCGCCGATGCTGGAGCGGCCGGAAGCGAGCGCCGCGCGCTACGCCCGGTTCGTCGCCGCGCACTAACCCGGAGCCCGCCACTCCCCCACCTCGATGGCCGCCCCCGACCGCTCCGCCCTGCGCGACGCCAAGCCGACCCTCCTCGTCATCGACGACGACCCCGAGGTGCTCCGCGCCGTCGCCCGCGACCTCCGCCGAAGGCGCCACGCTCCACCCGGACGCCAAGCGCGCCCTCCTCACGGCCTACGCCGACACCGGCGCCGCCATCAACGAGTCGCGCATCGACTACTACCTCCTCAAGCCGTGGGACCCGCCCGAGGAGACGCTCTACCCCGAGGAGACGCTCTACCCCGAGGAGACGCTCTACCCCGAGGAGACGCTCTACCCCGTCCTCGACGACCTCCTCGCCGACTGGCGGGCGGCCTACCGACCCGGCTACGGCGGCCTCCGCCTCGTGGCCGACCGCTGGAGCGCGAGCCCGTTCCTGCTGGCGACGAACGTCCCCGGCGTGTTCGTCGCCGGGGACGTGCAGCACCGTCGGTCAAGCGCGTGGCGAGCGCGGTCGGCGAGGGCTCCGTGACCGTGCAGGTCGTGGACCGCCCCGACCTGTAGGCCCGCCTCGGGCGGCCCGCCGGCTACTTCGTGACGGCTACTTCGTGACGGCTACTTCGTGAGGAAGAGGTACGCCCCGCTCTGGCCCGCTTCGAAGGCGGACAGCGCGGCGACGTACACGCCCGCCGGGACCTCCACCTCGATCACCGAGTCCGTGTTGTCGCCGCTCATGTCGTCGTTCTCGGCGAGGAGCGCGCCGTCCGCATCGTAGAGGGAGAGCACGGTGTCGAACGCGTCGGAGAGGGCCTCGACGGCGAGCGGCGTGTCCTCGGTGAGGAGGAAGGCGTAGTAGTCCACCATCCGGCCGTCGTCGAGCACGCAGTCGCCCTCGGGGTCGAGGGCGCCCTCGGCGGCCGTGTCGAAGGCGACGACGGCGACCTCGCAGCCGAACAGCTCGGCAAGGGCTTCGGCATCGACCTCGGTGGGCGGGTCGTCACCGTCCGGGTCGTCGGATTCCTCACCCTCGGGATCCTCCGAGTCGGAGTCGTCCCCTTCGGGGTCGTCGGTGTCCGGGTCGTCCACGTCCTCGATGGGATCGAACGGCTCGGCATCGTCGCACCCCGCCGTGAGCGGAGCGAGCGCCAGGAGGAGCAGGGCAGCGAGGAAGGGAAGGAAGCGGGACATCGGAACGCAGGCTGGACCGGAAGGGAGAAGGCGCGATCCGGAGGACCGGCCGCGGATCGGCAGGCGTGCGCGGATTGCTCCGTCTCACACCACGCGCCCGACACCTGGCATATTTGTCTCTATTCTATTCCCGAGACGACCGCTGTACTTGAAGAACCGGAACCGTCTTCCGTATACCTGTTACCTCCGTCTTTCTCCTGCACCGCCATGGCCTCGCCCATCCTCGGCCTCCACCACGTCACCGCCATCTCCGGGCCGGCTCAGGAGAACGTCGACTTCTACAACGGCCGCCTCGGCCTCCGCTTCGTCAAGAAGACGGTCAACTTCGACGACCCCGGCACCTACCACCTCTACTACGCCGACGGCCGTGCCCGCCCCGGCTCGTTCCTGACCTTCTTCCCGTGGCCCGACTCCGTCCCCGGCCGCCTCGGGGCGCCGCAGACCACGGCCCTCGCGTACGCCGTCCCCGAGGGCGCCACCGACGGCTGGATGGAGCGCCTCGCGGCCGACGCCTATCCCTTCGGTACCCCCGCAGAGCGGTTTGGCCAGCGCGTCCTCCCGCTCCGCGCGCCCGACGGACTCCCGCTCGAGCTGATCGAGACGCCCGCCGCGACGGAGGGCTGGGCCGACGGCCCCGTCCCGCTCGACCTCGCCCTCGGCGCCTTCCACAGCGTCACCCTTTGCGTGGCCGACCCCGAGCCGACGGCGCGGCTGCTGACGGAGGCGATGGGCTACCGCGAGGTCGGCGAGGAGGGCGGCCGGCTCCGCCTCGAGAACCCGGCGGCCGACCGCGCCGCGTTCGTGGACCTCTTCTGCGCACCCGACCTGGACCGGGGGCGGATGGGAACAGGCACCGTCCACCACGTCGCCTTCCGCGTGGCGAACGACGAGGCGCACCTCGAAGCGCAGGCGCTCATCCGGGACTTCGGCCTCCCGACCACGCCCGTCATCGACCGGCAGTACTTCCGCTCGGTCTACTTCCGCGAGCCCGGCGGCGTCCTCTTCGAGCTCGCCACCGACCCGCCCGGCTTCGACGTGGACGAGCCGGCCGACCGGCTGGGCCACGCACTCAAGCTGCCGCCCCAGCACGAGCCCCTGCGCGAGCGCCTCGAACAGCGCCTCGCGCCCCTCACCGTCCCCTACCCCGACGGCTGGCGGGAGGCGAGCGCGTGAACGCGCTTGTCGATCCGGTTCCATGAACGATCCCCATGCCGACCAGCCCGTCCGCACCGCCGGGGCGCCGCTCGCCGAAGCGCGGGGGGCCGTCGTGCTCCTCCACGGGCGCGGCGCTTCCGCCGCGAGCATCCTGACGCTGGCCGACGCGCTCGGCCGCCCGGACCTCGCCTACCTCGCGCCCCAGGCCGAGGGCTGGACGTGGTACCCGCACTCCTTCCTCGCGCCCATCGAGGCCAACGAGCCGAAGCTGTCGGCCGCGCTGGCGGCCGTCGGCCGGGTCGTCGGACGCATCGAGGCGGCGGGCGTCGGGCGGGAGCGGATCGTGCTGGCGGGGTTCTCCCAGGGCGCCTGCCTCGCGGCGGAGTTCGCCGCGCGGAACGCCGGGCGCCGGGGCGGGGTCGTCGCCCTCTCCGGCGGGCTCATCGGCCCCGACGGCACGCTGCGCGACTACGAGGGCGACTTCGGCGGCACGCCCGTCTTCCTCGGCTGCGCCGACGTGGACCCGCACATCCCGCTGGCGCGCGTGCAGGAAACCGCCGCCGTCTTCGAGCGGATGGGCGCCCGGGTGGACGTGCGGATCTACGCCGGGCTCGGGCACGCCGTAAACGAGGACGAGATCGCCGCCTTCCGCGCGCTCCTAGAGCGTGTTATGGACCAGCGGCGAGGTGCGGCAACGCCTGGGCCAGCATGACGAGCACGAACGCGGCCAGATGCAGCCCCGCCACCGTCTCCGGCAACCGCTCGTAGTCCCGTGCCATGCGCCGGAACCGCGCCACCCACGCGAACGAGCGCTCCACCACCCAACGCCGCGGCAGCAGCACGAACCCATGCTTCGCCTCGGCGTGACGGACGACTTCTAGCTCGATTCCGTGCGCCTCAGCGGCCTTCCGGGGCCGCTCGCCCGTGTAGCCCTGATCCACGTAGGCCAGCGTCACCGACTGGCCCGTAGCCTGCTGCACGGCCTCGCAGAGCGCGCCCACCTGGTCCCGATCCTGATCCCCGATCCTGATCCCCGATCCTGATCCCCGATCCTGATCCCCGATCCTGATCCCC
>CAZOJJ010000015.1:0-60513 GCA_964580105.1 uncultured Rhodothermales bacterium | reverse complement strand
GGCGTAGACATACGCCGAAGCTACCCTGAGCCTCAGAGATCCATAACACGCTCTAGGCGTCCCCTTCGGCGTAGGCCACGGTGAAGAAGTCCTCGTCGGCCTCGGGGTGGTGGCGGAGCACGCCGGCCCGGGCCATCAGGACGAGTGTGCGCGACGCCTTCCAGGCGGGAAGGTCTACGAGGCGGGCGTACTCGCGCACGGTGACGCGCTCGTAGCGCTCGAGGTAGCGCATGAGCTGGCCCTCGGCCTCGCCGAAGGTGAAGCGCACGTCGCGCGGGCTGCGCTCGGCCTTCATCAGCGCCACGGCCTCGCGGCTGGCCGCCACGCTCTGCGTGCCGACGCGGACGTACGCCCGCCGCCCGTTCTGCCCGGCGGGCTCCTCCGGGTCGCCGACGAGGTAGTGCGGCTTGCGGGCGCTCTCGGGCACGTCCACCACGAGCACCTCACGGCGGCGCGTGAGGCGGACGCCCTCGATGCGGAGGTCGAGCGGCGGCTCGCAGTGGGCGGCCATCGCCTCGCGCAGCGCGTAGAGTTCCTCTTCGGCGTCTTTGACCCCCACCAGGGCGCCGTCGTCGCCGACGCCGACGAGGACGCGCCCGCCCCGCGTGTTGGCCAGCGCGATGATCTCCTTGGCGATGCGGTCCGGACGCGGGACGCGGTGCTTGAACTCCAGCGTGGGCCCTTCGCCAAGGGCGGCGAGGCGCTTGAGGTCGGGGAGGTCCATGGGAGGGGGGAGGTCCATGGGAGGGGGGGCGCCGAGACCGCCGGTGGAAACGGGCAGCGGGGCTAGGCCCGGGCCGTGTGGTGCCAGTCCTCCGCCTTGGGGTCGCGCGCCATCAGTTCGCTGACGGCCTCGCGCGGGGCCTTCCCCTCGAACAGAATGGCGTGGATCGCCTCCGTGATGGGCATTTCGACGCCGTGCCGCCGGGCGAGCTCCCGCACGGACGCCGTCGTGCGGACGCCCTCGACCACCATCGTCATGGCGGCCTCGGCCTCGGCGACGGACCGGCCCTGCCCGATCATCTCGCCGAAGCGGCGGTTCCGGCTGTGCCGCGAGAAGCACGTCACGACGAGGTCGCCGAGGCCGGCCAGGCCGGAGAACGTGAGGGGGTCCGCCCCGAGGGCGCGGCCGAGCCGCTTGATCTCGGCCAGCCCGCGCGTGACGAGCGCGGCCTTGGCGTTGTCCCCCACGCCCAGGCCGTCACCGATGCCGGCCGCCAGCGCCATCACGTTCTTGACCGAGCCTGCGATTTCGACGCCGATGAGGTCGGCGTTGACGTAGACGCGCAGCGTACCGGTCATGAACGTCTCCTGGACGCGCTCGGCGGCTTCGCGGTCCGGGAACGCCGCCACGACGGAGGTCGGCTGCCCGGCGGCGACTTCTTCGGCGTGGCTCGGCCCGTAGAGCACCCCGATGCGGCCCGGGTCCAGCCCCGGCAGCACGTCGCGCAGCACGGCCGTCGTCGTGTAGAGCGTCTCGTTCTCGATGCCTTTGGCGACGGAGACGACGGTTTCCGTCCCGGTGAGGGCGTCGGCCACGGCCTCTCCCACCTCGCGGACGGATTGGCTGGGCACGGCGAACACCCACAGCCACGCCCCCCGCACGGCCTCCCCGAGGTCGGCCGTGACGCGGACGGTCTCCGGCAGCACGGCCTCGGGGAGGTAGCGCTCGTTGCGACGCGCGGCGCGGATGGCTTCGGCGTGGTCCGTCCGCCGCGCCCAGAGCGTGACGGGGTGCCCCCCGTGGGCGGAGAGGCTGTAGGCCAGGGCCGTGCCCCAGCTCCCGGCGCCCAGGATGGCGATGGGAGACGAGCCGCCCGACTCGGAGCCGCCGCGGCCGTTGGTGGCGTGGGGCTGTGCGTCCATGGGGTCCATGGGAAGGAATACGATGGGCCGGGGAAACGGGTCCGCTCAGGCCGCCGCGACGCGGCCGACGGTGAAGGCCGGCTCGCCGAGGGCGCCGAGGACGGCGAGGGCGCGGCTCCGCTGCGCCTCGGGCACGACGACGACGAGCCCCACGCCGAGGTTGAACGTGCGCCGCATGTCCTCCTCGGGCACGCCGCCGACCTCCTGGATCAGCCGGAACAGCGCCGGCCGCTTCCAGGCGTCCCACTCGAACGCAGCGCGGAGGCCCTCAGGGATGATCCGGCGGGTGTTGCCTTCGAGCCCGCCGCCGGTGATGTGAGCGAAGCCGCGGGCGACGCCCTCGGCGAGCAGCGCCTGGATGGGGTCGAGGTAGGAGCGGTGGACGCGCAGCAGCGCCTCGCCGATGGATTCGCCCCCGAGTTCGTCCGGCGTGTCGCCCGCGACGAACCGCCCGAAGAGCACCTTTCGGGCGAGCGAGTAGCCGTTGGTGTGGAGGCCGGTCGAGGGCAGGCCGAGGAGGTAGTCGCCCTCCTCGATGGCCGAGCCGTCCACGATGTCGCTCCGGTTGACCACGCCGACGATGCAGCCGGCGAGGTCGTAGTCGCCCGGCCGGTAGAGGTCCGGCATCTCCGCCGTCTCCCCGCCGATGAGCGCGCAGCCGTTCTCCCGGCACGCCTTCGCGAATCCGCGCACGACCTGCTCGGCGACGGCCGGGCGGAGCGTGCCCGTGGAGAAGTAGTCGAGGAAGAACAGCGGCCGGGCGCCGCACACCGCGATGTCGTTGACGCAGTGGTTGACGAGGTCCTCGCCCACGGTGTCGTGCTTGCCCACGCGCACGGCCACCTTCAGCTTCGTCCCGACCCCGTCGATGGAGGAGACGAGCACGGGCTCGGTGTACGAGGCGGTATCGAGCGCGAAGAGCCCGCCGAAGGCGCCGATGTCGGTCAGGACGCCCGGCGTGAAGGTCTCGCGGGCGAGGCCGCGGATGCGGCGGACGGTCTCCTCGCCCGCTTCGATGTCGACGCCGGCGTCGCGGTAGGTGGTCATGGGAAGGGGCGAAGCCAGAAGAAGGACCGGAAGATACGCGTCACGGGCGGCGCCAACGGGCCGGATTCGCGGCGCTGTGACGGGCGCCGGGCGGGCGGAGCGGGACCCGATCTAACCCGCGCGCCCCCCCTCCGGTTCTCGGCCCGAGCCGGAACCGGTACTCCGCCACGGCGGGTCGGTCTTGTTCAGGAAGGCGGCTACGCCCGCCCGGCAATCATCGGTGGCGCGGGCGAGGGCGTTGAGGCGGGCCGCGTAGCCGAGCGCCTCGGAAAGGCCCATGCCGGGTACGTCGGCCAGGAGTCGCTTGGTGAGGGCGACGGCGCTGGCGCTCGTCCGGTCGGCGATCTCGCGGGCGAGGGCGTCCACCTCGGCGTCGAGGTCGGCGGCCGGGACGGCGCGGGTGACGAGGCCGATCCGCACCGCCTCGGCGGCGCCGATCAGGCGACCGCGGAGGAGGAGGTCGCGCGCGGCGGCCTCGCCCAGCTTGCGGACGACGAAAACGGCCACGATGGCGGGGACGAATCCGATGCGCGTCTCGGTGAAGCCGAGCGTCGCCTCCTCTGCCACGACGGCGAAGTCGCACACGGCCGCCAGCCCACACCCGCCCGCAATGGCGTGCCCGTTGACCTTCGCGATGACGGGTTTCGGATGCCGGTAGATCGCCTCGAAGAGGCCGGCGAGGTGCTCGGAGTCGGCGAGGTTGGCCTCGGCGGAGGCCGTCTGGAGCGCCTGCAGCGCCGCGAGGTCGGCCCCGGCCGAGAACGCCCGGCCCGCCCCCGTCAGCACGACGACCCGGACGGATTCGTCCCGCGCCGCCTCGCCGAGCGCCGTCGACAGCGCCGCCACGAGGTCGGCCGAGAGCGCGTTGCGCTTGTCGGGCCGGTCGAGCGTGAGGGTGAGGACGGGACCGGAACGGGCGGTCTGGAGCATCCCGGAGATCGGTGGACGGCGGACGGAAGAGGGTGGGTGGAAGATCGAACACGCCGAGCCGCTCTGTCCACAGTGCCCCCGCCTACTCCCCGCAGACGAACCGGTAGAGCGGCCACAGGGCTACCTGCTCCTCGATGGCCCGGGCGACGAGTGCTGGTCCCCAGTCGAGCACCTGATCGCGTGGAAAGGCCCGCCGCACCCAGATGCCTTTCGCCCGGTGCACCCCCTCCGGCAGCGCCTCCATCGGCTCGCCGAACTCGGGCCAGCCGACGGGCCGCGTGACGTGCGGGGCGAAGGCGAACCGGTAGCCCCGTTCGATGAGGGGGTTGAGGAGACGGAGCGCCTCGCCCTCCTCCTCGATCATGCGCTGCCGCGCAGGGCGGAAGAGCCCCTTCGCGTAGTCGCCCACGTAGAGGCCGAAGGCGAACTGGTGGGGATAGAGGGCGTGGGAGAGCTGGACGTCGGTGAGGCGTTTGCGAGGCGGGCGGTAGAAGGCCATCCAGAGGTGGTGGTGGCTGCCGCCGGCCCCGAAGTCGTTCTTGAGGATCCGGCTGAAGACGTTCTTCTCCGTCTCGAAGGGCAGCCGGTTGGGCAATACCCAGTTGACGACGAGGTCGTCGCGGTACCGCTTGAACGGCTCGATCACGTACCGCTGGAGCGCCGCCTTCTCCTTCCGGTACCGCTCGACGTGGGGCTCCTCGCGCAGCCGCCCCAGCACGGCGAACGCCTCGGGGGCGAAGCCTTCGAAGGTGAGGTCCAGCGGCTCGGGCCGGGCAGACGGGGCGGCTTCATCCCGCGTGGCAGAATGAGGCATGTCTTATTCGTTTACCGTAACCTTGGGGGGTCGGCTGGTACCCGACCACGTCCCCTCCGTTCTCCAACCCCATCGCCATGCGTCGCTTTCTCCTTTCCTTCGCCCTGCTGGGCCTCGTCTTGGCCGCCGCCCCGGCTCAAGCCCAGATCTCCTTCATGCCCTATGCGGGCTACAACCTCGAGTACGAAGAATTTCTGATCGGCGTCGGAGCCAGGTTCGGTGCCCCGCTCGCCTTCCCCGTCGCCCTCTCCATCCAGCCGAGCATCGAGACGAGCCTGAGCGATCCGACGTACGTGCAGGCAGACGCCCTGCTCGTGGCGCAGCTCGGCACGGGTTCGGTGGCGCCCTACGCAGGCGCCGGCCTAGGCATGATCTTTCCTGATGTCGGCGACACCGAGCTTGGGCTCAGCGTCGCCGGAGGCGTCAACTTCAACACCACCGGGTTCATCCGCCCGTTCGTTCAAGGTCGGTATTCGACGATGCTCACCGACGCCTTCTCCATCCTCGCGGGCGTAACCCTCGGGCTCTAACCCACCGCCAAACGCAGGGCGATGCGCCCTGGATCTACCGCGCCCGCTGCCACCGGAGGGTGGCGGCGGACGCGCCCGTTTCCAGTCGGGCGAGGTAGGTACCGGCCGGAAGCAAGGGTGGCGGCGCCCACCGCACCGCGTAAGGCAGCGAGGAGCACGACGGCGACGAGGCCGAGGATGGAACCGAGGCGGGGCATGGCGGAGCGGGCGAGTCCGCCCCAATCTAGTCCTCGGCCTCGGAAGGCGTCGCAGCGCCCGCCGCCCCCGTCAGGCGGAAGCGCGCCCGTTCGATGCGCTCGCGCCCCGCCACGCGCGCCGTCTTGACGTAGTCCATGAGGCGGACGAGCCCCGTCGCCACGTCGAAGGCGAAGGTGGCGCGCTCTTCGAGCAGCAGCGTCGGCGCGAGGTCGGCGACGAACGACGGGTCGATCTCGCCCGGCGCGGCCTGCTCCAGCACGCGCGTCAGGCTCGCCACGAGCGCGTCGCGGTCGGCCTTGGCGCGCCAGGCCACGTAGGCCGTGCCTCGGTCCCGGCTGAGGGAGTCGAGGCGGACGGTGACGGTGGTGCGGACGGCCGAGCCGGTGAGCGGGCTCTCGCGTTCGGCCGCCTCGGTGGTGGTCTGGCCGGGCACGAGGCGGAGGCCCCGAACGAGGTGGAGGAGGCGCGGCTCGTCGAGGACGAGGTCGGCCAGCGCGCGGGGATCGGCGACGCGGGCACGGAAGTCCTCGCGGAGGGCGACGGCCTGGAGATCGCCGAAGGCGCCCGGCCGGTCCTCGTCGGCGCGGACGGCCTGGAGGAACGCACCGCGGACGGCGTGGGGGTTGAGCAGGCGCGGCGGCGCACCCGGCGCGCCCGACTCGAAGAAGACCACGAGGCTGTCGAGGAGGCCGAAGGCGGTTCCGGCCCCGAGGCGCGGCCCCACCACACCGCCCTCGACCTCGACCGCCAGCGCACCGTAGGCCCACGTTTCATGGATGACGCCCTCGCCCACGGCCTCCACGCGCATCCGGAGCGGGGCGCGCACGCGGATGGACTGGACGACCTGGCCGCCGGCCCGCTCCTCGCTCTCGCGTTCGAGCACGTACGCGGCAGGCCGTCCGGTTTCGCGGACGGACGGCACCACGAACGGCTCGGCATGCTGCGCACACACCGGCAGGGCGGCCCAGAAAACGGCGAGGAGCGGGAGCAAACGGCGCATACCGCGCGGCGGGCAAGGACGGTGCCGCAGGATAACGACGGCGGGCTGGCGCCGCCCCATGCCGGTGGCTATCGTCCTTCCATGCCTGCCGACCTCCCGTCCCTCCGCCCGGCCACCGAGGCCGACCTCCCGGCCCTCGCCGCCCTCTACGACGCCGCCGTGCGCGCCCTCGGCGCAGCGGCCTACTCACCGGCCCAAGTGGACGCCTGGGCGGGTCGCGGGGCGGCCCCCGAAACGCTCCGCCCCGTCGTCCTCGGCGCCTACACGCTCGTGGCCGAGGACGCCACCGGCCCCATCGGCTTTGCGGGCCTGGCAGACGACGGGCTGGTGACGATGCTCTACGTCCGACCCGACCGGATGCGCCGGGGCGTCGGCGGCCGGCTCCTAGGCGCGATCCTGACGGAAGCGCGTCGCCGGGGGCTGCCGCGCCTCTACACCGCCGCGAGCGTCTTCAGCCGCCCCGTCTTCGAGCGGTTCGGCTTCCGGCTCGACGAGGTGGAAACCGTGGTGCTCGGCGGCGTGCCCTTCGAACGGGACCGCATGAGCCTGCCGCTCGACCTTCCGGGCGAAGGAACCCGCCCGGATCGGTAGCTTCCCCCTCCCACGCACCCACCCGCCCGTCCATGCGCCGCACGCTCTTCGTCCTCGCCTTCGCCCTCCTCGCCGGCTGCACCGGCCCCGAGCGGCTGGCCGTCGAGCCCATCCCCTCGACCGAGACCGACCCGACCGTCGCCGTCACCATCCTCCAGCTGAACGACGTGTACGAGATCACGCCCGTGGAGGGCGGGAAGTCGGGTGGGCTGGCGCGCGTGGCGACACTGCGGCGGCGGCTCCTGGCCGAGAACCCCAACACGATCACCGTCATCGCGGGCGACTTCTTCAGCCCGTCGGCGCTGGGCACGGCGCGCGTGGAGGGCGAGCGGCTGGCCGGCAAGCAGATGGTGGCCGTCCTCAACGCGCTCGGCCTCGACGTGGCCACCTACGGCAACCACGAGTTCGACATCAGCGAGGACGCCTTCCTCCAGCGCGTGACCGAGTCCGAGTTCGTCTACGTCACGGCCAACGTCACCAGCGACGAGGGCGCGGCCTTCCCGAACACGCAGACGACCTGGACGCGCACGTTCACCGACGCCGACGGCGACAGCCTCCGCCTCGGCATCACCGGCGTCACCCTCGCCTCGAACCCGGCGGCCTACGTCGCCTACGCCGACCCCCTCCCGGCGATGGCCGCCGCCGTCGAGGCGCTCGACGCCGAGACCGACGTGATCGTCGGCCTGACGCACCTCGCGCTGGAGGACGACGTCCGCGTGGCGGCCGAGATCCCGGCCGTGGACCTCGTCCTCGGCGGGCACGAGCACGAGAACATCCGCGTCTTCCGCGGGCCCGACTTCACGCCCGTCGTCAAGGCCGACGCCAACGCGCGGACGGTGTACGTCCACCGCCTTCGCTACGACCCGCGCGACGGCAGCCTCGCCATCGACTCCGAGCTCGTCCCCATCACCGACGCCCTCCGCGACGACCCCGAGGTGGCCGCCGTGGTCCGGCACTGGGTGGACCTCGGCTTCGCCGGATTCGAGGCGAGCGGATTCGAGCCCGCCGAGGTCGTCACCACGACCACGGAGCCGCTCGACGGCCGCGAGGCCACGATCCGCAACCGGCCCACCAACCTCGGCGCGCTCATCGCCGAGGCGTTCGCGCGGGAAGCGGGCGAGGTGGACCTCGCCGTCTTCAACAGCGGCTCCGTCCGCATCGACGACGTGCTCCCCGCCGGGGCCGTCTCGCAGTACGACGTGATCCGGGTGCTCCCCTTCGGCGGGAGCGTGCTCGCCGTGGACGTGAGCGGCGCCGTGCTGGCGCGCGTGCTCGACCAGGGCCTCGCCAACCGGGGCACCGGCGGCTTCCTCCAGACCTGGAACGTGGCGCAGGCCGACGACGGCACGTGGCGGATCGGCGGCGAGGCGCTCGACCCGGCTGCCACTTACCGCATTGCCACGAGCGACTTCCTCGTTTCCGGCAACGAAACCGGCCTCGACTTCTTCGACGCCGAAACCAACCCGGACGTGACGATCACGGCCACGCTCCGCGACGTGCGGATGGCCGTGATCGACGAGCTCCAGCGGCGGTACGGCGCCCCCTGAGGAGACGGCGCGACCCGCTGGCGCGGCAGCGTGCGCGGCGGTACGTTCCGCGCCGTTCTCGCCGCCGCGCCCATGCCCATCTGGGTCAAGACCGCCCTCCTCCTCACGGCCTCCAATGCGTTCATGACGTTCGCGTGGTACGGCCACCTGAAGTCGCTGGGGCACCGGCCCTGGTACGTCGCCGCCCTCGTCAGCTGGGGGATCGCGCTGTTCGAGTACCTGCTGCAGGTGCCCGCCAACCGCATCGGGTTCACCGCGATGACGCTCCCGCAGTTGAAGGTGATGCAGGAGGTGATCACGCTGCTCGTGTTCGTGCCGTTCGCGGTGCTCTACCTCCGCCAGCCCGTCAAGCTCGACTTCCTCTGGGCCGGGCTGTGCCTCGCCGGGGCCGTCTACTTCGTCTTCCGCTCCGGAAGTTGAGCCGCGCCGGCCGGCGCCGGCCGGCGGCGCCGGCGGCACTCCCGAGGCCGGCCGGGTCAGCGGTCCCCCCGTTCGCGCTCGCGGCGCTGCTGGAGCGTCTCCTCGGCCTTCATCGCGACGGCCTCCTCCACCCGCTCCTGGGCCTCCTTCCGGTCGTCGGCGTCCGCCTCGGGGGCGGCCTGGACGGACCGGGCGGCCGGCGTGTGAGCCAGTTCGATGAGCATCGGAAAGTGGTCGCTGCCGACGTGGCCGAGGCGGCGGAGCTCGACGAGCGCGAGGTCGGCCGAGTGGAAGACGTGGTCGAGCGGGTAGCGGAGGTACCAGTAGTCGGCGTGGAAGGTGGCGAAGAGCCCGCGCCCGATGCGGGGGTCGAGGAGGCCGGAGAGCGCCTGGAAGAGGCGCGTGGTGTGGCTCCAGGCCACGTCGTTGAGGTCGCCCATGACCACGACGGGCTCCTTCAGGCCGTCGAGGGCCTCTGCGGCCTTCACCAGCTCGGCGTCGCGGAGCGTCGCGTGCTGCCCGATGTCGGGGCGCGGCGGGCGGGGATGCAGCAGCACGAGCTGGACGGTTCCGCCGGACGGCAGCTCAGCGCGGGCGAAGAGGCTCGGCACGGTGTCCTCGACGAGGTGGCGCACCTCGGCGTCGTGGAGCGGAAAGCGCGAGAGCAGCACCATTCCGTACGTGTCGTCCTGCGGCTGCGCGACGACGTGCGGGTACTCGCCGTCGAGCGCTCGGAGCTGCTCGGCCCACCAGGCGTCGGTCTCGACGGCGGCGATCACGTCGGGGTCCTCGGCCAATACCACCCGCTTCCACCGCTCGGCGTCGCGGTTGTCCATGAGCACGTTGGAGACGACGAGGCGAAGGCGCCGCTCGGCCGGCGCGTCGGGCGGCGCCTCCACGACCTCGGCCGTCCAGAGCGGCGAGTACGGGAGCATCCGCGCGGCCTGGTAGACGACGCCGAGGCCGAGGAGGGCGAAAGCGGCCCACTCGTACGGCTCCGCCTCCGTGACGCCGAGGTTGACCAGCCCGAAGATCCCCAGCAGTACCAGCATCCCGACGGCGATCTGGGCGCGCGGGAAGTCGAACGCGCGGATCCACCAGTACGGCGCCCGGAACAGCGGCAGCACCGTCGCCAGGAGGAAGAGGGTGGCGAGGACGAGGAGGGCGACCTTGGCGACGGCGACCATGCAATGCGGCGACACGGGCGTGGCCGTCGTCAACGCGCCGAGTCCGCGCGGGCTCCGCTCAGGCCCGGAAGAACTGCTTGCCGGCGAGCTGGCGCACGAGCCCTCGGAACTCCAGGTTCAGCAGGTACACGAGCGCCGAGGGCGCGTCGAGGCCGGTCCGCTCGCAGAGCGTGTCGAGGTGGACGGGCTCGGCGCCGAGGGCGTCGTAAAGCCGACGTTCGACGGCGTTGAGGTCCGGCGGCGGCTCCTCCTGGGCGACGGGGAGCGAGACGCCGCCGAGGTCGGCCAGCACGTCCTCCACCTCGGTGACGAGGGCGGCGTAGCCGCGCCGGATGAGCCGGTTGGTGCCGACCATCTCGGAGAACAGCGGCGCGGGGACCGCCCACACCTCGCGGTTCTGCTCCAGCGCCATGCAGGCGGTGATGAGCGCGCCGCCCGCCTCGCGCGCCTCCACCACGAGCGTCCCCCGCGTCATCCCGGCGATGAGACGGTTGCGACGCGGAAAGTTGGGCGCGTCCGGCGCCGTGCCCATGGGGAACTCGGAGACGACGGCGCCGCGGTCCTCGTCGAGGAGCTGGCGGACGAACGCGCCGTGGCGCGATGGATAGATCCGATCCACGCCCGAACCCAGCACGGCGACGGTTCGGCCGCCCGCCGCCAGCGCCGCCCGGTGGGCGGCGATGTCGATGCCGTAGGCCAGTCCACTCACGACGGTCACGCCTGCGCGGGCCAGGCCGTCCGCGAGGTGCTCGGCGGCCCGGCGGCCGTAGTCCGTCGCCTTCCGGGTGCCGACGACGGCCACGCCCGCCTCGTCGGCGGCGTCGAGGCGGCCCCGGACCCAGAGGAACGGCGGGGGGTCGTAGATCTGCCGGAGGAGCGGCGGGTAGCGCGCGTCGCGCAGCGTCACCAGCGTGGCCCCGACGCGCTCGGCCTGCTCGAACTGGGCGTCCACGGCCCCGTCTGCCTCGAACGAGGCGATGGCCTGCGCCGTCTGCGGACCGACGCCGTCCACGGCCGCCAGCCGGCGCGCCGAGGCAGACCGGATCGCTTTCGCGGAGCCGAGCGCCGCCACCAACGCCCGGATGCGGCCCGGCCCCACGCCCGGCACGAGCGCCAACGCCACGAGTGCCCGCTGTTCGTCGAGGTCGGCCGGGGTGACGGCCTGAGCGAAATCGGAAGGGAAGAGCGACACGAAGCGAGGAGGAGGGTATGTGCGTCGGAAAGTAGGGCGCCGCGAGGGATTCGCGCCCTCCTATTCGCCCACATCCCTGCACGCTTACGTGCTTTCCTCCTTCACCCGCTGCACCTCGTCCCACAGCCGCTCCTTGAGCCGGTCGAGCCCCTGCCGAGCCACGGCCGAGACGGGCAGGACGTCCACCCCTTCGGGAAACGACGCCCGCGCCTCGGCCACCCAGGCCTCGAGGAGGTCGGGCGGTACGAGGTCGGTCTTCGAGAGGGCAACGAGGCGGGGTTTGTCGAGGAGGTCCGGGCTGAACGCCGCCAGCTCGTCGAGGAGCGTGCGGTACTGCGCGCCGGGGTCCTCGGCATCGGCCGGGACGACGAAGAGGAGAACGGCGTTGCGCTCGACGTGCTTGAGGAAGCGGATGCCGAGGCCGCGCCCCTCGCTGGCGCCCTCGATGAGGCCGGGGATGTCGGCCATCACGAACGAGCGGTAGTCGCCCAGGAAGACCATGCCGAGGTTGGGCTCCAGCGTCGTGAACGGGTAGTCGGCGATCTTGGGCCGGGCGGCCGAGAGGGCGCTCACGAGCGTGCTCTTCCCCGCGTTGGGGGAGCCGACGAGGCCGACGTCGGCGAGCAGCTTCAGCTCCAGCGTGACCTCGCGCTCCTCGCCCGCCTCGCCGGGCTGGGCGTACTGAGGCGCCTGGTTCGTGGCGCTCTTGAAGTGCGTGTTGCCGAGGCCGCCGCGCCCGCCCCGCGCCAGCACGACGCGCTGGCCCGCCTCGGTGATCTCGCCGAGGAGGGCACCCGTGGCCGAGTCCTTCGCCACGGTGCCGAGCGGGACACGGAGGACGATGTCGCCGGCGCTCTTGCCCGTCTTCATCGCGCCCTGGCCGGGCTGGCCGTCGCCCGCGAAGTGGTGGCGGTTGTAGCGGAGGTCGAGGAGCGTGTAGAGGTGGGCGTCGCCTTCGAGGAGGACCGAGCCGCCCTGGCCGCCGTCGCCGCCGTCGGGCCCGCCGCGCGGCTCGTACTTGGCCCGGCGGAAGTGGGCCGAGCCCGCCCCGCCCTTCCCGCTGCGGACGGAGATGGTGACGTAATCGACGAACTTCATGGGTTCCGTACCGCGGAGGGCGTAATGCGTGACGAGCAACGGGCGAGGGGCTGGTAACTTAGCCGTTCGCGTCTCCCCACACGTTCTACCCTCCACGCAATCCGTGCGAAAGACCGTCACCGTCTACACCGACGGCGCGTGCAGCGGCAACCCCGGCCCCGGCGGCTGGGCGGCCGTCCTCCGGTTCGGCCCGCACGAGCGCGTCCTCACCGGCGCCGAGGCGGAGACGACGAACAACCGGATGGAGCTGATGGCGGTCATCGCCGCGCTGGAGGCGATGAAGGAGCCCGTCCGCGCGCTCGTCCACTCAGACAGCGCCTACGTCGTCAACGCCTTCCGCGAAGGCTGGCTCGACGGGTGGGTCCGGCGCGGGTGGACGAAGGCGGACCGGAGGCCGGTCCTCAACCGGGACCTCTGGGAACGGCTCCTCGCGCTGACGAAGAAGCACGAGGTCGAGTTCGTCAAGGTCAAGGGGCACGCCGACGACGCGATGAACAACCGGGTGGACGAACTGGCCGTCGCGGCGATGAACGAGGCGCGGGCGGCGGCCTGAACGCGCCCGATTGAACCGTATGGGAACGGGCTCCTAGTTTCGCGCCATGCCTGCCCTCCTCCGCCTCGCCCGCGCCATCGACCGGCTCACCGCCCGCATCGGCCGGGCGACGGGCTGGCTGCTCCTGGCGATGGTCGTCGTCGGCGCCCTCGCGGCCCTCCTCCGCTACCTCGCACGCGGCCTCGGCCTCGACCTCCCGCTCAACGCCTTCGCCGAAACCCAGTGGTACCTCTTCAGCGCCGTGTTCCTCCTGGGCGCGGCGTGGGCGCTGGCCGAGGACGCGCACGTGCGGGTGGACGTGCTCTACGCCCGCCGCTCCGAGAAGGGCCGGGCGTGGATCGACCTGCTGGGGACGGTCCTCTTCCTCCTTCCGTTCTGCGCGCTGATGCTCTGGGCCACGACGCCGGCCGTGGCGGCCTCGTGGGCCGTCCGCGAGGGCTCGCCCGATCCGGGTGGGCTCCCGCGCTACCCGGTCAAGGCGCTCGTGCCGGCCGCCTTCGTGCTGCTGTTCCTCCAGGGGATCTCGCAGGCGGTCAAGGCCGTGGCCGTCCTCCGGGGCGTCGAGGCCGCCCCCCTCGGCGGCGGCGCCCACCACGCCGAGGGGGTATGACGAACGCGGTGAAGCATCGCACCCCTGCCCCCCCTGGGGGGCTGTCCGCGTCAGCGGACGGGGGAAGCGGCCCTGTTGGCGATGCCCCCCTCCGCCCTCTTCGAGGGCCCCTCCCCCCGGGGAAGAAGGGCCGAGTGGTTCGTACCTGCTTCACCCGTACCCTATGAGCGGCGACTGGCTCGGGCCCCTCATGTTCGTCGCCGCGCTGGCCCTGATCTTCTCGGGCTACCCGGTGGCCTTCGCCCTCGGCGGCACGGCGCTCGTCTTCGCCGTCGTAGGCGTCGAGGCGGGGTACTTCGACTGGCCGTACCTCCTCGCCATGGCCGACCGCACGTTCGGCGTGATGGGCAACTACGTCCTCCTCGCCGTCCCCTTCTTCATCTTCATGGGGACGATGCTCGAAAAGAGCCGGCTGGCCGAGGACCTGCTGACGACCATCGGCGCGCTGTTCGGGCCGCTGCGGGGCGGCCTCGCCTTCGCGGTCGTGTTCGTCGGCACGCTGCTGGCGGCGGCAACGGGCGTGGTGGGCGCGAGCGTCGTGGCGATGGGGATGATCTCGCTCCCGGTGATGCTGCGCTACGGCTACGACCGCGGCTTCTCGGCGGGCGTCATCGCGGCATCGGGGACGCTGGGGCAGATCATCCCGCCCTCGGTGGTGCTCATCGTGCTGGCCGACCAGCTCGGCGTGAGCGTGGGCGACCTCTTCGTGGGCGCGCTGATCCCCGGCCTGCTGCTGGCCGGGCTGTACGCCGTGTACGTCGGCATCGTGGCGTGGCGGAAGCCGAAGGCCGCCCCGGCGCTCCCGGCCGAGGCGCGGGCCGGCGACCGCCGGCGGCTCGCCGTGCAGGTGGGGAAGGTGATGCTCCCACCGCTCGTCCTCATCCTCGTCGTCCTCGGCAGCATCTTCGCCGGGGTCGCCACGCCCACCGAGGCGGGCGCCCTCGGCGCCGTCGGCGCGATGGCCCTCGCGGCCGTCAACCGGCGGCTGACGCGGGCGGCCCTCCGCCAGACGATGCACGCGACGGCCACGCTGACGACGATGGTCGTCTTCCTCCTCATCGGCTCGACCGCCTTCGCGCTCGTCTTCCGCGGCCTCTACGGCGACGTCTGGATCCACGACCTGCTGACGAACCTGCCCGGCGGGCTCGTCGGCTTCCTGCTCGTGGCGAACCTCGCCGTGTTCGTGCTCGGCTTCTTCATCGACTTCTTCGAGATCGCCTTCATCGTCGTGCCGCTGCTGGCGCCGGCCGCCGCCGCCCTCGGCATCGACCTCGTGTGGTTCGGCGTGCTGCTCGGGATGAACCTGCAGACCTCGTTCCTGACGCCGCCGTTCGGTTTCGCGCTCTTCTACCTGCGCGGCGTGGCTCCGCCGGAGGTGCAGACGACGGACCTCTACCGGGGCGTGGTGCCGTTCATCGCGATCCAGCTCGTCGGCCTCGGGCTGCTCGTGCTCTTCCCCGACCTGGTAACGGGACTGGTCCGCTGAGGCCACCTCCTACCCGCTCGTTGGGCCGGTGAAACACGAGGTGAAACACGAGCAGGGACACCATGCACGGTGTCCCTACGAACAGGCCACACGGTGTCGCTGCAACCGACGTGATACGGATAGCCGGATCGGGCGTCAGTCGAGCCCGAGTTCGGTGCGGTAGTGCGCATCCTCGGTGCCGTTGAGCTGCCAGTACGCGAGCATACGGCGCTCCCGGCGCGTGGCGCGGGTCGTGAGCATCGGGGCGTCGTCGCCGAACCCGTCGGGCCGCGTCTCCTCCCAGCCCTCGACGGCGTGCGGGAAGGCGGCCTGGAAGCGGATCGAGAGCGTACGCCGGAGGTCGGGATACGTGACGGTGTAGGTACGGAGGCTGTCGGCGTCCGGTGCCGAGAGCGAGGCCGAGGCGGGGACGGCCTGGAGCGGACGGTGGCTGAGGCGCTGGTAGATCGTCCCCGGCAGGAGGCGCACGCCGCCCGTCGGGAGCGCGTCGGGGTTGAGGCGTAGGAGCGTCCAGAGGCCGTCCTCCGGCATCGCCTCGTCGAGGGTGCGGTCCGGGTCGCCCTCGCTCTCGAAGTAGGAGAAGAGGCGGGCGCGGTAGCCGTCGGCGGTGCGGTTGAGCTGCGTGAAGGTGTGGCCGCACCACTCCTGCGAGGTGGCCGTGACCTTGAGCGGGAGCGGCCCCTCGTGGATCGGCGTGAAGACCGAGGTCATCATCGAGTACGGGTAGATGCCCGTCACGAACGCGCGCGTGTGGTTCAACTTGAGCACCGTCACCTCGTCGTCGCCCGCCGCGCCGGCCACGTCGAGCTTGACCTGCTTCGAGCGCGAGAACGGCTCGGTGACGTAGATGAGCGCGGCCTCGCCGTCGCGGAGCTCGCCGTAGCGGGCCTGTTCGAGGTCGTACGTCGTGATCTCGGCGAGGCCCTGGTACCAGTAGTCCCCGAACACGTCGGCGCCGACCTCGGGCGCCACGTCGCCGAGGCGGGCGGGCTGGACGGGCAGGCCGGGATCGTCGGCCGGGGCGTCACGCCAGCAGGCGGCGAGGACGAGCGGGACGAGGAGCAGGGCGCGCATCGGAGTCGGGGCGGGTTCTCGTTCGGACGCTACGCCCGCCGAGGGCCGCTGATCCTCACGCGCCGTCCGCGAGGCGACCGAAGGCGAAGTCGGCGTAGCGCTGCTCGGCGGTGGCGAACCAGCGGTCGTTGACCTCCTGGAACCGGCGGTAGCTCTCGTAGACGGCGCGGTAGCCGGCGTCGGCCCCGGCCGTCTCGGCGTAGAGGTCGCGCGAGGCGTCGCGGGCGGCGCGCATCACGTCGTCCGGGAAGGCGTGGAGGCGCACGCCGCCGTCTACGAGCCGCTGGAGGGCGGCGGGGTTCGCGGCGTCGTACTCGGCGAGCATGCGTCCGTTGACCTCCAGCGCGGCCACCTCCAGCACCCGTCGGTACTCGGCGGGCAGGCGGTCCCACTCGGCCCGGTTGACGTAGAACGAGAGCGCGGCGCCGGGCTCCCACCAGCCGGGGTAGTAGTAGTTCGAGACGACCTGCTGAACACCGAGCTTCTCATCGTCGTAGGGCCCGACCCACTCGGCTGCGTCCACGACGCCGCGTTCGAGCGCCTGGTAGACCTCGCCGCCCGGGATGGACTGGGCGAGGACGCCGAGGCGCGCCATCACCTGCGCGCCGAGCCCCGGGATCCGCATCTTGAGCCCGCGCATGTCTGCGAGTGAGCCGACCTCGCGGCGGAACCAGCCGCCCATCTGCGTGCCCGTGTTGCCGCCGAGGAGGTTGACGATGCCGAAGTCGGCGAAGAGGCGGCGCGTCTGCTCGGTGCCGTTGCCGTAGAGCATCCACGCGTTCTGCTGGCGCGCGGTCATCCCGAAGGGCACGCCGGTGTCGAACGCGAGCGCCGGGTTCTTGCCGGTGAAGTAGTAGCTCGCCGTGTGGCCCATCTGGACGGACCGGTTCTGCACGGCATCGAGCACCTGGAACGGCGGTACGATCTCGCCGGCCGGCGAGGGCAGGATCTCGAACCGGCCGCCGGTGAGCGCTCCCACCCGCTCGGCCAGCATCTCGGCGCCCCGGTAGATGATCTCGGCCGAGCGCGGGAAGCTCGACGCCAGCCGCCAGCGGAGGCGCTGCCCGGTATGCACGGCGGGGGGGCCGGCCTCGGTGCCGGCCTCGGTGCCGGCCTCGGTGCCGCCGGGGCCGCAGCCGAGGAGGGTGGTCGAGGCCGCCGCACCCAGCGCGGCGTGGCGAAGAAAACGGCGACGTTCCATGCAGGCGGGGTGGGTACGGACGAGGCCGGAGGATACCGACCCGTCGGACTTCCCGTCAACGCCCGGTGTCGGCCGGAGCGGTGGGTGCCGGGGCCATCGGCGCCGGATCGCTCGTAGCCTCCCCGATGTGGGCGTCGAGCTCGCGGGCGTAGCTGAGCACGCGGGCGCGCTGGGCTTCCAGGTTCTCAGCCACCGTCAGGTCCGTCTCCGCCATCAGCCGGCGGAGCTCGTCCACCCCCGGCCCGTCGGTGGCGTGGAGGCCGTCGAGGGCGCGGGCGGCGGCGTGAAGGTGCTCGTTGGCCGTTCCGAAGTTGCGCGCGTCGAGGTCGGACGACGCGCGGTAGATCAGCGCGAGCGCCTGCCAGAGGCGCGCCTCGTCCTGGGCCTGGGCGAGCACGGCCTCGGCGGCCTGCGTCCGCTGCTCCAGCTCGGGGAGCGGCTTTTTGCCCTGGAGCAATCCGACGAAGAAGAGGATCGCCCCGACGAGCAGCATCACGCCGACGGTGGCGAGCACCTGGGTGAGCGAGGGCTTCGAGGCGGGCATGGGGGGAGGGGCGGCGTCGGCCATGAGACGGGTAGGCGCGTGGAAGGGAGAGCAAGATAGAACGCGCGGCTCAGTCCGAAGTCTCCACCGCCCCCCGCCCGGCGAGCGCCTCGACGAAGGCCGCCTCCAGCGCCGCCGCCTCCGACCGGCGCACCCGCACGAGCAGCTCCGTCCCCTCGGCGGTGTACGCGGTGTCCGCAATCTCGGCGTCGAAGCGGCCGACCACGTGCATGGCGGGCGAGGTGTCGTCGAAGGCGAAGCGGAGGCGGAGCGGGACGCGCACGACGACTTCCGTCTTGGGTGCTTCTTCCAGGACGAGGGCGGCGGCCGCGGCGTAGGCTCGGGCGAGCCCGCCCGTCCCCAGCTTCGTCCCCCCGTAGTACCGCGTCACGACCACGAGCACGTGGGCGAGCCCGCGGCTCTCGATCTCCTTGAGGACCGGAAGGCCGCCCGTCCCACTCGGCTCGCCGTCGTCACTGTAGCGGACGGCGGAGCCGTCCGGGGCGAGGCGGTAGGCCCAGACGTGGTGGGTGGCGGCGTGCTCGCGGCGGCGGACGGCGTCGAGGTGCCCCATCGCCGCCGCCTCGTCGGCCACCGGGAAGGCCTCGCCGATGAACCGGGAGCCCTTCGTCTTGGGCGGCTCGGCCCGCGCCGTCTGCCGGAGTGTGACGTAGCGGTCGGGTTCTTCGTTTTGCATCGCGGCAGCGCTTCGCTTGTTAAAAACTTAGCATCCTCACGTAACATTACGGGCGCGCCCTCCGTCCGCGAGGCGCCCTGCGTCCTCACTCCGCACAAACTATGGCCGGTCGCTACCTCCTCGCCGCCCTCGCCCTCGCCCTCCCTCCGGCTGCGTCCGCCTCGACCGGCCAGGCCGACGACCCGCCCGAGGCGCGCGTCCTCCTCGCCGCGCCGGCCACCGGCATCCGCGTGGACGGCGTGCTCGGCGAGGACGCCTGGCAGGCGGCGGACGTGGCGACCGACTTCGTCCAGTTCGAGCCGACCGAGGGCGCACCCGCCTCGCAGCGCACCGAGGTGCGCGTCCTCTACGGCGGCGACGCGCTCTACGTCGGCGCCGTGATGCGCGAGACGGACCCGTCGCTCATCCGCGACTACCTCGCCCGCCGCGACGCCATCGGCGGGGCCGACTTCTTCCTCGTCGCCATCGACTCCTACAACGACCGGAAGACGGCCTACGAGTTCGCCGTCACGGCGGCGGGCTCGCAGTTCGACGCGTTCATGGACGGCGGCAACGAGGACGATTCGTGGGATGCCGTGTGGGAGTCGGACGTGCGGATCACGCCGGAGGGCTGGACGGTCGAGATCGCCATCCCCTACTCGCAGCTCCGCTTCGCCGGAGGCGACACCTCCTGGGGCATCAACTTCGTCCGCCAGATCCAGCGCAACGGCGAGAAGGTGTTCTGGGCGCCCGTCACGCGCGCCGAGGCCAACAGCGGGTTCGTCCAGTTCTTCGGCCGCCTCGAAGGGCTCCACGGCATCCGGCCGCGCCGCGCGCTCCAGTTCGCCCCCTACTCCCTCGCTCGCGCCAACACGTTCGAGCACCACACCGCCCCGGGCATGGCGGACACCGACTACGGCGCGGACGTCGGCGCCGACCTCAAGGTCGGCCTCGCCTCCAACGTCACGCTCGACGCCACGATCAACCCGGACTTCGGGCAGGTCGAGGCCGACCCGGCCCAGCTCAACCTCACCACCTTCGAGACGTTCTTCGACGAGCGTCGCCCGTTCTTCCTCGAAGGCACGCAGATCTTCGACTACACCATCGGCGCCGGCGACGGCAGCCTGCTCTACACCCGCCGCGTCGGCGCGGCCGCCCCCATCGTCGGCGCAACGAAGCTCACCGGGCGGCTCCCGAGCGGGCTCTCCTTCGGCGTCCTCGGCGCCGCCACCGGCAGCCACTTCGACCCGGACCGCTGGTACGGCGCGGCCCGCCTCAAGCAGGAGTTCGGGAGCCAGAACTACGTCGGCGCCGCCGTCACCGCGTTCACCTCACCGTTCGACCCCTTCGGCGAGGACGGAGCCTCCGGCGGCATCGGCCGCCGCGCCGTCGCGGCCGGAGCCGACTGGAACGTGCGCGTCGGGGCCAACGACGCGTGGCTGCTGGAGGGCTCCCTCGCCGGCTCGCTCCTCGAAACCCTCGACCCGGCTTCGCCGGACCCGACCGCACGCGGCTACGCCCTCTACGTCGGCTTCGACAAGGTGAAGGGGTTCTTCACGCCCGGCAGCGGCCTCCGCATCTACTCCGACCGCTTCCAGATCAACGACGTCGGCCGCTTCCAGCAGAACGACCTCATCAGCGCCCGCCTCGGCGGGAACCAGCTCTGGAACCGGGGCAATCCGGTGGGCCCGTTCCGCCGCTTTAGCACGTTCGGCGGCGGCACGCAGGTCTGGCGCTACACCGACGGCACCAACCGCGGCCTCAACTTTTTCGGCGGCACGGGCGGCCAGCTCATGGGGTTCCAGCACCTCCAGCTCGACGTGGAGGGGTCCGGCCTCGGCGGCTACGACGTCCGCGAGACGCGCGGCCTCGGGATCGTCGAGAACGTAGCCGAGGTGAGCGCGAGCCTGAGCTTCGAGACCGACCAGCGCAAGCCCTACGTCGTCGAGGTCTACGGCGGGCTCGGCGCGCAGGAGCGCGGCGGCCGGTCGGCCGAGTTCGGCGCCGAGGTGGACTGGACGGCGAGCGACCGCGTCACGCTCGCCTTCGAGGCCGACTTCGGCACGAGCGACCACTGGCGTGCGTGGGCCGCCAACGAGGGGTTCGTCCGTACGCCGGGCGGCCTCTTCCTCGGCCGCGAGGCCGCCGCACCCGGGGACATCCGCGAGGACGACCTGTTCGACCTCGGCCTCGACGGCCCCGCCATTGACGCGCTCCTGGCGGGCGTCACGCCGTTCGACGGCGCGCTCCTCGTCCCGGACGCCACCGGCTACCACCTCCCCGTCTTCGGCCGCCGCGACGTCCGCGAAGCGTCCCTCGCCACGCGCGCCACCGTGATCGTCCGGCCCAACCTCTCGCTCCAGTTCTACGGCCAGCTCTTCGCCGCGCGGGGCCACTACGACCGCTTCCAACTCCTCGCCGCGCCGGACGAGCTCCGCGACTTCGCCTACCCCCGCCGCCGCGACTTCGCCTTCGAGTCGTTCCACGCCAACGCCGTCCTGCGCTGGGAGTACCGCCCCGGCTCGACGCTCTTCGTCGTCTGGACGCAGGCCCGCAACGACGGCGTCGAAGAAGCCCTCCTCCTCGACGACGACATCCCCCCCTCGCCCTTCGACGTCGGCACCGGCACCCAGCTCCGCGACGTGTTCCGGATCTACCCCGAGAACGTGTTCCTCGTCAAGCTGAGCTACCTGCTGATGCGGTAGGCACCGGGCGCGGGCTTCACGCGCCCGATGCGCGACGCCCTGCGCAACCGCCCTCACCAGCTCCCGGACGCACCGCCACCGCCCGACGAGCCCCCGCCGCCGCTGAACCCGCCCCCCCCGAATCCGCCGCCCGACGAGCCGCCGGCCGAGAACGAGATCCAGCCCGCGTCGATCTTCGTCTTCCTGCCCTTCTTCCGAGCGTTGCGCACCTGCCGCCGGATCTCCTGCCACTTGGGCGAGCGGCTCAGGTACACGTCGAGGCCGAACCACGCGATCAGGTAGAGCGCCAGCATCGTCAGGCCGACGCTCAGGCCGTTGTCCCCCACGAAGGGCAGCGCTCCGAACACGACACCGGAGAAGAAGACGGCCATCGGAACGATGAAGACGAGCGTGAAGAGGAGTGTCACGTAGCGGGAGCCCGGCGGCTCGACCAGCGCGCGCATCCCGAGGCCGACCGGGAGCAGGACGTGCGTACACAGGAAGATCAGCCCGAACCACCAGTCTACCTCCTCCCCGGCGCCGTCGTCAGGCGGCGTGTAGGTGCCCTCGATGGTGCCCACGATGGCCGCGACGCCCTGCGCGGTGCCGCCCTCGTAGTCGTCCTGGCGGAAGCGAGGAACGATCACGTTGCGGATGATCCGGCCCGCCTCGGCGTCGGTGAGGTCGCCTTCGAGGCCAAGGCCGACCTCGATGCGAAGCTCTCGGTCGTCGCGGGCGATGAGCAGAAGCACCCCGTTGTCGCGGTCTTCCTCCCCGAGGCCCCAGCGGTTGAACAGCCGGTTCGCCACCTCCTCGACGCTCCGTCCTTCCAGCGACGGGATCGTGAGGACGACGACCTGGTTCGACGTCGCCTCCTCGTGCCGGCGGAGTTGCTCCGCGAGCGAGGCTTCGAGGTCCGGCGAGAGCAGCTCGGCCCGGTCCATCACCCGCCCCGTCAGCGGAAGGTCGAAGACCGACTGCGCCGAGGCTGCCGAGGTCAGAAGCACGAGGAGGGCGAATACGCGCATGGCTACCAGCTTCCCGAAGCCCCGCCGCCGCCCGACGACCCGCCGCCGCCGGAGAAGCTGGACGAGCTGAACGACGAACTCGAACGGAACGATGAGGACGAGCTGTAGGACGACCCCGACGAGCCGCTCCAGGACGAGCCCGACGACGAGGTCGTGGGGGGCCGGCCGTCGTACCGGATCACGCGCCCCCAGGTGTGGATCGTGACCTCCTTGCCGCGTCGCCGGGCGTCGGCTTTCCGGCGTTCGACGTAGGCCTGCGCCTTCCGGTACCGCCGCCAGCGTGGCGACCGCCGGACGCCCGCCTCCACGAGCAGCGTCAACACCGGCCACAGCAGGAACCCGAACCCCAACCCCGGCCACCACTCCACCCGCCCCAGCCCGGTCAGCGTGTGGAGCAGCGGCGCTCCGAGGAAGAGCGCCAGCCCGAGGCCACCGCCGCCGACGAGCCAGCGCGCGGCGAAGCTGAAGCCGCGCGCGCCGCGCCCCTTCCCGCCGGTCTTGACGACCCAGCCCCGCGCCAGGCCGAGGGCGGCCAGCAACCCGAGCAGCAGGACGACCGAGGCGAACGCCTCGCCCCCGCCGAACCTCCGGCCGGGCGCAACGGCCGGGGCCGGCGGCGCGAACCGCGCGTCCGCTGCGGACATGATCGCCGTCACGCCGCTGTAGATGCCGCCCTCGAAGTCGCCCTCACGGAAGAGGGGGACGATCACGTTGCGGATGATCCGCCCGGCCTCGGCGTCGCTGAGCGACGGTTCGAGCCCGTAGCCCACCTCGATGCGAAGCTCGCGGTCGTCGCGGGCAACGAGGAGGAGCACGCCGTTGTCGGCGTCCTCGCGGCCGAGCGCCCACGCCCGGAAGACCCGCGTGGCGTAGGTCTCGATGGCCTCGCCGTCCAGCGAGGGAATCGTCAGCACGACGACCTGGTGCGTCGTCGTGGACTCGTACGCGGCGAGGAGGTCCGCGAGTTGGGCCTCCATCCCCACGGAGAGCAGATCCGCCTGATCCACCACGCGGCCCGTCAGCGCCGGGATCGGCTGGGCCGCACACCACCCGGCCGTGCAGACGGCGGCCAGCACGGCGGCCCATGTCCGCACGCGGCTCATTCGTCCCGGACGCGCACGTGGTCGGAGAGTTCGTCGGTGTCGTCGTCGCGGAGGCCGACGCCGCGCCGGTGGAGCAGGTCACCGCACATGCCGATGGCGTCCACGAGGCCGTCGGCGAGGTGGCCGTGGCGAATGCCGCGCCGGATGCGGTCCACCACCTCCTCCCACTCCTCCGGCCGCACCGCTTTGTTGATCCCGGCGTCGCCGAGGACGACGATGCGGTGCTCGAAGAGCGAGACGAAGAGGAGGATGCCGGTGCGGTCGCGCGTGTCGAAGACGGCCTCTTCGAGGAAGGCCGCCTCGGCGCGGCGCTGCGTCCGCTCGTCGAGCCGTGCGGGGCCGGCGAGGAGCCGCCGGAGCGCGGGCACGAGCCATACGGTGACGGCGCCGAGCACGCCGCCGAGGCTCATCACCAGCGCCATCGCCCAGGCCGAGTAGAGCCAGCCCATGCCCCAGCCGTCGTAGGCCCACGCTACGGCGAGGGCGGCGGCCGCGGCGATCAGGGCGCCGAGCGAGGCTCCGCGCCAGACGGCCACCTCGTAGCGCCCGCTCCGGCTCACGACGTAGGGCACGATCTCCCCGGCCGTCTGCTTCTCGGCCGCCCCTACGGCCTCGCGGAGGCGTTCGCGTTCAGCGTCGGTGAAGAGCGGACGGGCCATGGCAGCGTGCGGCGGGCGATGCGGGAAGGTACGGCGCCGCCGCTATTCGGCCGGCTGCACCACGAGAACGTACCGATCGGGGTCGAGGACGGCCAGGGCGAGGGTGCGCACCCGATCGGCCGGAACGCCGCTCAGCCGCCGCCCGAAGGCGAGCGCCTCGCGCGTGTCGTGGTCGAAGCGGAGGAGCCGGGTCAACCACGCGGCCCACCCCTCGTTCGTGCCAAGCAGTGCCTCGTGCGCCGCGCGGGCGGCGGCCCGGCTCCGGGCGAGGTCGGACTCACCGACGGTGCCGGTGCGCAACGCGTTCGCCTCCCGCAGCACGGCGTCGCGAAACCGCTCGCCGTCTACGGCCTCGTCCACGAGAAGCCGCACCTCGGCGACGCCCGAGGGAAAATCGAGCGCGACCTCGTGGCGGACGGGCGCGCCGATCCGGTCGCTCACCTCCTCGGCGAGCCGGTGGCCGAGCACCTCCAGGCCGGCCCGCGCGTCGTAGTCCGCCGTCACCGTTCCTCGAAATCCGATAGCGCCGGCGCCCTCCGCGTGTGCCGGCAGGATCAGTTCGGTGGACCGGCGCGGCACCCGAGGCGGGGGCACCGAGGTTGAATCGGCCACGAGGTCCCGAAACGACGGCCGCAGCCGGACGAACGCCGCCGCCGCGCGCTCGACCTCCGCCGGCGCGGCGTCCCCTACCACCACCACGAGCAGGTTACGCGGGTCGCTGAGGAGACGGGCGTAGCCGAGGCCATCGCCGCCGGGCGCACCGGTGAGGGCGAAGGGCGTGCCCGCCAGCAGCAGCGTCAGCGCACGCTCGGCCGTGAGCGAAACCCGACCTCGGGCGCGGGGCGGTTCGCCGAGCATCTCCGCCATCGCCCGGAGAGCATCGGAGAGGTCGCGAGTGGCGGCAGCGCCTTCCAGCACCGTGTCCTCGCCCGTCATGTGGAGCGAGAAGAGGGCGGAGGCGTCGGCCTCGGCGAACACGCCGGCCGCCAGGGAGTCGGGCACGGCGCGAAGGCCCCCGGGGGCAGAGACGAGGAAACGGACGCGACGCGGCTCGTCCGGCGAGGGCTTGAAGCCGAGGCGCACGCCGTTGGTCAACCGCCACTCCGTCACGCCGGCCTGCGGGTAGTGCGACCGGCTTTCGTAGACGCCCGGCGGCACGTCCGGTGGCGGCGGCTTGTCGGCCGGTACCTCCTCCGCGATGCGCATCGGCGGTTCCACCGGCGTCTCCTCCTCCACGGCACCGGGTTCTTCCTCCACCGTAACGGGCTCCGGAGGAGGCGGCAGGGCCGTCGTGCGGCATCCGGCCGCGGCGAGCAGCACGGCGAGAACTACGAGAGGACGCATGGGAACGGCGAGGAGAAGGGACGGCAAAGTACGCCCCAGCGCCGCCCTTCACCCCCGATCTGGTGGAGCCGGGCGTCATGGCCCCCTCTCCTGCGCCGGATCCCCCCGATCCGCTCCATCCCCAGCAGCGGCGACGCGCTGCTCATCCGGTCACCGCGTCGCCGGAGGCCCGCTGCCGCTCCACCGCCTCCAGGGCCCGCCGGGCCTCCTGGTGCAGCGGCGTCGCGGGGTCGGTCTGTGCCATCACGGTCTGGAACGCCTCGGCGGCCCCGTCGAGGCGGCCGATCTGCATCCGCAGGAGCCCCATGTTGAAGTTGGCCTCGGCGTGGTCGGGGTCCTCGTTGAGCACCGCCTGGAGCTCCTGGACGGCGCGCATGGGATTGCGCGGGTCGTAGAGCGCCGCCGCCGCGAGGTTCGTCCGCACGTCGAGGTCGTCCTGCCGGGCGAGGCTCTGCTCGAAGGCGTCGACGGCCCGCTGGGCGAAGCCCGCGCGCGTGGCATCGTCGGGAGCAGCGAGGGCGGCCTGAAAGAGGAGACGGCCCGCCTCGGCCCAGCTCGCCGCCGTGCCCTCGTCTTCGAGGGCGGCGAGGCGGTCCCGGAGCGAGTCCGGGAGGACGACGCTCGGCGCGGCCGGCGCGGCCCGGGACGGCGCGGCGGCTTCCGTCGCCCCCCGCTCGGAGACCGGGTCCGACTTGCTCCACCGGGTGAGGCCGTAGAGCGCCAGGACGGCCACGAGCGCAAGGCCGACCAGCTTGAGCGCCTGCATCCCCGGCTCCGACGACGGCCGCTCGTCGGTCCGCTCGGCGGGCGGCACGGCGCCGGGCGCCACCGGGGTAGCCGCGACCGGGGCCGCCGCCACCGGCGGGACGGTCGGGGCGGCCGCGGGAGGCGCCGAGGCCGCCTCGGTCACGGGCAGCGCGGAGCCGCAGCGGTTGCAGAAGCGAGCGTCGGGCGGATTCGGGTGCCCGCACTGGGTGCAGTAGGACGGGCCGAACACCGGCGCTGCCTTCGCCATACCCGCAGGGGGCGGCTCGGGTACGTCAGCCGCCTGCGGCGACGGCACGTCCTCGGGGATCGGCGCGTCCTCGGGGATCGGCGCGTCCTCGGGGATCGGCGCGTCCTCGGGGATCGGCGCGTCCTCCTCCGAAGGGGTGAGGGCCGACCCGCAGAGGTCGCAGCGGGTGGCGCCGGGAGCCTGCGCGGCGCCACATTCGGGGCAGGGCGGGGGGGGCGGCATCGGGTCGGGCTGAAGGCGAACGGAGCGCGGCTACTCGGCGCGGGTGGGGGCGTTTCCCACCTCGGCGGCAATTCGCGCCTCGTTCACCGTGCGGCGGAACTCGGCGGCCGGCTTGAAGACCGGAACGTACCGCCGGGGTACCGCCACGGGCTCGTCGGTCTGCGGGTTGCGGGCCGTCCGCGGCGCCCGTTCGCGGGGCCGGAACGTGCCGAACCCCCGCAGCTCCACGAGTTCGCCGTCGCTGACCGCCTCGATCACGGTGAGCATGAAGCCGTCCACCACCGCCTCGGTCTCGACTTTGGTGAGACCGGTGGCCGTGGCGATGCGGTCCACGAGTTGGGCCTTGGTCACGAAAGCAGGCGTAGGGTGAGCGCGGGGCCGGGGACGGAAGGGCGAAGGTCGGTCGTCCGGTGGGGTGAGACGCCCCGCGGGCTCCATGATACGAAGCCGTGCTTTCCCGTCCACGGGCGCCGGGAGCACCGGTCCGACTGGCCTTTGGGGGCTCATTTTCGTATCTTTTGACACGCGGGCATCGCCGGCTCCGCCGGCCCGGTGCTCCCCGGCACGCGCACCAACCCGAGGACACGCACGCACGATGAGAGTCCTGTACATCGCGGGCGAAGTCGCCCCCTTCTCCGAGACCACCGAGACCGCCCGCCTCATCCGGATGCTGCCGGAGGCCGTCCAGGAGCAGGGGGGCGTGGAGGTCCGCATCATGATGCCGCGGTACGGGATCGTCTCGGAGCGCCGCAACCGGCTCCACGAGGTGATCCGGCTCTCCGGCACCGAGATCGCCGTCGGCGAGGAGAAGGACACGCTGAAGGTGAAGGTGGCCTCCATCCCCGGCATCCGCCTTCAGGTCTACTTCATGGACTCGGTCAAGTTCTTCAAGCGGAAGGGGCTCCACACCGACCGGAAGAGCGGCGCCGTATTCGGGGACAACCCCGCCCGGGCGCTGTTCTTCGCCCGCGCCGCCCTGGCCACGGCCAAGCGGCTCGGCTGGAGCCCGGACGTGGTCCACGCCGCCGGCTGGATCGCCGCCTTCGTGCCGCACGTCCTCCAGCACGAACTCGCCGCCGACGCCCTCTTCGCCGACGTCAAGACGGTCTTTACGCCGGACGACCCCGGCCTCGACATCGTGCTCTCGGCCGAGGAGGCCGAGGCCTACGGGCTCCCGGCCGGCTACGCCGGCAAGCGCCTCCTCCAGATCGGCATGGAGACGGCCGACGCCGTCGCCGTCGCCGAGCCCGACGCGAGCGTCGAGGCGGTGGACCTCTCCGGCGAGCCCGCGGCGGCCGTCGAGGAGGCGCTGGCGCTCTACCAGTCGCTCACGGGCCCGCACGAGCTGGCCGCGTAGCCGTCTCCACGCACCCGTACCCCGGCCCGCTCCGGCCAAAATTCGCAGGATCCGCAGCGAGACCCCGCCCGCCCGGCGGGGTTTCTGCGTAACGTGCCAGGCTGTGGCGCGCCGTTCGGCGAGGCTCCGCCCGGCTCGGGGCGGCCTCGCGCCGCCCGGGCACGAATTGGCCGGGGCCTCCCGTTTGTCCGGCTCGCTCGCCCTCGCAACCCCACCCCGCCCCATGCGCCTCCGCCTCTTCGTCCCCCTCCTCGCCGCCGCCGCGTGGCTCTCGGCCTGCCAGGACCCCTCGGGCGTCGGCCTCGATCTGATCGACGAGGAAGGCACCGGCCCGAACGTGGTCGTCGTCGCGGCGGACTCGGTCGGGGCCGGCTCCGAGGAGGACATTACCGGGGGGTTCGCCACCTCGGCCCCCTTTCAAACGCGCCTGCTCGTAGGGGCCGCCCGGGATCCGCTGCTCGGCGACGTCCGCGCGGACGCCTACTTCGACTTCATCCCGTCCACGACGGTGCCGGAGGACTTCTTCGACGACCCCATCGTGGGGGCGGAGTTGCGTCTCTTCCGGGATTACGTCTACGGCGACAGTACGGCGGCGCTGCCGCTGGCGCTCTACGAGATCGAGGCGACCTGGTCGCCCGTGAACGCCAGCGCCGACACCACGTTCGAGGTGGCCGGGTTGCTGGGGACCTTCTCCCGCACGGCGTCCGACACGCTCTGGACGCTCCCTCTGCCGGCCTCCTGGGTCAGCGCGTACGACGAGGTGCTGCGAAGCGACAGCGTCGTCTCGGCCATCGAGGGGTTCCAGCTGCGCGTAGCCGAGGGGGCCCTGCCGAACGTCGTCGTGGGCTTCAGCGGTCCGCAGAGCCGCCTCCGCCTCCGGACGGCCCGCGACACGGTGGACTTCCCGATCTCGGAGGTCTTCTCGCACATCGAGCGCGGGGAGGCGGCGACCCCGCCGGAGGGCGTCCGCTTCCTGCTCGACGGGGGCGGCGAGGTCCTCCGCCTCGGCTTCCCGCTCGACACCCTCGGCACACCCGCGCTCGCCAACGCCACGCTCCGCCTCGACGTGGCCCCCGAGGTGGTCGCCGACGGCTTCCATCGCCCGCTTCCCACCACGCTGGCCCTCTTCGTCCGGGGCACGAACGACGTACGCGCGCTCGTCTCCACGGCCGACCTCGACGAGGACACGAATCGCTACACGTTCACGTCGAGGGGGCTGACGTCGCTCATCCAGCAGGCCATCCTGGGCGACGGCAACGTGGCGCACTTCGAGCTGGCGTTCCCGTCTTCGCCGAGCACGGTGGACGCCCTCCCGCTCCGCGTCGGCCCCGCGCCCGCGCCGGGCGACCCGGAACGACGCCCCCGGTTCTCGCTGACCCTCGTCCCGGTCTCTGAGTGACCGCGGCAACGTTTGCACGCCCTCGCGGTCCTTCCCCCACCGGCTCCCTGACGATGCGCCTGCTCCCCCTGCCCCTTCTCGCCCTCGGCCTTCTCTGCACAGCGGCCCCCGCCTCGGCACAGAGCGCGAACAACTACGGCTCGATCTACTCCCGATTCGGCCTGGGCGAGCGCACGTCCTACGCCTCGTCGCTCTCCGAGGCGATGGGCGGGGCGGGCGTCGCCCTCCGCTCGCCGTTCTACAACGGCCTCGCGAACCCGGCCCTCTGGGCCGACCGCGCGTTCACCGACTTCACCGCCACCGTCGAGGCCCGCAGCGTCGAGAGCACCGACGCCGCGGACACCCGCGCCCGGGCGAGCGGCGGCGGACTTGCCGGGCTGGCCCTTGCGTTTCCGCTCTACACCGAACGCCTCGGCTTCACCATCGCCTTCCGGCCGTATTCGCGCGTGGACTACCGCACCGTCGAGGAGGGCGAGTTCACGCCCGACGAAGGCGCCAACCCGGTGACCTACCGGACCAACTTCGAGGGTGGCGGCGGCCTCCACCAGCTCCAGGCCGGCCTCGGTGCCCGCCTCTCGCCCGCCCTCCGCGTGGGCGCCAGCGTGGACGGCTACTTCGGCGTCCTGGAGTACCTGCAGCGGACGGAATTCCCCGACAACACCGCCTACGCCGAGACGCGCAGCACGCAATCCACCCAGCTCGCGGGCGTCTCCGGCACCCTCGGCGCCGTGTTTACGACGAGCGGTTTCGGCGGCGAGGGAAGCGCGTTCCACGTCGGCGCGGCGGTGTCGCTCCCGGCCCGGCTCTCCGGCGAGCGCGTGCGGACTCTCGGCGTGAGCCTCGACCAGGACACCCTCTCCACGGCCCAGGAAGGAAGCCTGACGCTCCCGCTCTCGGCCCGCGCCGGCCTTGCCTTTACTTCCCCCCGCTGGACCCTCGCCGCCGACGTGCTCTACGAACCCTGGGGCGCCTTCGACGGCGACTTCGCCTTCGGCGGCTTCGACCCGGCCGCCGGCCTCGACGAGTTGACCGACCGGCTCCGCGTCGGTGGCGGCTTCCAGTTCGTCCCGAACGGAACCGACCGAACGGCCGGGTACTTCCGCCGCGCCGGCTACCGGCTCGGCGCCTACGTCGAGAACGGCTACCTCGCCCCGGGCGGCACCGACCTCCAGACGATGGCTGTCACGGGCGGGCTCAGCCTGCCCACCCTCTTCCCCACCGCCCGCCTCGATCTCGGCGTCGAGGCGGGGCGCCGGGGCAGCACCGACGGCGTTCTGGTCCGCGACGTGTTCATCCGTGGCACGGCCACGATCAAGTTCGGCGAGCGCTGGTTCGTCCGACGCCGCCTGGGCTGAGCCCGGCGGCCCTCCTACCCCCACGCTTCACTCAACCCGCTCCAACATGCCCCGCACGCCCGTTTCGACGACGCTCCGTGCCCTCCTCCTGGGCATCGTCGCTCTGGTCGCCTTCGGGCGCCCGGCGCAGGCGCAGCTGTGCCAGGACACCCAGGTGTACATCGACGAGAACACCCGGACGAACTACAGCCTCGGGTACGAGAACTTCCGCAACGAGGACTACTGCGCCGCGCTCCCCTACCTCCGCTGGATCGTCGAGCACGACCCGCTCTTCAACAGCCAGGGCACGCCGGACGACCGCAACTTCGACCGCCTCGCCGAGACGTACGAGCATCTCGCCGGGATGACCGACGACCCCGCGCTCCGCCGCGCCTACCTCGACTCCACCCTCGCCACGCGCGAGGCCGGCATCGAGGCGATGGAGGCCAACGACATCGCCTACAACCCGCAGGCGGAGCTCATCCGGAAGGGCCTCTTCTTCGCGCAGCACTACAACGAGTACCCCGAGCGCCAGGACGAGGTCTTCGACCTCTACCTCGAAGCCTTCCGCATGGCGCCGGACTCGACCGACGACTACTACCTCAACGAGATCGGCCGCCTCGCCTCCACGCGCGCCGCCGCCGAGCAGATGGACCCGCGCGACGCTCGCGAGCTCGTCACCGAGCTGATGGCCCACGCCGACGACCCGACCTACCTCGAAAACCTCGTCGGCACCTTCCGCGTGGACCCCATCGACCAGTGGGCCTACCTCCTGGAGGAGTACCAGGGGGGCGACCGCAGCGACGACACGATCAAGAGCCTCCTCGTCTGGACCGTCCGCCTCGACACCGTCATCACGCAGGCCCGCCCCGAGTTCGACCGCGACGCGCTCATCGAGGAGCTCTTCCCGCTGGTCGTCGAGATGGACCCGACGCCGTCCACGCTCGAAGTGCTCGGCCGCCGCCGCATCGGCCAGGGCCGCATCGAGGAGGGCGTGGAGTACCTCCAGCGCGCCATCGAGATGTCCGAGGATGCGACGCAGAAGCGGGACCTCTACTACGCCCTCGCCAACGCGCTCTACCGCGAGGGCCAGCGCGGCGACGCCTACCGCTACGCCGGGCAGGCCCTCGACCTCGACGGCAACTTCGGCCCGGCCCTGTACATCCGCGCGCTCGTCGTGGCCGGGACCGTGAGCAACGCCTCCGTCGAGTCCCGCGCCGCGTACTGGTGCGTGGCCGACCTGTTCAGCCGCGCCGCCGCCGCCGGGGGCGAGACGGCCGGCAGCGCCCGCCAGCTTGCGGGCCGCTACGCCGCCGCCGGGCCGTCCCGCGAGGACTACATCTTCCTCGGGTGGCGACCGGGCCAGCGTGTTTCGACGAGCCACGGGTACGGCTCCTGCACCACGACGGTGCGGTAGCGAACGCCCCTCGACGCCCGTTGACGGCCGCCCCAGGAACGGGGCGGCCGTTTCTTTTGTCCCTTGCGCCTACCTTCCCCTCTCCCCTCGCCCTTCTTCGCCATGCCGCTCCTCCGCCTCCCCGCTCCGTTCGTCTTCCTCGTTGCTCTCGGGCTCGCCGCGTGCGCGCCGACCGCGCCCGCGGGGCCGTCCGGCGCGGGCCCGAGGCCGGCGGACACGACCGCGACGGCCTCGACGCCCGTCCCGACCGTGCCGGCCGACAGCGGGGCCGTCTCGCCGATCTGCCCGCCCGTCGACATCTACCTCACCGACCAGCTCCGCGCCAACTACAGCATCGCCGTCGAGAACTACCGCAACCTCGACTATTGCGGCGCGCTCCTCGCCTACCGCTGGGTGCTCCAGGAGGACCCCCTCTTCACCGGCGCCGAGCCCGATGAGCGCAACTTCACCCGCGTGGCCGACATCTACGAGAACCTCGCCGCGATGGCGGGCGACCGCGCCGAGCTCCGCCGGGCCTACCTCGACTCGGCCCTCGTCATGCGCGACGAGGCGCAGGCCGCCCTCCGCGCCGCCGGCCTCCCCGATCAGGCGGCGCGCTTCAACCTCGCCCGCGCCCGGTTCTATCAGATCTACGCCGACGACTACCCCGACGAGCAGAACCAGATCGTCGCCCTCTACCGCGAGGCCTACGAGGCCGACTCCTCGCTCTTCGTGGACTACGATCTCAACGCGCTCGCCCGGCTCCTCCTCGAAAGCGGCGACCGCGAGGCCGTGCTGGAGCTGCTGCCCGGCATGATCGCCCAGGCCGAGGACGCGACCTACCTCGAACAGGTCCTCGCCACCGCCCAGACGACCATCGCCACCGATCCGGAGACGTACTACGCGCTCCTGCTGGAGCAGTACCGCGAGGGCAACCGCGATCCGGACACCATCCGCCGCCTCGCCTACCTCGACATCCAACTGGAGAAGAACGAGGTGATTGACGAACTGCTGCCGCTGCTGGCCGAGATGAACCCGTCGGCCGAGCTCTACGGCGCACTCTGCGGCCGGGCCGCGCAGCGGGGCAACCTCGACGAGGCGATGGCCTATTGCCAGAACGCGCTCGGCCTGGCCGAGTCCAACGCCGAACGGAGCGACGTGCTCTACCGGATGGCGTCCATCCAGCAGAACGCGGGCAACACCGGGCAGGCGTACGAGTACGCGGGCCAGGCCATCCAGTACAACCCGAACAACGGGCGGGCGCTCTACCTCCGCGCCGCCATCTTCGCGGGCGGCGTCCGCGGCGGCTCCGTCCGCGCCGCGATGGGCTCCTGGTGCGTGGCGGACATGTTCAGCCGCGCCGCCGCCACCGGCGACCCGGCCATCGCGGCCCAGGCCCGGCGGCAGGCGGCCCGGTACAACGCCGCCGGCCCGTCGCGGCAGGCGTACTTCTTCGAGGGCTTCCGGCCCGGCCAGAGCGTGACCGTGAGCACGGGCTACGGCTCCTGCACCACCACCGTCCGCTGATACGGGGCGCCCTCCTTTCGCTCGAATTCAAACCCACCCGGCCCTGGCTGGCGGATCTTCCGCCCGTCCTTGCCTCCAGACCGCCCCTCCGTCGCCATGTCGCTCATCCTCCAGATCTCCGCCCGCCAGATCCTCGACAGCCGGGGCAACCCCACCGTCGAGGTGGACGTGCTGACCGACGAGGGCGCGCTCGGCCGCGCGGCCGTCCCCAGCGGCGCCTCCACCGGCGAGTACGAGGCCGTCGAGCTCCGCGACGGCGACGAGGCGGCCTACCTCGGCAAGAGCGTGCTCCGGGCCGTCGAGCATGTCGAGACCGAGATCGCGCCCGAGCTCGAAGGGATGAGCGTCTTCGAGCAGGCCGCCATCGACCGGGCCCTGATCGAACTCGACGGCACCGACAACAAGGGCCGCCTCGGCGCCAACGCCCTCCTCGGCGTCTCGCTGGCCGTGGCGAAGGCCGCGGCGCAGACGGCCCAGCTCCCGCTCTACGCCTACCTCGGCGGCCCCAACGCCCGGCGCCTCCCCGTCCCGATGATGAACATCCTCAACGGCGGGCGCCACGCCGACAACAGCGTGGACCTCCAGGAGTTCATGGTCATGCCCGTCGGCGCCGCGACGTTCTCGGAAGGCCTCCAGATGGGCGTCGAGACGTTCCACCACCTCAAGAAGGTGCTCACGAGCAAAGGCTACTCGACGGCCGTGGGCGACGAGGGCGGCTTCGCGCCGAACCTCCGGAGCAACGAGGAGGCCGTCGAGGTCATCCTGGAGGCCATCGAACGCGCGGGCTACACGGCGGGCGAGGACCTCTACCTCGCCCTCGATCCGGCCACCAGCGAGATGGTCCAGGACGGCCGCTACGTGTTCTACAAGTCGGACCCCGACCGCAAGCTGACGAGCGAGGAGATGGTCGAGTTCTGGGCCGGCTGGTGCGAGGAGTACCCCATCCTCTCCATCGAGGACGCGATGGGCGAGAACGACTGGGACGGATGGGCCATGTTGACCGAGCGCGTCGGCGACCGCGTCCAGCTCGTCGGCGACGACCTCTTCGTGACGAACACGAAGCGCCTCCAGCGCGGCATCGATGAGGACGTGGCCAACGCGATCCTCATCAAGCCGAACCAGATCGGCACGCTGACCGAGACGCTGGAGGCCGTCGAACTCGCGCATCGGTTCGCCTACGCGTCCGTCCTCTCCCACCGCTCCGGCGAGACGGAAGACACCACCATCGCCGACCTCGCCGTGGCGACGGGCGCAGGCCAGATCAAGACCGGCTCGGCCTCCCGCAGCGACCGCACGGCGAAGTACAACCAGCTCCTCCGCATCGAGGAGCAACTCGGCGCCTCGGCGATTTATCCGGGGATGGACGCGTTCCGGTTCTGAGTCCGCCGCTCCGGCGAGGCGAACGCAATGGCGTGATCCTCACCCTGGGCGGGTCTCGCTTCCGCGCAGGATGGGCCATGTCCCGTCCGCCCTCTGTCATCCGACCTCCGTCTGCCGTAGCTTGGCGCGCGTCACCCCCTGGACCGCCCATGCCGTCGCTCCTTTCGTCGCCCCGGTTCCGCCGCCGGCTGGTCCTCGTCGGCCTCGCCGTGCTCGTCGGCTGGCTCGCCTTCTTCGACAGCCACAGCCTCCTGCGGCGGGCGCGCTACCACCACGAGTTGAGCCGGCTCACCGAGGAGAACGAGCGCCTGCGGGTGGAGAACGCGGCGCTGGCCGAGCGCGTCCGCGCCGGCCTCTCCGACGCCACCGTCGAGGAGGTGGCCCGCGAGCAGTACGGGATGCGACGGCCCGGCGAGACGGTCTACCGCGTCGAGACCGACGACTGACGGCGCGCCCGTTCCCCCCTCGTTCCACTCGGCATGGCGCAGTACGCCATCGGCGTCGACCTCGGCGGCACGAACCTGAAAGCCGGCCTCGTCGAGCGCGAGCGCGGCGTCGTGCACGCGCTCACGGCCCGGACGCAGGCTTCGCGCGGGCCGGCACACGTCCTCGACCGCCTCGCCGAGGCGATCGGCCGGGTGCGCGCGGCGTTGCCCGAGGGCGACGAGCTCGTCGGCGTCGGCATCGGCGCGCCGGGCGCGGTGTCGCTGGACCGGACGACGATCACGAAGCCGCCCAACTTCCCCGGCTGGGAGCGCGTCCACGTGCCCGACGCGCTGGCCGCCCGCCTCGGCCTCGGCGGCGTTCCCGTCCTCGTCGAGAACGACGCCAACGTGGCCGGCCTCGGCAGCGCGTTCTACGGGGCGGGCGTCCCGTTCCCGTCGTTCCTCATGGTCACGCTGGGCACCGGCGTCGGCGGCGCCATCATCCACGAGAAGCGGCTCTTTCGCGGGGCGACGGGCGGCGCGGGCGAGCTCGGTCACGTGAGCGTCGACTACGAGGGGCCGTTGGCGCGGAGCGGCGTGCCCGGCGCCGTCGAAGCCTACCTCGGCCGCGCGTTCCTCTCGCGCCACGCGAGCGACCGGCTCCTTGCCCGCGAGGCCCGCCTGTCCGGTGCGGCCGGGGCCCATCCCGGCGAGGTCACGCCGAAGGCGCTCCACGCCGCCGCCCTCGCGGGCGACGAGGGCGCGCGGGAGGTGCTCGCCTGGGCCGGCCACAAGCTCGGCTGCGCCCTCGGCTCGGCCGTCAACCTCCTCGACATCCGCAAGGTGGTCGTCGGCGGCGGGATCTCGAAGGCGGGCGAATTCCTCCTCGGCCCGGCGCGTGAGGCGCTCCGCCGCCACGTCATGCCCGCCCTGCTCGACGGCGTGGATCTGGTGCAGGAGACGCTCGGCAACGAGGTTGCCCTCCTCGGCGCGGCGCGGCTGGCCTTCGAGCACCGGGACGACCTCGACGCCCGCTGACCGGCCCGTTACGCCGCCCCCTCTGCGCGCGGCGACGGCGGGCGCCCCCCGCCTCTTCGCCGACATCCTCGCCCGCCCCTGAACCCCCGGACGGTACCTTCCGAGCGCCCCGTCCGCCCCCGCGTCCGTGCCCCGCCTGTTCGTCCGATTCGCGCTGGTTCTGCTCGTCCTCGCCGCCGCGCGCGCCGAGGCGCAGGCCCCCGCCGACTCGGCTGCCGACTCGGCTGCCGACTCGGCTGCCGTCGCGGACACGACGGGTGCCGTCCCGGTGGTCGCCGATACGACCGAGGTGGACACGCTCCCCGCGCCGGTCCGCCCTGACACCCTCCGCGCCTCGCTGCCCTCGTGGCCGGTGGCGCCGTCCGCCGAGGGCGGCCTGGAGCAGCCCGTCACCTATACCGCCCGCGACTCCCTCCGCGTCGTCCTCGCCCCGCGCGACTCGCTCGACGGCGGCGGGCCCGACGACCGGGCCTACGGGCCCGACGACCGGGCCTACCTCTACGGCGACGTGACGGCCCAGTACGGCGAGGCCGAGATGACGGCGGCCCGGCTGGAGCTGCGCTTCGGACCGCAGGAGCTCCGCGCCCTGCCCGTCGAGAGCGACAGCGGGCTCGTGGGCGTGCCGCGCTTCGCCCGGGGCGAGGAGAGCTTCACCGGCCGCGAAGTCGTCTACAACCTCCGCACCCAACGCGGCCGGGTCGTCGGCGCGCGCACGGAGATCGAGGACGGCTACCTCATCGGCGGCGTCATCAAGCAGCAGAGCGCGCACGTCATCTACGCCGCCGACGCCGGCTACACGACGTGCAACCTCGACCACCCGCACTACGCGCTCACCGCCGGGCGGATGAAGATCGTGGACGGCGAGCGGATCTACACGGGGCCCGTCCAGCTCCGGCTCCTCGGCATCCCGATGCCGCTGTGGCTCCCGTTCGGCTACTTCCCCGCCGCCGAGGGCCGCCGCAGCGGGCCGCTCCCGATCTCCTACGGCGAGGACCGCGACGCCTTCGGCTTCTACCTCGAAAACCTCGGCTGGTACTGGGCCGTCAGCGACTACTTCGACGCGCTCGTGAGCGGGAAGATCGGCACGCGCGGCTCGTTCCAGGTGCAGGGCCGGTTCAACCTCGTCCGCCGCTACGCCTACGACAGCGCGCTCAACCTCTCCTACGCCCGCCTCCGCCGGGGCGAGCCGCTCGACATCGACCCGCCCTTCAGCCTCGCCCACGACGTCGGCGTCGGCTGGCGCCACACCCAGACGTTCGACCCGACGGCCTCGCTCAACGCCTCCGTGGACCTCCGCTCCAGCCTCTCGCCACGCCTGGCCGAGGACTACCAGACGCGCGTGAGCCAGACGAGCAACTCGACGGTCTCCTTCCGCAAGACCTGGCCGCGCGGCGGGCGCTCCCTCAACCTCGACCTCCGCGCCGTCCAGCAGCTCACCACCGGCGGGGCCGACCTCACCCTGCCCTCGCTCTCGTTCACCCAGCAGCGCCGCTTTCCCTTCCGCCGCGCCCGGCGGGCAGGCCGCGAGGAGGCGTGGTACGAGAAGATCGGGATCAGCTATTCGGGCCGGCTCTCCAACGCGTACCGGTTCGAGCCGCTGGCAGACAGCCTCGTCGAGGACGCGTTCGCGGACGTGTCGTGGGTGCAGGGCCTCTTCGACTACGACGCGTTCGTCGGCCGGACGGGGCAGACCGAGCGGTTCCGGCCGCAGGCGCACCACGAGATCCCCGTCAGCGCGTCGTTCTCGATGGAGCGGATCCTGGGCGTGCCGTTCCGGCTCAACTGGTCACCCTCGGTGACCTATTCGGAGGACTGGTACGCCCGCTCGGAGCGCCGCGTGCTCGTAGACAGCACGATCCAGACGACGCAGGAGCCCGGCTTCACGGCCATCCGCCGCGTCAACCTCGGGCTCAGCGCCAACACGAAGTTCTACGGCATCTTCCCCGTCCGCCTGGGCCCGCTCAACGGCCTGCGGCACGTCGTCAGCCCCCAGGTCACGTTCTCCTACCAGCCCGACTACTCGGCCGCGCCGTTCGACTACTTCCGCACCGTCACCGACGCGCGCGGCGCCGAGGTCGCCTACCCCATCGTCGCGGGGATCCCGAACCGGCAGACGCAGCGGCTCGGGTTCTCCCTCGGCAACGTCTTCCAGACGCGGATCGTCCGCACCGATTCGACTGGCGAGGAGCAGCGGCGGACGGTCCAGCTCTTCACGCTCAACGCCCGCACGGCCTACGACTTCGCCGCCGAGGAGCGGCCCTTCGGCGACGTCGGCCTCGACCTCGCGAGCCAGGGCGAGCGCTTCCGCTTCCAGGTCAACGCTACCCTCTCGCCCTACGCGCTGGACTCGCTCGGCGCGATCACGCCGACGAGCTACTTCGAGGAGACGGGCCGCCTGCTGCGCGTGACGCGCGTGGGACTCACGGCCGGCACGTCGTTCCGGGCGGGCGGCGGGACGAACGCGACCGGCCTCCCGCCCGGCACCGGCTCCTTCCGCCCTCTCGGCTACGATCCCACCCGGCCCGACTACGGGCTCGTCCCGGCCGGCTACGTCGACTTCGCCGTGCCGTGGTCGCTGGCGCTGGACTTGACCTACGGCTACACGCCCGCGCGCGCGCCGGGCGGCGAGGCCGAGCAGAACGCCGTCCTCTCCGTCACTCAGTTCGACGTTTCGCTGACGCCGAACTGGAAGATCGCCGGGAGCACCGGCTTCGACCTCATGCAGCGCGAGATCGCCACGACGCAGCTCTCCGTCGTCCGCGACCTCCACTGCTGGGAGATGCGGTTCAACTGGACGCCCTTCGGGATCTACCGCAGCTTCTCGTTCTCGATCTACGTCAAGAGCGGCTACCTCCGCGACCTCCTCCGCCTCGACGTGCCGCGGTCGGCGGCCGGCAACCGCCTCGGCGGCGTGTTCTAACCGCCGGACGACAATGGGAACGGACCGAATACGATTCCACCCCGGTATTACATCCCGCGGGCCGTTCGGCTGATCCCACCTCCGAGCCGACCGACCGGCTTCATGATCCCGACTTCGTGCGGTTTGTACGCACCCCCGGCCCGATGACCGTGTATCTTTCGGGAGCGGTACGGCCTTTGTAGGGCGCGCCATCGTACCTCACACCGCCCCCGTGACTCCAGCCTCCGCCTCCACCACCCCGACCGCCGCCGTCGCCGAGCGGCTCCGGAGACTGCTCCTGTCCGTCCAGGACCGGCAGGCGCGCACGGCGGCCGACCGTGAGCTCGCACGCCGCCTCCGCGCCGCCGTCGAGGGCGCCCGCCTCGAGGTCTACGGCCTCTCGTTTTACGTCCACGAGGGCTCCATCGCCGTCTACGGCCTCATCCGCACCGAGGCGCTGCGGGAGCGCGTCCTCACGCTGGTGGCCGAGCAGCCCGGCGCGCGGCGCATCCACGACCACCTCCACCTGCCGCCCGCATAGCGCGCGCGCGTCAGCGCCAGATCCGGTCGTCGCGCTTCTGGTAGATCAGGCGGTCGAGACCGAATCGGCCGCTGCCGGTCAGGAGGAGAAAGACGGCGATGGTCAGGAACAGGAGCGCCTTCTCCTTGTCCGGGAACGGGTCGGCGGCGTGGCGAAGGAAGAACGCGACGCCCGTCGTGCAGGCGACGAAGAACGCGGCCGGCCGCGTCAGCAGCCCCAGCGCGAGGAACAGTCCGCCGACGAGTTCGGAAAGCCCGGCGGCCCAGGCGAACACCTCCGGCAGCGGAAAGCCCATCCCACCCACCGATTCGACGAACCGTGGCGACGGGGGCATCTTGCCGAGGCCGTGCCCGAGCGCGAGGCTGAGCCCGGCGACGACGCGGAGCACGAGGAGCCCGGCGTCCGTGACGGCCGTCGCGGTGCCGTCGCCGCCGAAGAGGAGGGGGCGGAGGGGTTGGTTCATCGCGTGTGGTGGAAGCGCGGACGGGTAACGCGGCGGGTCAGGCCTGTCGTACCCACCCGTTGTCGATGGGCTCGAAACCGAGGTGTTCGTAGAAGCCGGCCGAGAGGTTCGAGTCGCGCAGGACGAGCTCGGTCCCCTTGCACCGCTCCATCACCGCGTCGATGAGGAGCTTCCCGATGCCGAGGCCCTGCACGTCCGGTTCGACGGCGAGGTCGCACAGGTAGGCCACCTGCACGCCGTCGGTGAGCACGCGCGCGAGGCCGACGAGGCGGTCGGCATGCCAGGCGGTGAGGACGAGCTGGGTGTTCTCGAAGGCGGTCCGGAGGCGCTCGGCGTGGTCCGTCTGGCGCAGCAGCGGGGCCCGTCGGTAGAGCGTGGCGATGCGCGAGGGCGTGAGGCCGTCGAGGCCCTCGCGGAGCGTGATGTCGGCGGCGGTGGGAGCGAAAGCCATGATCACAGGGAGGTCGGACGGCGGGAAGCTATGACCGGGCGGCGCCTACGTTCCGGATTTCGTGTCGGCCGCCACCCAGCGAGACCGCGAGGCTCGAACGCAGAGCGGCTCCGGGACCGGTGCATCCGGTGCCGTCCAGAGCCGCAGCCGCACCCCCGCCGCCTCGACGGTCCACTCGGCGTGGGTGCCGAGGAACTGTCGGCTGCGCAGGCGGGCGGGCACTGCCCCCTCGCCTTCCGACGCGGGTTCGAGCGCCTCGGGGCGCACGGCGAGCACCCGGCCGCCGGGCATCGGCTCCCCGGCCAAGCGCTCGGCCAGCGCGCGGTCTTCGATCACGTTGGCCCCGCCGAGGAAGCGGGCCACATAAGCCGAGTCGGGCTCGTGGTAGAGCGCCTCCGGCGTGCCCTCGCCCTCGATCCGCCCGGCCCGCATCACCGCAATGCGGTCGGAGAGCGCGAGGGCCTCCTGCTGGTCGTGCGTGACGTAGAGGCTCGTCGTGCCCAGCTCCTGCTGGAGCGCCTTCAGCTCGGCGCGGGTGGCCTCGCGGAGGGCGAGGTCGAGGTTCGAGAGCGGCTCGTCGAAGAGCAGCACGGCGGGCTCGACGGCGAGGGCGCGGGCGAGGGCGACGCGCTGCTGCTGCCCGCCCGAGAGCGCCGCCACGGGCCGGTCGGCCAGCCCGCCGAGGTCGACGCGGCGGAGGGCGCGCTCGACCTTCTCGCGCACGGCCGCCTGCTTCTCGCCGCGCACGGAGAGCCCGTAGCCGACGTTCTCGCCGACGGTCATCGTGGGGAAGAGCGCGTAGCTCTGGAACACCATCGCCGTCGGGCGGGCCTGCGGCGCTAGGCGCGTCACGTCGCGCCCGCCGATGCGGACCGTCCCGGCGTCGGCCGTCTCGAAGCCGCCCACGAGGCGGAGCAGCGTGGTCTTGCCGCAGCCGCTCGGGCCGAGGAGCGAGACGAACGCGCCCGGCTCGACGGCCAGCGAGACGCCGTCTACGGCGGTCACGGCGCCGTAGCGCTTGACGACGCGGTCGAGGTGAACGCCGGTTCCGGTAGGCGGTGGGCGATGGACGGTGGACAGGATTTCGGAAGCGGGCATTCCGTCAACCGTCTACGGTCCACCGTCTACCGATTCAGCGCGGCCGTCACCTTGTCGGCGGCCTCCTGGAGCTGGATCGCCGAGGCCATCTCGACGCCGCTGTTCTGGAGGATTTCCATGCCCTCCTCGGCATTGGTGCCCTGGAGGCGGACGATCAGCGGCACGCGGATGTCCACGTTCTTCGCCGCCTCGACGATGCCGCGCGCGACGCGGTCGCAGCGGACGATGCCGCCGAAGATGTTGACCAGGATGGCCTCCACGTTCGGGTCCGACAGGATGATGCGGAAGCCGGCCTCGACGGTCTCTGCATTGGCCGTGCCGCCGACGTCGAGGAAGTTGGCGGGCTCGCCGCCGGCCAGCTTGATCAGGTCCATCGTGCCCATCGCCAGGCCCGCGCCGTTGACCATGCAGCCGACGTTGCCGTCGAGCTTGATGTAGTTGAGGTTATGCTTGCCGGCCTCGACCTCCAGCGGGTCCTCCTCGTGCTCGTCGCGCATCGCGGCCAGATCCGCGTGGCGGAAGAGCGCGTTGTCGTCGAGGTTGACCTTGGCGTCGAGCGCGACGACGCGGCCGTCGGTGGTGCGCACGAGCGGGTTGATCTCGGCGATGGTCGCGTCGGACTCCTCGTACGCCCGGTAGAGCGCGCGGATGAACTTCGTGGCCTCCTTGAAGGCGGCGCCCTCGAAGCCGAGGCGGCTGGCGACCTCGACGGCCTGGAACGGCCGGAGGCCGACGGCGGGGTCCACGTACACCTTGACGATCTTCTCGGGCGTCCGCTCCGCCACCTCCTCGATCTCCATGCCGCCCTCGGTGGAGGCCATGATCACGTTCTGCCCGCGCGCGCGGTCCAGCGTGACGCCGACGTAGTACTCGTGGGCGATGTCCTCGGCGGCCGTCACGAGCACCTTGCGGACGAGCTGCCCTTCGGGGCCGGTCTGCGGCGTGACGAGTTGCATGCCGAGGATCTTCTCCGCCGCCGGGCGCACGTCGTCGAGCGTGGGGCAGAACTTCACGCCGCCGCCCTTGCCGCGCCCGCCGGCGTGGATCTGGGCCTTGACGACGAATTGCGTCACACCGTCGGTCGCCATCGTTTCGGCCGCCTCGACGGCCGCCTCGACCGTGTCGGCGACGAGGCCGCGCTGCACGGTGACGCCGTACTGGGCGAGGATGTCCTTGGCCTGGTACTCGTGGACCTTCATGGGAGATCGGGGAATCGAGGGATCGGGGAATCGAGGGATCGGGGAATCCGGGGATTGGGGAAGGTGTGGATCGAGGGGACCCGGAGAGGCCTCGAAAGCTACGACCCCGCCCCTCCGCGTGCCCGAGGCGGCGGTATACTCGCCCGATCTTCGCGTGCCCCCGACCCTCCGATTCCCGGATCCTCCGATTCCCGGATCCTCCGATTCCCGGATCCTCCGATTCCCGGATCCTCCGATTCCCTTGACCCGGTTCGACCGATACGTCCTCCGGCGCTTCTTCGCCGCCACGGCGCTGCTGCTCGGGCTGCTCGTGGTGTTCTTCGTCGTGCTCGACTACGTCGAGTACATCGACGACTTCATGGACCGAGGGGCGACGCCGGGGCAGGTGTTCGGGACGTACTACCTCCACTACATCCCCGAGATCGTCAAGCTGACGAGTCCGCTGGCGGTCTTCCTCGCGGCCATCTACACGACGGCCCGGCTCAGCCAGTCCATGCAGTTGACGGCGCTGACGATGGCGGGCGTCTCGCTCTACCGCGTGCTGGCGCCGTTTGCCGTGGCCGGCGCGCTCGTGACGGGCTTCATGCTCGGGTTCAACGGCTGGGTCGTCCCCCCGGCCAACGACGTCGTCCTCGACTTCCAGCAGCGCTACTACCGCGACGCCCCCGGCCGGACGAACCTCAGCACGATCCACCGGCAGACGGCGCCCGGCTCGATTCTGGCCGTCGGCTTCTTCGATCCGAGCCTGGGCCAGGCCTACCGCGTCGCCCTCCTCGACTTCGCCGCGGACACCACCGAGGCCGGCGCCCCCGCCCGCCTCGCCCGCCGCCTCGACGCCGAGCAGATGGTGTGGAACGACTCCACCGGGCGGTGGACGCTCTCCGACCCGGTCACGACCACCTTCGGCCCCGACGGCCTCCTGCGCCGGATCGAGCACACCGACTTCGACACCACGCTCTCGGTGCTCCCGCGCGACCTCGCCCGCTCCGAGCGCGACGCCGAACGGCTGACGATCCCCGAGGCCCGCGAGTACATCGAGTCGCTACGGAGGGCGGGCGAGAGCCGGCTCGGGCGTCCGCTCGTCGAGTACCACTCGAAGTTCACGTATCCGCTCGCCAACCTCATCCTCGTGGTCGTCGGCGTACCGCTGGCGGCGCGGCGGCGACGCGGCGGGCAGGCCTTCCAGCTGGCGCTGGGGCTGTTCGTCGCGTTCGTGTACCTCGCGCTGCAGAAGATCACCGAGCCGTTCGGGTACGCCGAGGAGCTGCCGCCGCTGCTCGTCGCCTGGCTGCCGCACGTGGTGTTCGCGGTCGTGGGGCTGGCGCTGCTCGTTCGCGCGCCCAAGTAGCCGGACGGTCGTGGCGAAGCGCATCGAGTACACCCCGCCCCGTCCCGCCCACCGGCTCACGGTGGGGGCCGTCCTCGCCGGCCTCGCCCGCTTCGCCGTGATGGTCCCGGCCCTCCTCGTGGGGACGGCGGCGGTGCTGCTCGCGTCGCTGCTGCCGGGGCGGATTCGGGGCGCGCGGCCGGCTCTCTGGGCGGCCATCGGCCTCACGCGTTTGTTTCTCCTCGTCTTCGGCGTCCGCCTCCAGTGTACCGGCCCCGAGGCGATCCGCCGCCACGCCGGGCTGCTCTTCATCAACCACCTCTCCTACCTCGACCCGCTGGCGGTGCTGGCCGTGGGTCCGGCCCGGTTCCTCAGCGCGGCGGGCGTGCGGACGATCCCGCTCATCGGATGGATGGCGACGGGCGTAGGGACCGTGTTCGTGAACCGGGGCGACGAGGGCAGCCGGGCGGCGTCGCGCGAGGCGCTCGTGGGCAAGCTGCGGCACCGCGCCTATCCCCCCATCGTAGTCGCGCCGGAGGGCCAGATCGGTCCCGGCGGGCGGGTGCTCCCGTTCCGGCACGGGGCCTTCGAGGTCGCCGCCGCGGCGGCGGTGCCCGTACTCCCCGTCGTCGTCACGTTCGACCCGCTGGAGGCGGCAGCGTGGCACCCGGGCGAATCCATTCCCCGTGCGGCCTGGCGGCTGGCCGCCCGCACGCGGCGTGTCACGGCCACGCTCACGCCGTTGCCGCTCCTCCACCCCTCACCGTCCGACGACGTCCGCGTCCTCGCGCGGCAGTTGGAGGCGGCGTACGACGCCGCACTCGGCTCCTAGATCGTCAGTTGCGCATCCCGTCGATGCGGGCCGACCACCAGCGATCCAGCCCGTCTTCGTCCGGCCCTTCGGGGAAGCCGGCCTCCCGGTAGGCCGCCCAGGCGCGGGCGTGGAGCACCGCCCGCAGCGCGGAGTCGTCGCCCGCCACCCTCACGAGCGCGAGGCCGAAGCTCGACGGCTTCGGGGCAGAAACGGAAGCGGTCGGAGAGAAAGGGAACGGCGGAACCATCGCGCGGGGAGAAAACGGGGGACAGCCGCGAAGGTTCAAAGGATGTGCCTCTCTTCCTGCCCTCAGGTATCGAGGCTAACCCGAAGACAATCAAGGGGCTCCCCTTCTGCGCACCCCCTTCACCTTGCCGCAAGCGCTTTACTTTTCGCCCGAAACACCGTTTATTGCGTACGGCTCTGCTCGCTTTCACCCACTGCCCACTACGGCGAGAGTCCCCCAATGGAGCCTACCATGCCTGCATCCGAGCCCGGGTCCAACTACTCGGACCTCACCCTCCTCGACGTCTTCCTCCAGGGGCGTCGCCTTGGTTTCCGCGAACGGACGTCGCTTTTCTCGGACTGGTTGACCGGCCTCAAGCGCCACGACGCGGGCGGCCTCCAGATCTTCCGCCACGTGCTCTCGCCGATGGACCGCGAGGTCCTCGTCCGCAACCACGACGGCACGACGCAGCGGATGCGGATGTTCGGGTCGAACAGCTACCTCGGCCTCGCCACCCACCCGTACGTCAGGGAGAAGGTCCGCGAGGCCCTCGACACGTACGGCGCCGGCATCGGCGGGCCGCCGATGCTCAACGGCTACCTCGGCATCCACCGCGCGCTGGAAGAGCGGCTGGCCGCCTTCGAGGGCACCGAGGAGTGCGTGCTCTACGGGAGCGGCTACAGCGCCAACGTCGGCCTGATGAGCTGCGTCCCGACGAAGGGGGACACCGTCCTCTACGACGAGTTGAGCCACGCCTCGTTCATCGACGGCCTCGGCCTCGGCGGCCACACGGGCATCACGTTCCCTCACAACGACCTCGCCGCGCTGGAAACCCTGCTCGCCGCCTACGACGGCCGGCCCGGCGACCGCTTCGTCGGCGTGGAGGGCGTCTACTCGATGGACGGCGACCTCGCGCCGCTCGACGAACTCGTCGCCCTCTGCCGGAAGCACGGCGCCCTGCTCGTCCTCGACGACGCCCACGGCACCGGCATCACCGGCCCCGGCGGGCGCGGCACGAGCACCCACTTCGGCGTCCACGGCCAGGTGGACCTCGTGATGGGCACGTTCTCCAAGGCGTTCGGCGTCTCCGGTGGCTTCGTCTGCTGCCCGCGCGACGTGGCCGACTTCCTGCGCCTCTCCTCGCGCGCCTACGTCTTCTCGGCCTCCATCCCGCCGATGACGGTGGCGGCCGTCCACGCCGGCCTCGACGTGCTGGAGCGCGAGCCCGAGATCCACGCGCGGCTGATGGAGAACGTGGCCTACCTCACGGCCGGCTTCCGCCGCCTCGGCTTCGACGCCCACGGCGACTCGGCCATCATCGCGCTGCCGGTGCCCGTGAGCATGGACATCCGCGCGATGGCCTTCGCCTTCCACGCGCGCGGCTTCTTCCTCAACCACATCGAGTACCCCGCCGTCAAGGCCACGCAGCAGCGGTTCCGCGTCAGCGTCATGGCCCGCCACACGCGGGAGGACCTCGACGCCCTCCTCGAAGCCACCGAGGCGGTCTGGGCCGAGCACGCCCCCCACGGCGACGGCGTCCTGGGACGGGCGACGGTCGAAGTGCGAAGCGAGAAGTAGGGCAACGGCTCGGCCTTTCGCACTCAGGCAATCAATCCGCGCACGGGCCGAGCCGCTCGTAATGCAGCTCTCGCGAGAGCACTTCGCCCATATCTACCTCTGCCTCTTCCCACACAAGGTGGAGGCAGCCCGCTGCGTCCACGGCAGCCCCGACGCCTCCGTTAGTGATAGGACCTTTTGTTAGGGCCGGTTCGGTCTCCCATACATTGCCATCTTGGACAAGATGCTGAAGCAGCTTACCTTCTTCACTCCCGAAATAGGAGGATTCAGCAAACAGCAAGTGGACTGGCTCGCCCCACTCGGACGTAAGCTGTGGTTTCTGCACGTAGCCGGCTCGGTGGACGAGGTTACTCTCCCAAGACATTCCACTGTCGAGGGAATACGCGTACCATACCTCACAGGGAAAATCGCTGCACGCACCCCTACTCCGCCAGGTTAAATGTACCGTTCCGGATTCATCCCTCTCTAAGTGCGGGTCGTACGAGGCCCCTGGCTCCTCACCAAGGGCTGCCACGACCACCGGCTCGTTCCACGTCTGGCCCCCGTCCCCGCTGCGGATCGCCATCACCGCTTCGGTGTGGCTTCCGTCCGTCTCGTACCCGTAGCCCCGGTCCACGTAGGCCACCACGAGTCCCGTGCCCGGAAGCGCCGCCCCCGTCGCCTGCGCGTCGTTGCGCGTGGCCGGCAGCGTGGGCGCGCTCCACGTGCCCCCTCTGTACGTGATCACGTTGACCTGCGGGCCGGGAAGCCCACCATCATCGTAGTCGGCCGAGAAGACGGCGTGGAGCTGCCCAGTTGCATCCACCACGAGCGTGGCCGGGTCAGCCCCACTGAGCGTGACGCCGACCTCGGGCGGACCCTGCCAGGCCGCCTTCGGCGGCGTCCACGTCCCATCGGGGCGACGCATCGCGTGCCAGAGCGCCCGGTCGAAGGTGCCGATGGAGGTAAGGAGGGTCTCGGCCCAGAGTGCGTGGAGCGTGCCGTCGGAGGTGAGCGCGAGTGTAGGATGGCGCTCGGCCTCGGGCGAGAGGCTGATTCGCTCGGCGCTCCAGGTGCCCGTGCGGCGGTCGAGCGTGAGCATCCACACATCTTCGTAGGTGAAGCGTCCGGGCCTTCGGTCGCTGGTGCGCTGGGCGAGGGCGACGAAGAGGTACTCGTCGGTGACAACGGCGTCGGCGACCTCGAAGACCCCGTCCTCGCCTTCGAGAGCAGCGTTGAGCGAACGCGGCTCCGGGGGATCGGGGCCGGGTTCGCCGCTGTCGCACGCGAGGCCGAGCGTGAGGAGCCCGCCCAGGAGCAGGCCCCACACGCCGGGGCGGTGGCCGAGGCGGCGGGTGGTGGTCATCGCCTCTGGCCTCAGCACTGGGGCGGAATGAACGACGAGGAGCCGTCACCGCCTCGGCCGCATGGCCCGCCGTTCGAGATGGTGAAGCTGCCGCTCACCCACGGCGTGTCGTAGCCCAAGGCCACCGCGCGGACGGTCCAGCCGTGCGTGCCGCCGCGGAAGGGCTGGTAGTAGCCGCTGATGCCGGAGGCGTAGAAGCTCGTCCCATTGTTGATTTCGATGATGGGCGAGTAGGTGACGGTGCCGCCGAAGTTGACGTAGGCGAAACGGACCTCATAGTTCGACGCGCAGGAGGCGCCGTTCCACGAGAACTGGATCGAGGCGCCGTAGCCGTAGCTCTGCCCGCTTGGACTCAGGTTCGACGGCGCACACACGGGGTTGTTGCCGACGTTGCTGTAGAGCGTGCCGGTCTCGGAAGTAAGACGCTCGAAGTCAAGCCCATCTGAGAATTCGTGCTTGCCCTTCGCCTTCCACCACGTCGGCCCTCCGGTCATGTAGTCGTGGCCTACGAGGACGGCCTCGCCGGTGTTGTAGGCGCCGGAGCCGAGCCAGGTCCCGGCGTCCCAGGTTACGCCGCCGTCGTCGCTCTCGTTGACCTGCCCGTGTGACATGATGAAGTCGTGCGTATAGCTGGCGCTGGAGAGGGAGACCACGTCCCATTTCTCCTGGGTGCTCTGGCCGAGGTAGAGATCCACGGCCCCGATCCGCCAGTCTCCGAAGCCGTCGCCGGCCGGGGGCAGATCGTGCAGGCCCGTGATCGGGATCTCGCGGCCGTCGCGGATGAGCATACCGCGAAAGGCGTCGCTGGTGGGCAGCCCCTCGCTGGTCGTGAGTACGGTGACCTCGGCCGTCGAGCGTGCCGCGTCCGTGTGGGCGGCGACGAAGGCGCCGAGGTGGGCCTTATCGAGGGCGCGGCGGCTCTGGGCGTCGAGGCGGGCGGCCTCCTCGGGCGGGAGGTCAGCCGCGGACAGCGCCGCCGCGCCGGCCGCGTGGGCACCGGCCGGATTCGGTGCTGCGTTGTCGCAGGCCGCGAGGGCCAGCACGGCGGTCAGCGTGCTGAGCACGTAAAGCCGAGAGAGAGAGGTTACGAAGAAGGTGCATGATCACCTCGTCGGGTTGGGCTCACCGGCGGGTGGGAGGCGCTGAGGAGCACTGAGAAGGACGCGTTATGTCGTGGTGGGTAGCGGCTAATATACCTGTTCGAGGCACAAAGTCTAATCGTGTGCGCAGGACGGCCCCTCTGCGGCATCGAAGACCAGAAGGGGGAGCGTATGCTAAATGCTCCGGCCTCGACGTGCTGGAGCGCGAGCCCGAGATCCACGCGCGGCTGATGGAGAACGTGGCCTACCTCACGGCCGGCTTCCGCCGCCTCGGCTTCGACGCCCACGGCGACTCGGCCATCATCGCGCTGCCGGTGCCCGTGAGCATGGACATCCGCGCGATGGCCTTCGCCTTCCACGCGCGCGGCTTCTTCCTCAACCACATCGAGTACCCCGCCGTCAAGGCCACGCAGCAGCGGTTCCGCGTCAGCGTCATGGCCCGCCACACGCGGGAGGACCTCGACGCCCTCCTCGAAGCCACCGAGGCGGTCTGGGCCGAGTACGCCCCGACCGGCGACGGCGCCGTGGCAAGCGGGACGGTCGAAGTGCGAAGTGAGGAAGAGACTCCGGTTAGTCCTTCTTACTTCTCCCTTCCTACTTCTCCCTTCCTACTTCTCCTTTCCTCTCACGCTTCGCCGCCGGGCGGCTGGAAGGTGAACTGCGGCGCCTGGCTCGGCTCCCCGATGGTGCCGTACTGCGCCTCGTAGCGGCCGATGTTGTCGTCGAGCGCCGCCAGGAGCCGCTTGGCGTGGGGCGGCGAGATGATGATGCGGCTCTTGACGCGCGCCTTCGGCACGCCCGGCATGACCCGGATGAAGTCGAGGATGAACTCCTCGGGCGAGTGCGCGATCATCACGAGGTTGGCGTAGATGCCCTCGGCGGTCTCCTCGGTCAGCTCGATGCTGAGCTGGGGCTGCTGCGGGCGGGCGTTTTCGTTGGCGTCCATGCCGGTCGTTCGCTGGAAAATGGAGAGGCGAAGGTACGCCCGCCGACCCGGTGGTCAATCCGGGCACGCGCCGAGCCGTTCGTAGTGCATCTCCCGCGAGAGCACCTCGCCCATGTCCACCTCAGCCTCTTCCCACACGAGATGGAGGCAGCCCGCCCCATCCGTGGCAGCACCGACGCCCCCGTTGGCGACGCTCTCGGAGAAGCTTGGTTTGTGCGGCCCAGCCACCCTGCCGGGAGCACCGGCGCACTCCACGCCCCCCCTCGTACGTGATCACGCTGACCTGCGGGCCGGGAAATCCGCCGTCGTCGTATTCGGCCGAGAAGACGGCGTGGAGACGTCCGGCGCCGTCGACAGCCAGAGCAGGTCGGCTCGCACCCGTGAGCGTGGCGCCGATGCGCGGCGAACCTTCCCACGCTAACGTGGGTGCGGTCCACGTCCCATCGGGACGTCGCTGCGCGTGCCAGAGCCTGCGAGCGAATAACTCTGCTGCGCGTTCGGTTGCCTCGCTCCAGACCACGTGAACCGTGCCGTCAGGCGTACGTGCGAGAGCGGGGTGTTGATCAGGCTCAACGGAGCGGCTAATGGGCTCTGCGATCCAGGTTCCGGCACGTCGGTCGAGGGTAAGTAGCCAGATCTCCTCATACGTCAGCACACCCAGAACTGCATCCTTCGTGTGCTGGGCGAGGGCGACGAAGAGGTGCTCGTCGGTGGCGACGGCATCGGCGGCCTCGAAGAAGCCGTCCTCGCCGTCGAGGGCGGCGGCGAGCGAGCCCGGCTCCGGGGGATCGGGGCCGGGCTCGCCGCTGTCGCACGCCAGGCCGAGCGTGAGCAACCCGCCAAAAAGCAGGGCCCACGCGAAGAGGCGGCGGGACGGGGTCATCGGCTCACTCGTCGCAGACGGGCGGGGCGAGCGGGGAATCGCCGCCCGTAGTGCGGTCACACCCCGAGCCCCCGCCGCTCGTGATCGCGAAGCTGCTGCCCACCCACGGCGTGTCGTAGCCGGAAGCCACGGCGCGGACGGTCCACCCGTGCGTTCCCACCCGGAACGGCTGGTAGTAGCCGCTGGCGCCGGAGGCCGAGAAGTTCGTGCCACTGACGTTCAGGATGGGTGAGTACGTGACGCTGCCGTCGAAGTTGACGTAGGCGTAGCGGACCTGGTAGCCTGAGGCGCAGGAGGCACCGGACCACGAGAAGTTAATCGAGGTGCCGTAGCTGTAGCTCTGCCCGCTCGGGCTCAGGTTCGAAGGCTTGCACTCTGCATTCCCTACGTTGCTGTAGAGTATGTTTGTGTTGGTGCCAAAGATCCACGTTTGCGTTCCGTCTTGGAATCTATGGTGTCCTTCGCCTTGCCACCATCTCGGTCCAGCCGGCATATAGTCGCGGCCTACACCAACAATTTCATCCGCGTTGTAAGCGGTGGAACCCAGCCATGTGCCGTCGTCCCATGTAGTGCCGCCGTCCATACTCTCCTGAGCTCTTCCCCAGGCCCGGATTAAATCCTGTACGTCGCTGGCGTGCGAGAGCGAGACTACCTCCCACTTCTCGGCTGTACTCTGGCCGAGGTAGAGATCCACGGCCCCGATCCGCCAGTCTCCGAAGCCGTCGCCGGCCGGGGGCAGATCGTGCAGGCCCGTGATCGGGATCTCGCGGCCGTCCTGCCAGAGCACGCCCCGGAAGGCGTCACTGGTGGGCAGCCCCTCGCTGGTCGTGAGTACGGTGACCTCGCTCGGTTGGCATACGCTCGCCGCCGCTCAGGCCGGGCGGCCGTTGCGGCCCGCCTGCGCCAGCGCGGCGATGAGGTCGCTCCGCGTGACGATGTGGTGCGCGTTGTCGACGGACTTGACGAGGACGGCGCCGGCCTCGCCGTTGAGGTAGGCCGAGAGCCCCTCCACGTCGATGTCGGCTTCAACGACGGGCAGCGCCGGAGCCATCACCTCCGCGACGGGCTTCGTGCGCGCCTCGGGCTCTTCCACGAGGCGGGCCAGGATGTGCCGCTCGGTGAGGCTGCCGACGGCGTGCCCCTCGGCGTCGAACACCGGCACCTGGCTGATGCCGTGCTCCGTCATGGTGGCGACAGCCTCGGCGAGCGTGGCGTCCGGCGCCACGCTCACGACCTCACCCTGGCGGCGGCGCGCGGCGAGCACGTCGCGCACGGTCATCGCGGCGTCGTCGAGGAAGCCGTGGCGGCGCATCCACTCGTCGTTGTAGGTCTTGGCGAGGTAGCGGAAGCCGGAATCCGGCAGGAGCACGACGACCACGTCCTCGTCGGTCAGGTCGGCGCGGTGGGCCTCCATCCAGGCGAGCGCGCCGGCCACGGCCATCCCGCTCGACTGCCCGACGAAGAGCCCCTCCTCGCGGGCGAGGCGGCGCGTCATCTGCATGGCCTCCTTGTCCGTCACGCGGACGTAGTCGTCCACGAGGTCGAAGGCCATGTTGCCCGCGAGGATGTCCTCGCCGACGCCCTCGGTGAAGTAGGGGTAGATCTCGTTCTCGTCGAACTCGCCGCCGGTGTGGAAATACTTGTAGTAGACCGAGCCGTAGGGGTCCACCCCGATCGTCTTGACCGACGGGTTCCGCTCCTTGAGGTACTTCGTCGTGCCGGAGATCGTCCCGCCCGTCCCGGCCCCCGCGACGAAGTGGGTGATGCGGCCGTCGGTCTGCTCCCACAGCTCCGGCCCGGTCGTGCGGTAGTGCGCCTCGGAGTTGGCGGGGTGGTCGTACTGGTTGGGGTAGAACGAGTTGGGGATCTCCTCCGAGAGCCGCTTCGCCACGGAGTAGTAGGAGCGCGGGTCGTCCGGCGCGACGGCCGTCGGGCAGACGATGACCTCGGCGCCGAGGGCGCGGAGCACGTCGATCTTCTCCTGGCTCTGCTTGTCGGTCGTCGTGAAGATGCACGTGTAGCCCTTCACGATGGCGGCGATGGCGAGGCCGGCGCCGGTGTTGCCGCTGGTCCCTTCGATGATCGTACCGCCCGGCTTCAGCAGCCCCTTCCGCTCGGCGTCCTCGATCATCGCCACGCCGATCCGGTCCTTGACCGAGCCGCCGGGACTGAAGAACTCGACCTTCGCGAGCAGCGTGCCGGGGAGGTCGGCCCCGAGCCGCTGCAGGCGCACGAGCGGCGTGTTACCGATGGTGTCGAGGATGGAATCGGACCACATGGGGAGGCAGGCAGGCGGAAGAGGGCGGGCCGAAAGCTACGCACCCGCCGCCTGCACGGGTGGCCTCCCGGGGCGACTTCCACGCATCCTCGTGGGGCGTTCCCGCTCGCTCCCCTCGGCGCTCGCCCTTACTTTACCGGCCTCACCCCTCCGCCGCATGGACCTCACCCCGGACACCCACGACGCCCTTCCCCTCGTCGCCCCGGAGCTGCTCGTCGCCACGTGCAACCCGGACGGCGAGCGGTTGCACTGCAACGAGGCGTGGCGAGAGGTCTTCGGCGACGACGGGCTCTGGGGCCGGCTTCCGGTCGAGGACGTCCGCTTCGCCAACACCTACCTCACCGACGCGGCGCGCGGGCTCCTGGTGGCCCACCAGGTCTTCCTCGTGGATCGGCCGGAAGACCACCGACAGGTCCCCGTGCTCCTGCACTACCTCCCCGTCCGCCTGCCCGAGTTCCGCCCCGGTCACTACCCCGTCGTGCTGACCGGCGAGGTGCTCCAGGAGCCCGTCAGCTGGGCGGCCGACCAGACGCGCCGCCGCCGCATGGAGATGCTCGGCCAGATGGCGATGGGCATCGCGCACGACTTCAACAACCTGCTCACGACCATCCTCGGCCACGCCGAGCTCCTCCACGGCACGCTCCCCTTCACCCCGGACGCCGTCGAGGCCCGCGCCCACCTCAAGACGCTCGAACAGGCCGCCGGCGACGGCGCGGCCCTCGTCAAGAAGATCCAGCAATACATCCGCCACGAGAAGCAGGAGCACTTCGAGCTGGTGGACCTCTGCCAGCTCGCCGAGGAGGTCCTCACCCTCACCCGCCCCTACTGGTACAACGAGCCGCGCCGCCAGGGCATCGACATCCGTCTGGAGACCGACTTCGAGGCCGTGCCGCCCGTCCTCGGCTGGCCGACGGAGCTGCGCGAGGTGCTCGTCAACCTCATCCTCAACGCGGTCCAGGCGATGCCTCGGGGCGGCTCACTGAAGCTGCGGACGCTGCACGACCCGGCGCGCGGAGCCGTCGTGCAGGTCGAGGACACCGGCGTGGGGATGTCGGAGCCGGTGAAGGCGCGCATCTTCGAGCCGCTGTTCACGACGAAGGGCGAGCGCGGCACGGGCATGGGGCTGACCGTCTCCTACGGCATCGTGCAGGAGCACAACGGCGCCATCGAGGTGGCGAGCGCACCGGGTAAGGGCACCCGCTTCTGCCTCTCCTTCCCCCCTGCCGACCGCAAGGCCGCCGCGTCCCTCGAAGACTCGGACGCCCCGTCCACCGACGAGCCCATTCGCGCCCGCATCCTCATCGTGGACGACGAGCCGATGGTGCGCACCGTCACGGCCAAGCTGCTCCGCCTCCACGGCCACGACGTCGCCGAGGTGGAGAGCGGCCCGCAGGCCCTCGCCCACCTCGACGCCCACGAGGTCGACCTCGTCATCACGGACCTCTCGATGCCGGAGATGAACGGCCGCGAGCTGGCGCACCACCTCCACGAGCGCAACCCCGGCCTCCCCGTCCTCCTCCTCACCGGCGACACCGACGCCCACGAAGGCGCCGAGCACATCGTGGCCGTCGTGCAGAAGCCCTTCAAGCTCGACGTGCTGGAGGGGGTGATTCAGCGGGTGATTGGAGAACCGCGACGCGCGTAAGCGCAAATTTGCTATCGATCTTGACAAGTACGGTAGCGTGCCCTACGTTGACGACGACCTTTTTATCTGGACCAACGAGACTCGTTATGAACAGATCGATTACTCGGGTACTCGTCATTGCATCTGCGCTCTTTGCCACGCTCACGCTAGGAATCGTGGCCTGCGATGTGGTGGACAGATCGGGGAGCATCCCCGCTGCGGTGGCGCGCTTGGACAATGAAGAGATCGTCCTTCTGGCCGAACCCTCGAATGCGGAAACGCTCCTGCGCGAGGGCCTCGAACGGATCAATTCTGACGTACGGTTCGCTTCATTTGAGTCTGAACCGGAAGTCGTAAAGATCGGCCCCGGCTACTTCCTCGTCGGCCGGGGACAGGACGTAGACGGCCGCTGCGTCACCATCGCACTCGACCTGCACCAGGAGGAGGATGGATCGCTCGGCCGTCTCACGGAAAACGGCACGTTTGAGCGGCCGCCGAGGGGACACACGTGCACCGGCGTGAACTGCTCGGGATGCACGCTGGGTTATCAACCAGGTGGCGGCTTCTACTGTGACTGTTGGCGTCCTGGCGGCGGCGAAGGAGGCTCTTGGTGTAATCACTCCTGTACGGGCGACTGCTGACCACGCCTTTCGCCCACAGTTTCAAAGACCAACGGCCCACTCCAACGGTTGGAGCGGGCCGCATGCTAGCGAGGTCCTCCATCCCCTTCTTCCCACCGCCGCGCCATCAGGCTCGGGCGGTTGGCCTCGGCCATGGCTTCGTCCGCCTCGCCCGTCCGGGGGTCGAGGTTGAAGAGCGCCACGAGCGCGTCGAACAGGCGGGGGTGGTGGCGCTGGAGCCGCACGGGCCGCTCGAAGAACTGCTCGACGGCCACGGCGAAGAGCTCGACCGGATTGGAGGAGGCGTAGCGGCGGAGCACCGAGCGCCCGAGCCGCGCCTGCCGCATCTCGTCGCGGACGAGCGCGCGCCAGGCGTCGGCCGAGGCGGGGTCCATGAGCGAGGGGACGCCGTCGGCGCCCTGGGCCTGGAAGTCGAACAGGTGGGCGAGCTCGTGGAGGACGACGTTGTAGCCGTCGGCCCGGGACCAGCCCGCCTCCACGGCCGGGGCCGAGAGCAGCACGGGCCCCTGCGGATGCACCATGCCGTCGTAGGAGGCCACGTCGTCGAGCTCGTACTCGTCGTCGAAGGTGCCGGGGTAGAAGAGGAAAGTCCGGCCGCGCGGGAGCTCCCAGTCGGGCCGGCCGTGGAGCATGAGCGCCGCCCCCGCCGCCACCCCGAGGCGGAGCGACTCGGTCACCTCGACGCCCTCCACCGCCTCGAAGGCCGCCTCGGCCAGCACGATCTGGACGTCCCGCTCGAAGCGGCGCCGCGCCTCGTCGCCGAGGCGGGCATACAGCGGGACGTGGACCCGGAGCCACTCGCGCCATCCTGACGGAAACGGGCGTCGCACGGCCCGGTAGCGCCGGGCGACGCGCCGGGCTCCGACGGCCAGCGGAAGAGCCGCCGCGGCCAGCGCCCACCACGGGCTGAGCCCGAGCCGGCCCGCCAGCACGACCGCCGTCAACCCTGCCAGCGCGGCCAGGATGACGGAGAAGACGAGGTCGGAACGGCGGACGAGTCGCAAGGCAGCGAGGGACCGGGCGCGGTTGAACTGGCGGAACGGCGGGCGATACTCCGGGGCCGCCGCCTTCGATCCCATCCGACCCCGGCCCTTCTGACAGACCCCGGCACTTGGCCCGGTTTTCGACGTTCACGCGCCCACCGACCATCGCCACCTTTTCGCCTACCCGATGCCCCCCCCTTCCCTGTACCTCGTGGGTGACGATCCCGAACAGAGCATCCCGCTCCTCACGCCCGACGAGGAGCGCGAGATGCACGAGGCGAGCCTCCCGGAGACGCTCCCCATCCTCGCCCTCAAAAACACCGTCCTCTTCCCCGGCGTCGTCCTCCCCATCACCGTCGGGCGGGACACCTCGCTCAGGCTGGTCAAGGACGCCTACGGCGGCGACCGGCTCGTCGGCGTCGTCGCGCAGCGGAGCGTGGAGATCGAGAATCCCGGGCCGGACGACCTCTACCGCGTCGGAACCGCCGCGACGATCCTCAAGCTCATCAAGATGCCCGACGGATCGGTGAGCATCGTGATCCAGGGGAAGCGGCGGTTCGAGATCAAGGCGTTCACGCAGCAGGAGCCCTACCTGCGCGCGCAGGTCGAGCCCATCGAGGAGGACGGCGGCACCGACGACGTGGAGCTCTCGGCGCGCGTGCGCTCCATCAAGGAGCTGGCGATCCAGATCGTCAACATGTCGCCGAACCTCCCGAGCGAGGCGGCCTACGCCATCCAGAACATCGAGAGCCCGTCGTTCCTCATCCACTTCATCGCGTCGAACCTCCAGATCGACGTGGAGAAGAAGCAGGCGCTGCTGGAGACGCGGCCCATCCTCGAACGCGCCCAGCTCGTGCTCACGCACCTGGAGCAGGAGATCCGCGTGCTCCAGATCTCCGAAGAGATCCGCTCGAAGGTCCGCACCGACGTGGACCAGCAGCAGCGGGAGTTCCTCCTCCGCCAGCAGATGAAGGCCATCCAGGAGGAGCTCGGCGAGACCGAGGGCGGCGCGGCCGAGGCCGAGGAGCTGCGCGGGCGCATGGAGGAGAAGCTCGACCTCCTCCCCGAAGCCGTCGTCGAGACGCTGGAGAAGGAGCTCACGAAGCTGGCGCGGACGAACCCGGCCAGCCCCGAGTACGGCGTCACGCGCAACTACGTCGAGACCATCCTCGACCTGCCGTGGGGCTACATCTCCGAGGACCACCTCGACATCAACCGCGCCCGCGAGGTGCTCGACGAGGACCACTTCGGGCTGGAGGACGTCAAGAAGCGGATTCTGGAGTACCTCGCCGTGCTCAAGCTCAAGGGCGACATGAAGGCGCCCATCCTGTGCTTCTACGGCCCGCCGGGGGTCGGCAAGACCAGCCTCGGCAAGAGCATCGCCCGGGCCGTCGGCCGCGAGTTCCACCGCATCAGCCTCGGCGGCGTGCGCGACGAGGCCGAGATCCGCGGCCACCGCCGCACCTACATCGGCGCCCTCCCCGGCCGCATCATCCAGGGCCTCAAGAAGGCGGGCACCTCCAACCCCGTCTTCATGCTCGACGAGGTGGACAAGCTCGGCACCGACTTCCGCGGCGACCCCGCCTCCGCCCTCCTCGAAGTCCTCGACCCCGAGCAGAACGACACCTTCAACGATCACTACCTCGAACTCGACTACGACCTCTCGAAGGTCCTCTTCATTGCCACGGCCAACTACCTCGAGACGATCCCGCCGCCGCTCCGCGACCGCATGGAGATCATCGAGATCACCGGCTATACGCCGAACGAGAAGCTCGCCATCGCGAAGCAGTACCTCGTCCCGCGCCAGGTCGAGCGCAACGGGCTCACCGAGGAGCAGTTCTCGATCAGCGACGAGGCCCTCCAACTCCTCATCGACGGGTACACCCGCGAGAGCGGCGTGCGCCAGCTGGAGCGCGTCATCGGGGGCGTCGTGCGCGGCGTGGCCGTGAAGGTCGCCACCGGCGAGGCCGAGCGCGGCACCGTCGAGGCGGACGACGTGACCGAGTACCTCGGCGCGCGGAAGCTCTTCAACGAGGTGGCCGAGCGCACCGAGGTGCCCGGCGTGGCCACCGGCCTGGCGTGGACGCCCGTCGGCGGCGACATCCTGTTCATCGAGGCGTCCGTCAGCCGGGGCACGGGCCGGATGATCCTCACCGGCAAGCTGGGCGACGTGATGCGCGAGAGCGCCCAGGCGGCGTTCTCGTGGGTGAAGGCCCACGCCGAAGACCTGAACATTCCGTTCGACGCCTTCCGCTACTGGGACGTCCACGTCCACGTCCCGGCCGGCGCGGTGCCGAAGGACGGCCCCAGCGCGGGCGTGGCCATGATTTCGGCGCTGACGAGCATCTACACCCAGCGGTGCGTCAAGCACGACATCGCCATGACGGGCGAGATCACGCTGCGCGGCCTCGTGCTGCCCGTGGGCGGGATCAAGGAGAAGGTGCTCGCGGCCAAGCGTGCGGGCATCGCGACCGTCGTCCTCCCGGAGAAGAACAGGAAGGACGTGGACGAGATCAAGGACCAGACCATCGAGGGGCTCGACGTGCAGTACGTCGGCCGCATCGACGAGGCGCTGGACCTCATCCTCAGCCCCGAGGCCGCTGCCGACCCGGCGGCCTACTTCGCCGTGCCGGAGAGCGAGAAGCGCCTCCCCCGCCCGCCCGTGCCCGCCGACGGCGACGGCACCGTGATCGAGCCGACCGTGGTGAACTGATCCGGATCGGCCCCGCCCTTCGCGCCCCCGGCCTCAATGCCCGGGGGCGCGATCTTTTTCAGGGTGTGACGCATCCTGACACCCCCTCTGCTCCATCTTGCCCGCGTCGCCACCCGCGCCTCCCATGACCGACGCCCCGAGCCGCCCTCCCCTTCTGGCCTCGCTCCCCTTCGCCGCCGACTTCGTGCTCGACGTGCTCCAGACCGCTTCGGATCGGCCGGACGGGTCGCTCGCCTGGCCCGAGATCAACCGGCTCGCCGCCCGCTGGCTCCGCCTCGACGCCGAGGCCGGCGTCGTCAACACGTCGCAGCTCGGGCACGCGCTCGTCCTGGAGATGGCCGACCACGGCCTCCTGGAGGCCGAGACGACCACGACGCGCGACGGCACGCTCATGGTGGAGCGGGTGCTCCACCCCCTGATCTTCGGCCTCGACTTCGGCCGGAGCCTGGCCGCCTGAGGGCACCGGGATTACAACGACCAACGGGCGGCTCCCGAAAAGGGGGCCGCCCGTTTTTCATGCGGTCGGCTCTGCGTTACGCGCCCGGATTGCGACGCCGCGTCCGGGGCTCCTCGATTTCCTCCAGGATGACGGCGTCGCGCACGTTGGGGTCGAGTTCGCCTCGGACGGCCCGCTCGGCCTCTGCCACCGTCGAGGCGGCCCGGTCGAGCGCTTTGTCGAGCACCTGCGCCGTCACGCGGACAGCCCCCCCGCCCAGCAAAGCGACGCGCTCCAGCCAGCCGGCCTTCTCGAAGCGGTCGGCCCAGCGCTCCAGCGGATGCGGATCCCCGGTCGCGGCCATCGCTCAGAGATCTCCGGGCGCGTCGGGTGCGCTGCCGGTCTTGCCCTTCCTGGGCGGCGCTGCCGGGGGTGGCGCGGAGGCTTCCGCCTCGGAGGCTTCCGCCTCGGAGGCTTCCGCCGACGAGGCCTC
>CAZOJJ010000014.1:23314-60779 GCA_964580105.1 uncultured Rhodothermales bacterium | reverse complement strand
TCGTCACCGTGCGGCGGTATTAGCCGGGAAGAACCGGCGAATCGGCGCGCCTCGGCGCGGCGCTCGGAACCCCCGGGCGCCGCGCTCTTTCTCCGGCCGTGCCACGACCGCCGCGCATGACCGACTACGACCTCGACGCCTACGCCTTCGACCTCCCCGAGGCGCAGATCGCCCAGCAGCCCGCCGACCGCCGCGACGCCTCCCGCATGCTCGTCCTCGACCGGGAGACCGGCGACTACTCGGACCACCGGTTCTCCGAGTTCGTGGACGTCATCCGGCCCGAGGACGTGGTCGTGCTCAACGACACGCGCGTCATCCCGGCCCGGCTGGTCGGCGAGCGCGAGCCCGGCGGCGGGCGCGCCGAGCTGTTCCTCGTCCGGCCTGCGCAGGACGGCACGTGGGACGTGCTCGCCCGGCCCGGCCGGAAGCTCCGTGAGGGCGCCCGCGTCCGCTTCGCCGACGACCTCACGGCGGAGGTGCTGGCCGTGCTCGCCGACGGGAAGCGGCGCGTCCGATTCGAAAGTGCCGAGCCGCTGGACGCCGTGCTCGACCGGATCGGCCGGATGCCGCTCCCGCCCTATATCCGCCGCGAGGCGCCCGACCCGGCCGACCGCGAGCGCTACCAGACCGTCTACGCCCGCGCCCGCGGCGCCGTGGCCGCTCCGACGGCCGGGCTCCACTTCACGCCCGCCGTCCTCGATACGCTCCGCGCGAAGGGGACGGCGATCGCCGAGGTCACACTGCACGTCGGCTATGGCACGTTCGAACCGGTGCGGGCCGAGGATCTGCGCACGCACGCCGTCGCGGCCGAGCGGATCGAGGTCTCCGCCGAGGCCGCCGAGGCGGTCAACGCGGCACGCGCGCGGGGTGGGCGCGTCGTCGCCGTCGGCACCACGACGACGCGCACGCTGGAATCGGTGGCCGACGCGAGCGGCCGCATCCGCCCGTTTTCCGGAGAGACCGGCCTGACGATCACGCCGGGCTACCGCTTCCGCGCGGTGGACGCGCTGCTGACCAACTTCCACCTCCCGCGGTCGTCGCTCCTCGTGCTCGTCGGCGCGTTCGCCGGTCGCGAGGCCGTGCTCCGGGCCTACCGCCACGCCGTCGAGGCGGGCTACCGCTTCTACAGCTACGGCGACTGTATGCTGATCGTGTGATCCGGAGGCCGGACGCTGGCGATCTCAGGGCCGCCAGACGGCACCGGTGGAGGGCGCCGAGAGGGTCAGCGGCAGGTCCTACTCCGTGTACGCGATGAAGAAGAGATGGCCGTTCGTAGCCTTCCGCGTGTAGCCGATGACGTGGAGGCTGTCGAGCATCCAGTAGTCTTCGCCCTTCGGATCGACCACGTACGTCATCAGCCGCTCTGCGCCGTTGAGGGTGGTAAACGCCAGCCCGTCAATGAGCCCGGGGATCTTCTCGTTGGTGAGGTGGAAGCGGAAGATCTCCGCCAGCTCGGGGCGGAAGATGAGGTCGGGGATGGAATCGAAGACGGCGTCGGGGAAGCCGAAGGCGGTGATCGGGTCCGTACTCCGCAGCACGTCTTCGAGCCCGGCCCGCCGGATGGCCTGGGAGTAATCCACGAAGCCGCTCAGGATCGCCCAGTCGAAGACGTCGCTCTCGGGGTAGAGGAGGCCGCCGAGGTGGTGGATGACCCCGTTCGCGGCCGCCTGCTCCATCTGGATCGGCTGCTGGTTGATCCGGACGACCCCGTTCTGGCGCGTGACGTGGAGCGGCGTACCCTCCAGGGATTCGAGGACCTGGCCGTCTTCGAGGTCGGCGAGCGCGTACCGCCCGGCGACGACGTGTGTTCGCATGAGCCGGGCGTGGAGCGCGGCGTTTTCGTCGAAGTGGAGGGCGTTTCGGACGGCGAGCTGGGTGGTGCTGTACGTCGTGTTCGTGAAGGCGAACACCGTATGCTCCTCGTCGCCCTGGAGCCGCGCGCGCAGATCGGGGATGGACCGGGCCTCCTCGGTGAAGGACGAGAGGGAGGGGCTCACCCGCAGGTTGGCATCGACGTTGATCGCAGTGAGGAGGAGGCGGTCGAGGAGGTAGAGGACGCCGTTCGTGGTGGGAATGGCGGGTGAGAGCACCCGCCGGCCGGACACGTAGAGCACGCCGTTTTCGTTCGTCACCACGACGGGGGCCCCCGTGCCGGTCTCCAGGGTCGTGCCCGAGGGGAGCCCGGCCAGGTCCACGAGGCCGGTCACGACATGCGCGCGGGCCAGGCTCGTGGCGACGTCGCGGTTCGTGGAGCTGTAGAGGAGGCTCACGCCCGGCGCCCCGAGCTGCGCGAAGGCGTCGTCGACGGGGGCCAGGACGGTGAAGGGCTCCGTGCCTCCCAGGTCGGGGAGCAGCTCCGTCGCGTCGAGGAGGTTCACGTAGTCCCGGACGATGGGCGTGACGAGGAGCCGCTCGCGGAGGTCGAGGTTCGAGCGGAGGAGGGTCGAAACCGGATAGACCACCCCGTTGCTGACCTCCTCGATGCCGTCGAGGACGCGGGCCTCGCCGACGAAGACGGCTTGCCCTTCGCGCCGGACCGATAGCGCAACGCCGTCGAGGGTCTCGAGGACGAGGCCGTCGGTGAGGTCGGACGGGGCGTAGTGACCGGGGACGACGTGGTAGCGGAGGATGCGGTCGAGCGTGGCCTGATTCTGAGGCGAGAGCAGGGCCTCGTTCGTCTCGCCGCCGAGGTAGTAGAACGCGTTGTCGGTGGGAGCGAACACGGTGTAGGGCCCTGCGCCCGCAAGCACGTCGGCCAGGGCGCTTCCTTCGAGGAGCGCGTGGAGCTGGGTGAAGTCGCGGTCGTGTTCGATCACGCCGAGCACGCCGGTGCTCTCGGGGGTCAGGCCGAGGTTGTCGTCGCAGGCGGAGGCGACGAGGAGGGCGGGGAGGAGGAGGGCGAGGGCACGGAGGCGCATGGCGCGGGGCAGGGCGTCGGGGGGCGGGCCGGGCAGAAGCTACGCAGCGAGAAAGCTACGCGTGCGGCGCGGGCCCCCTCCGTGGAGGGGGCATGGAATTGCCCTGACTTGGTGGGTGCCGAGGTCGTCCTGGCGATCCCCATCCGGCGTTGGCTCGTGTTAGATTCGGCCGCCCTGTTCCCGCTACGCGCCCCCCTTCGCCCTCGATGGTCCACCCCGTGCTCCCCTTGCCGCGCGCCCGCATACTCTGGGGCATTCTGCTCCTCGTGCTCCTGACCGGCGCCGAGGCGCAGGCCCAGCGGGCCGCCCTCCGGGGCTTCGTCACCGACGAGGCCAGCGGCCAGCGCATCCCCGGGGTGAACGTGGCGCTCCAGGACGCCGACGGCGCGCTCTACGGGGCGGCGACGGACCTGGACGGGTTCTACACCGTGGCCGGGCTCGTGCCCGGGCGGTACGTCCTCCGCGTCTCCTTCATCGGGTACCAGACGGTCACGGACACGCTCGACCTCGAGCCGGGCGTGCGCCAACTCGACGTCTCGCTGGTGGAGGCGACGGCCCAGCTGGGCGAGGCCGTCGTGAGCGAGCGGACCTCGGGGGCGGCCAACGTCACCGCCGGGCTCCAGCGGATCCGCATCGAGGACGTGCGGTCGGTGCCTTCGCCGGACATCTCGGGCGACCTGGCGAGCTACCTCACCACGCTCTCGGGCGTGGTCACGTCCGGCGACCGGGGGGGGCAACTCTTCATCCGAGGCGGCGAGCCCACGCAGAACCTCGTCATGCTGGACGGAATGCCGGTCTACCAGCCGTTCCACGTCCTCGGGTTCTACTCCGCCTTCCCCGGGGACATCCTCTCCTCTGCCGATGTCTACGCGGGCGGGTACAACGCGCGCTTCGGCGGCCAGCTCTCGTCCGTCCTCGACGTGACGGCGCGCAACGGCAACAAGCGGCGGTTCCTGGCCTCCGCGAGCGTGGCGCCCCTCGTCAGCGGGCTCTCCTTCGAGGGGCCGATCGTTCGCGACAGGGTCTCGTTCCTGCTTACGGGCCGCCACTCCGTCATCGAACAGGGGGCCCAGCACCTCGTCGATGCGCCGCTGCCGTTCTCCTTCGGCGACGTGTTCGGGAAGGTCCACTACGCCGTGAGCCCGTCGAGCCAGATCTCCCTGAGCGGGCTCTACACCACGGACAGCGGCACGATCGGCGACCCGGAATCGCTCCGGCCGGACGAGGTCCGCTACGAGAACCAGGCCGGCAGCCTGCGCTACCTGCTCCTGCCGGCGGCGACCCCCACGCTGGCGGAGGTCGTCCTCTCCTACGCGACGCTGAACACGGAACTGGGGCCGAGCGCCCCCGCCGAGGTGCCCGGCCTCGAAGAAAGCCGGTACTCGGCGATTTCGCGGTTCGGCGCCGAGTTCAACCTCACGTACTTCCTGCGCCTGGTGGACCTGTACTTCGGCGGGTTCGTGCAGACGACGAACACCGAGAGCGAGCTCGACGGGCTCTACCAGAACCTCGATGTGGACGCCTCCAACGTGACCGAGGCCGGCCTCTACGTCGAGCCCGAGATGAAGGTGGGGCAGGTGCTCCGCGTGACGCCCGGCCTGCGGATGACCCTGTCGCCAAGCCTCGGCAAGCAGTTCGTCGAGCCGCGCCTGCGCTCCGTGCTGGAGGCCGGCCCGCACCGGCTCAGCGCTGCCGCCGGGTTCTACAACCAGTCCATCGTCGGCATCAGCGACCGCCGCGATGCCACGAGCATCTTCACCATCTGGACGACCGCGCCCTTCGGCGACATCCCGCGTGCCTTCCACGTGCTCGGCGGCTACCAGGTGACGCCGACGAACTGGCTGGACCTCTCGGTCGAGGGGTTCTACAAGCGGCTCCGCAACCTGTCCACGGCCGAGTGGACGGCACTCCCCCGCCTTTCGACCGCCCTCCAGCCCGCCGAGGGGCGCGCCTACGGGATGGACGCGCGCCTCGAACTCCGCGCCCGCAGCGCCCGCCTTAGCCTCAACTACGGCCTCTCCACGGTGGAGTATGCGGCCACCCATCCCAACTTCGACCTCTGGTACGGGGACGAGGTGCAGCGCTTCCGGCCTCCGCACGACCGCCGCCACCAGGCGAACGTCCTCCTCCAGGTCCCCGTCTTCGGGTTCGACGTGTCGGCGCTGTTCCAGTTCGGGAGCGGCCTGCCCTACAGCCGCGCCCTCGGCTTCGACCGCTACATCCTGCCCGACCGCATGCCCGACGTCTTCGACGAGGCCGGGGACCCCCGGCTCGTCTACGAGCGGCCCTACAACGGCCTCCTCCCCGACTACCACCGCCTCGACGTCACCGTGGAGCGGACGTTCGATCTCGGCCCCGCGTCGCTGACCGCCCTCGCCGGCGTCATCAACGCCTACGACCGGCGCAACCTCTTCGCCTACGACCTCTTCACTCTCCGGCGCGTCGATCAGCTTCCGCTCCTTCCCACCTTCGGCCTCAAGCTGTCGAACGACTGACGCTCTGGTCCCTGCCCACGGACGGCTCCGCCCCATGCAGTACCGGCTTTACGCCCTCCTCGTGCTCGCGCTCCTAAGTGCCGGCTGCGACGAGGAACTCACCCCGCCCGACGCCATCGACGCGTACTACACGCTCTGGGGTGCTCTCGACGCCCGGAGCGACCGGCAGGCGATCCGCGTGATCCCCTTCTCGAACGACCGGGACCCCCTGGAGCCCGTCCCGCTCAACGCGACGGTCGCCTCTACGAACCTCCAGACGGGAGAGACCGTGGCGTGGCGCGATTCCGTCGTCACCTTCCCGGACGGCACCGTCGGGCACGTCTTCCTCGGCGACTTCCAGCCCCAGTACGGCGCCTCGTACCGCGTCGACGTGGAGCGTGACGACGGCGCGACGACCTCCGCCCACGTGCGCATGCCCCTCCTCGTCGAGCCCTTCCGGCAGACGACCCAGTTCCTCACCGTCGGGGTGTACATGCCGGTCCTCTGGCAGGCGGCGCCCCAGCTCAACAACATCCAGGTGCGTTACCGCCTCCACGGGGCCGACTGCGAGCCGTTCGACTACCTCGTGCCGTTCGAGGGGGAGGCCGAGCCGTACGAGTTCGGATGGACGACGGCCGTCAATCTGACGCAGGACGTGCGCCGGATTAAGCAGGAGCTGGGCAACAGGCCGCTCTCCATCCTGCGGATGACGATGCTGGCCGAGGTTGCCAGCGAAGACTGGCGCCCGCCGGGCGGGGTCTTCGACCCCGAGGTGATCATCGAGCCGGGCACCTTCTCGAACGTCGAGCACGGCTTCGGATTAGTTGGCGGGGCGTACCGGGCGGAGCTGACCTGGATTCCGGAAGCGAACGCCGTCGTGCGAGCCGGATTCGAAGAGCCGGGGTTCGGAGGGTGCGGCGCCTTCAACTCGGCCCCGCGCGACCGGTAGCGCGGCGGTGCCCGTGGCGAGGGGGAGGGAACTCCGGGCGTAATCCATCCATGCGGGTTGCGTCCCGGGCCGATCCGGGCCGGCCAGATTGATACGGCGGCGGGGGTTTAGAGTCCGCCGTCGTCACGCGCGCAGTGCCATTCGGCTGCGCAACGGGGCCGCGAGAGGCTCGGCGCAGGCTTTGATTCCGGCGGGGCGTCACCACGTTCGCCCCGATGCCTGACCGTCCCTTCTCGTCTCCGTTCTTCCGCCCGACCGAGCCCGACGCGCCCGCGCCCTCGGCGGACGCGCCCAGCGGCGGTATCTACGACGCCGTCTACGAGGACCTCGATACCGCCGCACGCCCGGCGCCGACAGCGCCTCCGGTCTGGCAGGCCGTCCCACTCGCCGAGGCGGAGCCTCTCGCCCCGGCCGTCCAGGTGGACGACCCCTTCGCGCCGGAGCCTGCCGGGTTCGAACCGGCCGCGTTCGGGGACGGCGCACCGGCGGCGCTGCCCGCCCTCGGCGAGGCGCCCTACGGCCCCGGCTTCCGCATCGGCTTCGACGCGCCGCCGACGACGGCGCTGGCGCCGATCCGCCGGGAGGAGGCCGTCGTGCCCGCGCCCGAGCCGGCCTCGGGCGGCGGCGCCCCGCCCGTGCCCCCGCGCGTAGAGGCCCGCCGCGCCTTCCTCGACAAGGGCGAGGCCCTCTTCCGCCACCGCCGCCTCGCGCTCGGGCTGCTCCTGGCCGGCCTCCTGGCCGGGCTCCTCTTTGGCCTCTTCGGCAAGAAGAAGTACGAGGCGTACAGCCTTCTCCTCATCAGCACGCAGCAGCCCGCCGGCGCCCAGACCCCGCTCGTGGGCGACTTCGTGGACGTGCCGGGGCTGGAGGCGCGGAAGGTGCTCAACCAGGCGCTCATCCTCCAGCAGGCCCCCGCCATTGCCGAGCGCACGGCCGCCCGGCTCCTGGAGAGCCCCGGCGCGAACGCGCTCACCTTCGTCGAGAAGCTCGGCGACGCGCCGACCGTCGAGGCCCTCGCGGACTACATCCAGCACAAGGTCATCACCGTCCGCCCCGCCGACCGCGAGGTGGACGCCATCCGCGTGACGGCCACCAGCGGGGACGCCGAGGAGGCCGCCCGCATCGCCACGGTCTACACCGAGGAGTACGCCGCCATGACGCGCGAGACGAGCCGCGAGCGCATCACGGCCGTGCGCACCTTCCTCGACGAGCAGGTGGCCCGCCGCCGCGGCGAACTCGACGAGATCGAGCGGCAGATCGCCGACTACATGACGCGCTCGGGCGCCGTCGGCCTCGACGCCCAGACGCAGGGGGCCATCAGCCAGATCGCCACCCTCCAGGCTTCCCTCGACCGTGCCCGCATCGACGTGCGGATGCGCGAGGCCACGCTCCGCTCGCTCGAGCGCGAGATGGCCGGCCTCGGCAACCGGATGGCCACCCGCGCCGCCTCCACCTCCGAGAGCGAGATCCGCCAGCTCGACAGCCAGATCACCGAGCTCGAGCGCGTCGTCGAGCAGATCTACCTCCGCAACCCGCAGTACCGCGGCAACGCCGAGGCGCACCCGGACCTCCGCGCCCTCGAAGGCCGCCTCGCGAGCCTCCGCGAGCAGAAGCGCCGCCTCGCGGGCGACTTCGCGGGCGACGTGGCCGAGGCGGGCGGCGTCAACCCGTCGAGCACCGGCGCCAACGGCGAGGGCTACGTGGCCGACCTCCGCCGCCAGATCGCCGCCGAGCGCGCGGCGCTGGACGGCGCGCGGGCCGAGAGCAGCGCCCTCGGCGCCCGCCTCGCCGAGGCCAGCGGCGTGCTCGTCACGATCCCCGAGCAGTCGCGCGAGCTGGCGCAGCTCCAGCGCAACCGCGCCGCCACCGAGCAGCTCGTGCTGTTCCTGACGCAGAAGCAGCAGGAGGCGCAGGTGGCCGAGGAGACCGAGTTCGGCCTCGCCCAGACCATCCGCGCGCCCCAGGTGCCGCGCAAGCCGTCGAGCCCGAACCTCCCGATGAGCCTCGCCCTCGGCGGGATGCTCGGCCTGCTCCTCGGCCTCGCCGCCGCCGCCTTCCGCTTCCGCACCGACGCTCGGATCCACACGCCGCGCGACCTCGAGGCCCACGGGTTCGTCGTCGTCGGCACCGTGCCCGACCTCGGCAAGACGCCGCAGGGCGCGCCGGTGGACGTCGAGGGCCGGATGGTCTCGCCCGGCCTCGTGGCGCTGACCAGGCCGTTCTCGCCCGACGCGGAGGCGTTCCGCCACCTCCACGCCGCGCTCCAGGGGACGAGCGCGCCGCAGGTGCTCGTCGTCACGAGCCCCGAGGTGGGGTGCGGCAAGAGCCTCGTCGCGGCCAACCTCGCCGTGGCCGCCGCCCAGGCCGGCCGCCGAACGCTGCTGGTGGACGGCGACCTCCGCCGCCCGTCGGTCCACGACTTCCTCGGCCTCGGGGCCTCGCCCGCGCTGGGCGAAGGGCTCGCCTCCGAGAACCTCGTTTACTGGAGCACGGCCGTCCCCAACCTTTTCGCCCTCACGGCGAAGGAGGCGGCCGACACGCCCGACGACCTCTGGGGCCCCGACCGCGCCGGGCTCCTGCTCTCCAGCCTCCGCTCGCTCTTCGACCTCGTCGTGATCGACGCGCCGCCGGGGCTCGTCGCCGCCGACGCCGCCGTGCTGGCGCCGTATTGCGACGCCGCCCTCCTCGTGGCCGGGGCCGACAAGACCCACGCCGACGCGCTCACGCAGGTCGCCACCGAGCTGGCCGGGGCCGGGCTGGGCCAGATCGGCGCGGTCCTCAACCGGTTCGATCCCAAGCGCCACGTCGGTTTCAGCCGGACGCTCGGGTACCGATACCAGACGAAGTACGCCCACCCCTCCACCGCCTGACCCCCTCCATCCGCCATGCCACGCCCCACGCTTCTCTTCGGTGCCGTACTCCTCCTCGCCGTGCCTGCCGCCGCGCAGCCCGCCGCTGCGCAGGGCGACGCGGCCCAGGGCCGGTTCGGACGCGCCGAACTGACCGAGTCCAACGCCGGGACCTACTACCGCTACTTCATCCCCGGCGAGGCCACCGTCCAGGTTTCCGTCGTGGGCGCCGTGCAGCAGCCGGGGCTCTACGAGGTCGGTGTCGGGACGGACCTCGGGCGGCTCCTCGCCCTCTCGGGCGGTCCGCGCATGGACGTCCGCGAGCAGCGCCAGCGCCGCCGCGTCGAGCTTCGTCTCTTCCGGCCGCGCACCGGCACCGAGCCCATCTACGCGACGACGCTCCAGGACGCCGCCACCAACCCGGACGCCTACCCGACGCTCCAGGAGGGCGACACCCTTCTCGTCGAGGTCGTCCAGACGAAGGGGTTCGACTGGCAGGACGCCGTGACGGTCCTGGGCGGGCTCTCGGCGGCGGCGTTCGTGATCCAGGTGCTCACGAGCAACTGAGCCCGCCCGCCCTCCACGCGTCCACGGGGACGAACGCATGCGGATCCCGATCTCGACGACGACCCGGCGGCAGGTGGGCGGCTGGCTGACGACGGGGACCTGGACGATCCTCGACCAGGGCCTCTTCGCCGGCTCCAACTTCGTCGTCAACGTGCTGCTGGCGCGGTGGTTGACGCCGGAGGCGTACGGCGCCTACACGGTCGCCTTCACGTTCTTTCTGTTGCTGGGCACGTTCCACGGCGGGCTCCTCATCGAGCCGATGCTCGTGTTCGGCTCGGGCCGGTTCGAGGCGCGGCTGCGGCGCTACCTCCGCGTGCTGCTGAGCGGGCACGGCTGGTTCTCGCTCCTCGCGGGCCTGGCGCTGGCCGCGTCGGCGGGCGCGTTCTGGCTGCTCGGCGAGGCGGAGCTGGCGCGGGCGTTGCTCGTGCTTTCCGTCGCCCAGGCGGCCATTCTGGCGCTGTGGATGATGCGCGGCGCGTGCTACATCCGCACGCAGCCCCGGCTGGCCGTCATCGCAGGCGTGGGCTATGCGGCGGTGCTCCTCGGCGGAGCCGCCCTCGTCAACCATTTCGGCCGCCTGACCGTCACGACGGCCATCGAGTGGATGGCCGTGGCGAGCCTGCTGGCGACGGGTTGGCTCTGGCTCCGCCTCGGCGTGCCGCTCCGCCGCGAGCGGGACCCCGCGCTCACCGAGGCGGCCGTCCGCGAGCACCGCGAGTACGGCAAGTGGGCCGTAGCAACGGGGGGGATGGAGTGGGTGCAGACGTTCCTGCCGTTCCTGATCCTGCCGCTCTGGGCCGGGCTGGAGGGGACGGGCGCGCTCCGGGCCCTGTTCAACTTCATCCTGCCCATCCTCCACGTCTACCACGCCTTCGGCAACCTGCTCGTCCCCCTCTTCGTCCGGGCACGGACGGCCGGGACGCTGCGCCGGACGGCCACGCTCGCCCTCGGCGCGATGCTCGTCATGAGTGTTGGCTACGCCCTCACGCTCGACGTCGTCGGCCCGGCGCTGATGAGCGCGCTCTACGACGGGAAGTACGACGGGTACGCGTACCTCCTCTGGTTCGTCGGGCTGTTGCCGGTGGGGATGGGGTGCGTGGCGGTCGCCCAGGCCGTGCTGCGCGCGATGGAGAAGCCGCGCGCGGTGTTCTTCGCCCGCACCGGCGCGGCCGGTGTGGCGGCGACCGTCGGCGCGGCGTGCGTGTGGGCCTTCGGCGTGGCCGGCGCGCTGTTCTCCTCGCTCATGGCGGCGCTGACGGAGGGGGCCGTCATGTTCGGGCAACTCAGGAAGGACGATTTCATGCAGGACGCTCCCGGGGTGGCCCCGAGTGCGCCCCGCCGGAAGAAGGTGCTGATGGTGGCCTACGCCTGCGAGCCCGGGCGCGGCTCCGAGCCCGGCCAGGGATGGGCCTTCGCCCGGGGCTCGGCGGCGTACCACGACGTGTGGGTGCTCGTCTACGCCGGCTTCCGCAAGGCCATCGAGGCGCGGCTGGCCGAGGCGCCCGTGCCCGGCCTCCACGTCGTCTACCACCGGTTGCCGTTCGAGCGGGCCCGGCACTGGCGCGAGGGCGAGGACCGTGTGGGCCTCGCCGAGCAACTCCACTACTACCGCTGGCAGCGGTCGGCGGCCCGGGTGGCCCGGCGGCTGCACCGGGAGATCGGGTTCGACCTCACGCACCACGTCTCGTTCATGCGGTACTGGGCGCCCAGCGCCGCCGCGGTCCCCGGCGTGCCGATGCTCTGGGGGCCGGTGGGCGGGGGGGAGTCCGCGCCGAAGGCGTTCTACCGCTCGTTCGGTTGGAAGGGGTGGTGGGCCGAGCGGATCCGCGACGCCGCGCGCCAGCTGGCCCACCTCGATCCGGCCGTACGCCGCACCGCGCGGTCGGCCCGCCTCGCCCTCGCCGCCACGCCCGAGACGGCCGCCCGGATGCGCGCGCTCGGCACCCGCCCCGTCGAGGTTCGCGATGGCGTGGCCCTCTGCAACGCCACCATCGCGCGGCTCGGGCAGCTCCCGTCGCCGGGCGACGGCCCCGTCCGCTTCATCAGCGTCGGGCGTTTGCTCCACTGGAAGGGCTACGGCTACGCGCTCGACGCCTTCGCCGCCGCCCTCGCCTCGGGCGACCCCGCGCTGGAAGGCGCCCACTTCGAGATCGTCGGCGCCGGGCCGGACGCGGCGCGGCTCCGCGCGAAGGTCCGGCGTCTCGGTCTGGGCGACCGCGTCACCTTTCGGGGCGAGCTGCCGCGCGCCGAGGCGCTCGCCCTCCTGGCCGATGCCCACGTCTTCGTCCACCCCAGCTTCCACGACTGCGGCGGGTACGCCACGCTCGAAGGAATGGCGGCCGGTCGGCCGGTCGTCTGTCTCGCCCTCGGCGGGCCCAACGTGCAGGTGACGCCCGAGACCGGCGTCGCCGTCGAGGCCGGGACGCCGGCCCAGGTCGTCCGCGACCTCGCCGCGGCGATGCGACGCCTCGCCGCCGACCCGGTGCTGCGCCGACGGATGGGCGCGGCCGGCCGCCAGCGCGTCGAGGCGGACTTCCGCTGGGGCCGCGTCGTCGAGCGGACGGTGGCGCGCTACGACGAGATCGCGCCCGCATTGCCGCTCGGCGACGGGCGGGCTGCCGACGAGCCGGTGTGGACCGTGGCCGTGCCCGCCGATACCGACGCCTGACCCCGACGCCGATGGACCTCGCCTTCACGCCCTACCGTCCGCTCGGCCCTGCCGCCTCCCGCAGCGGCGACCGCTACCTGCTCTTCCTCGGGGCGGTCCTGCTCGGCTACGCCCTGTTCTCGCGCTCGTTCGCGTACGTCGGTCTCCCGCCCGTCTACGTCGGCGAGATCGCGCTCGTGCTGGGGATGGTTCAGCTGTTCCGGGCGGGTGTATGGGCCCGGCTCAGCGGGATGCCCGCCCTGTGGGTGTTCGGCGTGCTTCTGGCGCTCACCGTGGTGCGGACCGTCCCGTACGTCGGCCCTTACGGGATCGACGCCCCGCGCGACGCGATGCAGATCGGCTACGGTCTCTTCGCGCTGATCGCCGCCGGGCTGGTGGTCAAGCGGCCGGAGCGGATCCGCGACCTCGTCGTGCGCTACCGAACGTTCGTGGTCGTGATGCTGGCGCTCATCTGGATCGTGTACTTCGTCGGCAAAGTCGGCGGGCCCTCGCTGCCGGGGCTGCCGTGGGCGCCGCACGTCCACGTCGTCGAGGCGAAGGGGGGCGACATCATGGTCCACCTCGCGGGCATCACCGTCTTCCTGATGGTCGGCCTCACGCGCATCCGGCCGACGCTCGCGTTCGTGCTGGCGGCCAGCTCGGGCCTCATCATGGTGAGCAACCGGGGCGGCATGGTGGCCTACTTCCTCGCGCTGGCGGCGGGCTTCGTGCTGCGCCCGCCGGGCTCCGGCAAGCTCGGCAAGCTCTCGTACGCCTTCGCCCTCTTCCTCGTCGTCGGCCTCATGGTCGGCCCCATCGTCTCCATCCACGGCGGCACGCGCGACGTGTCGGTCGCGCAGATCTGGACCAACGTCAAGAGCATCGTCGGCCAGAGCGGGTCGAGTTCGCTCGAAGGCACCGAGTCGTGGCGGACGGACTGGTGGGAGAAGATCTACCACTACACCGTCGAGGGCCCGTACTTCTGGACGGGCAAGGGCTTCGGCGCCAACCTGGCGACGGAGGACGGCTTCCAGGTGACGGAGGACAAGTCGCTGCGGAGCCCGCACAACGGGCACATGACCGTGCTGGCCCGCCTCGGCGTGCCGGGCGCGGCGCTCTGGGTGCTGCTCCAGGTCGTCTGGGGGCTCACGCTGCTGCGGGCCTGGTGGCGCGCCCGCGAGGCGCGGCGGCACCGCTGGATGGCCGTCTTCGCCGTGCTCGTCTCATACTGGCTCGCGATGCATATAAACGCGTCGTTTGACGTGTATTTCGAGGGTCCGATGGGCGGTATCTGGTTCTGGGTCGTGTTCGGCGTGGGGCTTGGCTCGGCGTGGGCGTACCGCCACTCGCCCGATCTCCTCGACGACCTTGACGACGACCGCCCCGAGCGCGCCACCCCGCCCGCCCGTCGCCCCGCGTGGGGCTGGCCGGCCGCTCCGCGTGCTGCTGGTCCACAACCGGTACCAGCAGCAGGGTGGGGAGGACCAGGTGTTCGAGGCGGACGGGCGCCTGCTTGAGGCGCACGGCCACACCGTCGTCCGCTACGAGCGCCACAACGACGCCGTCGCGGGGATGAGCGCCCTGCGGGCGGCGGCCTCGACGTTCTGGAACCGCGAGGCCCACGCCGAGATCGGGCGGCTGGTGACGGCGCACGGCATCGACGTCGCCCACTTCCACAACACCCTGCCGCTGGTGTCGCCGGCCGGTTACTACGCGGCGCGGAAGGCGGGCGCGGCCGTCGTCCAGACGCTCCACAACTACCGCCTCGTCTGCCCCGGCAACACGCTCTTCCGCGACGGCGCGCCCTGCGAGTCGTGCGTCGGCAAGCGCTTCGCCTTCGACGCCGTGCGCCACGCCTGCTACCGGAACAGCCGGGGCGCGACGGCGGCCGTCGCCGCCATGACGACGGCGCACTGGAGGGCCGGGACGTGGGACCACGCGGTGGACCGCTACATCGCCATCACGGACTTCGCGCACGCGGTCTTCGTACGTGGCGGGCTGCCGCCCGAGAAGCTCGCCGTCAAGCCCAACTTCCTCTCCGAGGACCCCGGTGCGGGCGAGGGCGGCGGCGGCTTCGCCCTCTTCGTCGGCCGCCTCGACCGGCCGAAGGGGATGGGCACCGTGCTCGCCGCGTGGGCGCTCGACCCCTCGCTCCCCCCGCTCGTCGTCGTCGGCGACGGCGACATGGGCGCGGAGGTCGAGGCCGCCGCCGGGGCCGACCCCCGCATCCGGTTCCTCCGCTGGCAGTCGCACGCGGCCGTGCTCGATCTCATGCGCCGGGCCGACGCCCTGCTGTTCATGTCGGAGTGGTACGAGGGCGGCACGCCGATGACGCTCGTCGAGGCCGCCGCCTGCGGCCTGCCCGTCGTGGCCTCCGATCACGGCACGATGGCGACGATGATCGAGCCCGGCGTCAACGGCGTGCGCGTCCCGGCCCGGCAGCCCGCCGCCCTGGCGGCGTGCGTCTCCGACCTCTTCGGCGACCCGGTCCGCCTCGCGGCCCTCCGCGCGGGAGCCCGCCGCGCCTACGACCGCCTCTACAGCGCCGAGGCCAACTACCCCCAGCTCCTTGCCATCTACGACGCCGCCCTGCGCGAGCGCCACGGCCATGCCGCCTGAACCCACCTCTTCTCCGCCGACCCGCACCATCCTGGGCGTGCGCGTCCACGCCGCCACGTACGCCACCGCCACGCGTGCCATCCTGGGCTGGGCCGAGGCGGGCGAGTCGCGGACGGTCTGCGCCACGGGCGCGCACGGCGTCGTCGAGGCGCAGGACGACCCGTCGTTCCGCGCCGTCCTCAACGAGGCCGACCTCAACGTGCCCGACGGGATGCCGCTCGTGTGGTCGCTCAAGCGGCTGGGTCTGCCCGGCGCCGAGCGCGTCTACGGGCCGGACCTCACGCTGCACGTCTGCCGCGCCGCCGCCCGCGCCGGCGTCCCCATCGCTCTCTACGGCTCGACGCCCGAGACGCTGGCGATGCTGACCGAGACGCTGCCCGAGCACGCGCCCGGTCTGGAGGTCGCCTGCGCCATCGCGCCGCCGTTCCGGCCGCTGACGGCGGAGGAGGACGAGGCCTACACGCGTCAGCTCGCCGAGAGCGGCGCGCGGATCGTCCTCGTCGGCCTCGGGTGCCCGCGCCAGGAGCGCTGGTGCCACGAGCACCGGGGGCGCATCCCCGCCGTGCTGATGGCCGTCGGCGCCGCGTTCGACTTCCACGCGGGCAAGCTTCGGCAGGCCCCGCCGCGCCTCCAGCGGATGGGCCTCGAGTGGGCCTTCCGCCTCGCCGTCGAGCCCCGGCGGCTGTGGCGGCGCTACGCCCGCGTCGTGCCCCGCTTCCTCGCCGGGATCACGGCCCAGCTGCTCCACGAGCAGGCCCGCCCGCTGGCGGTGGACGGCTGACCGAGGCCAGAAGACAGAAGCCGGAGCGCTTCCTCCGAACTCCGTATTCCCCACTCCCAACTCCGCACTCCCATGACCCGCGTTCTCGTCACCGGCGCCGGTGGATTCATCGGCCACCACCTCGTCACCTACCTCAAGGCCAAGGGCTGCTGGGTGCGCGGCGTGGACCTCAAACACCCCGAGTTCGAGCCCACCGTGGCCGACGAGTTCGAGATCCTCGACCTGCGCCGCTGGGACGCCTGCCTCCAGGCCACGCGCGGCGTGGACGAGGTCTACGCCCTCGCCGCCGACATGGGCGGGATGGGCTTCATTTCGGCCCACCACGCCCAGATCCTCCACAACAACATCCTCATCAACACGCACACCATGGAGGCCGCCCGCGTCAACGGCGTCGGCCGCTACCTCTACACCTCCTCGGCCTGCGTCTACCCCGAGTACCTCCAGACGGCCGCCGACGTGACGCCGCTCAAGGAGGAGGACGCCTACCCGGCGCAGCCGCAGGACGCCTACGGCTGGGAGAAGCTCATCACCGAGCGCCTCGCGCACCACTACCGCGAGGACTACGGGATGGAGACGCGGACCGTCCGCTTCCACAACATCTTCGGCCCGCTGGGCACCTGGGAGGGAGGGCGCGAGAAGGCGCCCGCCGCGATGTGCCGCAAGGTGGCCGTCGCCAAGCTCACCGGCGACCCGACGGTCGAGATCTGGGGCGACGGCGAGCAGACCCGCTCCTTCTGCTACATCGACGACTGCGTCGAGGGCCTCTACCGCCTCATGCGGAGTGACTACCGCGATCCGCTCAACCTCGGCCAGGACCGCCTCATCTCGATCAACGAGCTGGTCGACCTCGTCGCCGAGGCGGCCGGGGTCGCGGTCGAGAAGAAGCACGTCGCCGGACCGATGGGCGTGCGCGGGCGGAACTCCAACAACGACCGGCTCCGCGAGGTGCTCGGCTGGGAGCCGCGCGTCTCGCTCGAAGAGGGCCTGGCGCGGACGTACCGCTGGATCGAGGGCCAGGTGCGGGACAAGCTCGTCCGCGACGGCGTCCTCGCCGGCGACGGCGCGTCCTCGGAGCCCGTCCTGAAGACGGCGTAATCCGAGGCTCCCCTCCCTTCCGGCCCCGGCGGGGGCGCTGCTCCGAGCGGCGCCCCCGCCGCGCGTTCAGGGCTGAAGGATCAGGCCTCCCTACACGCCCTCGCTCCTCACACCCTGACTCCGTCCTGAAGCGAGACGGAGCGGCTTCGAGGCCGGGTGGCGGGCACGCGGGGATTACGCCGTGCCTGCCTAACCGAAGCGTCTCTCGTTTGGCCCGGCCGTTGGAAGAGGGGAGGGCGCTGACCCACGCTGCCATGCCCGCACGTCTCCCCCTCGTCTCCGTTGGCCTGCACGTCCGCAACGGCGCGCGCTACCTCCCGGAGACCCTCGCCGACCTCCTCGGGCAGACCTTCGAGGACTTCGAGCTCATCGTTTCCGACAACGCCTCCACGGACGAGACCGGGGAGATCGTGCGGGCGGCGGCCGCCGCCGATCCGCGCGTCCGCTACTTTCGGCACGAGCGCGACATCGGCGCGCTGCCGAACGCCAACTTTGCCTTCGCGCAGGCGCGCGGCCTCTACTACGCCGTCTGCGCCTACGACGACCGCCACGCGCCCGACTTCCTCGAGCGGCTCGTCGCCGCCCTCGACGCGAACCCCGAGGCGAGCCTGGCCCACGGCCGCAAGGCGCTCATCGACGACGACGGCCGGCCGTTCCGCTTCGACCCCGACCTCGGCCTGCACGTCAGCCCCGAGGGCCGCGCCGTGGCCTACGACGGCGCCCTCGACCGCCCGCTCGGCGACGACCCCGTCGCGCGGTACCGGGCCGTCCTGGCGAGCAACGACGTCAACGCGCCGACCTACGGGCTCTTCCGCCGCTCCGTCTTCGCGCGCTCGCCCCGGTTCCAGATCCACGGCGTGGACCGTCTGCTCGTGGCGCACGCCGCGCTGCACGGCCCCTTCGCCTTCGTCAACGCCGAGCTGTTCCGCTACCGCGTCCACGCCGGAAGCACGGTCTTCCTGGACCGCCGGGCGCGCGTCGCTCGCGAGACGGGCGGCAAGCGGGCCTCGCCGCTCGACGCAGTGAAGACGCTGCATCAGTATCTCCGCGTCGTCCGCCGGAGCCCGCTTACGCCCGCCCAGCGCCGCGCGGCGTACCGCGCCACCGTCGGCAGCCTGACGCTCAAGCGCATCGCCGGTAACGTCTTTCGCCCCGGCGCCGATAACTACTGGGGCCTGCGGCGCTGGCCGTGGCAGCCCGCGCCCACTCCCGCCTGATCCCCGCCCTGCCATGCGCATCCTCGTCACCGGCCACAAGGGCTACATCGGCACCGTCCTCGCGCCGCTCCTCCTCGACGCCGGGCACGCCGTCCACGGTCTCGACAGCGACCTCTTCGAGGCGTGCTCGTTCGACCCCGACGGCCTCGTCGCCGTCCCCGAGGTGCGCAAGGACCTGCGCGACGTAACGCGCGAGGACGTCGAGGGCTACGACGCCGTCGTCCACCTCGCCAACCTCTCGAACGACCCGCTCGGCAACCTCGACCCTGACCTCACCTACGCCATCAACCACCGCGCGACGGTCCGCCTCGCGGCGCTGGCGCGCGACGCCGGCGTGGAGCGGTTCGTCTTCGCCTCCTCGTGCAGCCTCTACGGCGCGGCAGGGCAGGACGCCGTGACCGAGACGGCGCCGTTCAACCCCGTCACGCCCTACGGGACGGCGAAGGTGATCGCCGAGCGGGACATTGCGCCGCTGGCCTCCGAGGCCTTCAGCCCGGTGTTCCTCCGCAACGCGACGGTCTACGGCGTCTCGCCGCGCCTCCGCTTCGACCTCGTGGTCAACAACCTCACGGCGTGGGCCGTCGCCACCGGCGCCATCCGGATGAAGAGCGACGGGACGCCGTGGCGCCCGCTCGTCCACGTAGAGGACGTGAGCCGGGCCGTGCTGGCGGCGCTGGAGGCGCCCCGCGAGGCCGTCCACAACCAGGCGTTCAACGTCGGGTCGTCCGAAGAGAACTACCAGATCCGCGACGTGGCCCGGATCGTCGGCGAGGTCGTGCCGGGGTGCGACGTCGCCTTCGCCGACGGCGCGAGCCCGGACGCCCGCTCGTACCGCGTCTCGTTCGAGAAAATCCGCGACCGGCTCGGCTTCGAGACGCGCTGGACCGTCCGCGACGGGGCCGCGCAGGTCTATGCCGCCCTGGCCGGCCTCGGGCTCCAGCCGGAGGACTTCGAGGGCCCGCGCTTCTCGCGCATCGCCCACCTCAAGGCGCTCGTGGCCGACCGCCTCGTCGGCTCCGACCTGCGCTGGCGCGAGGCGTTTTTGGTGTAGGGGTTCTGGTTTCTCGGGGATTGAACCGGCGAGCAGCACGAAAGAAACGACAAATCTGAAACGACAGCCCCGACCATGCAACTCGTCGAACCCGCCGCCGAGCGGCTCCCGGCCGCCTCCGAGATCCCCGGCCTCGCGTGCCGGTTCTGCGGCACCCCGCTGCGCTACACGTTCGTGGACCTCGGCTCCTCGCCGCCGTGCCAGAACGTCGTTCGCCCTGAGGACCTGAACAAAGGCGAGGTGTTCTACCCGCTCCACGCCTTCGTCTGCGAGGACTGCTTCCTCGTCCAGCTCGACGAGTACGTCCGCCCGGACGCCATCTTCAGCGAGTACGCCTACTTCTCGTCGTACTCGACCTCGTGGGTGGCGCACGCGCGGCGCTACGTCGAGCAGATCACCGAGCGCCTCGGCCTCGGGGCGGGCAGCCGGGTGGTCGAGATCGCCTCGAACGACGGGTACCTGCTCCAGCACTTCGTCGAGCGGGGGATTCCCTGCCTCGGCGTCGAGCCCGCCGCCAACGTCGCCGAGGCGGCGCGGGCGAAGGGGATCCCGACGCGCGTGGCGTTCTTCGGCGAGGAGGAGGCCGCCCGGATGGTGGCCGAGGGGCTCCGCGCCGACCTCCTCCTCGGCAACAACGTCCTCGCGCACACGCCCTACCTCAACTCGTTCGTCGGCGGCATGAAGCGGCTGCTGGCGCCGGGCGGGACGATCACGATGGAGTTCCCGCACCTGCTCCGACTGATGCGCGAGAACCAGTTCGACACCATCTACCACGAGCACTTCTCGTACTTCTCGCTGCTGACCGTCCGCCGGGTCTTCGCCGCGCACGGGCTGACCGTCTTCGACGTGGAGGAGCTGCCCACGCACGGGGGCTCGCTGCGCATCTACGCGCGCCACGCCGAGGACGGCGGCCGGCCCGAGACGGCCGCCGTCCGCGACCTCCTCGCCCGCGAGCGCGGCTACGGTCTCGACCGCCTGGCGACCTACGCCGACTTCGCCGAGCAGGTGAAGGAGACCAAGCGCGGCCTCCTCGACTTCCTCATCGAGGCGAACCGGGCCGGCGCCCAGGTCGTCGGCTACGGCGCGCCGGGGAAGGGGAACACGCTGCTCAACTACGCCGGCGTGCGGACGGACCTCCTCCGCTACACCGTGGACCGCAACCCGTACAAGCAGGGCACCTACCTGCCCGGCACGCGCATCCCGGTCTACGACCCGGCGATGATCTTCGAGACGCGGCCGGACTACGTGCTGATCCTGCCGTGGAACCTCAAGCACGAGATCGCCGAGCAGATGGCCGGTATCCGGGAATGGGGCGGCCGGTTCGTCGTGCCGATCCCCGAGGTGGAGGTGTTCTAGCGCGCCGTCGGCTTCGCCCTTCCGTGCAGGCGGCCTCATCCCTCGCACGTTCCTCTCGTCGCCTCTTTCCATTCGCGTTGTACTTCGAGGAGACCCGCATCCCCGGCGTCGTGCTCGTCCGCCCCGAGCGGTTCGAGGACGCGCGCGGCCACTTCGCGCGGACGTGGGACGGCGAGGTCTTCGCCCGCCACGGGCTGAACCCGGCCGTGGCGCAGTGCAGCGTGTCGTTCAACCGGAAACGGGGCACGCTGCGCGGGATGCACTACCAGGCGGCCCCGCACGAGGAAGCCAAGCTCGTCCGCTGCACGCGCGGCGCCGTGTTCGACGTGGCCGTGGATCTCCGCCCGGATTCGCCGACGCGCCACCGGTGGGTCGGTGCCGAGCTGACGGCCGAGAACGGCGTCGCGCTCTACGTCCCGGAGGGCTGCGCGCACGGCTTCCTCACGCTGGCCGACGACACCGAGGTGTTCTACATGATCTCGGCGCCGTACGTCCCCGAGGCCGGGCGAGGCGTTCGCTACGACGATCCGGCATTCGGGATCGAGTGGCCCGCCCCGGTCCACGTCATCCACGATCGAGACGCGGGGTATCCGCTTCTTGCGCGCTGAGGGCCCCGCCCTATATTCCGGGCGATACGGGGAAGGAAAGGGGCCGCGTACGGCACCTGATGCGGGTGCGGCTAGGCAGGGAGTACCCTTTGCCGAGAACGGCCCCGTTGCCCCACAGCCATGCCCGCCACGATTTACCCCCTCCGTTGCCGGCCGGCGCCGCCTCCCAGCGTCGGTGAGGCGCTCTACCGCCGGGTGGCGGCGCTCTACCCGCTCCACCGGTGCATCACCGGCGAGGGGCTGCGGGCCTCTCTCCGGATGCTCGGCGAGTGGATTCCGCTGACGCTCCACGAGGTGCCCACCGGCACGCCCGTGCTCGACTGGACCGTCCCTGAGGAGTGGGCCATCCGTGACGCGTGGATCGCCACGCCGGACGGCCGCCGCGTCGTGGACCTGGCCGACTCGCCCCTCCACGTCGTCCAGTACAGCTACCCCATCCGCACCCGGATGACGCTCGGGGAACTGCGGCCGTACCTCCACACGCTGCCGTCGCAGCCGGACCTGATCCCGTACCGGACGGGCTACTACACACCCACGTGGGGCTTCTGCCTCGCGCAGCACACGCTCGACGCACTCGCCGAGGCGGGGGGGGAGGGCCAGCCGCTCGACGTGTGCATCGACAGCGAGCTGTTCGACGGGGCGCTCACCTACGGCGAGTGCGTGCTGCCGGGCGAGTCGGACGACACCGTGCTCTTCTCGGCGCACGCCTGCCACCCCGCCCTCGCCAACGACAACGCCAGCGCGATGGTCGTGGCGGCGGCGCTGGCGGCGGAGCTCGCGGCCCGGCCGAGCCGCCGCTACACCTACCGCTTCCTGTTCGCCCCCGGCACCATCGGGGCCATCGCGTGGCTGGCCCGCAACCGCGCCGACCTCGGGCGCATCCGCCACGGCCTCGTCCTCGCCAACCTCGGCGACCCCGGCGGGTTCACCTACAAGCTCTCCCGCGCCGGCACGCTGGGTCCGCTGCGCCCCATTGACCGGGCCGTGGCGCTGGCCCTCCGGAACGACGGCGTCCAGCTCCGCCCGTTCGAGCCTACCGGCTACGACGAGCGGCAGTTCGGCAGCCCCGGCTTCGACCTGCCCGTGGGCCGGCTCACGCGGACGCCCCACGGCGAGTACCCCGAGTACCACACCTCCGCCGACGACCTCGGCCTCGTGCGCCCCGAGGCGCTGGCCGAGTCGCTCGACGTCCTGCGGGACGTCGTGGACGTGCTGGAGGGCGAGGCGACGTACCGCAACACGCGCCCGTTCGGCGAGCCGCAGCTCGGGCGGCGCGGCCTCTACGACCCCATCGGCGGGAAGCCGAACGCGCCGGACGTCCAGCGCGCGCTGCTGTGGGTGCTCAACCTCTCGGACGGGGGGCACAGCCTCGTGGACGTCGCCGAGCACGCCGCGCTGCCGTTCCCGGCCATCCGCGAGGCGGCCGACCGCCTCCTCGACGCCGACCTGCTCGAACCGGCTTTCTAGCCCGCAACCTCGGGCAGCCGCCCGACGAACTACGGGACCGGTCACCAAACCGTGCACCGTGGCCCTTCCGCCGTTCCGGGACGAGGTGCTGTGGTGGACGCCTCCCCGGGCGGCGGATCAGGGGCGGCCCTCCGGGGTCGCCCCTTCGTGTTTCAGGGTGGGAAACGACCGCTAGGAGGGCGGGATTTGCCACGGGGCCGGGACGTCGGCGGGGACTAAAAGGGGAAGGGGCGCGGCGGGCGAGGTTCTTGACTTCGAGGGGGCATCCGTCGATACTGCCCCCCTCGCCCAGCTCATCCATGAAAGTCGTCCTGTTCTGCGGAGGAGAAGGAATGCGGATCCGCGACCACGCCGGTCCGATCCCCAAGCCCATGGTGCGCGTCGGCTACCGGCCGATCCTCTGGCACGTGATGAAGTACTACGCCCACTACGGGCACAAGGAGTTCATCCTCTGCCTCGGCCACGGCGCCGACCACATCAAGGACTACTTCGTCCGCTACGACGAGACGGTCTCGAACGACTTCGTGCTGGACGGGTCGAACGGCGTCGAACTCCTCACGTCCGACCTCCACGACTGGCGCATCACGTTCGTGGACACCGGCCGGGAGGCCAACGTGGGCGAGCGGCTCCTCGCCGTCCGCCCCTTCCTCGGCGACGACGAGGTGTTCCTCGCCAACTACGCCGACGGCGTGACCGATGCGCCGCTCGACCGGGTGATCGAGGCGTTCCACGAGCGCGGCAAGGCGGCCCAGTTCCTCGGCGTCCGCCCCAACTACACCACGCACGCCGTCGCCTACGACGCCGACGGCACCGTCCACGCCATCGAGCCCATCGCCGAGGCGGGCGTGCGCATCAACGGCGGGTTCATGGTCCTCCACCGCCGCGTGTTCGACTTCATCAGGCCGGGCGAGGACCTCGTTGCCGAGCCGTTCCGCCGGCTCATCGAGGCGGGCGAGCTGGCGACGTACGCCTACGACGGGTTCTGGGCGTGCATGGACACGTTCAAGGAGAAGAAGCTGCTGGAGGACATCCACAACCGGGGCGAGGCGCCCTGGGCCGTCTGGGACCGCAAGCCTGCTTTCCGCGGGGACGGCGCGCCGGTGCCGCTTCCCAGCCTCGGATAGCCCATGTTCAACCTGCCCGACCGGCTCGGCACCGCACCCGACGCGCCTCTGCGGCTGCTCTGCCTCGGCGCTCACGCCGACGACCTCGAGATCGGATGCGGGGGGGCGGTCCTCCGGCTCCTGGCCGAGCGGCCCCACACCGCCGTCCGCTGGATCGTCCTCTCCGGGGCCGGGACGCCGCGCGAGGACGAGGCCCGCGCGGCGGCGAGCGACTTCCTCGCCGGGGCCGCCGAGGCGCAGGTGGACGTCGCCGGATTCCGGGACGGCTACTTCCCGTTCGAGGGCGAGGCCGTCAAGGACTACTTCGAACGGGCGCTGAAGGACGCCGCGCCGGACCTCGTCTTCACGCACGCCCGCGAGGACCGCCACCAGGACCACCGCCTCGTGTCGGACCTCACCTGGAACACGTTCCGGGGCCGCGCGGCCGTCGCCGAGTACGAGATCCCCAAGTGGGACGGCGACCTCGGCCGGCCCAACGCCTACGTCACCCTCGGCGCAGCCGTGGCCGAGCGGAAGATCGAGCTGCTGAGGACGCACTTCCCGAGCCAGCGTACGAAGGCGTGGTACGACGCCGACACGTTCCGGGGGCTCCTGCGCCTGCGTGGCGTCGAGGCGGCGGCGCGGTACGCGGAGGCGTTCACCTGCCGCAAGCTGGTCTGGTGACGAGGCCGCTCGCGACGGCCCTGGCCGGTCTCGTGGCCGTGCTCGCGCTCGGCTGCGAAGCGCGGACGACGACGCCCACGGTCCCGCCGGATTCGCAGGCAACGAGGCGGACGGTCTGCCCGCCCGACCACGGCGCGACGGTGGACGGCCGCTGTCTGCCGGTGGAGGAGGCGTACGTGGGCGAGGGCGGGACGACGTACTGGGTCGCGAACGGCAATCCCCGCGCCGACGGCGCTCCGGACGGTTCGCGGGAACGTCCGTGGCGCACGATCACGGAGGCGCTGCGGGTGGCCCGGCCGGGCGACGCCGTCGTCATTCGCGCCGGGGAATACCGGGAGAGCCTGGCGCCGCGCGTCGGCGGGACCGGGCCGGGCGCTCGGATCACCCTTGCGGCCTACCCCGGCGAGGAGGTCGTCATTGCGGGCACGGAGGAATTGCGCGGCTGGCGGCGCGAGGGCGACACCTTCGCCCACGCCTGGCCGGGCGAGCCGCTCCCGCTCTACGCGCCCGAGGCCGACCCCGTCTTCCGCCGTGAGGTCGTCGGCCTCGGGCACGGGGCGGGCATGCGCGTGCTGACGCCGCTGGCGCCGGGCGAGCCGTTCCGCCCCGGGACTTTCCTCGTCGAAGGGCCGCCCGACCGGCCGCGGCGGATCGTCGTGAAGCTGCCGTACGGCGAGCCGTCGAGCTTCACGACGCTCTGGATGGCCCGGCCGGCGCGGCTCTTCGCGCCGCGAGGCGCCGATCCGTACCTGCCGTGTGGGCACCCGGCCACGCCCGGCTGGTTCCGCCTCGTGGGGCTCACGTTCCGCGTGGCGTCCAACTACGCCCAGGAGGGCGCCGTCTGCGCCGGTAGTGCAGGGAGCCGGCTCGAAGGCGTGACGGTCGAGTGGACGAACGGCGTCGGCCTCGACGCTTCCGGACGGGGTCACGTGCTCCTCGACGTGCGGGCGAACCACAACGGCCAGCTCGGCATCGGCGGCGGGTGCGTCCGGTGCGTGTTCGACGGCGGCGAGGTGGCCGGCAACAACTGGAAGGGGTACGACCCGCTGTGGGAGGCCGGCGGTGTCAAGCTGATGCGGACGCGCGAGACGGTCGTCCGTCGCCTCCACGTCTACGACAACGACGGGCCGGGCCTCTGGCTCGACACCGACAACGCGCGCAACACGCTCGAATGCAACCGCGTCGAGCGCAACGCCGTCGCCGGGATCATGCTGGAGTACGCGACCACGGAAACGCTCGTCCAGCACAACGTCGTCCTTGATACGCGCTTCCGGGGTTACAGTGGGGCGGGCATCCTCTCGCAGGCGGCCTCGCACAACCTGCTCCTCCACAACACGATCCTCGGCAACGAGGGCGACGGCATCTGGCTCCGCCTCGACCCCGACCGGCGCGCGCCCGACGGCCACACCGGCGTCTTCCACAACGTCGTCGCGGGCAACGCGTGGACGGCGACGCAGGAGGGCCGCGAGGTCAGCATCGAGGGCGAGAGCCTCGGCCATGCGCGGACGCACGACCTCGACGGCAACCGCTACGGTCGCCACGCAACGAGCGACGGGTGCACCTCCACGTTCTTCTTCGTGCCCGACCCCGACGACGAGGCCGGTTTCCGGGGCGACGACCTCGCGCGGTGGCGGTGGCTCACCGGCGGCGAGGCGCACAGCGCGCTGATCCCGGCGTCCGGCCGGGCCGAACGGGCGGCCGAGGTGGGGGAGGCCGTTCCGCTTCCCGAGCGCTGGCGGCACGTGGGCGCGCCGGGGACGCGTCCGCAGCCGCACGCCCGGCCCGGCGCCGACGAAGCCGGCTGAGTCTCACGATGGACGGATGCGAGACGTTCTGGATTACCCGTCGGCCTGAGGAACGCTCGGGTTCCGTTGGTCACGCGCAGAAGGATGCCGCGCGAACGGGGCATGAAGTCGGCTTGAGGCGGCCCGGCCCCTTCTCCCGATGAACACGCACGTCCTCATCACCGACCAGCCCTTCCCGTACCGGCTCGCGCTGGCGCGGGCGCAGGCGTTCAGCGTGGCGCGGCGCACCATCGGCAACGCGCTGGCGCTGGCGGGGGTGGAGGTGCTGGCGCTGGCCGTAGCCCTGCTCGTGGCCGGGTTCGGCCGGCAGTGGTGGGTGGGCGAGGCCAAGATGGTGGTCGGCAACGCGTGGGTCGTGCTCCCGCTCTACGTCGGGACGGCGGCGGTGCTCCGTCTGCTGCCCGGCTACGGCCTCGGCGCCGTCGAGGAGCTGCGGCGCGTGACGTGGACCGTCGTCGGTGTGTTCACGCTGGCGGCCGTGGGCTTGTGGCTGGCCGGGCCGGACATCGCACCGGAGAGCCAGGCGAGCCGCCTCACGCTCGGCCTGGCCGGGCTGCTGAGCCTCGTCCTCGTCCCGCTCGCGCGCGTGACGGCGAAGGGCGTCCTCGTGCGGCACGACGCCTGGGGCGTCCCGGTCGTCGTCTACGGCGCCGGCCCGGCGGGCGCGAAGGTCGTCCGCCAGCTCCAGGAGGAGCGCGGGATGGGCTACGTGCCGATGGCCGTGTTCGACGACGACCGCACGCGCTGGGGCGACTTCCTCGACACGGTGCCCATCGTGGGGGGAACCGAGCGCATCACCTCCGAGGCGGTCGTGGCCTTCCTCGCGCTTCCCGAGGCCGACGCGGAGACGCGCGCCCGGCTCCTCGAAGGGCCGCTCACGTGCTACGGCACCGTCGTCCTCGTGCCCGACCTCCTCGGCGCCCCCTCGCTCTGGGTCCGCCCCCGCGACTTCGTGGGCGTCCTCGGCCTGGAGGTCACCTCGAACCTGACCCGCCCCTTCGCCGGGTTCCTGAAGCGGGCGATGGACCTGGCCGTCGCCTTCCTCGGGGCCGTCGTGTGGATGCCCCTCGTCGCGCTGCTGGCCGCGCTGGTCTGGCTCGAAGACCGGCGCTCGCCGTTCTTCCGCCAGGAGCGGATCGGGCGCTACGGCCGCCCGTTCCGGGCCTGGAAGCTCCGCACGATGGTGCCCGACGCCGACCGCGTGCTGGAACGGGCGCTCGCCGCCGACCCCGCGCTGCGTGCCGAGTGGGAGGCGTACTACAAGCTGGAACGCGACCCCCGCATCACGCGCGTCGGCCGCTTTCTCCGGGCGACGAGCCTGGACGAGCTGCCGCAGTTGCTCAACGTGATCCGCGGCGAGATGAGCCTCGTCGGGCCGCGCCCGCTGCCCGTGTACCACCACGAAGAGCTGGAGCCGCGCGTGCGCGCCCTCCGCGAGCGCGTTCGCCCCGGCATCACCGGGATGTGGCAGGTCTCCGGCCGGAGCGACACCGGCACGCTCGGCATGGAGCGGTGGGACCCCTACTACGTCCGCAACTGGTCGCTCTGGCTCGACCTCGTCGTGCTCGTGCGCACGTTCCGCGTCGTGCTCCGCCGCTCCGGCGCCTACTGAATCACTCACCTACGAATCCGCTGCCCCGTGCCGTCTCCTCCTCACGCCGTCCGCTTCCGCCCGGCCCTGAGTGTGGTCCAGCGCCTCGTCACGGTCACGCACCACCGGTTCTTCGACCGGGGGCTCCCGACGAAGGCGGGCATCTACCTCCACTGCTTCCACCGCGAGGACTACGCCGCTTTCCGCAAACTCGTCGAGTTCTTCCGCGAGGCCGGCTACCGCGTCGCCGAAGGCCCCGACGACCACCTCGCCGATCCCTCCGAGCGCACGCTCTGGCTTTCCTTCGACGACAACACGCGGGACTGGTACGAGGCCCTCGACTTCTTCGACCGCCTCGACGTCCGCGCCACGTTCTACGTCAACACCGGCGTCTTCCGCGACGAGGCCCCGCCGGACGTGCTCTACCGCTACGCCGATGCGCTCGGTGACGATGCGCCCGAGCGGACGCTCTCGGTGGCGGAGCTGAAAGCGCTTCGAGCGCGGGGCCACGTCATCGGCGCGCACACCCACACGCACCCCGTCCTGACCGACCTTCCGCTCGACGAGGCCGTCACCGAGATCCGGCTGAGCAAGGAGATCCTGGAGGCCCACCTCGGCGAGCCCATCGAGCACTTCTCGTACCCGTACGGGATGCGCCGCTTCTTCAGCGACGACCTGCTGGCCGTGTGCCAGGGGCTCGGCTTCCGCACCGTTGCGCGGGCGGCGGCCGGGTGCCAGCACGCCGAGCCCCACCCGATCTACCTGGAGCGCTCGCTCTGGGAGTGCAGCCGCCCGCTGCGCGACAACCTGCGCAACCTTCGGGTGGACGGCCGCCTCTTCGAAGCCCTCACCGGCCGGAGTGCCGTAACATAGCATGAGCCACGTCGCCTCCCTGGTGCCTCTCGCGAGGTCCATCCCCCGGCTCTCGCCGTCGCCGCTCGTGACGGTCTTCCTCCTCGGCGACGCGCTGGTGGGGCTCGCGGCGCTCGTGGCGTTCGTATTCGGGGGCGACGACGGCTCGACGCTGCTCAAGGTGGGCGAGGAGAGCAACGTACCGACGTGGTTCTCCTCCAGCCAGTTGCTCGCGATCGGACTGGTCCTTGCCGCGCTTGCCGTGCGGGACGTCCGCTTCCGCCGGCCCGCGACGTGGGGGCTCGCACTGGTGCCCCTGCTGTTCACCTTTCTCTCGCTCGACGAGACGGCCATGCTCCACGAGCGCCTCGGCGACGAGATGGCGGCCTCGATGGGGGTAGGGCTGGGCCTCCGTACGGGGCCCTGGATGTTCGCCTTCGTACCCCTCGTGCTCCTGCTCGGCGGCGCGGCGGCGTGGGCGCTTCGACCCTACCTTCGGCGCAGGCCGGACGCCCTGCTCCTCCTCGGGGCCGGGGTGCTGCTGTACGGGCTGTCGGCCGTCGGCTTCGAGTTCGTCGCCAACTTCGTTGGGGGCGGTTCGCTGACGCAGAAAGGACTCGGGTTCGCCGAGGAGCTGGGCGAGATGGTCGGGGCGACGGTCCTGCTCTGGGGGGGCGACCGCCTCGTGCGGCACGAGGGCATCCGGCTGGAATGGGGGATGAAAGGCGGGTGACACGGCGCTGGCACCAGGGCCGGCGTAGCCTGGGGCGTCCTTCCTGGCGAACGCCCCCCTGCCATGACTGCCCCCTTCAATCCGCTCAGCCGCCGTCCCAGAGCCCGCCGCCTCGTCGTCGCCGTGCGCGGCGCGGCCGGGAGCGGGAAGAGCGTCTTCGCCGCGTCCCTCGCCGAGGCCGGCCTGGGCCGCCTCTGCTTCTTCGACACCGAGCGCAAGGCACGCCTGCTTCCCGGCGCCGACGGCTCCGTCTTCGACGCCCTCGAAATCGAGCACCCCGACGAGCTTCCCCAGTTCATCGACTGGGCGCTCGGGCCGGAGGGCCGGGCCCAGGGCTACGGCTGCTTCGCCCTCGACTCGTGGGCGATGTACTTCGGGCGAAAGCACCGCGCCACCGTCGAAGCCGCGCGCGCCCGCACCGGCGATCCCCTCGCCCGGCCCACCGCCGACGACCTCCGGAACGACCAGCTCGTCCTCCAGGAGGTGCTCCGCCGACTCTGCGTGGACTCCGGCGCCTGCGTCGTGATCACGGACCAGATCGCCGCCAAGGGCGAGGAGGAGCGCGAAGAGAACGAGCTCGGTCGCGTCCTCCCGATGACGGCCTCCGGCCTCGAGTACTTCGTGGACGTGATGCTGGAGATGGAGGTGCGCCTCGACGGCTTCGAGACCGTCCGCGTCGCCCGCGTCGTGAAGTCGAATGCGCCGGACTTCCCCGTGGGGCTCGAGCTCCGCAACCCCACCTTCGCGGACCTGCTGGCGCGGATGGGGGAGGGGCCGAAGCCGCTCGACGTGCCCGACGTGCTGACCGAGGCGGCCGAGACGCCGGAGGATCCCGAGGGGTCGCTCCTCGACGAGCTCTACGAGGCGGCCGAGACGTACGGCCTCGAACCGGCGGCGCTCATGCTCGCCGCCCGCCACTACTGCGGCACGTCCGACCTCGAACGGCTCACGGACGCACAGATCGCCGAGCTCCTCGAACGGATGCACGCCCGGTACGCGACGGCGGGCGACGGCGCGCCGTCGGACCCCGAGCACGTGGTCGCTACGACCAAGAAGCGCCGGAAGGCGGCCTGAACAGGCTCCCCCTGTCAGTGAGTCGCGCGTCCCGGAGCGCCCCGGGACGCGCGTCGTGACCGGCAAAGGGTTTCTCGGTTGCCGGCGAAGCCGCGCGGAGCAGGTCGAGGAGGGCCTCGCGTATGGGCAGAGGGCGGCCAATCGCCCGCGTGCCTCATGGAGCCGCGGGGACTTGCGGGGTCGGCCGATCCGACTTCTTCCCGTCCGTTCAACGGCCCGGAGGCACGTGGATGCGTACTTTCGTGCAGACCCGCCCGGCCCGCTCATGGCGACTCCTTCGTTCGACTTCCGTCGGGGCTCCCTCGACTTCGACACGCTCCGCGCGCAGACCCTCGGCGCCGACGCGCCGATCCGGACGCCCTTCGGCGAGCGTCCCCTCGTCTACGCCGACTTCACGGCGTCCGGTCGGTGCCTCGCCTTCGTCGAGGACTACTGCCGCGAGCTGGCGGTGCTCTACGCCAACTCCCACACCGAGGACAGCCTCACGGGTCACGCCACGACGCACCTGCTTCACGAGGCCGAGGCCGCCATCAAGCGGGCGCTCAACGCCGGGCCGGGCGGGAAGGTCGTTGCGTGCGGGTCGGGCTCGACGGCGGCCATTCACAAGCTGCAGGAGATCCTCGGCGTGGCGATGGCGCCGGCCACGCGCGAGCGGCTCTTCGGGCTGGCGCAGGAGGCGCTCGGCTCCGACGGCTACCGCCGCCTGGCCGACTACGTGGCCGAACGCCGGCCCGTCGTGTTCGTGGGGCCCTACGAGCACCACTCGAACGAGGTCACCTGGCGCGAGGGGCTCTGCGAGGTCGTTGAGGTCGAGCTCGACGCCGACGGGGCGCTCGACCTCGGGCACCTGGAGCGGTTGCTGGCCGACCCGCGCTGGGAGGGCCGCGTCCGCATCGGCTCGTTCTCGGCCGCCTCGAACGTGACCGGCGTGAAGTCGCCCGTGCACGCCATCGCGCGGCTGCTCCACCGGCACGGCGCCTTCGCGCTGTTCGACTACGCCGCCGCCGCGCCGTACGTCCCCATCGACATGAACCCCGAGGGCGACCCCGACGGCGCGCTCGACGCCGTGTTCTTCTCGCCCCACAAGTTCCTCGGCGGGCCCGGGGCGGCGGGTGTGCTCGTCTTCCACGAGCGGCTCTACCCGGCGAACCTCGCGCCCAGCGTGAGCGGCGGAGGAACGGTGGACTACGTCGGCCTCCACGGCCACGACTTCACGGCCGACATCGAGGCGCGCGAAAAGGCCGGCACGCCGGGCGTGTTCCAGACCGTCCGCGCCGCGCTCGCGCTGGAGGTCAAGCAGGCGCTCGGCGCCGAGGCCATCGAGGCGCGCGAGGACGCGCTGCTCGCCCGCGCCTTCGCCCGCTGGTCGGCCGACGACCGCATCGAAATCCTGGGGCCGGCCGACCCCGCGCGCCGCATCGGTATCGTCTCTTTCAACCTCCGCGACGGGCGTGGCGCGTACCTCCACCCCAAGCTGGTGACGGTGCTGCTCAACGACCTCTTCGGCATCCAGAGCCGCGCCGGGTGCTCGTGCGCCGGGCCGTACGGCCACCGCCTCCTCCGCATCGACACGCAGCGGAGCGAGCACTACCGGCAGGCGATCCGGCGCGGCATCCACGGCGTCAAGCCGGGGTGGTGCCGCGTCGGCTTCCACTACGTGATGGACGACGCCGAGGCGGACTACCTCATCGAGGCCGTCGCCTTCCTCGCCGAGCACGGCTGCCGCTTCGTGCCGCTCTACCGCTTCGACGTGGCGACGGGCGCCTGGACGCACCGCGACGGTCCGCCGTCGCTCCCGTCGTTCTCGCTCGATGCCGCCCTCGCCGCGACCGGTGACGACGTTGCCCCGCCCTCGATGGAGGAACGCCGCCGCCGCTACGCCGACGCGCTCGCCGAGGCGCGGCGGATCGCTGAAAGCCTCCCCGACCTCGCCTGCGAGGCCCGCCTCGACGGCGACCTCGCGGAGCTCCAGTTCTTCGCGCTGGCGGAGTGAGAGCGCAGCGGCCGGGCCGTCAGACGATCGCCTTCCAGGCCTCCGTCTGGCGCGGGAGCACGTCGGCCGGGTCGAGGTCGGGGTGGAGGAGGGCTTCCGAGATCCGCTCCATCCGCGTGCCCTGCGAGCCCTTGACGAGCACGACGTCGCCCTCGCGGGGCACGTAGAGCTCGTCCGCCCGGAGCGCCTCGGCCACCCCGGCCGACGAGGCGTGGACCGCGATGCGGCGCTGCTGGTCCGGTGCCATCGCCTCGACCGCGCGCCGCATGATCGGGCCGACGGCATGGAGGACGTCCGCCACCTCCAGCGCCTCGGCCAGCACGGCGGCGTGCTCCTCGACCTCGGTGGCGCCCAGCTCCAGCATGTCGCCGAGGAAGGCAATGCGGCGCGCGCCGTCCTGCCGGGCGAGGACGCGGAGCGCCGCCCGCGTGGCGTCGGGTGAGGCGTTGTACGTGTCGTCGATGAGGACGCTGCCGGCGCGGCCGGCGAGCCGGTTGAGCCGGCCCTTCTCGACGACGATCTTCTCGAGCCCCCGGTTGATCGTCGCGTCGTCCATGCCGAGGGCGAGGCCGGCGCTCATCGCCGCGAGGGCGGTGTAGACGGCGTGGTCGCCGAGGAGGGGGAGCGTGGCCGTGATGCGCTCGGGCCGGACGTCACAGTCGGGGCCGGCGCCGTAGAAGAGGGTCCGTCCCCGGTTCACGCCGGCCATCCGGCGGACGCGCGGGTCGTCGCCGTTGAGGCAGGCCGTGCCGTCCTCGCGCAGCGCCCGCACCAGCTCCGACTTCTCCCGCTGCACGCCCTCGATGCTCCCGAACGTCTCGACGTGGACGCCCCGCACGTTGGTCACGACGGAGACGGTGGGGGGGAAGTACGAGCACAGTTCGCGGAGGTCGCCCTCCAGGCGGGCACCCATCTCCAGCACCAGCTTCGTCTCGGGCGTGATGGCGCGGTTGAGGACGAGGAGCGAGAGGCCGAGCGGCGTGTTCTTGTTGCCCTCGGAGGCCACGACCTCGAACGCCTCGTTCAGCACGGCATGGACGGCCGTCCGCGTCGTCGTCTTGCCCATCGAGCCGGTGATGGCGACGATGGCGGGGCCGAGGCGGCGAATCTTCGCCGCGGCCTGCTCGACGAGGAAGCCGAGCGTGCTCTCGACCCGGACCACCTCGACGCCTTCGGGGACGAACACGTCCTGCTCCGTGACGATGCCCGCCGCGCCCTTCTCGACGGCCTGGGGGATGAACGCGTGGCCGTCGTGCGTCTCACCCCGGATGGCGACGTAGACGTCGCCCGGCCGGAGGGTGCGCGTGTCGATGGAGTAGGGCACAGCTATTCTGGATTCAGGGTGCGAGTTCGGCATTCAGGGGGGCGGGCGACGTTCCCTGCCAACCCTTCCGCCTCCTTCAATCGCGCGTCGTCTTGAGCCGGGCGTCCCGCGCGTGGCGGTCGAGGGCGAGCTGGACGAGGGTATCGACGAGGGCGCCGTAGGGCACGCCCGTCTCCGCCCACATCACGGGGTACATGCTGCGTTCGGTGAAGCCCGGGATGGTGTTGACCTCGTTGATGTAGAGGGCGCCGTCGGGCTGGACGAAGAAGTCCACGCGGGCCATGCCCTCGCAGCCGAGGACGCGGCAGGCGGCGGCGGCGGCCTCGCGGACGCCCCCGGCGACCTCGGCGGGGAGATCGGCCGGGACCTCCATGCGCGAGGCCTCGGCGTCGAGGTACTTCGCCTCGTAGGTGTAGAACACGGCGTTCATGACGATCTCACCCGGCACCGAGGCGCGCGGCTGCTCGTTGCCGAGCACGGCGCACTCGATCTCGCGCCCCTGGATCGCCGTCTCGACGAGCACCTTGTGGTCATAGAGAAACGCCTCGTCGAGCGCCGGCCCGAAGGCACCGGCCGTCTCGACCTTGGAGGTTCCGACGGACGAGCCGGAGTTGGCCGGCTTGACGAAGAGCGTCGGCCCGAGCGCCTCGGCCATCGCCTCGTACGACGGCCGCTCGCCCCGGCGGACGACGCGGAACGGGACGATGGGCAGGCCCGAGTCGCGGAGGAGCCGCTTCGTCACCTCCTTGTCCATGCAGACGGCCGAGCCGAGCACGTCGGGCCCGACGTAGGGGAGGCCGAGTGTGGTGAGGAAGCCCTGCACGCGGCCGTCCTCGCCGTTCTGCCCGTGGAGCATGGGGAAGACGACGTCGAGGGCGAGCGGCTCCATCCGTACACGGCCGTCGCCGTCGTCCCGGCGGACGAAGATCTCGGCCCCCTCGTCGGCCGGGGAGAAGTACGCGGGGTCCGCGTCGGCCTCGGATGCGTCGGTCCCCTGGAGCACCGACCGCTCGGCCCGTTCGACGTACCACCGCCCCGCCGGGTCGATCCGGATGGGGGTGACGAGGTAGCGCTCCGGGGCGAGCGCCGCGAACACGTTGCGCGCCGACACGATTGAGACCTCGTACTCGGAAGAGCGCCCACCGTAGAGGAGGCCCACCCGGATTCTGTCCGTTGCCATGAATGTGCTCGGAGAGGTAGACGAGGCCGCCGCCTCGGGATGAAAGAGGGACCCAAGCTATCACACGTCCGGATGGGGCGGCGAGGGGAGGGCGCGTCTCCCTGCTCACCCGCCGTGCGGGTCCGGGTAGAGCCGGAACTCGATTTCGTCGGCGACGCTGCGGAGCTGCTCGGCCGACATCCCGAAGAGCACGCGGCGCATCGGCCCCCGCATGCCCGCGAGGGCCACCGAGATCGCCACGTCCACGGCCGCTCGCATCACGTTCCCGACGCCCAGCCTCACGAGCGGCTGGTGGAAGTGGTAGGCGAGGGCCGCCTCGCCGACGGCGTAGATGAAGTGGAAGGCGCGGTTGGCCTTCTCGTCGTTCGGGGCGTCGCTACGGAGGTAGGCGACGACGGCGTGGCCCTCGTCCGCGAGGTCGGGCGGGAGGGGCGTGCCGAGGAGCCAGCGCCGCGTCACCACCGGGGCCCCGGCCTGACGGCAGGGGAGGCGACGAAGAGAGGCGCCCCCGAGGAAGCAGCGAGGCGGAGGGGGTGGTTCGGCATGACGGCGGCGGGAGGGCTGAAAAAGGTACGGCCTCGGTGGTCGCGGAGGTGGGGGCGCCACCGGCTCCAGTGGAGCTTGAAGTGCCGGGGCTATCGGGGTGCGACAGGTTGACTCCGCCGGCTCCTCAGCGGTCGGCCGAGGCGGGGTTTGGAGGGCTTCGAGCGGAGGCCGAGGTTGTCCGGCGCGGGGTGCGAGGCAGAGCCGAGGCGCGAAAGGCATCGCTGTTATTGATGGAGCGCTCCTGAGAGCAGAGCGTGCAAAGAACGTGCAATGGCTGTTATTGAAGGGGGATGCCTCTTGATTCGAGGCCTCGGGCCGTCCTACTTTTCAGCACCTCATGCCGCCTGAGGCCCGGCCGACGGGACGTTCGGAGCGGGCCGCTCAGTCGCGTTACGAAAGGCTCGGCCTACCCGCCGGGCCTTTCGTTTCCCGGCGTGCTTCGTGTGGACAAGTGGAAAACTTCCACTCTCGTTAACCTTGACTTCATCGGCGGGGCTCGGTTAATTGCTTCTGTGCTCGACGGCACGGCGCCTCCGGGCGTCCCCGTCGGCACCGGCCCTCCGGGGCCCGTTCCTTGACGCGACTGAGTTCTCCAGGCTGCATGAGGTCTTCCTCGCAGCGAGGCTGCCCCGTCGGTCTTCTTCGGAAGACGTGGGCCCTGTGGCTTCCTCCGCCGGCCTTCCCCGTGAAGGCCCCGTCGTCTCCGGACGATGGGCTCCCATGAGCGGTAGAGATGTGCGGCAGGAGCCCGAAACGTGCTCCGAGCCTCGGCACCTGCTCCACGGCAGGTCGTCGTACCCGTTGAGCACCGGGGCGTCCGCAGGCTTCGGTCTGCGAGCGATACCGGGTACAGGTCCCGCGCCGATGACCCGGTAACGCCGCTGCTTGGATGAAAGTACGGTCTGTGTGGTGCCTCGATGGAGGCCGCCGGAAGGGTGACCCCCGGAAGGCGGTTCGAAGTCAGGCTGCGGTCAGACGGCCCCCCCGTTTCTACAGGGCGCCGGGTGAGCGTACCCGCCACGAGTGCTGGCGCACCTGCGCCGACACGGAGAGCCGCTTCTGCACCCACCATCGGGCTAAGAGGTTCGGACTTGCTCCGGCCTCGCCCATGCGCCGGTGGCAGGGACAGGGGCACGGCGTCAAGGATTCAAAGGGGAAGTCGGCTTCGGCCGACTTCCCCTTCCTGTTTTTCGGGCCGTGGCGGCCGGAACGGAGCCACCCCGGTGCGGCGTTAACCCGCCCCCGTCTCTCACCCGTCTACCCGCTCTCGTGCTCGCTCGCGAAGGCCTCGCCCTCATCGCCGGCGCCGTCGTCGTCGGCGTCCTCCTCGTCGGCCTCGGGCTCCGGCTGCCCCGCTTCGGGTGGGTGCCGCTCGTGCTCGGCCTCGCCGTCATCGGGTTCACGCTCTGGTTCTTCCGCGACCCGGCCCGGACCGCGCCGGCCGACGCGAGCCGGCTGCTCCTCGCGCCGGCCGACGGCAAGGTCGTCGAGCTCGTCACCGAGGAGGACACGCTCTACCTCAACGGCGAGGCCCAGCGCATCTCGATCTTCCTCTCGCCGCTCAACGTCCACGTCAACCGCATCCCGGCCGACGGCGTCATCGAGTACGTCAACTACGTGCCGGGCGACTACCTCGTGGCGTGGCACCCGAAGGCGAGCACGCTCAACGAGCGGAGCGAGATCGGCCTGCGGCATCCGACGGGCACGCCGGTGCTGTTCAAGCAGATCGCCGGTGCCGTCGCCCGCCGCATCGTCTTCCACGTCAAGGAGGGGGACGCCGTCCGTGCAGGCGAGCGCTTCGGGATCGTCAAGTTCGGCTCGCGGATGGACGTGCTCGTGCCGCCGCACGTCCGCCTCGACGTGCGGGTCGGCCAGCGCGTGGTGGCGGGGGAGACCGTCATCGGGCGCCTCGCCGAGGACGTACCGACCGAGGACGTACCGACCGAGGACGTACCGACCGAGGACGTACCGACCGAGGACGT
>CAZOJJ010000014.1:17603-23214 GCA_964580105.1 uncultured Rhodothermales bacterium | reverse complement strand
CCGAGGACGTACCGACCGAGGACGTACCGACCGAGGACGTACCGACCGAGGACGTACCGACCGACGATGTTCCTGCCGGGGAGGCGCGCTGATGGAGCCTCCCTACGATACGAGCCGGCGGCGGCGCGGCCGCCCCGGTCCGCTGCTGCGGCGGCGGCGCGGCCTGACGCGGCCCGCCCTGCCGCGCGGCGCCATTCCGAACGCGTTCACGCTCGGCAACCTCTTCGCCGGTTTCCTCTCCATCGTCTACGCGAGCCAGGGCAACCTGGAGTTCGCGGCGTGGCTCATCGTCATCGCCGGGTTCTTCGACCTGCTCGACGGGATGGTGGCCCGGCTGGCGGGCGTGTCGTCGTCGTTCGGCGTCGAGCTCGACTCCCTCTGCGACGTGGTCTCCTTCGGCGTCGCGCCCGCATTCCTGATGTATCGGTTCGGGCTGGACCGGATGGGCTTCTTCGGCATCTTCATCGCCGCGCTGTTCGCGATGAGCGGGGCCGTCCGGCTGGCCCGGTTCAACGCGTACGCCGAGGCGGGCGAGAAGAAGGACTACTTCGTCGGTCTGCCGATCCCGGCGGCGGCGGGCGTGATCGTCGCCTTCACGCTCACGTTCACGGACGACACGTGGTTCGCGGGCCTGGAGCGGGGGCGGCTCTCGATCCTGCTCCCGCTCACGGTGCTCGTGGCGTTGCTGATGGTCTCGCCCGTGCGGTTCCTGGCGCTGCCCCAGCCCAACCGGGCGGCGCTGCGGAAGTACCCGAAGCGGTTCGCGGCCTTCGCCCTCGGTCTGCTCCTCATGCTCTTCCTCAAGGAGTTCGGCGTCCTCATCGCGGCGGCGGTGTATCTTCTGCACGGCATCGGCGGGGCCGTCTGGTGGGCGGTGCGCGTCGCCCGCGAAGGGGACGAGGATCCTGCGCCGGTGCCGGACTGACCCCGACTTCCGCTCGTTTCCCGGCTCGCCTCCCATGTTCAAAGCCGTCGTCACCGTCACCCTCCGCCCGTCCATCCTCGACCCGCAGGGGAAGGCGATGCAGCGGGCGCTCCACGACCTCGGGCACGGGACCGTCGAGCAGGTCCGCGCCGGGAAGCACATCGAGCTGTGGATCGACGCGGCCTCGGCCGAGGAGGCCGAGCGGACGGCGCGGACGGCCTGCGAGCAGCTCCTCGCCAACCCGGTGATGGAGGATTTCAGCGTGGCCGTCGAGGCCCTCGACGGCGCGCCCGCCTGACGCGACTTCCACCCGTGCTACGACCGGTGCCCTGGACGATGCCGCCCTCGGACCCGCTGCCGACCCTCGCGGTCAATGCCGCTCCCGACGTGGCCGACCCCGACGTGGCCGCTCCCGACGTGGCCGACCCCGACGTGCTCGTGGAGGAGGACGTCGAGGTGGGCACGCGGATCGACACGCCGTGGCGCGTGATCCTCTACGACGACGACATCCACACCTTCGACGAGGTCATCGTGCAGCTCATCAAGGCGACGGGGTGTTCGGCGCAGCAGGCCGAGAAGCACGCCTGGACCGTCCACACCCAGGGGAAGGACTGCGTCTACCAGGGCGAGTTTGCGGAGTGCTTCCGCGTGCAGGGTGTGCTCCGCGAGATCCAGCTGGTGACGGAGATCGAAGGCTAGGCGGGGCATTCCGTCTCCGGCCCCGTGCGTTGGTCGGCGGGCACGCGCATCCGAAAAAGAGGCGCGGGCCCGGTGCCGATCAGCACTCGCCGAGGGGTTGCACCCGCACCAGGATGCCGTCGGCGTCGCGGAGGAGGAGGCAGTCTCCGCTGAGACGGTAGGGGACTTCCTGCGTGTCGAGGCGGGTGCGGAGGAGGTGCCAGGCCCGGCGCGGCAGCCCGAAGCCGAGCTGGCTGAGGTTGGCGATGGGGGCCTCGTCGCCGCCCTCTACGATTTCCAGGACGTCGCGCTCCTCGGCGTCGACGAGGATGGCGCGGAGGCGGGTGGGGTGGGCCGGGTCGAGCTCGACGGCGCGGAGGGTGAGGCCGAGCGTGGTGACGTAGAAGGCGAGGGCCTCGTCGAGGTGGCGCGTCGTCACGCGGACCTGGTGCAGCCAGATCGTCGAAGAGGGACGGCGGAGGGCGCGCTCGGCGAGCTGCTCGTGCGTGGCGGCGCGGCGGGAAGGGGCAGGCGCTTGGGCCATAGGGGGAATCGGGAGCGTAACGGAGCGGGAGCGGCAGGGAGCGTGGGGTGAGCCCCCGCGTGGATACGGCCCGCTCGTCAGCATCTGTGCCATGCGAATCGGGCCGGTTATAGCTCCGACGCGCGTAACCCTCGTAAGCGATATTCCCGGCTTGTTCAGGGATCCCTGCCGGACCGTCCGGGGGCGTCTCGCAACGGGAGGCTCAGGCGGTGGCTGCGCGCCGCCGGGTCAGCGCCGCGCGGGCGAAGCGGAGCGCCTCGGCGAGACGGTCGGCGTCCTCGAACGGGTTGTAGACGTAGGCGCTGGCGCGGAGCGACGCCTCGGGCCAGGCGCCGCCGGTGCCGAGGTGGGCGTGGAGCGGCATCGTGCAGTGGTGCCCGGCACGGACCATCACGCCCTGCGCGTCGAGGAGGACGGCGAGGTCGTGGGGATGGACGCCCTCCATCTGGAGCGCGACGATGCCGCCCTCCGCCTCGTGCCCTTCGGGCGGACCGATCAGCCGCACGCCCTCGATGGACGCGATCTGCTCGACGGCGTACCGGCCCCAGTCGCGCTCGTAGGCGGCGACGGCGGCCATGCCCTCGCGGCCGTCGTACGTCAGCCGGTTCAGGTAGTCGCACGCCGCCGCGAAGCCGACGGCGCCGGCGGCGTGGGGCGTTCCGGCCTCGTAGCGGGCGAAGCCGCCGAGGTAAGCCGAGCCCTCCACCGCCACGCGCTGGATCATGCCGCCTCCGGTCTGGTAGGGCGCCATCGCCTCCAGCAGATCCGGCCGGACGACGAGGGCCCCGATGCCGGTGGGGCCGAGCATCTTGTGGGCGCTGAAGGCGAGGGCGTCGCAGCCGAGGTCGGCCACGTCCACCGGGCGGGTCGGGACCGACTGGGCGCCGTCGAGGACGGTCACCGCGCCGACCGCACGGGCGGCTGCGAACACCTCGCGGACGGGGTTCTCGATGCCGAGCACGTTCGAGACGTGCGCCAGCGCGACGAGCCTGGTTCGGCGCCCGAGCAGGCCCAGCGTACCCTCGAGGTCCAGGGTGCCGTCGGGGTGGAGGGGCGCGAAGCGGAGCGCGGCGCCGGTGCGGCGGGCGGCCTCCTGCCAGGGCGTGAAGTTGGAGTGGTGCTCCTGCGGGCTGGCGAGGATCTCGTCGCCGGGCCTGAGGCGCTCCTCGGCCCACGCGCGGGCGACGAGGTTGAGCCCCTCGGTCGTGCCCCGCGTGAAGACCAGCGCCTCCGGCTCGGCCCCGACGAACGCGGCGACGGTGTGCCGGGCCTCCTCGTAGCGATCCGTCGCCTGCTGGCTGAGGGCGTAAACCCCCCGGTGGACGGGCGCGTTCTCCTCCGCGTAGAACCGCGCGATCCGCTCCACGACGGCCCTCGGCTTGAGGCTCGTCGCCGCCGAGTCGAGGTAGCACGGGCGCTCGGCGCGGTCGAGGGCCGGGATCTCGGAGGCGGGGAGGGGAAGAATCATGGAGTGATGGAGTGATGTGCGACTGGGTGAAGGGGCGCAAGCTCTCATCCACCCAATCACGCCGTCACCACATGAGCCCGAGCGTCAGCCGGGCCTCCTCGCTCAGCATCTCGATCGAGTACGTCGGCGTGAAGACGAGGTCGAGGGTGACGTGGCGGACGCCGTCGAGGGCATTGATGCCCTGCTCGACCTCGGCGGGGAGGGTCTCGGCGGCCGGGCAGTTGGGCGCGGTCAGCGTCATGCGGATCGTCACGTCCGCGCCCGCCTCGGTGTGCTCGACGTCCCAGCCGTAGATGAGGCCCAGGTCCCAGATCGGCAGCGGCAGCTCGGGGTCGTAGATGGACCGCATGACCTCGACCATCTCGGCCTCCAGCGGCGAGAAGTCCTGGTCGCGGCCGTCGATGAGGAAGTCGCGCGTCATGGCGGTGGCGCCGAGCGGGTAGGGAAGCGAGGCGAGGAGCGGGTCGCGGTCGGAGGGTTGCATTCCCTTCTTAAGAGTCATCCCGAGCTTGGTTCGGGATCTCACCGGCGCGGCAAGAGATCCTGAATCGAGTTCAGGGTGACGGCTGATGAACGGGCTACTTCAGCCGCGCCTCGATCTTCGCGTCGAGCCAGGCGCGGAGCGGCTCCAGCTTGACGCGCTCGACGATGTCGTGTGCGAAGGCGTAGAGGAGCATCGCGCGGGCATCCTCGAAGGCGATGCCGCGCGCGCGGCAGTAGAATAGCGCCTCGGGGTCGATCTCGCCCGTCGTCGAGCCGTGGGAGCACTTCACGTCGTCGGCGTAGATCTCCAGCTCCGGTTTCGAGTAGTGGTGCGCGTCGTCGGAGAGGACGACGCCCTGGCTCTGCTGGTAGGCGTTCGTCTGCTGCGCGGCGCGATGGACGAACACCTTGCCGTTGAAGACGCCCGTGGCACGGTCGTAGAGGATGCCCTTGTAGAGCTCGTTGGACTGGCAGCCCGGCTGCGTGTGGTCCACCAGCGTGCTGTTGTCCACGTGCTGGCTCCCGAGGCCGACGTAGAGCCCGGTCAGGTTCGTCTCGCAGCCCTCGCCGTCGGGCACGATGGTGAGGTTGTTGCGGACGAGCCCGGCCTCGAAGGTGAACGTGGCCGTCGAGAACACCGAGCCGCGCTCCTGGCGCACGTGCGTCGTGTTGACCTGCGAGGCGGCCTCGCCCTCGTCCTGGATCCGGTAGTGGTCGATCACGGCGTCCGGCCCGACGGCGGCCTCCGTGACGGGGTTGCCGAACGTCCGCGCCCCGCCGCGCGCGTGGTGCGACTCGACCACGCGGGCCTGGCTGTTCCGCCCGAAGACGAACAGGTGGCGGCTCTGTGCGAACGCGTCCGTGTCGGTGTCCGTCAGGTGGACGATGTGGATGGGTCGCTCGACCACGACGCCGTCGGGCACGTGGAGGAACACGCCGTCGAGGTCGAACGCCGCGTTGAGCGCGGCGAACGCCTCGTCGGTGCCCGCTTGGCGGCCGAGGAAGGCGTGGGCGATCTCGTCATTCGCCGCGAGCGCCTCGCGGAGGCTGCGGACGGTCACCCGGTCGAGTCCGTCGAGGTCGGAGAGCCCCACCGCGAACACGCCGTTGACGACGACGACGCGGGCGGCGCCGAGGCCGGGGACGGCGTAGGCGGCGAGGTCGGCCTCGGTGAGCGTGGGGACCCGGACGGGGAGGAAGGCCCAGTCGTGCCGGAGAAGCGGGCGGAGGTCGGTGTACTTCCAGGCCTCGTCCCGCTTGGTGGGCAGGCCGCGCTCGGCGAGCACGTCGCGCGCCTGGCGGCGGAGGTCGGCCAGCGGGCGCGGCGCGCCGTCGCCGGAGAAGACGCGGTCGTACTCCTCCAGGGCGCGCGTGCGGAGGTCGGGGGTGGTCGTCTCGGTCAGCATCGGGTCGGGGTTCGTGGTTCCGTATAGCGTAGTGCGTGAGGGTGTTCGGCCTTCCGCAATACGCGGTCGTCGTCACGCGGTCGTCGTCACGCGGTCGTCGTCACGCG
>CAZOJJ010000014.1:10625-17503 GCA_964580105.1 uncultured Rhodothermales bacterium | reverse complement strand
ACGCGGTCGTCGTCACGCGGTCGTCGTCACGCGGTCGTCGTCACGCGATCGTCGTCACGCCGTGAGCGTCTCGGCGCCGACCTCCTCCCGGATCCACTCGTAGCCCTTGGCCTCGAGCTCCTTGGCCAGCTCCGGGCCGCCGGTGCGGACGATCCGCCCGCCGAGGAGGATGTGGACCACGTCCGGCACGACGTAGTCGAGCAGGCGCTGGTAGTGCGTGATGACGACGAAGGCGCGGTCCTCCGAGCGGAGCTTGTTCACGCCGTCGGCCACGATGCGGAGGGCGTCGATGTCGAGGCCGGAGTCGGTCTCGTCGAGGACGGCCAGCTGGGGGTCGAGCATGGCCATCTGGAAGATCTCGGCGCGCTTCTTCTCGCCGCCGGAGAACCCCTCGTTGACCGCGCGCTGCACGAGGGCGTAGTCGAGGTTGACGAAGGCGGCCTTCTCGCGCATCAGGCGGAGGAAGTCGGCCACGTTCAGCTCCTCCTGCCCGCGGTGCCGGCGGACGGAGTTGACGGCGGTCTTGAGGAACTGCATCGTGCTCACGCCGGGGAGCTCGACGGGGTACTGGAAGGCCAGGAAGAGCCCCTCGCGCGTGCGCTCCTCGGGGGTCATCTCCAGGAGGTCCTGCCCCCGGAAGGTGACCGAGCCTGCGGTGATCTCGTAGTCCTCCTTGCCCGCGAGGACGCCGGCCAGCGTGGACTTGCCCGAGCCGTTCGGACCCATGATGGCGTGGACCTCGCCCGGCTTGACCTCGAGGTCGAGCCCCTTGAGAATCTCGTGGTCTTCGACGGAGGCGTGGAGGTTGGTGATCTGGAGCATGCTGGTATGGCTGGGGAATCAGGTAGGGACACGGCGCGCCGTGTCCCTACGGGGTTCTTGCGAATCGGGGGGTCAGCCGACGGAGCCTTCGAGCTGGACGGAGAGCAGCTTCTGCGCCTCGACGGCGAACTCCATCGGGAGCTTGGCGAGGATCTCCTTGGCGTAGCCGTTCACGATCAGGTTGAGCGCGTCCTGCTCGGAGATGCCGCGCGCCTGGCAGTAGAACAGCTGGTCCTCGCCCACCTTCGAGGTCGTCGCCTCGTGCTCGACCTGCGCCGAGCTGTTGTGGATCTCGATGTACGGGAAGGTGTGCGCGCCGCAGCGGTCGCCGATCAGGAGCGAGTCGCACTGCGAGAAGTTGCGCGCGCCCTCGGCCTTCTTGTTGACGCGGACGAGCCCCCGGTAGCAGATGTTCGAGTGGCCGGCCGAGATGCCCGACGAGATGATCGTGCTCCGGGTGATCTAGCCGCGGAGGATCATCTTGGTGCCGGTGTCGGCCTGCTGGTAGTCCTTCGTGAAGGCCACCGAGTAGAACTCGCCGACGGAGCCGTCGCCCTTGAGGATGCAGGAGGGGTACTTCCAGGTGATGGCCGAGCCCGTCTCGAGCTGCGTCCACGTGATCTTGGAGCGCGCGCCCTCGCAGAGCCCGCGCTTGGTGACGAAGTTGTAGATGCCGCCGCGGCCGTGCTCGTCGCCGGGGTACCAGTTCTGGACGGTGGAGTACTTCACCTCGGCGTCTCGGTGGGCGACGATCTCGACGATGGCGGCGTGGAGCTGGTGCTCCTCGCGCATCGGCGCCGTGCAGCCCTCCATGTAGGAGACGTAGGCGCCCTCGTCGGCGATGAGCAGCGTCCGCTCGAACTGGCCGGTGTTGGCCTCGTTGATGCGGAAGTAGGTGCTCAGCTCCATCGGGCAGCGGACGCCCGGGGGCACGTAGCAGAACGAGCCGTCGGAGAAGACGGCCGAGTTGAGCGCGGCGAAGAGGTTGTCGGTGTAGGGCACCACCGAGCCCATGTACTTCCGCACGAGCTCGGGGTGGTGCTCGACGGCCTCGGAGAACGAGCAGAAGACGATGCCCTGCTTGGCGAGCTCCTCCTTGAACGTCGTGGCGACGGAGACGGAGTCCATCACGGCGTCCACCGCCACGCCGGCGAGGCGGGCGCGCTCGGCCAGCGGGATGCCGAGCTTCTCGAACGACTCGAGCACCTCGGGCGGGACCTCGTCGAGGCTGGCGTACTTGGCCTTCTTGCCGGGCGCGGCGTAGTAGTAGGCGTCCTGGAAGTCGATGTCGGGCACCTTCAGGTGCGCCCAGTCGGGCAGGCCCTTCTCCTCCAGCATGGCGAAGAACTGGCGGAGCGCCTTGAGGCGGAACTCCAGGAGCCAGTCGGGCTCGCCCTTCCGGGCCGAGATGAAGCGGACGGTGTCCTCCGAGAGGCCCTTGGGCGCTTTCTCGGACTCGACCTCGGTGACGAAGCCGTACTTGTACCCTTCCTGGGCGACGTCCTCGAAGAAGTCGTGCTCGGTGTAGGTCGGCATGGGGGGGGCGGTTCGAGGGAGGGAGCGGGGGCGGTACCGCAGGGGGGAGGACCGGTTCCAAGATCGGACCGGGGCGCCGGGCGGTCCATGAAGGCTTCATGCGAGCGCCCGCTGCGCCGAAACCCGGCCTTCGATGCGATGTTATGCAGACGCGATCTAAACGGTTGCCGCACGCCCACCAAGATTCCCCGAAGCCGACGCATGGACACCGCCCCCGTCCTCTCGATCACCGACCGCGCCCGCACGCGCCTCCTGGAGGTGGCCCGGGCCGAAGGCATCGCCCTCGACAAGACCTACCTCCGCGTGGCCGTCGTCGAGGGCGGCTGCTCGGGGTTGACCTACGACCTCGGCTGGGACTCCGTGATGCGCGAGGCGGACCACCTCGTGGAGGACCACGGCCTCCGTCTGCTCCTCGACCGCCGGAGCTACCTCTACGTCGAGGGCACCACGCTCGACTTCACCGACGGCCTCGACGGCAAGGGCTTCCACTTCCACAACCCGCAGGCCACGCGCACCTGCGCCTGCGGCGAGTCGTTCTCGCTGTGACGGTTCCGGGTGAGGAATCGCAGGGCCTCCTGGCCCCTCGTGCCCTGCGCCAAGAAAAAACCCCGCCGCGTCTTACGGGACGGGCGGGGCAGGCGTGGCGGTAGTCGGGGGAGGGGCCGACCACGCGGCTCACTGAGGGCTACAACGAACCGCGCGGAACGGTCGTGCCCGAAGGGGCGCCGATTTGCACCGTCTTCACTCGGCCGCCGCCGCGTCCACCGAGTCGGTGTCGGCCGGGGGCTCCGCCTCGGCGCCGCCGAGCGCCCAGCGGATCTTGTCGCCGGGCTGGAGGCCGTAGGTGTCGGCGAAGCCGGCGGGGGTCTCGACGACCCACCGGGCGGGGCCGTCCGAGGGGAGCGTGGCGGGGTCGAACGGGCGCGTGTACTTGGCGGCGTTGAGGAGGGTCGAGTCCGGCCCGAAGAAGAGGATGTCGAGCGAGGTCGGCGTGTTGGCCATGTAGAAGGTCCGGGGCTGGGCGTTGGGGAAGACGAAGAGCATGCCCCAGTCGGCCGGGAGGCACTTCCGCTGCATCAGGCCGCGCTGGATGGTCGAGTCGGTGTCGGCGACCTCGATGGCGATGGTCCGGACCTCGGCGCCGTCGGGGCGGAGGAAGGTGAGGCGGCCGTCGGTGCGGTAGGCGATGCCGGGGGTCTCCTGGCATGCGCCCGAAGCAGAGGGGGGCGTTTCGGGCTCGTCCGGCGAGCAAGCGGCGAGGGCGACGGCGAGGAGCAGGGCGGGGAGGACGGGGCGCACGAGGAGCGGCGGGTTGGGATCGACAGGTTCGTAAGGTAGCGGTACCCGGCTGTGTCGCGTGCCGAGGCGGGCTGGGTAGGCTACAACAGCTTCAGCGCGACGGCGTCGGCCACGACGGCGCCCTCGCGGGTGAGGCGGACGCGCCCCGGCTCCATCACGACCAGCCCGGCGCGCTCCAGCTCGGCCAGCGCCTCGCGGCGCTCGACGAGGAGCGCCACGCCGTAGTCCCGTTCGAGGACGGCGAGGTCGATCCCTTCTTCCAGGAGCCGGAGCGAGAGCAGGACGTACTCGTCGGCCAGCGCGTCGGGGCCGACGGCCTCGCGCTCGTCGAGGGGCAACTGGTGCTGGCCGAGCAGCGCCTCGTAGCGGCCGAGGTGGCGGACGTTCGACCAGCGGTGCGCGGCCGAGCGCGTCGTCTTCCAGAACGAGTGCGCGCTGGGCCCGAAGCCGAGGTAGTTGCGGTGCCGCCAGTAGCCCTGGTTGTGGACGCTCCGCCGGCCGGGCTTCGCAAACGAGCACACCTCGTAGTGGTCGTAGCCGCGCTCGGTGAGGTAGGCCATCGTGAAGAGGAAGCGCTCGCGCATCGTCTCGTCCGTCACCGGCGAGACGCGGCCGAGGGCGACCTGCTTGGCCAGCGGCGTCCGTTCCTCGACCGTCAGGCTGTACGTCGAGAGGTGCGGCGCGCCGAGGCGGACGGCCTTCTCCAGGTTCGCGCCCCAGTACTCGAACGGCTGCTCGGGCAGGCCGAAGATGAGGTCCACCGTGAACGCGTCGAACACGGACCCGACGGCCTCGACGGCGGCCTCGGCTTGCCCGGCGTCGTGGGCGCGGTTCATGAAGCGGAGGTCGTCCTCGAAGAAAGACTGGACGCCGAGGGAGACGCGGGTGATGCCGAGCGCCTTGAGCCCCCGGAGGTACGCCGGGTCGGCGTTCTCGGGGTTCATCTCGAAGGTGACCTCGCGGAGCGCGCCCGTGTCGAAGTGCCGCTCCACGGCGGCCACGAGGCGGGCCACGTCGCCCAGCGGCAGGAGGGAGGGGGTGCCTCCGCCGAGGTAGAGCGTCTCGGCGGGCTCCTTCGACCCGAACTCGCGGCCGTAGTGCGCGATCTCCGTCTCCATCGCGCGGACGAAGGCGCCGGTGTCGCGCCGCGTCGTCGTGAAGTAGAAGTCGCAGTAGACGCAGCGCTGCGTGCAGAAGGGGACGTGGAGGTAGAGGCCGGGCACGGGTGATGGCAGATGGGTGATGGCCGATGGAGTAGACGGATGCGCTCAACGGCCGCCGGCATCCTCCACCGTACCTTCCATCATACTTCCGCCATCCGCCATCGTCCATTGCTGGACTTTCACCACCTCGTCCCTCAGCTCCAGGACTTCACGGCCTACCGCCGCGAGGAGGGCCGCCGCCACGCCGACCGCCTCGGGCGCGCCGTCGAGGTGCTCAGGGCCGCCGGCCCGCGGTGGAGCACGCTGGCCGACGACGCCCGTGCCGACGCGGCCCGGCTCGGCCGCCGTGCCCCGCTGCGCGGCCTCCCCCTCGATCGGTTCGACGAAGGGCTCACCTGCGCGCCGTGCCCGCGCCCCGTCACCGTCGTCGCCACGGACGGCTCGCAGATCTTCCCCGAGCGCGGCGTCGAGCCGACGTGCTACCTCCTCAACGTCAGCCGCCTCGCCTTCCAGTACGGCACCGAGGAGCCCCCGCTGCTCGTGGCCGAGCCCGAGCTCCGCTTCCGCGCCCGCGACCTGGAGGACCTCAGCCCCGACGGCGAAGCCGCCCCCTTCGACGTGACCACCGAGGTCGTCTCCGCCCTCCGCGACGAGGCTGAGCTGCGCTGGCTCTTCGAGACGGCCGTCGAGGCGCGCCGCCCCGCGCGTCCCCTCGTGGCCCTGGCCGACGGCACGCTCATCCGGTGGATGCTGCGCGGGATGAAGAACCGCACGCTGGAGGAGACGCTCGTCGGCCGCTACCTCGCCGAGCTGGACCGGTTCCGCGCCGAGGGGATTCCCGTGGCCTCCTACGTCTCGCAGCCCGGCAACGCCGAGGTCGTCGGCCTCCTCCGGTTCGTCCTCGGCGAAGACCCCTGGCACCCCGGCCCCGACTCGCTCAAGGGGCTCCTCGACCGGCACCTGTTCGAGGCCGTCCTGTCCGTCGGCGCCCGGTCGGCGCTGTTCGAGTCGGGCTCGCAGATCCTCCGTGCCTACGGCGAGGCGCACCACATCGTCTACTTCTACCTCCGCCTGGAGCACGAGGTGGCCCGCGTCGAACTGCCCCGCTGGGTGGCGGAGCAGCCGGGCTGGGTGGACCTCCTCCACGGCGTGTTGCTGGACGAGGTGGAGAAGGGGGGCGGCTACCCCGTCATCCTCGCCGAGGCGCACGAGCGCGCCGTCGTCCGCGCCGCGGAGAAAGACGTGTTCTACCGCATTCTCGCGCGGCAGATGGACGGCGCCGGGCTGCCCGTCACCGCCGCCAGCGCCAAGGCCGCCTCGAAGCGCACGCCGAGGATTTAGGCCGTGCAGGATGCGGGGGCAGGTGCCGGGGAGGCGAGCAGTGTTAATCTCTGCCACCGCACCCTGAACCCGACCCCGTGAACCCCATCGCCGAAGTCATCGAGTCCAGCACGCGGCACGTCGTGGCCGAGGTGCGGAAGGACCACGGCCCGCCGCCGTTCGGGTCGTGGGTGCAGGTCGAGACCGCCGACGGCACCGTCCTCTACGGGCTCGTCAGCCACGCCGAGGTGGGGAGCGTCGAGCCCGGCCGCCAGGCCGTCGCCCTCGGGCGCGACCGCGAGGCGCTCCGCCGCGAGATGCCGCACGTCTTCGCCCTCATCCGCACGACGTTCCGCGCCCAGATCCTCGCCTACCGCGACGCCCTCACGGGGCGCATCCGCCAGACGCTCCCGCCGTGCCCGGCCGCCCTCCACGACTTCGTCGCTGCGTGCGACGCCGAGACCGTCGCCGCGCTCGGGGCGCCGTACGACTTCCTCCGTACCCTCGCCCGCCACCCCGACCCCGCCGTTCCCGCCGACGACCTCATCATCGCCGCCATGCGCGGGCTTTACGACGCCCACGGCCGAGCCGAGGCGGGCCGGGCCGTGCTGGTGGACGCCGGCCGCGCCCTCTCGCGCCTCTTCAACGACGACCACGAGCGGCTGCACTCCATCCTCCGCCGCGTGCCGTAGGCGTTCAGTAGGCGTGCAGTAGGCGTGCAGTAGGCGTGCAGTAGGC
>CAZOJJ010000014.1:0-10525 GCA_964580105.1 uncultured Rhodothermales bacterium | reverse complement strand
CAGTAGGCGTGCAGTAGGCGTGCAGTAGGCGTGCAGTAGGCCCCGGCCGGGGGGCAATCCTTCCGGCGATTCGCGCGTTGGACGCCGCGATCCCGCCCTCATCCTCGTCCCCCCGATGCGCGCCGTCCCCCTCGTCCTCGCGCTCGCCCTGGCCGGTCTTGCCGCGTGCGGGCGCACCCCGCCGACGCCCCCGGCGCCGGACGCCGAGCGGATCGGCCGCGACCTCGTCGGCACTCGGTTCGTGTTCTTCGAGGACGAGGAGGGCGAGAAGCGGTGGACCATCGAGGAGGGCGAGGTGCAGGAGATTCGCGTCGTAGACGCCGTGCCGAGCGCCGACGGCCGGTCGTTCCGCGCCCGCGTGGCCGTCGTGCTGGCGGCGCCGAACCGGACGATCCGGGGCCAGCTCCTCGTCTACTACCGCCTCGACGGGACCGCCTGGGTGTACGACGAGGCCGTCCGCGCGGGCGCCGAGAACTTCGCCGTCGAAGAGATCGCCGCCATCCTCTACGCCGCCTCGCCCGCCCAGACCTCGCCGCTCGACTCCCTCCACAGCGCCCGCGACGTGCGCCTGGAGCCCATCGCCCGTTACGCCGACGGCACCTACACCGCCCCGTTCGCTCCGTACGAGGACGAGATCGCCGACGCCCTCGCCCGGCCCTACGCCGAGCTGCAAACCGACGCGTACGGGTTCGAGCGCCCCGATCGGTCGCAGGCCGATTCGCTCCGCCGTGCCGCCGTGACGGCCCTCGAAGAGCGCATCGCCGCGCGGTACTTCAACCGGGCGTGGACGCTCTACCTCCTCCAGCCCGGCGAGGCGCCCGAGGCCGTCCGCGTCCGCACCCGCCGGGCCGGTTTCGACGGCTGCCGGCACCTCAGCGGCACCGTCCGCGCCCCGTCCGCCTCGGTCGCGCGGGGCGCCCACCTGGCGACGACCTCCAGCACGATGGGTGGGCGCGTGGGCCTCGGCCGCCCGCTGCGGAGCGAGGAGGAGCGCGCGTTCGTGCGGATCGCCCGCGAACGGCTCCGCGCGCACGGCGTCGAGGGCGACCGCCTCAACCGGCTCCGCACCGGCCGCCTCTACGCCGCCGACCTCGGTGGCGACGGCATTGAGGCGTGGGTGGGCCACGTCTCCGTTCGGGGTCGGTACGCCGGCGAGCCGGACGAGCACCTCGTCCTCGTCGTGACCACCCCCACGACCGCACCGCGGGTTCAGTTGGACCGCTTCGCCTCCTTCGAGGGCGGTGGCCTCGACCTCGTCGGCTTCGTGGACGTGGACGGAGACGGGCGGGCCGAGATCGTGCTCCGGGAGCGGGGCTACGAGTCGCACCGCTACGTCATCCTCAGCCATCCGCGGCCGGGGGCGTGGGAGACGGTGTTCGAGGGCGGCGGCGGAGGCTGCTAGAAGATCACGCCCACGCGGAGGGGGATCACCACCGTCGTCTCCCGGCTGCCGACGACCAGCGCCGGGTCCACCTCCACGTAGAGCGACGTGTCATGGAGGGGGAAGGCCCAGCCCACGCCGAGGTGGAGCGAGGGCCCGCCGCTGCCCTCGGACGGGATCACGCCGCCGAAACCGCCGAGGAGGTAGCGCGCCGAGTCGCGGCGCGGAAGCGTCAGGATGACCGAGAGCTGTGGGGTGAAGACGTACGAGGCGTCGTCCTGCCCCTGGAACACGAAGCCGGCCACGCCGACGCCGCCGGCCACCGAGAGGTCGCGGTTGACCGGGACGGCCACGCGGCCCCGGATGCCGAGGCCGAGCCCCTCCGGGAGCATGTCCTGCCCCGGCGGCACGACCACCGCGTCGAACCCGAAGCCGAACCGGGGGTCCACGCTGTAGCGCTGCGCCGCGACCGGCAGCGAGAGGGCGACGACGGCGACGAGCAGGAGGAGCGTCCGCATGGGAGAAAGGGGCTGGGGGGACGGGAGGCACGGGTAGGCCGCGTGCCGGGCGGGTCAAGTTACAGCGCACCCGCGCGTCGGTTCGCCGGGCCGAGCGCCCCGCCCGCCTCGGGATGCTCGGGGGCTCGGTCGGTTTCGCCGAACCGACGCAGCGACGTCGCCGGAAACGCGAGAATCCGTACACTTGCGGAATGCGGCCTCGGACGAGAACCGGTGCACCCGGCTCCGAAACCCCGTCGCTGCGCCGTTCCGCCCGAGGCCGGCTACGCAGAACCGTTCCCGCCTTCGCCGGATCCTCCCCACGTGTTCTCCAGCCCTCACCCCCATGCGCCCCTTCCTTCTCCTCCTCTTGGCCGCCGCGTACACCGGCTGCGCCGCCCAGGCCGACAGTGACGGCTTCGTCCGCGAGTCCGGCACCCTCGCCTCCGGCGACGAAACCCTCCGCTCCGGCGAGTTCGTCGACCGCTACACCGTCTCGACCAAGCCCGGCCAGTGGATCGAGGTCGCTATGACCTCCTCGGCCTTCGACCCCTACCTCATCCTCCAGCCGCCGGGCTGCCGGGCCGAGCAGAGCGCCGACGGCACCTGCGAAGGCCAGCTCGACAACGACGACGTCGACTCGTCCGACCGGAAGGCGTTCGTATGGGCCCCGTCTTCCCAGGGCGGGACGTGGACCATCATGGCGACGTCCTCGGCGCCGGGCGAGTCGGGCGCCTACGAGGTGGCCTACCGCGTCGCCGAGGCCGGAGAAACCCCCACGACGCCGGGCATCGAGGAACTCACCGGAAACACGGCCCGCCGCGTCGGCGGCACGCTCGTCTCGGGCGACAAGACCCTCCAGTCCGGCGAGTTCGTGGACTACTACGCCTTCTTCGGCCGCCGGGGCCAGCCCCTCGTGGTGGACCTCCGCTCGTCCGCCTTCGACCCCTACCTGATCCTCTCGATGCCGGGCGGCGAGCAGCTCGACAACGACGACTACGAGGGCGACCGGAGCCGCTCGGTCATCGAGACCACGCTCCCGGCCGACGGGATGTACCGCGTGGGCGTGACCACCTACCAGCCGGGCGAGTCGGGCGCCTACGAGGTGCAGCTCCTCGGCGCGGCCGGGGTGCCTGCCTCGGAGGACGGCGGCAGCCCGGACCCATTCACCAAGCAGTGACGGCGTATCGGATCGGATAGGCCGCGCGTCGGCGATCCGATCCGGCCGCATCGTGACGCCGCTACCGGGCGGCTTTTTTTCGGGAGGCACGCCGCTTGCGAACGGGCGCGTGCCTTCCCGTCTTTCTCCATCCGCATCGCCATGCGCTCCCCCTCCGCGCTCCTCCGACGTTCCCCCTGCGGCCTCCTGCTGGCCGTTCTCGTCGTCCTCGTCAGCCAGACGGCCTGCAGCCAGGGCCGCTACGACGGCACCCTCCAGCCCGGCGACGCCACGCTCCAGAACGGCGAGTACTACGACACGTACGCCGTCGAGGTCGAGGCCGGGCAGTGGATCGAGGTGGACATGACGACCTCGGAGTTCGACCCGTACGTCGTCGTGATGGCGCCGTCGGGCTACAACGAGCAAAACGACGACTTCGAGGGCTCGCTGGAGCGGGCGTACCTCCGGCTCCGCGCCGAGGAGAGCGGGACGTGGCAGGTCTACGCCACCTCGTTCGAGGGCGGCGAAACCGGCCGCTATCGCCTCCTCGTCCACGTCGGCGACGACCCGGTGTGCGGCGACTGCGGTGCGACCCAGCCCGCCTCGGCGTCCGGCCCGCGCATCGAGCGGGGCCGCCTCCAGAACGGCGACGAGACGCTCAGCTCGGGCGAGTTCTTCGACGAATACCGCGTGCAGGGGCGCGCCGGCGAGTCGCTCGTGCTCGACCTCCGCTCCGCCGCGTTCGATCCCTACCTCATCCTCATCTACCCCGACGGCGAGCAGGTCGAGAACGACGACTACGAGGGCGACCTCACGCGCTCGCTCGTCAGCGCCACGCTCGGCCAGGACGGCACCTACCGCATCCTCGTGACGAGCTACCGGCCGGGTGAGACCGGCGGCTACGACCTCACCATCCGGGGCGGCAGCGGCGAAGGCGGCACGGCGTTTACCGCCGCCTCCGGCGTCCGCAACGAGACCGGCGCCCTCGGGCCCTCCGACGCCGAGCTCCGCTCGGGCGAGTACTACGACACGTACACCTTCGAGGGGATGCCCGGCCAGCGCGTCCGCCTCGAACTCCGCTCGACCGAGTTCGACCCGTTCCTCGTGCTCCAGCCGCCGCGCGGGGCGTCCATCCAGAACGACGACTACGAGGGCGACCTCACCCGCAGCGTCGTCGAGGCCGACCTCACCGAGCCGGGCACCTACCACGTCTACGTGACGAGCTACGCTGCCAAAGAGGTGGGCCGCTACGCGCTGGCGATGGACTTCTCGGGCGGCCTCGGTACGCCGACCCACGCCGACACGGGCGCGCCCGTCCGCCTCACCGCCCGCTTCGACGCCGCCGAGCTGACGATGGACGAGTCCATCGACGGCGTGCTGGAGACATCCGACCGCCGCCTGGAGTCCGGCGAGTTCACCGACCTCCACGTCTTTGACGGCGAGGCGGGCGAGCCCGTCCGCATCGAGATGACGTCGAGTGAGTTCGACACCTACCTCCTCCTCACGACGCCCAGCGGCGAGCTCATCGAGAACGACGACTTCGACGGCTCGACGAACGTCTCGCGCATCGACATGATCATGCCGATGGACGGGCGCTACCGGATCGAGGCCACCTCGTTCCGCCCCGGCGAGACGGGCCGCTACCGGCTCCGCATCTCGCAGCTCGACGCGATGGAACCGGCGCCGCCGGCCTACGACCGCATCGCCGGCCTCTTCGTCGGGATCTCGGACTACGGCGGCCGGCAGTCCAACCTCGCCTACACCGCGCAGGACGCCCACCGCATCCGCGACGCGCTCGTCCGCGGCGGCGGGATGCGGCCCGAGGACGGCATCGTGCTGACCGACGCCGAGGCCACGCGCGCCAACGTCCGCCAGGCGCTGGCCGACCTCGCGGTGCGGACGGACGAGCGCACGCTCTTCGTGTTCTTCTACTCCGGCCACGGCGGGCAGTACCGCCGCGACACGCCCCAGGCCGCCGACCCCGACGGGAAGGACGAGTCCCTCGAACTCTACGACGGCGCGATCCTCGACGACGAACTCAACGCGCTGCTGGCGCCGCTCCGCGCGCAGCACCAGCTCGTCGTCCTCGATGCCTGCTTCAGCGGCGGCTTCGCCAAGGACGTGATCTCGCAGCCGGGCCGGATGGGGCTGTTCTCCTCCGAGGAGGACGTGGTCTCGGCCGTGGCCGCCAAGTTCGAGGCGGGCGGCTACCTCTCGCGCTTCTTCTCCGACGCCCTCCTCGACCGCACGGCCGACGAGGACGGCAACGGCGCGCTCACGCCGCTCGAGCTGAGTGAATACCTCCGCGCCCGCTACCGCGGCGACGTCCGCAACAGCGGCCTCGAGGCCATCGTGGCGCGCGAGACGCGGCTCGGCAACCAGCACCTCGTCGTGGACCGCGGCAGCTTCGACGCGTTCTCGACGCTGTTCGTCCTGCGCTAGCCCGCAACCCGGCGGACGGCCCGGCGTAGGCCCGGGCCGTCATCCATCCCTTGCCGCTATGGACTTCGCCGAGTTTCTGACCGTCTTTTCCCTCTTTGTCATCCTGCCCTCCATCGTCTTCACCAACATCCGGAAGATGAAGGAGGCGAAGTACAGGGCGAAGATCGGCGTCGGGGAGGAGGGGAGCGCGCTCCGCCTCAGCGAGCTCGACGCGCTGATCCAGGAAGCGGTGGACGAGGCCGTTGCCCCGCTCGAGCGGCGCATCCGGCTCCTCGAACGCGAGCGGCGCGCAGGCGGGCACCCGGCCGGAGTGCTGGAGGCGCCAGCGCCGCTCCTCGCCCTCGGCGGTGCCGAGGAGGAGCCCGAGGAAGCGCCCGTCCACTCCCGAAGCCGCACCCGGCCGTGATCCGCTCCCGGCACGACGACGCGTTCTGGGAGGCGCTCGCCCGGCGCGCGTGGAAGCGGGTCAAGTGGCACCGCACCGACCGGACGCCCCGCTCGGAGACCTGCCACGCGTACGGCACGCCGATCCACCGCCAGGGCACCTACTACCTCCGCCCGGCCTACACCGACGGCGAGCTCTGGCTCTGCCAGCAGGCCTACGACGAGATGATCCGCCGGACGCAGGGCCGCCGCGCCTCCCGGCGCTACAGCCGCCCGCGAAACGATCAGCGCGGCGGCTGAGGCGCCATCGAGCCCGAGGCGGGCGCGGACCCTGACCCGGCGGGGGCGGCAAGCGGGTGGTCCGCCGGCCGGGCCGGCTCACCCACCGGCACGTTGGTGAAGTAGTAGACGTGGTTGTGCTCGTCGAGGGCCTCGACGAACAGCTGCGTGGCCGTCATCGAGATGGCCATGAACCCGGGGATGCGGAGGGCGAAGAGGGCGTCCGGGTTCTCCGGCTGCACCGCACGCGTGAGCGAGCCGCCGCCCGAGATGAAGTGGTGGACGGGGGAGTCCTCCGCCTTGAGGTGCTGGAGGTTGTGGTCGTGCCCGGCGAAGTACACCTGCACGCCGTGCCGCTCCAGGAGCGGCAGGAGGTGCTCGTCGAGGTACGGGTTGTAGCTGTACGACGCCTTGGAGGAGGCCGCGATGATGGGGTGGTGGCCGACGACGATTTTCCACTGGGCCGTCGAGCGGGCCAGCGTGCTGTCGAGCCAGCGGAGCTGCGTTTCCGTGTCCCAGGTGTCGGATTGGGGGTAGAGGTACGGGCGGTCCTGGTCCGCGATGGGCGTCGTGTCGATGAAGAAGAACTGGGCCCGCGTGGAGTCGTCCACGGCGAACTCGGTGGTGAAGTAGCGGGCGGGCATGGTCCACCGGTCACTTCGGTTGGTGTAGTCGATCTGCGCCTGCACGTCGCCCTGCCAGTCGTGGTTGCCGAGGACGGCGTACCAGGGGCGCTGGAGGTTGGGCGCCGTGTAGATCTCCTCGAAGGAGCGGGCCCACTTGGGGTCGGTGACGCTGGTCACGCCGGAGGTGTAGAAGTTGTCGCCCGTGGAGATCACGAACCGGCTGCCGATGGCCTCGCCCGTGCGGCCCATCGCCTGGGCCACCTCGCTCTGGTTGAAGAACCCGTTGCGCCCCCAGTCCCCGACGACGAGGAAGTTGAAGGCGTCCGTGGAGAACGGCTCCGGGAGGTCCTCGCTGCTGAGGCCGCGCGGCTGCGAGAAGCACCCGGCCGAGACCGTCAGCAGGACGACGACGAGGAGGGCGAGGGCACGCCGCATGGGGCGAGGGTACGAGCGGGAAGCAGCAACTCCTCCACATAAGCGCGCCCCCCCGGTTTGTTCTCGCCCTCGCCTCTGGCCGCGGGCGCCTCGCGTGCGCGCGGAGGGAGGCCCCGGTAGATTGCGCGGTCTGCTACCGAACTCGCCCGCATCGCCGATGTCGCACGCCGAATCCGACCTCACCGCCCGCATCGCTGAACGCCTGGCGCGGATCCAGGAGCGAATCGAGGCCGCCTGCCACCGGGCCGGCCGCGCATCCGGGTCCGTCACGCTCGTGGCGGTCACCAAGACGTTCCCGGTGGAGGTCGTCCGCGCCGCCGTCGAGGCGGGCATGCGCGACTTCGGGGAGAACCGGGTGCAGGAGCTGGTCGAGAAGGCCAGGGCCGTGCCGGGCGAGGGCCGGGGCGGGGCCGTGCGCTGGCACCTCATCGGGTCGCTCCAGCGCAACAAGGCGCGCGACGCGGCGGCCTTCGCCGACCGCTTCCACGCGCTCGACAGCCTCCGCCTCGCGAAGGAGCTGGACCGGCGCGCCGCCCAGGCCGGGCGGGTGCTCCCGTGCTACGTCCAGGTCAACGTCTCGGGCGAGGCGACGAAGTCCGGCGTGGAACCGGGCGAGGCCCACGCGTTGCTCGACCAACTCGGCCCGTTCGCGCACCTCCGCGTCGAAGGGCTGATGACGCTGGCGGCGCCGGTCGAGTCGGACGCCGAGCTGGAAGCGGTCGTCCGTCCCCAGTTCCGCCGCCTCCGCCGCCTCGCGGAGACCTACCGGGGCGGGCCGCCGAACGTCCGCCTGGCGCACCTCTCGATGGGCATGAGCGGCGACTTCGAGGTGGCCATCGAGGAGGGCGCGACGCACGTCCGGGTGGGCTCGGCGCTGTTCGGCGAGCGCGGCTGAACGCGGGTGGGGATTTCCTTAGCTTGCGGCATGCTCTGGCTCGTCCCCCTGCTCCTCGTGCTTCTGGCATCCGCGCTCGTGCTCGCCGCGCGGGTCCGGCGCCGGGAGCGGGCCCTCGCCACGCAGGCGACGGAACAACTGGGCCGGTTGCACCGTCGGGCCGACGCCCTCGCCCAGCGGCTGCGCCGGTTCGACCGCCCGGAGCCGGGGCGGGACGCCGGGGCCCACGACGGGCCTCCGCCCATCCCCGCCGAACGGCCGCCGATCCGCCGCCGCGCCGCCGCGTCGCCCCCCGACTCTGAGTTCGCCTCGCCATGAAGCTCTCGCCCCTCGACCTCCGCAAGCAGCAGTTCAAGAAGAAGTTCGGCGGCGGCTACGATCCCGACGAGGTGCGCGGCTTCATCGAGAAGCTGGCATCCGACTGGGAGGAGGTGCTCGAAGACCAGCGGCAGGCCGAGCAGCGCGTGCGCGAGCTGGAGGCCAAGCTGAAGCACTACGAGAAGGTCGAGCTCGCGCTTCAGGAAGCCCTCGACGCCGCGCGCGAGACGGCGCGCCGGGCGGAGGACGCCGCCGGGCAGCGCGCCCGGCTGATCGTCGAGGAGGCCGAACTCCGCGCCCAGCGGATGCTCCAGGACGCCGAGCAGGAGCGGTACAACATCCGGCAGGACGTCGTCAAGCTGAGCAGCCGCCAGGCCGAGATCACCGCGCGTCTCCGCGCCTTCCTCTTCTCCGAGATCGAGATGCTCGCCCACTTCCAGGGCGACGACCCCGCGGCGTTCCTCCGGGCGGCCCGCGAACAGGGCACCCTGCCGGCTGCGACCTCCCGCCCGGCCTCCCCGCCGCTCGCCGGCACGGACGAGCCGGCCCCGCCGGAGGAGCCCCACCTCCCGCTCGACGAAGCCACCCCGCCCGCCTCGGATGCTGCGCCGGAGGCCGCCGGACTCGAAGGCGCCGCCCCGGAGAAGGCCGCCCCCGCCGACGAGCAGGAGGCGGAGCGCGAGCCGTTGGCGCAGGCGGGCCCGCGCCGCTTCACGACGCCCGTCGAGCCCGAATCGGTCGAGGCCCCCGACGCCTCGGGTCGGGAAGCCGAAGCGCCCGCCGAGGCGGAGCCGCCCGGCCCTACGGCGGAGCCCGAACCGGAGCCCGCCCGGACGTACCACGACGTGCTCTCCGGCCGAACCGGGGCCCAGGAGCAGCAGGGCACCGAGAAGCCGAGCCCCGGGACGGGGCCGAGCAACCCGTTCGCCACGCCGTTCTTCCGCTCGCCCTTCTTCCGCGAGGAGGACGAGGCGGCCCCGGCCGAGCCCCAGCAGACCGAGCCCCACCGGACCGAGCCCGCTCTGCCCGCGCCCGGCTCCGACGCCGCGCAGGGCTGGAGCCTCCGCTCGCTCGTCACGGGCGAGGACGCCGAGGAGCCCGGCAGCGTCGCCGCCACGGACGAGGAGCGCGAGCGCATCCGCCGCATCCTGAACGACCTCGATTAGGAGGAACGACAGGAGGCGTGGAGGAAAGGAGGAGGGCAGAAGCAAAATGCCGACCTCCACTCTTCGCTTCCTTCCGTTCCCCTTCCCTTTCCGCATGTACGACCCCGCCACCTACCGCCGCCACGTCGAGGACGCCGCCGATTTCCTGACCGAGGCGGTCGGGACCGAGGCCCGGATCGGGCTCATCCTCGGCACCGGCCTCGGGCGGCTCGCCGAGGAGATCGACGTGCGCGAGGCGATCCCGTACGACCGCATCCCGCACTTCCCCGTCTCGACCGTCGAGAGCCACCACGGGCGGCTCCTCGCCGGGATGCTCGGCGGCGTGTCCGTCCTCGCCATGCAGGGGCGGTTCCACCTCTACGAGGGCTACGACGCCCGGCAGGTGACCTTCCCGGTGCGCGTGATGCGCCGCCTCGGCATTGACACGCTGCTGATCTCGAATGCGGCCGGCGGCATGAACCCGATCTACCGCCGGGGCGACCTCATGCTGCTCACGGACCACATCAACCTCATGGGCGCCAACCCGCTCACCGGCCCGAACGAGGACGACTGGGGGCCGCGCTTCCCGGACATGAGCGAGGTCTACGACGCCGGCCTTCGCCAGATCGCCGAGGACGCCGCGCTGGCGCGGGCCATCCGCCTCCAGCAGGGCGTCTACGTGGCCGTCGTCGGGCCGAACCTGGAGACGCGCGCCGAGTACCGCTTCCTGCGGATGATCGGGGCCGACGCCGTCGGGATGAGCACGGTGCCCGAGGTGATCGTCGCGCGGCACATGGGGATGCGCTGCATGGCCGTCTCCGTCATCACCGACGAGTGCTTCCCGGACGCGCTGGAGCCGGTGTCCATCGAGGACGTGCTCGCGGCGGCAGGGGAGGCCGAGCCCAAGCTGACGGCCGTCATGCGCGCCGTCGTCGAGCGGATCGGCGCCGAGGCCGGTTCCTGA
>CAZOJJ010000013.1:0-62533 GCA_964580105.1 uncultured Rhodothermales bacterium | reverse complement strand
AGATCGAGGAGAAGATCGAGGAGAAGATCGAGGAGAAGATCGAGGAGAAGATCGAACCCGGAAGCCTTTCGCGTACGCCGTCACGCCGCTCCGGTGCCGCCGGCGAGTCCGCGCAGCACCTCGACGAGGAGGCGCACGCCGAAGCCGGTGCCGCCGGCCGGGAGGTAGGCCCGCCCGCGCGTCAGGAACGCCGGCCCGGCGATGTCGAGGTGAACCCACGGATAGCCGTTCCCGTCGGCGTTGCGGGTGAAGTGCTCCAGAAACACGGCGGCGGTGGAAGCCTGACCCTCGCGCCCGCCGAGGTTCTGGAGGTCGGCCACGTCGCTCTTGAGGGCCTCTTTGTAGAAGTCGAACGTGGGCATGGGCCAGACGAGCTCGCCGGTGGCCCGGCCCGCCTCGGTGAAGCGATCGAGGCGGTCGCGCGCGCCGTCGTCCTCGTTCGTGAAGAGGCCCGCGACGCGGTCGCCGAGGGCGACGACGATGCCGCCGGTGAGGGTCGCCACGTCCACGACGAGCGCGGGGTCGTAGCGGCGCGCGTAGGAGAGGGCGTCGGCGAGAAGCATCCGGCCCTCGGCGTCGGTGTTGAGGATCTCGACGGTGGTGCCGTCGTGCATGCGGACGACGTCGCCCGGAACGAAGGCGTTCTCGCCGGGCCGGTTGTCGGTGCTCGGCACGAGGGCGACGACGGGGAGCGGCAGCCCGAGGCGGGCGAGGGCGACCATCGCGCCGATCACGGCCGCGCCGCCGGCCATGTCCGCCTTCATGGTGTCCATCGAGCCCTTGGTGGGCTTGAGCGAGAGGCCGCCGGTGTCGAACGTGACGGCCTTGCCGACGAGCACGATGGGCCGGTCGAGGACGGGCGCCTCCGGCCGGTGCTCCATGACGAGGAAGGCGGGCGGCTCGACGGAGCCCCGGTTGACGCAGAGGAGGCCGCCCATGCCCTCGGCCTCGATCCGGGCTCGGTCCCACACCTCCACCACGAGGCCGGCGGCCTCGCCCGCCTCCTTCGCCAGCGCACCGAGGCCCTGCGCCGTCGTCTCGTCGGGCGAGCGGTTGACGAGGTCGCGCGCCAGGATCACGGCGTCGGTCACGACGCCCGCGCGCTCGACGGCGGCACGGCGCGCCTCCGTCGCCTGCACGACGAGGCGCGAAGGCCCAGGCCAGGCATCGTCGCCCTTCGTCTTGTAGCGGGTGTAGCGGTAGGCACCGAGGCGGAGGCCTTCGACGAGCGCAACGGGGTCCGCACCCTCCGGCACCGCGAGGCCGACCGTCTCGACCTGCAGGGCGTTGGCCGTCGCGGCGGCCCCGGCGGCGGCGGCCCGCTGCGCCTCGGCGTCGCCGTCGGCCGGGACGAGGACGAGGCGCGGGCCCCCGGCCGGGTACACGAGCGTGGCGGTCTTGGTCCTGTCGAGGTCGGCCCGCGTGCGCTCGAAGCCGGGCCCGGCCCGCTCACGCCACGCGTCCGTGATCGCACCGTCGCGGACGGGCAGCACGAGGAGGTCTACCTCGTCGAGATCCGCCGGCGTCGTGGTGAAGTCGATCTGCATGGGAGGAGACGTAGGGCGTACTTCGAATCGCGTATGCCGTCGCGCCACCGCCTTTACGCAGCACACGTTACGCAACACGCGTTGCGCACCAGACAATCAGTCCAGCTTGCCCTTGAACGAGGCGAGGAGGGCGAGGGCGTCGGCCGTGAGTTCGTCGTCGTCGTCGTCCTCCCCGGCCGGCCCGGCGGCGACGTGGCGCGGCGCGCTGTCGATGACCTCCTTGAGCACGCGGTGGAGCGGCTTGCCGGTGACGTAGGCGCCGGAGGCGTTGGGGTGGCCGCCGCCGCCGAAGCGGGCCGCCCAGGCGTTGATGGGGCAGTCGCCCTTGGAGCGGAAGGAGAGCTTGACGCCGCTCGGCGTTTCGAGCGCGATCACGGCCGCCTCGACGCCGTCGAGCGAGAGGCCGTAGTTGATGAGCCCCTCGGTTTCGTCGAAGAACGCGCCGGCCTCGCGGAGCATCTCCTGCGTGACGTAGAGCGAGGCGAGGCGGCCGTCGTAGTGGACGGCGATGGTGTCGAGCGCACGGGCAAGGAGGCGAAGGCCCTCGCGCGTGCGGCCGTCGTAGACGGCGATGTGGATGGGCTCGGGCGCGATGCCGCCGCGCTCCAGGAGGTCGGCCACGACGCGGTGCGTGCGGGCGGTGGTGGCGCTGTAGCGGAAGGAGCCGGTGTCGGTCACGATGCCGACGTAGAGCGCAGTCGCGATGGCCGTATCGATGAGGCCCGGGTCGTAGCCGGCGATGAGGTCGTAGACGATCTCGGCCGTGGAGGCGCAGTCCGTCCGCACGCAGACGAGGTCGAAGAGGGGCTCGGGGTCCGGGTGGTGGTCGATGAGCAGCCTCTTCCCCGTCGTGCTCTTGAACCGGGCCTCGACGGGGCCGAGGCGGTGGCCCGCGCCGGTGTCCACGACGAGGAAGGCGTCGGCGCGGGCGGCGGCCTCGGCCTGCGCGAGGTCGCCCGCCTCGTAGACGACGAGGAGGTCGTCGGGCTGCTCGGCGGCGAGCCAGGCGAGCGTGCGCGGCTCGGGGTCGGCGTTGAGCACGGTGACCTCCTTGCCGAGCTTGCGGAGGAACCGGGCCACGGCAATCTCCGAGCCCAGCGCGTCGCCGTCGGGGCGGATGTGCGACGTGACGAGCACGCGCTCGGCATCGAGGAGCGCCTGGCGGACGGCGTCGAGGGAGTTGGGGACGGGCATGGAGGCGGATCTCTCGGAGGGCAAACCTCCTAAACGGCCGAGTGCTGGGGCGGTTCGGCCCCCCAACGAGCGAGGGCACGGCGGACCGTGCCCTCGCGGCGCCCGGGTGGCGGGCGCCGAAGCTACGACGAGCGTCAGCCCTCGCGGCCCTCGTCCTTCATGGCTTCGAGGTTGCCCAGCCCGACGGCCTCCACGACGGCCTTGATCCGGTCCATCTCGACGTTCCGCCCGCTGGCCTCGACCATGAAGCGCCCGGCGACGAGCACGTTCAGCTCGCCGCTCTGGTTCGCGTGGTTGTACTTCTCGTAGCCCCGGTGGCCCTGGAACTCCATCGTCCGCTCGTATTCGTCGTTCGACTCGCGGTCCACCTCCGCCAGCGCCCAGCCGTAGCCCATCATGGCGATCTGCGGGACGTTGCCGAGGTCAACGATCTTGACCTCGACGCGGGCGCCGTCGTCGCCTTCGTAGACGGCCTCGGCCTGGGAGACGGCCATGCCCAGGGCGCCGCCGCGCTCGCCGGACTGGCTGGTGCGTTCGAGGCCGGCGGCCTCCTCGGGCAGCACATCGCGCAGGCGCCGGAAGTCGACGGGCTCGGCGCGGCCCTCGCCGCCGGCCATCCGCTCCATCGCGTTGCCGAAGGCCTCCATGGCCCCGGCGAGGTCGCCCTCCTCGGCGCGGCGCTCCATATCCCGGGCCGCCTCCTCGGCGGCCTCCCGGCGTTGCTCCTCCCGGCTGGGCCCGCACCCGGCAACGGCGGGGACGAGCACGGCCACGGCGAGCAGCGACAGCAGCGTTCGGTTCATCGGTTTACCTCGTGAGATCGGGTGAGAAAGAGGGAAGGGCACCCCCAGTATACGCGAGCACGGCGGGACTCGCGCCACACGGAAGGGTGAGGCGTTTTTCGGCGCGATCCATTCAAACGGGCGAATCGTCCACCGTTCGCGCCAATTCGACCGCCCGGCCTCGTCGTGCGGCGGGGGGCACGCCCCCCGCAAAGAGGCCCGGCGTCCATCGCTCCTCGATTCCATGAACCAACGCTTCCACGTCCTCTTTCTGCTCGTCCTCGTCGTCGCGGCGCTCGCCGCGCTGGCCGGCGTCCGGCTCTTCGCCCAGGCCTCGGCCCAGAACCGCCGCGACGCCATCGTGCAGCGGAGCGTGGAGCTGGCGGTGGGCGCGCAGCAATGGGCGGCGCGGCCCTCGGCCTTCGGCGGCGGCGGCGGCGCCTTCGACGGCGTGGACGTGTGGAGGGTGACGGGGCAATCCGGCAGCGGCACCTGGCTCGAAGACCGGCACACGCTCTACCGCGTGGCGCCCCACCCGCGCCCCGGCTACGCCCACGTGACCGCCCTCGACAAGGCGCTCGGCCTGCGCGTCGTGGTGGTGCTGGACCGGGAGCGGGTCCTGGAGACGGCCATCGAGCCGGTCGCCGAAGCACCGGTCGCAACGGCGCGGGCCTCGCGGGTGCCCTGACGCGGGAAACCCGCTCGGCGCAGCCGGGTTGGGAGCGCGATGCCGTCCGTCGCCCTCGAATCCACCGTCATCGCCCACGGGCTGCCGTTCCCGCAGAACGAGCGGGCCGCGTTGCGGCTGGAGGCTGCCGTGCGCCGCGAGGACGCCGAGCCGCGTACCATCGGCCTGATCGGCGGCGAAGCGGTCGTCGGACTCACCGAGGCGCAGATCCGCCGGCTGGCCACGGCCGAGGGCGTGGCGAAGGTGAGCCTCCGCGACCTCCCCGTCGTCGCGGCGCGCGGCCTCGACGGCGCCACGACCGTTGCGGCGACGATGCACCTGGCGCACCGCGCCGGGCTCCGCGTCTTCGCCACCGGCGGCATCGGCGGCGTCCACCGCGCCGCGCCGGGCCAGGCCGCCTGGGACGTGAGCGCCGACCTCGGCGCCCTCGCGCGCTACCCGATGGTCGTCGTCTGCGCGGGCGCCAAGGCCATCCTCGACCTGCCCGCCACGCGCGAGGTGCTGGAGACGCGCGGCGTCACGGTGGTCGGCTACGGGACGGACGAGATGCCGGCGTTCTACTCGCCCACGAGCGGCCTGCCGGTGGACGTCCGCTGCGACACGCCCGAGGAGGTCGCGGCCCTCGCCCGCGCCCGCGACGCGCTCGACCTGCCGCAGGCGCTCCTCGTCACGGTGCCGCCGCCTGTGGAGGACGCCATCCCCACCGAGGAAATCGAGCCCGTCATCGCCGAGGCCGTCGCCGAAGTGGAGGCGCTCGGTCTCCGCTCGGGCGCGATCACGCCGTTTCTGCTCCGGCGCCTCGGCGCGCTCACCGGGGGCCGCAGCCTCGGCGCCAATCTCGCGCTGCTGGAGCAGAACGCCCGGATCGCCGCGCAGATCGCCGTGGCCCTCGGGTAGCCGGCGTCACTCGGTATTGGTAAGGTGGTGGAGGCGGAGGCGGTCGGCCTCGGCCGTAGCCAGCATCCAGCCGTCGCGGGTCGGCGTGAGGGACGGGTCGGCGCCGGATCGTTCGAGCGGCCTGGCCTCGCCGTCCGCCCGAGCGATCCGAATGACGCCCGCCTCGGGATCTTCCCACGCCAGCCAGGGCCGGCCGGCCCCGTCGCGGATGGCCCGCACCTGCGCGAGCGGCGTGTCCCGCTGGAGAAAGCCCGTCTCGAACGACCGGCCGCCGTCGGCCGAGACGGCGTGGCGGACGCCCGTGGAGTCCGGCGCGCCGGTGAACCAGACGACGTGGATCGTCCCGTCGCCCGCCGTGGTGACGGCCGGCCCGGCGTGCGGGCAGCCGTCGAGCGCCCAGCCGTCCTCGTGGATGCGGACGGGCGCGCTGAACGTCCGGCCGCCGTCGGTCGAGCGCGCAAACGTCATGTCGCGGAGGTCGCCGTCGTAATGGTGGCGCCAGGCGAGACCGACGGCCCCGTCCGGCGCCACGTCGAGGCTGGTACGGCAGCACGGGCAGGCGTCGTGCGCCACGACGACCGGCGGCTCGAAGGTCTGCCCCCCGTCGGCCGAGCGAGCGACGACGACCTCGGTGCCGGGCTCGTCGGCCTCGGCGTGGGCGTGGTGCGGATCGGGCTCCTCGCCGTGCCCCATCGGCGCGCGCGGGTGGTCGAGCCGGTAGCGGTCCTTCGCCGTGCCGTCGAGCCAGGCCACGTAAACCGTACCGTCGAACCCGACGGCGAGGCTGTGGAACGTGTGGCCCGTGGGAAAGCCGGGATCGGGATGGACGGGGCGGGGCTCGGAGAACGTCCGCCCGCCGTCCGTCGAGCGGGCGAGGACGAGGTCGGACGCCGCGAAGCGCCGCCCCTCGACCTCGCGCTCGACCACCCACACGACGTAGACCGTGCCCTCGGGGCCGACGGCGACGAGCGGCGCGGCCTGGCTGTGCACGCCGATGGCGCCTTCGGCAAGGGTGATCGGTTCGCCTTCCAGCGCCCCATCCGCCAGCCGCCCGAGGCGGACGCGGGCGCCGACGCCGGCCGTCTCGATCCACGCCGCGTAGACGGCGCCCGAGACCGTGTCGGCGGCGACGGACGGGTAGCGCCCGGCGGGGAGATCGAGGCCGGCCCCCTCCGCCTCGGGCGCGTCGCCGGACGGGCGGCACGCGGCGAGCAGGAGCAGGGGAAGTACGACGAGGAAGCGCGTCATGGAAAGCATCGGTCGGGTAACGGAACTGGTAACGGAACTGATAACAGAACTGGTAACCGAACTGGTAACGGAACTGGTAACCGAATTCATCGGACCAGGCGGTAGCCGAGACCGAGGGTGACGTGGCGCGGCAGCCCGGGCGTGTACTGCTTCCGGCCGAACGACACGCTCGCGCTGGTGGCGTAGTGCACGTCCGTAGCGTTGTGGAGCGTGGCCCAGACCTCGACGGGCCCGCGCTCGTACCCGGCGCGGACGTTCAGCAGCAGGTAGCCGTCGTAGCGGACGGTGTTGTCGGGGTCCATGAAGTAGCCGCTCACGCGCTGGGCCTCGACGGCGACGCGGGCGCCGGGCAGGAAGCCGGGCGTGCAGGCCACCTCGCCGTTGGCGATGAACGCGGGCGCGGCCTCCATCGTGTTTCCGTCGTACACGAGCCGGCGCCCCGCCCGCTCGTCCACGGTGAAGCGGACGTACGTGTGCCGCGCGTTCGTGCCGCCGAAGCGGAGCGCCCAGTCGGCGCTCGGCCGGAGCGTCACGGCATACTCGACGCCGAGGTGCCGCGTCTCGCCCGCATTCCGGTTGACGCGGTCGCCCTCCTCGGTCGTGACGGCGACGATCTCGTCGAAGCCGTCCATCCGGTAGAGGCTCGCGTCGAGGTGGACGCGCCCACCGACGAAGGCGCCGAAGCCGCCGACCTCGTACGAGTCGAACGTGGCGGGCCGGAGCGCCGGGACCTGGACGCCCCGGTAGAGCTCGGTCACCTCGGGCGGCTGGAAGCCGCGGCTGGCGTTCGCGTAGAGCCCGCGCGCCTCGGTGAAGGCGTAGACGAGGCCGAGGCGCGGACTGAACCGGCCGAAGGCGTTCGTGCCGTCGGGGGCGCCGGAGAACGAGCCGGGCGGGAGGTGGTTGTCAAAGTCGTACGCCAGCCGGTCGTAGCGGAGGGCGCCGACGAGCTTCAGGCGGCCGAGGGGCTCGACCTCGACCTGCGCGAAGGCGGCCGTATTGAGGAGGCGCACGTCGTAGTCCGTCAGCAGCGAGTCCGAGGGCGTATAGCCGGTAAACCGGCCGGTCGCCGCGTCACGGATCACGGCGATGTGCTCGGCCCGGTAGGTGCCGGGGCTGTAGTCCACCGTCCCACCGGCGACGACCTTCGCGCCCCGCGCGCCGAGGTAGACCTCGTGGACGGCGTGGAGGCCGACGCTCCGGAAGGCGTCCTCGTTGATCTCACCCACGTAGTCGGTATCGCTCCCGGCGACGGCGCGGAGCCGGTAGTGCGGGAGCTGCCCGACGGCGTTGTCGCGCACGAACACGGCGGCCTGCGTCCGCTGCCGGGCGTCCCAGGTCCGGTCGAGGCGGAGGGCGCCGCGCAGCGCGCTCACCCGGCGGTAGGTGAACGTCTGGAGGCTGGAGGTGCCCTGCCCGAAGAAGTGGAGGCTGTCGAGGCTGCCGTCGGTGTCGGTGTCGAGGTAGTTGTAGGCGAGCGTGCCGGTGAGGCGCGTACCGGGCGCGAGGGCGAGGTCGGCGCGGAGGGTGGCCGAGCGCTTGTCGTAGTCGGAGTGCTCGCGGAGGCCGTCGCGCTGGCGCGTGCCGTAGCCGCCCAGAGCGACACCGAGGCGGCCGGTCGTCGCGGACGCCTGCACGTCGGCGCGGCCGTAGCCGTAGCCGCCGCCCCGGACGGACGCCGCCGCCGCCGGCTCTCGCGAGGGCCGCACCGTGAGGACGTTGACGGCGCCGCCGACGGCGCCCGCCCCGTAAAGCGCCGAGCCGGGCCCGCGCACGACCTCCACCCGCTCCACGCCCGCGAGGTTGACCTCGGCGAGCGCGTTGTGGTTGAAGAGGCCCGCCGGGCGGATCGGGATGCCGTCCTCCAGGTAGAGGAAGAGCGGCTTGAGGGAGAACGGCTGGCGGATGCTCATGGCGTGCTGCTCGTTGCCGAGGTCGACCATGTGGACGCCGGGCACGCGGTTGAGCGCCTCGGCCATCAGGTCCGGCTTCGCCGCCTCCAGCTCGGCCGCCGAGAGCGCGGCGACGGCCACGGGCGCGTCGGCGCGGGCCTGCTCGACGCGGCTGCCGGAGACGATGACCGGCTGGAGGTCGCTCACGGCCGCCGTCATCCGTACCACCAGCGGCGCGCCGCCCTCGACGGCGAGGGTCTGCGTCTGGTAGCCGATGAAGGAGAACGTGAGGACCGAGAACGGCCGTGCGGCCGTGAGGCTGAACCGGCCGTCGCGGTCGGTCGTGGCGCCGAGGGTCGTCCCCTCGGCGCGGACGTGAACGCCGACGAGCGTCTCACCGGTCTCGTCGTCGAGGACGCGGCCCTCGACGGTGTAGGTGGGCTGCGCGAGGGCAGCGGGCGCGAGGAGCGCAAGCACGAGGCCGAGCACTCCCGCGAGAAGTCGGGAAAGCATGGGTCTTCCTGGGAGGACGTAGCGGGAAGCCGCCGGACCGCCCCCACGGCGGCCGGCACGGCAGGGAGCGGGCCGCCCACGGGCGGCCTGGCGCTACGCCACCCGGGGCGGGCGGAAGACCTCGGTATCCAGCCCCGGCAGGATGCGGTCCGGCGCACGCAGCCCGTAGGCGCCGTCGCGGGCGGGCGGCGGGCGCACCTCCAGGCGGGACGGGATCCACCACGTCACGGAGAGCGCCACCTCCAGCAGGGTCGTCTCCCGCGGCGTCGGCGGGGCCGGGTGCGTGTGCGGCTCGCCCGCCTCGGAACCGTGGGCGGCGTGATCGTGCGCCCCCTCGGCCAGCGCGTCGTGGGTGTGGCCCTCCATACGGGCGCGGAGGTAGCACTTCCCGTCGCACTCCAGCTCGGGCCGGTCCCGGTTGATGCAGAAGTGCTCGGCGATGTAGTCGCGCCGCAGCTCGAACGCCGTCTGGAGCATCACGAAGCTCTGCGTACTCAGCACGAGGCCGAGTACGACGGCGAAGCGAACTGAGGCACGGAGGGCGTCCATGAGGGCGGGCCGTTTCGGACCCGGTCATCCGATTGGAAACAAGCTAGCCGGTCACTCTACCTGACGCAACGCTTCACGAAATCCCCCGGCGGGCAGCGCCGGCCGAACCACGTCGGCCTCCTCGGCGGCATCGGCGAGGACCTCGACGGTGTCGCGCTCGGGCCACGTGGGCATGATGAGGCGCGGCCCGCGGTCGTAGGTGAAGTAGTTGTAGACCCAGTTGAAGAGGACCGAGAGGCGGTTGCGGAAGCCGACGAGGTTGAGGACGTGGATGAACACCCAGCCGAGCCAGGCGACGAAGCCTTTCGCGCCTCGCCCGCTCGGGAGTTGGAGGATGGCCGCGTTCCGCCCGATGGTCGCCATCATCCCCTTGTCGCGGTAGACGAACGGCGCGGGGTCGAGGCCGCGCAGGTCACGTTCGATCTCGCGCGCCGCGTGGATGCCCTGCTGGATGGCCACCTGCGCCACCTGCGGGTAGAGCACGCCCTGGGGGTCGGTCGCCCCCGCCATGTCGCCCGCGACGAACACCTCGGGGCGGCCCGGCACGCGGAGCGTGTCGTCCACGATGAGGCGCCCACCGCGCGTCTGCTCCAGGCCGAGGGCATCGGCCAGCGGGTGCGCCCGGACACCCGCCGCCCAGACGAGCGTCCGCGTCTTCAGGACCGAGCCGTCGGCGAAGTGGACGGCCGCGGGCGTCACCCGCGTTACCGGCGCGTTGAGGCGGACCCTGACGCCGCGCTTTTCGAGCTGGCGGAGGGTGTAGGCCTGGAGGTCGGGCTTGTAGGCCGTCATCAGCGCGTCGCCGGCCTCGACCAGGATGACCTCGGCGCGGTCCACGTCGAGGCCGGGGAAGTCACGCCGGAGCACGCGGTCGAACAGCTCGACCATCGCCCCCGCCGTCTCCACGCCCGTCGCCCCGCCGCCGACGATGACGAACCGGAGCGCGCCCTCCTCGATCAGCGCCGGGTTGCGGTGGGCCGCCTCGAACTGAAGGAGGAGGTGGCTCCGGAGGTTGACGGCGTCGGACACGTTCTTGACGGGGAAGCCGTACGCCTCGGCGCCCACGGTGCCGAAGTACGCCGTCGAGGCGCCCGCCGCGAGGATGAGGTAGTCGTAGCCGATGGGCGGGCCGGGCTCGACGCGAACGAGCCGCTGCTCAAAGTCCACGCCCGTCACCGTCGCCATGCGGACGTCCACGTTGCGCTGCTTCTGGAAGATGTGCCGGGCCGACTGCGTGATGTCGCCTTCGTCGAGGCCGGCCGTGGCCACCTGGTACAGCAGCGGCTGGAACTTGTGGTAGTTGTTCCGATCCACGAGGATCACGTCCACCGGCGCGCGGCGGAGCGCCTGGGTGGCCTCCATGCCCGCGTGGCCCACGCCCACGACGACGACGCGCGGACGGGGCGCGAGGCCGTCGGCGGCCGGGGCGCCGTCTACGCTGCGGATGGAGAGCGGGGTCGGGCTCATGGGCGCGCAGGCGAAGTGCACCTCCTCTACGCCGAGCCCACGGCGGAGTTGTGAACCGGGCGCTCTTCATACGAAACGATCCATCTTCATATCAACGATCCATCCTCAGATCCATCTTCATGCGAAGCGACCAATTCCGCCTCGGGTGCGTCCGGGCGAACGCCGGGCGTATCCTTCCGCACTCCTCCTTCGCCTCGTCCCCATGCTCGACCTCCGCGACCGCTTCTTCGTCCCCGATCCGCCCGCCGTCGAACTTCGGGCGTTCACACACGGACTGATGCCGAAGACGGTGCCCGCCATGATGGCGCGGTTCACCGAGGACTGGCGCGAGTGCGGCGTGGACGCCTGGAACGCGGTCCCCAACCACTGGCGGCCGGGATCGGGCGAGGCCGTCGGCTGGTGGAGCCTGCCGGACTACCTCGGCGACGCCTTCATCGCACCGATGCTCTCGGCCCCGGCCGGGACGTGCGTCATGCAGCCAAACGTGCACTGGACGGTCCAGTGCCTCCTCTCCTGCCCGGAGCCGTACCGAGGCGGGCGCACCGAGGTCGTCTACACCGCCGCCGAGTTCCCGTCCGTCCAGCACTCCGTCCGCCAGTGGGCGGACCTGCGCGGCCTCGTGCCCCGGCGCGTCTCGCTCGGTACCGACGGCTTCGTGGACCTCGACGCCGTGCTGGCGGCGATCACGGACCGGACGGCGTGGGTCTTCCTCAGCCACGTCGGCTTCGCCACGGGCGAGAAGCTGACGGACGAGGCGCTGCGCGCCATCGCGGCGACGGCCCGGAAGCACGGCGCCCTGTTCGCCCTCGACGGCTACCACGCGACGGGCTCGGTGGACGTAGACGTGACCGCGCTGGGGGCCGACGTCTACTTCGGCGGGCTGCTGAAGGAGGCCTGCGGGTCGTCCGGCAACGCCTACCTCTACGTCCGCGAGGGCCTCGCGCTAACACCCCGGCTGGCCGGCTGGTTCGGCGACGCCGACCCGTTCGGCTTCCGCCCCGAGCCGCGTCCGCACCCCGCCGTGCGCCGCCGCTTCCTGGCGGGGACCACGGCCGTCGCCTCGCTCTACCACGCCGTCGAGGGCCTCCGCGTGCTGCTGGAAGCCGGGCTCGACGCCGTCCGCGCCGACTCCCTCGCCAAGACGGCCCTCGCCATCGAGCGGGCCGAGGCGGCCGGCCTCACGCTCCGCTCACCCCGCGAGCCCGAGCGGCGCGGGGCGATGGTCCTCCTGGCCGTCGAGGAGGCGGGCGCGCTGTGCGAGTGGCTCAAGCCGCAGGGCGTCTTCACCGACAGCCGCCGGGGCGAGGTGCTCCGCCTCGCGCCGTTCGTGTGGAACACCGAGGCCGACGTGGAGCGCGCCTTCGACGTGATCGCCGACGGCCTCCGCTCCGGGGCCTACCGGGGCTACGAAGCGCCCGCCTCAGCCGGGCCGGTTACGTGAGGCCGTGGGTTAAATAGACGCCCGAATCGCCACGCGGGCAGCCCGCAGGCCCGGCCGATTCTACCCTGGGGGTTACGAATCTTTACCCGCCGGCGCGGGCTCGATCACGCCGCGCCGGCCTCAGGTGACCTCCCCTCAGGCGCTTCCCCATTTTTATCAGGGATCGGATCGGGAGCACTTCCGCGACAGGCGGCCGAAGCATTTAACCCAGGAGCCGGAGAAGAGGACTCGCGCGAGGGGGCTCGCGCCCGTGGGCTCGTCCCGGCCGCCGCGGCTGGCATCATGCTTGACGAGAGGGGCGGCACACCGACGAAGCGCTCACCCTCATGCCCGTCTGGACCCTCCGCCTCGTGGCCTGCGCGGGCGTCGTCGCCCTCCTCGGGCGGCTGCCCGCCACCGACTCCGTGAACGACGCGTTCGCGATCGGCCTCGTCGGCCTCGCCTGCATCCTGGCCGCCCTCTACGGCGGCCGCGCCCTGCGGGCCGGTCTCCCCCGGCTCCGCGCCTTCCTGCCCCACCGCCCGGGAGCGCTCGCGCTCCGCCTCGGTTCCCTCCGCCCTCCCCATGGTGCCGACGTCTGAACGCCGCCCGAAATCGCGGCCTCTCACCCACCCGGACGACTTCATGAACTCCAACCTCCAGCGCGCCGCCGAACGCTACGTGACGTCCCCGACGCCGGAGTACGGCCGGGCCGTGGCCGTGGCGGCCCTACCGCTCGTCCGCTCCATGACCCGCCGCGTCAGCCTCCCGGATCACCCGCTCGCGACCTACCGCGACCTCGAGAACGCGGGCATGCTCGGGATGCTGCAGGCACTCCAGAGCTACGACCCCAAGCGCGGCACCTCCTTCGCCTCCTTCGCCTACGGCCGCATCCGGGGCGCGCTCGTGGACTTCCTCCGCACCATCGACACGCTCAGCCGGGACCGCCGCCGCCGCGTCGCCGAAGCCCTCCGCGCTGCCGACGAGCTCCAGCAGGAGCAGGGCGCCGAGCCCCGCGCCGCCGACGTGGCCGCCCGCCTCGGCGTCTCCGTCTCGGAGTACGACCGCCTCCGCACCGACGCCCAGCAGCGCTTCACGCTCTCCCTCCACGAAAGCGACAGCCCGGAGCAACGCGCCACGCCGCTCGACACGATCCCCCACCCCGACACCGAGCTGGCCATCGAGGCGTTCGAGCGGGAGTCGCTCTTCGCGCACGTGCAGACGCTCATCGCCCGGTTCCCCGAACGCGAGCAGCGCATCATCGCGCTCTATTACTTCGAGAACCTGACGCTCCGCGAGATCGCCGCCGAGATGAACCTCACCGAGGCGCGCATCTCCCAGATCCTCTCGAAGCTGCTCCGCACGCTCCGCGCACAGCTCGAACTCAGCCGCGAGGCGGCCTGACCCGCCACGCGCCCCCCGCTTCTGGGAAAGAGGCCGTCCGCCCGGATGGAGCCGCCTGGCTCGTCCGGGCGGACGTGTATGCGGACGTGTATGCGGACGTGTATGGGGGGCGCCCGAGTCCGGTGCGCCGGTCGAAAATCGGGAGAGGCTCCCCGGAAAATTACCCGGAGACGGGCGGCCTCCGCTGCTATATTCGGCGCTCTTGGCGGGTACCGCGTCGCAGCTGGCGGCCGGTGCACCGGCTTCTTCGCGTCGGCGGGTCGCTTGCCCGGCACTGCGACCGACGCGGCCTGCGTTCCGCTTCACCCCACCGACTTACCGAGTTTCGCCGAGGCAGTTATGGGCATCATGAACCGCATGCGGGAGAACACCGCGGTCGTCCTCTACATCCTGGTGTTCGCGTTCGGCGGCCTCTGGGTGCTCCAGGACTCCGGCGCTTTCGAGGCCGTCGGCTTCGGGATGGGCCGCGACATCGCCCGCGTCAACGGCGAGGCGATCTCGATGCAGGACTTCCAGGGGGCCGTGAGCCAGCGCACGCAGCTCTACCAGCAGCAGGGCATCGAGATCACGCCCGCGCTCCAGGCCCGCATCGAGGACGAGGTGTTCGACGCGCTCGTCGAGAACCGCCTCCGCGAGGCCGAGATGGACCGCCTCGGCGTCGGCGTCTCGGACGCCGAGGTCCGCGAGGCCATCGTGGGCGAGAACCCCGACCCCATCATCCGCCAGCTCTTCGGCGACGGCCAGGGCGGCGTGGACCGCGTCCGCCTCAACGACTTCATCGCGAACCCGGACCCGGCGGCGCAGGAGCAGCTCATCCAGCTCGAGGAACTCGTCCGGCAGAACCGCCGCCAGGCCAAGCTCGACGCGCTCATCGCCGCCACGGCGCGCGTCTCCGAGGCCGAGGTCGAGGCCGAGTGGGTCCGCCGCAACCGCCGCGCCTCGGCCGAGTACGTCGCCCTCCGCTACGCCGACGTGCCCGACGCCGAGGTCGAGGTGGCCGAGCGCGACCTCCGCGCCTTCTACGACGAGAACCGGGAGGACTTCGAGCGCCCGGCCAGCTATACCGTCCAGTACGTCACCTTCCCGAAGGTGCCGAGCGAGGAGGACTCGGTGCGCGTGCGCACGGCGCTGGAGCGGGTCGAGCCGGAGTTCGCCGCCGCCGAGGAACCGGGCGCCTTCGTCCAGACCAACGCCTACGGCAGCGGCGAGGTCGAGACCGTCACGCCGGCGGACCTCCACCCGGAGCTGGCCTCGGCCGTGTTCGCCGACCTCACGCCGGGCCGGGTCGCCGGCCCCGTGCTGGCCGGGGAGGAAGGCACGCTCGTCCGCATCGTCGGCGCCGAGCCGGCCGCGCGCCCGGCCGTCCGCGCGCGCCACATCCTCTTCCCCAGCACCGACGAGGCGCTGGCGAGGGAGGTCAAGACCCGCATCGAGGACGGGGATTTCTCGTTCGAGGCCGCCGCGGCGCTCTACTCCCAGGACGAGAGCAACAAGCACGACGGCGGTGACCTCGGCTGGTTCGGCCCCGGCCGGATGGTGGCGGCGTTCGAGACGGCCGCCCTGAGCGCGCCCGTGGGCCAGGTCGTCGGACCGGTGGAGACGCAGTTCGGCTGGCACCTCCTCCGCGTGGACGAGAAGAGCACGCAGCAGGCCGAGATCGTGCGCCTGTCGGTCCCGCTCCAGAGCACGTACGACCGGCTCCTGGAGCAAGCCGAGGACCTCCAGTACTACGCCGACGCCGAGGGCACGGGCTTCGCCGAGGAGGCGCAGCGCCGGGGCCTGAACGTGCAGTCGGCCGTCGTGCTGGACGACGAGCCGCTCGTGCCCGGCCTCCAGCTCGGCCGCGACGCCGTTCGCTGGATGCGCACCGCCCGGCCGGGCGCCATCTCCGAGCCGTTCGACGCGGGCGCCAGCTTCGTCGTCTTCGAGCTGACCGAGACCACGCCGGAGGGCTACACGCCGTTCGAGGAGGTCCGCAGCCAGCTCGAGCCGCGCGTGCGCCTGGAGAAGAAGCGGGCCGTGCAGGCGTCGCGGATGCGCGACGCGCTGGCCCAGGCGGGCGGCGACCTCACCGCCCTCGCCTCCGCCCTCGGCCAGAGCGTGCAGCCGCTGGAGAACCTCGCGATGAACGCGCCGGCCATCCCCGGCCTGGGCCGCGAGCCGCGCGTGGTCGGCACCGTGTTCGGCCTCGACACCGGCGCGGTCTCCGGCCCCATCGAGGGCGAGTCCGCCGTGTTCGTCGTCCGCCCGACGGGCTTCCAGGGCGGCGACCTGGCGCAGTTCACCGATGCCGAGCGGCAACAGATCCGCCAGCAGCTCCTCCAGCGCAAGCGCGCGCAGGTGCAGCGGGCGTGGATCGAGGGGCTCCGCGAGGAGGCCAAGATTGAGGACTTCCGCAACACGCTCCTCTGAGCGAACGGCCCGCCCGCATCGGATCCGGATTCGTAGGGGCCGCCGAGGGATCGGCGGCCCCTACGTCGTTTTCAGCCGCTCGGCCTCGGCGCGGAGGGCGGCCCGCGAGGGCTTGAACCCGGCCTCGCCCTCGGGCCACGGATGAAACGCGACGGGCCGCATGAACCGGGGCAGTGCCGCCTCGACGGCCGCGCCGAGGCGGCCGGGGTCCATCGCGCCCTCGGCCTCCACGAAGGCGACGGGCCGCTGCCCGAACTCGGCATCCGTCACGGGCACGACGACGGCGCGGACGACGCCCTGCTGCCGCAGAAGCACGGCCTCGATGGCCTCGGGCTGGACGTTCTCGCCGCCCGAGACGAAGCGGTTGTCGCGCCGTCCGGTGACGTGCAGGCACCCCTGGGCGTCGACGTGCCCGAGGTCGCCCGTAGCAAACCAGCCGTCGGCGTCGAACGGCTCGGCGAGCGCGTCGCCCTCGACGTAGCCCGCGAAGCGCGTCCGGCCACGAACGACGATCTCGCCGTCCCGGACGGCCACCTCGCGGTAGGGCAACACGCGTCCGGCCGTGGTGAGGTCGCGCCGGGAGGCGCCCGGCGCCGTGCTCGCAACGGTCGAAGCCATCTCGGTCAGGCCGTACGAGACGAGGACGGGCCAGCCGCGCCGGTGCGCTTCGTCGAGCAACGCTTCGGGGATGGCGCTGCCGCCGAGGAGGAGAGCGCGGATCGTCTCGGGTAGCAGTCCCTCCGTTCCGAGCATCCGGTACAGCTGCGTGGCGACGAGCGAAGCGTGTGTGGCACCAAGCGCACGGATCGCCTCGGCCGTCGGCGTCTTCGGCGCCGGGATGGCGACGGCGGCACCGGCGAGGGCACAGCGGTACACCACCGCCAGCCCGCCGACGTGGTGCAGCGGGAGGTCAAGGAGCCAGCGGTCACCGAGGCGGAGGGGGAGCACGTCGGCCCAGCCGCGCGCACTCCAGACGTGGTTGCCGGCCGTGTGCAGCGCCGCCTTGGGCGCACCCGTCGAGCCGCTGGTGAAGACGACCGTGGCGGGGCGGTCGAGGGGGATCGGGCGGAGTACGGTGGGCGGCGGACGGGAGACGGCGGCGGCAGCGAGGTCGAGCCGACGGGTACGGGCGATCCGCTCCAGGTGCTCGCGGATCGCGGCCTCGGGCAGACGGGGCGAGAGCGGCACCAGGACGTGCCCCGTCCGCAGCGCGGCCAGGACGAGGGCGACCATCCGGGGCGAGGTCTCGGCCCGAACGGCGACGCGCCCGCCTGCCTCAGTGAGTTCGTCGAGGTGGGCGGCCCAGGCCGTCACGTGCCGGTCGAGGTCGGCCCACGTCCATGTTGCGTTCGGCGTGACGACGGCGGGGGCACCCGGATGCACTTCGGCGTGGCGCCGAACGGGGCAGGGAATCGCCTCGCTCATCGCTCCGGCGCCACGCGGGGCGGGTGGGCGAACAGACGAGGCAGATCCACGGTGGGCCGGTCGAACGGAAGCCGCTCGCCCAGCACGTCGCCGGCCAGCCGGCGGTATGGATCGAGGCCGACGGCCTCGGCGCCCGTCGCGGCGGCCAGAGCGGCGACGCCTCGCAGGCCGACTCCGCTCTCGAAGGCCGCGCTGAGCACGGGCCGTACGCCCACCTGCCGCGCCTGCCGCGCCCACCGCAGCGTCGCAGCGAGGCCGCCGAGGACGGTCGGCTTCAGCACGGCCGCCTCGGCCCAGCCACGCAGCAGCGCGGCGCCCTCCGGCACGGCCAGCGTCTCGTCGAGCGCAATCGGCAGGCCGGTGTCGAGCCACAGCGCGGGCAACCCGGCCGGGGCCCGCAGCGGCTCCTCGACGTAGTCGATGCCCGCCCCGGCGATGCCCTCGGCGAAGCGCCGCGCCTCGTCGTCCGTCCACGCCCGATTGGCGTCGAGGCGGAGAGCAATGCCTGCCCCCACCCGCCCGCGCACGCCGTTGACGAGCTCGACATCGGCGTCCAGATCGCGGCGACCGACTTTCAGCTTGAGCGTCCGGTAGCCGTCACGGACGAGCCGCTCGGCGCGGTCCAGCACGGCGTCGGCCTCGCCCATCAGGAGGCCCTGAATCGACAGCGTGACGGTCGGATCGGGGTGGAGCAGTTGGGGCAGCGGGCGCCCGTGCGCTTGCGCGGCGAGGTCGGCCAGCGCCAGGTCGAGCGCGAACCGCGCCGAGGACGGAAGCCCGGTGGCATCGAGGGCCGCGTGGAGCGGGCCGTCCCAGGCAACCGCCTCGTTCGGGGCCACGTCCCGGCCGACGAGCGCGGCGGCGAAGACCTCCAGCGCGTCTCGCGCCTCCTCCAGCGTTTCGCGGCTGAAGCGCGGGAGCGGCGCGGCGTCGCCCCAGCCGACGAGGCCCCCCTCGGTGCCGAGGCGGAGGAGAACGCCCTCACGGTGGGCGAGCGCCGTCCCGCCGAAGGCCACCGGCTCGGTCAGCGGCAAGCGGTACGGGTGGAGGGCGAAGCCGTCGATGCGCATGGCTACGGCAGCAGCCAGCCGATCCCGAAGACGACGCAGTAGACGAGCAGCAGCCGGGCCGTCGCGCCGAGGAGCGGATTCAGCACGGCCGGGTCGCGCGATCGGCGCAGGGTGAGCACCAGCGGCCCGCCGAGCCCGAGCACGGCGGCTGAGGCGAGCAGCGTCCACCCGTGCTCGCCCGTCCAGAGGCACAGGGCCACCGGCGCGAGCGCCGCGCCCACGACGCACGCGGCGTAAAACCCGACGCCGAATCCGCGGCCGAAGCGCACCACGAGGGTCCGCTTGCTCGCCGCCCGGTCCTCGTCCACGTCGCGCACGTTGTTCGCCAGCAGGATCGCCGTCGCCAGCAGGCCGGGGCCGAGGCCGGCGACCAGCACCGCGGGCGGGAGCGCGAGGGCCTGCACGTAGTACGTCCCCCCCACGGCCACGGGGCCGAAGAAAACGAGCACGAAGAGGTCGGCCAACCCGGTGTAGGCCAGCGCGTAGCGGCCGAACGTGTAGGCCAGCCCGGAGGCGATGGAGACGAGGCCGAGCGCGAGGATCGGCCAGCCGCCTCGGACGATCAGGTAGACGCCCGCCAGAAACGCCAGACCGAAGGCGACGACGGTGGCGGCCTTGACCTGCCGGGGCGTGACGAGGCCCGCCTGCGTCACGCGCTGCGGACCCTTCCGGGCCTCCGTGTCGGCGCCGCGCTCGAAGTCGGCCACGTCGTTGGCGAAGTTGGTGCCGACCTGGATGAGCACGGCACCGAGGAGGGCGCACACGAACGCGAGGGGGTGGAAGGCGCCGGCTTCCAGCGCAGAGGCCGTCCCCAGCAACACCGGCGCCACGGCCGCCGGGAGCGTCTTCGGCCGCGCGGCCATCCACCACACGGCGGCGGAGGCCGGGCGACGCGCCACAGGGTAGGAGCCCTCTCCCATCGCCTACCCCCGCTCGACCCAGAGGTCGAGCCGGTCCAGGAGGGCGTTCAGCGCCCGGCGGTCCTTGCGCTTCACCTTGAGCGTCAGGGTACCCTCCCTGGCGCCGGGAATGACGCTGAGGAGGTCGAGCGGGCGGGTGCGGAGGAGGAGCTTGTCCCCCGCGAGCGTCCGCTTGTGGCGCACGTCCTCCAGGTCCGTCAGGTCGAGGCGGTAGGTCCGGGTCTTCCGGTTCCACATCCCCATCAGCGCCGTTTCGATCTCGAAGACGAGGTCGTCGCCGTCCACGTAGACGGCACCGCCGGCCTCGGTGAAGCCGCCGTGGACCTCGTCGATCTTGAAGGGGACGCTCTGCATCGGCGCGCTGCGGAGGAGGCTGGCACCCCCACCCTCCATCGGCCCTCATCCATCGGCCATCGTCAGGGTCGGTAGCCGTCTTTGTCGAACTGCGGCTTCCGCTTCTCTAGATACGCCTTCTTTCCTTCCTGGCCCTCCTCGGTCATGTAGAAGAGCATCGTCGCGTGACCCGCCAGTTCCTGGAGGCCCGCGCCGCCGTCCTCGTCGGCGTTGGCCGCCGCCTTGATCATGCGGATGGCGATGTTCGAGTTGGCGAGGATTTCCCGGCTCCACTGGACGTACTCGCGCTCCAGGTCCTCGACGGGCACGACGGTGTTGACGAGGCCCATGCCGAGCGCCTGCTGCGCGTCGTAGGGGCGGCAGAGGAACCAGATCTCGCGCGCCTTCTTCTGGCCGACGATCCGCGCGAGGTGGGAGGTGCCGTAGCCGCCGTCGAAGGAGCCGACCTTCGGGCCGGTCTGCATGAACCGCGCATTGTCGGCAGCGATGGTGAGGTCGCACACGACGTGGAGCACGTGCCCGCCGCCCGCGGCCCAGCCCGCCACGGCCGCGATGACCGGCTTGGGGATCGTGCGGATCTGGCGCTGGAGGTCGAGCACGTTGAGGCGCTGCATGCCGGTGCCCTCCTCCTTGTATCCGTGGTCGCCCCGGATGCGCTGGTCGCCGCCGGAGCAGAAGGCCTCGGTCCCTGCGCCCGTGAGCACCACCACGCCGACGGACGCGTCGTCGCGGGCGTCGTTCATCGCGTCCTGCATCTCGCGGACGGTCAGCGGCCGGAAGGCGTTGCGCACCTCGGGCCGGTTGATCGTGATGCGGGCGATGCCCTCGGTGTCGGTGCCGGGCCGGCCCTTCTCGTAGCGGATGTCGGTGTAGGCGCCGGCGGCGACCCATTCGAAGGGGCCGGAAACGGTGGGGCGTTCGGTGAGGTGACCCATGCTACAGGGGGTGAGGGGGTGACGGAGTAATGGGATGAGGGGGCAGGAGATCCCGGAGGAGAAGGGCGATGGCGTCGGGCGCTTCGTCGAGGAGGGCGTGGCCGGCATCCGGGACGATGCGGACCGTGACCGGCCCCGCGGCGGCCATCGCCTCCGCGATCCGGACGAACTTCGCATCCCTCGCACCGACGACGGCCCACGCCGGAACGCAAAGGCGGTGAAGATGCTCCCAGTGGCTCGGCTGCACGCCCGCGCCCATCCCGGCCAGCGAGCGGCCCAGTTCCGCCGGGTCGTTGCCCGCCCGCCGCGCGGCGAGCCGCTCGCGCGTGGCGGCGTCCAGGCTCGCAAAGAGCGGCATCCGGTACCAGCGGTCCAGGAAGCCCGGCAGATCGGCGTCGAGGCCGGCGGCGCGGGCGGCGTCGAGCCTCCGGCGCTCGGCCCGCTCGGCCTCGGAGCGGAGACCGGGCGAGGCGGAAACGAGGACGAGCCCGGATACCCGACTGGGGTGCTGGAGCGCGAGGTGCAGCGCCAGCCGCCCGCCCATCGAATAGCCCGCGACGATCGCGCGCTCGACGCCGCGCGCGTCGAGGAGGGCAACGAGCCGGTCGGACGCGCCGTTCATCGTGTAGGCGCCCCCGGGCAGGCCGACGGCCCTGCCGTGACCGGGGAGATCGGGCGTGAGGGCCTCCGCCTCGGCGCCGAGGAGGGCACGGACGGGCGCCCAGTCGGACCCACGCCCGAGGAAGCCGTGGAGCAGCAACACGGCGCTCACAGCCCCAGCGCCGCCTCGACGGCCCGGGCGCAGCGCGCGGCGAGGTCCCGGTGCAGCGCGGCGTTCTCCTCGCGGTCCGTCCGCACCTCGATGAGGGTCGAGCAACCGTGCCGGTAGACGACGTCGCCGCGCGCATCCATCGTCTTCGGCCGCTGCTGCGCGGCCTCGAACGCCTCCACGAATGCCGAGGCCGTCTCCGGGCGCGCATACTCCAGCCCGAACATCCGCGCCGCGTGCTCGAACGTCAGCCCGTGCGGCGCACCGAAGTACGGCTCGAAGACGCGCTCGGGCAGCGCCCCCGCCCCGCCCCCCGGCGCAACGGGCAGGAAGTGGAAGATGCCGCCGCCGTCGTTGTTGACGACGACGACGACGAGGGGCGGGCCGTCGCGGAGGAGCGCGAGGCTGTTGAGGTCGTGGAGAAGCGCCAGGTCGCCGATGAGGAGCACGGCAGGCCCGTTGATCGAAGAGCCGCCGAAGCCGACCGCCGTGGCCACGGTGCCGTCGATGCCGCTCGCACCGCGGTTCGCGCCGGGGAAGGCGTACGGGCCGTCCGGGACGGCGAAGGTGTTGAGGTCGCGGATCGGCATCGAGGCCGCCGCGAAGAGCGCCTGCCCCTCCCCGATCCGCTCCGAGATGAGGCGGGCCACGCGCGGCTCGGTCAGCCGGTCGTCGGCGAACACATCGTCCAGGATGCGGGCGACGGCGTCGCTGGCCGTCTGCCAGGCGCGGAGCCAGGCCCCCCCCTCGCGCGGCCGGACGCGGTCCTTCAGGTCCTGCACCACGCCGCCCGTCCAGCCCTGGAGGTGGTGCGTCACCCGGTGCCCCGGGTCGAGCCGCCCCGGCCCGTCGTGCGTCACGGCGTAGAGTTCGGGGCGCGCCGCCTCGACGAAGCCCTGAAGCCGCTTCGAGGTCGGCCGCGCACCGACGTGGATCACGGCCTCGGGCCGGTAGGCCCCGGCGAAGGCGCGGGAGGCGAGCGCGAGGTCGAAGTAGGGAACCAGGTTCGGATTCCCGCGCGTGTGTCGGCTCAGGCGGGCGTGCGAGAGCACGTCGGGGAGGAGCGGCCAGCCGAGTGCCTCGGCAAGCTCACCGAGGCTCAGCCCCGGAATCGGGTCCACCGGCCCCGCCGTCAGCAGCCCGCGCTCCACCCCGTCGATCCGCTGGACCAGCCGCTCGAAGTCGTCGTCGCGGGGCCCCGACCACGACGGGATCACGTGCGTGTAGGGCTTGCGGGGCTCGCGGAACCAGCGTTCGGGGAGCCGACCGAGGACGGCGGCCACCCCGGCTTCACCGGCCGCATCGGGCTCCGGCGCGAGGGGCTCCCGAAAGGGCACGTTGAGGTGGACCGGCCCCGCCGGCCCCATCCGCCGCTGCGACCGCGCCACCGCGTGGTCCACGGTCGTGAGGACGAATGCGGGATCGATCTCCGCCGAGGGCACGGGGACGTCGAACGCCCACCGCACCACCGAGGCGAACAGAGACGGCTGGCGAATCGTCTGGTTCGCGCCCGTCTCGCGCAGCTCGGGCGGGCGGTCCGCCGTGAGGAGGAGGAGCGGGACGGCCGCCGCGTCCGCCTCGACGGCGGCGGGGAGACCGTTGGCGACGGCGGTCCCGCTCGTCGTGATCCAGACCGCCGGGTGCGTGCCGGAGGCGCGCCCGGCGCCGAGGGCGGCGAAAGCGCCACCGCGCTCGTCGACGTGGACCGTCACGCGGGGCGCCCTGCCCGAATCGCCGGGGTACTCGGCCACCGCGACGGCGAGGGGGGTGTTGCGGGACCCCGGCCCCAGGAAGAACGCCCCCGCGCCGTTGCGGACCAGTTCCTCCACGACGAGCCGCGCCCAGAGGTGGGCCACGTTCGGCGCAGCGGAGAGGTAGTCGCGGAGGGCGCTCGTGCTCATCCGCCCACTCCGAGGACGCGGGCGAAGTCGCCGATCTTGTGCTCGATCTCGGCCCACTCGGCGGCGGGGTCGGAGCCCTCGACGAGGCCCGCGCCCGAGAACAGGTCGAGTCCGTCGCCGCGCACGAGGCCCGAGCGGATGCCGACGGCCAGCTCGGCCGCATCGCGCCCGATCCAGCCGACGGGCCCGGCGTAGAGGCCGCGGTCGAACGGCTCGCGCTCGGCGATGGCCGCCACGGCCGCCCCGCGCGGCGTGCCGCCGACGGCCGGGGTCGGGTGCAGCGCGGCGAGCACGTCGAAGATCGAGACGCCGTCGCGCAGGCGGCCCCGCAACCCGGCGTAGAGATGGCGCCCCCGTGCGAGCGTCAGGGCCGACGTTTCGCCGTCGGTCGCGAGCGATTCCGTGAGTGGATCGAGCGCCGCCTGAACGGCATCGCGGACGAAGCCGTGTTCGCGGCGATCCTTCTCGCTGGCGAGGAGTTCGTCGCGGAGGCGGTGGTCGCCGTCGGCGTCGTCGGCGCGGGGGCGCGTCCCGGCCACGGCCTCCGTCTCGACGTGCCGCCCCTCGATGCGGAGGAGCCGCTCCGGCGTGGCCGTCACGAAGGCCGCCGCCTCGGGCGTGCCCTGGGCCGTGCCGAGGAGGGCGTGGTAGCAGCCGGGCGTGGCGGCCTGGAGCAGGCGGAGCAGGGCGTAGGGGTCGAGCGGCGCGTCGAAGCGGAAGCGGGCGCGGCGGGCGAGGACGACCTTGGCGAGCGCGCCCTGCCGGAACCGGTCGAGCGCCCAGCGGACCGAGGCGTCCCACGCGGCGCGCTCCGGCGCGTCCGTCCGGTCGGTGGGCACGGGCAGCGCTGCTCGAATCGGCGGCTCCTCCGGGAACGTCAGCCGGGCGACCTCGGCGAGTACGGCGTCGAGGTCGTCCTCGTCGGGGCGCAGGTGAGCGGCGAGGCGAGCCTCCCCCTCCTCCACCCGCAGGACGAAGCGCGGCAGTACGAACCGGATGCGGCCGAACGGCGCCCAGTCGGCCTCCATCGCGCCGGCGAGGTCGAACCGCGCCGCGCCGTAGTAGCGCGACGCCGGAGGGAGCGTGCCGAGGCGCGGCGCCATCGCCGCCCCGAGTTCGTCCAGGGTCGCGCACGCGACGACGTCGGCGGCGCCGATCCCTGCTTCGACGGCGGACTCGCCCCGGCCGTGCCAGTAGACGCGGTCGGGCGCGTCCTGCGCGCGGAGCCAGGCGAGGGCGTCCTGCGGCGACACGGGCGCCTCGGCGCGGACGAGCGGCTCCGGCCGCCCTACCGCCGCCCGCACCGCTTCGGTGAGCCGGGCGCGCACGGCGTCCGGCGCGAGGCGATCGGGAAGGAGCGAGGCGTCGTGCATGAGGAAAAGCGGCGGCGGCGCGGGAGTACCGGGACGCGAGCGGGTGGTTTCAGTAATTTATGAAAGTCCACAGCCCCGGACCCCTTCCCCCACGTCCATGTCGAAGCCTCCCATCGGCCAGGTCGAAGGCAAGCGCGCGCACGTCGAAGCCATGTTCGACGAGATCGCGCCGCGCTACGACCTCCTCAACCGCGTCCTCTCCTTCGGCATCGACGTGTGGTGGCGCAAGCGCGCCGTGGCTTTCCTCGGCGACGCGCTGCACGGCACGCCGCACGAACTGCTCGACGTGGCGACCGGCACGGCCGACCTCGCCATCGAGGCGCTCTCACTGACGCCGCACACGGTCGTCGGCGTGGACATCTCGGAGGGGATGCTCGCGCTCGGCCGCGAGAAGCTCCGCGCCCGGTATCTCGACGACCGCATCGAGCTCGTCCAGGGCGACTCCACCGCCCTCCCCTTCGAGTCCGGACGGTTCGACGGGGCGCTGGTGGCCTTCGGCGTCCGCAACTTCGAGAACCTGCGCGGTGGGCTGGCGGAGATCCGGCGCGTGCTCAAGCCCGGCGCACCGCTCGTCGTGCTGGAGTTCAGCCACCCGCGCGCGTTCCCGGTCAAGCAGGGCTACGAGCTGTATTCGAAGCACGTCCTGCCGCGCGTCGGCCGGGCCGTGTCGAAGAGCGAGGCGGCGTACTCGTACCTTCCGGAGTCGGTAGCCGCCTTCCCGGACGGCGAGGCGTTCCTGGAGGAGATGCGGGCCGTCGGCTTCACCCAGGCCGTAGACCGGCCGCTCACGTTCGGGATCGTGAGCCTGTACCGAGGGCTCGCCTGAACCGACTCACACCGCCAGCGTGCCGAGGTAGACCACCTCGGCCGGGCCTTCGAGCGTGAGATCGCGGACGGACTCCGCCGCCCCGTCCTCGCCCAGCCGGAAGCCCACGCGGAGCGCGCCGCCGGGCATCACGACCTCGACGCGCTCGGCCTGCACCCGTCCCGACAGCCGCGCCGCCAGCGCCGAGGCGAGGGCGCCCGTCCCGCACGCGAGCGTCTCCGCCTCGACGCCCTTCTCGAAGGTCCGGACCCGCACGCGGGCGAGGCCGTCGAGGCCGGAGGTCTCGATCTGCACGAAGTTGACGTTCGCCCCCGCCGGCGCCAGCGCGGCGTCGCGGCGGATGGCCGGGCCCTCGGTGGCGACCGGCGCCACGCGCACGTCTTCCACGAAGCGGACGGCGTGCTCGGTGCCCGTCCAGATGCCGTAGGTCGGCCCCTCCACCTCGGCGTCGAGGAGGGCCACCTCGCCGAAGGCGCGCGGCGGGGGGACGCGGAGGCGGACGTCGCCCTCGGCGGGCACCTCGGCGGGCACCTCGGCGGTGTAGCGCCCGCCGTCGGTGTCGAAGACGAGGGGCTCGGCGGCGAGGCCGGCCTGTCGGGCGTAGCGGGCGAGGCAGCGGGCGCCGTTGCCGCACATCGTCCCGAGCGAGCCGTCGGCGTTGAAGTAGCGCATCCGGTAGTGCGCCCCGTCCGCCTCGGGCACGTTGAGCGCCAGCAGCCCGTCCGCCCCGACGCCGACACGGCGCGGGCAATAGCGACGGGCGAGGCCGGACAGCTCCGCGTCCGAGAAGCGGAAGAACCGGTTGTCGAGGACGATGAAGTCGTTGCCGGCCCCGTTCATCTTGGTGAAGGGGACCACGAGCGCGCGGGGGTTCATGCGGCCGGGAACGTAGGCGCGTGAGCGCGTAAGAGCGTAGGCGCCGCCCGGACCGTTGCGGGCGGCCGCCCAGAATACGCCCCTCTCCCACTCGCCCGTTCCTCCCCTCTCCCTCTTGACCGAAAAGACCGTCACCATCGAGGGCGTCGAGCCCCTGCTGCTCTTCGGCTTCAACGACACGTACCTGCGGCGCATCGAGGCCGCCTTTCAGAACACCCGGATCGTCGCACGCGGCAACCAGGTTATGCTGCGCGGCGAGGCCGACGACGTGGACCGCATCGAGCGCGTGCTCGGCGAGCTGCTCGTCGTGCTCAACCGGAACGGCAACCTCACGTCGAACGACGTCGAGACCGTGCTCGACCTCGCCACCGTGGGCGCGGGCCTCCCCCGTACCGACACGGCCGACGCCATCCTGTTCACGCCCACCGGCGGCACGATCAAGGCGAAGACGCCGGGGCAGGTCCGCCTCGTCGAGGCCGCCCGGAAGAACGACATCGTCTTCGCCGTCGGCCCGGCCGGGACGGGCAAGACCTACACGGCCGTGGCGCTGGCCGTCTCCGCGCTCAAAAGCCGGCAGGTCAAGAAGATCGTGCTCAGCCGGCCGGCCGTCGAGGCGGGCGAGAGCCTCGGCTTCCTCCCCGGCGACCTCCGCGAGAAGGTGGACCCCTACCTCCGCCCGCTCTACGACGCCCTCGAGGACATGATTCCGCGCGAGAAGCTCGGCGGCTACCTCGACCAGAACATCGTCGAGATCGTGCCGCTGGCCTACATGCGGGGCCGTACGCTCTCCTCGGCCTTCGTCATCCTGGACGAGGCGCAGAACGCCACCACGGCCCAGATGAAGATGTTCCTCACCCGCCTCGGCGCCGGCAGCCGTGCCATCGTGACGGGCGACGTGACGCAGACGGACCTCCCGAGCAAGTCGCAGAGCGGCCTCGTCCAGGCCCGCTCCATCCTCGAAGGCATCGACGGCATCGGCTTCGTGGACTTCGGCCGCGGCGACGTGGTGCGCCACCGGCTCGTGATGGACATCATCGAGGCCTACGAAAAGGCGACCGACGACGCGGGCTGAAGGCCGGAGGGCCCGGAGCGAGTGGCTGGAAGCAGATGGAGGGTGTGGGAAGAAACGCCGGGGCGTGAGCCGAGCGCGCAATGGCGCGTACCTCTCCACGCCCTCCACCTTCTCCGGCCTTGACCTACGGCGCGTTCGAGATCCACGCCCTCCCCGAGGGCCGCTTTACCGTCGGCGCCGACAAGGTGTTCGTGCCGCACGCCGAAGGCGCGCCGTTCCCGAAGGGCACCCTCTTCGTCTCCGTCTGCCCCTTCCTCGTCGTCACGCCGTCGGACGTGTGCCTGCTCGACGCCGGCCTCGGGACGTGGGCCGAGGGGCGCGGCGTGGACTTCCTCCTCGACGGGCTCGCCCGGCGCGGCGTGGCGCGCGAGGACGTGACGAAGGTGCTCCTCTCGCACCTCCACTTCGACCACGCCGGCGGCGCCATCGTCGCGGTCCAGGGCGAGTGGCGGCCGACGTTCCCCAACGCCGAGTACGTCGTCCAGCGCGGCGAGCTCGACGCGCCCTACGGCGAGGAGAGCGACGAGGCCCGCGCTGCGTTCGTCCCGGCCGTCGAGCACGCCGGCCAGCTCGTGACCGTCGAGGGCAGCGGCTGGCTGACGGACGCGATCGAGTACGTCCGCACGGGCGGCCACACGCGGGATCACCAGGTCTTCCGCCTCCACACCGGCGGCCGGGTGGCCGTCTTCGGCGGCGACGTGCTCCCGGCGGCGAACCAGATCAACCGCCGCTTCCAGGCCAAGTACGACTTCGACCCGGCGCGGAGCCAGGCCGAGCGGGCCCGGATCGCCGCCGAGGCGGCCGAGCACGGCCACCTGCTGCTGTTCGTCCACGGCACCGACACGTACGCCGCGTTCGTCGAGGCGGCCGGGCCGAAGGGCGGTTACCGCATCGAGCCCGTCTCGCTCTGAGCGTCGAGGTCGGCCAGGACGGCGACGAGTTCGGCGAGCATCATGCCCGTGGCGCCCCAGACCTCGTGGCCGTCCACCCAGAAGTGCGGCACCTCGTACTCGACCTCGCGGATGGTCCGTGCCGCCGTGCGCCGCGAGGCGGGGTCGAGCAGGTGCGCGAGCGGCACCTCCAGCAGCGCCGCCACCTCGGCCTCCTGCGGCGTGAACGGCGGGCGCGCGTCCACCGCCGCGACGACGGGGTAGACGGAGAACCGGCTCGGCGGGATGTAGAGCGGCGTCAGCCGGCCGAGAACGACCGGCGCGCCCGGGTCGATCCCCACTTCTTCGTAGCCTTCGCGGAGCGCGGCCTCCTCGGGCGTCTCGCCCGCCTCGATGCGCCCGCCGGGGAAGGACACCTGCCCGCTGTGGTCGCGCAGGCCCGGCTGGCGGACGGTGAGCACGAGCGCGGCCTCGTCCGCCTCGATGGGATAGAGCAGCACGAGCGTCGCCGCCTCGCGCGCCACCTTGCCCTCGATGGAGATCATCGCCGGATCGGTCCGGGCGGCGTACGGGGCCATGAGCCGCTGCGCCTCGACGCCGGGCAGCGGGTCGCCGAGGCGGGCGCGAAGACGCGGGACGAGATCGGCGAGGACCATGACTCAGAGGCCCGCCGCCGCCTCGCCCCGCACGACCAGCTTCGAGCCCGACTGCACGCGCGGCTGGACCAGCAGCTCCTGCACGTTGACGTGCGCGGGCGCCTCGACGCAATAGCTGATCGCGTCCGCCACGTCCTCGGCCGTGAGGGGGCGGGTGTCGGCGTAGACGGCACCGGCACGCTCGGCGTCGCCGCGGAAGCGGACGAGCGAGAACTCCGTTTCCGTCAGCCCCGGAGAAACGACCGAGACGCGGAGCGGCGTGCCGTGGAGGTCCATCTTGAGGCCGTCGGCCAGCGCGAGGACGGCGTGCTTCGTGGCGCAGTAGACGGCGCCGCCGGGGTAGGCCTCGTGCCCGGCCGTCGAGCCGATCAGGACGACGTGCCCGCGTCCGCGCGCCAGCATCCCCGGCACGACGGCGCGGATGCCGTAGCAGACGCCCTTGAGGTTCACGTCCACCATCGCGTCGATCTCCTCGACCGAGTTCTCCCAGACGGGCACGAGGTTGAGCGCGAGGCCGGCGTTGAGCACGGCCACGTCGATGGCCTGCCACGCGGCCGGCAGGGCGCCGAGGGCGCGCTCGTGGGCGCCCGCCTCGGTGACGTCGAGCGGGAGGACGCGGGCGACGTCCCCGGCGTGCTCCCGGTTGAGGTCGGCGGCGAGGGCGTGGAGCCGGTCGGCCGAGCGGGCGGCGAGGAGGACGCGGTGGCCGTCGGCGGCGAAGCGGCGGGCGGCGGCCTCGCCGATGCCGGCCGAGGCGCCCGTAATGAAGACGAGCATGGACGAAGGGCTGCAAACGCAAAGGGGCGGCGCGATGCGCCGCCCCTACAGACTCGACGGAAAGGACGAGGTTCACTCGTAGCCGTAGAACCCGCGGCCGGACTTCCGCCCCAGCCGCCCGGCGGCCACCATCTTCCGCAGCAGCGGGCTCGGGCGGTACTTCGAGTCGCCCAGCTCGCGGTGGAGCACCTCCATGATGGCCAGGCACACGTCGAGGCCGATGAAGTCGGCCAGCGTGAGCGGGCCCATCGGGTGCGCCATGCCGAGGCGCATGACGGTGTCGATGGCCTCGGGCTCGGCCACCCCCTCCATCACGCACTGGACGGCCTCGTTGATCATCGGCATCAGGATGCGGTTGGAGACGAAGCCGGGGTAGTCGTTGACCTCGACGGGCGTCTTGCCGAGGCGCTCGGCGAGGTCGCGGATCGCCTCGAACGTGGCGTCGGTCGTCTCCAGCCCGCGCACGATCTCGACCAGCTTCATGACCGGGACCGGGTTGAAGAAGTGCATCCCGATGACCTGCCCCGGCCGCGTCGTCGCGGCGGCAATCTCGGTGATGGAGATGGACGACGTGTTCGAGGCGAGAATCGCCGACGCCGGGGCCGACTCGTCCGCCACGCGGAACAGCTGCGCCTTGATCTCGGGGTTCTCCGTGGCCGCCTCCACGACGAGGTCCGCCTCGGCGACGCCGCCGGCCAGGTGGGTGCCGGTCGTGATCCGGCCGAGCGTAGCGTCCTTCTCGGCCTCGGTCAGCAATTCCTTCTTGACCTGCCGGTCGAGGTTCTTGCCGATGGTGCCGAGCGCGGCGTCGAGGCGGCCCCGGTCGAGGTCGAGGAGGGTGACGGCGTGGCCGTGCTGCGCGAAGACGTGGGCGATGCCGTTGCCCATCGTGCCCGCGCCGATGACGGAGACGTTCATGGAGTGAGGGGCTGAGGGAGTGGAGGAGTGCGGGTAAAAGGGCGACGCGGCGAACCTTCAGTCCTTCGGTCCTTCCGTCCCTCGCTCCACGATGATGGCCGTGGCCTCGCCGCCGCCGATGCAGATGGCGGCCAGGCCGCGCTTCGCGTCGCGCTCGGCCATGGCGTAGAGGAGCGTCGTGAGGATGCGCGCGCCGCTGGCGCCGATGGGGTGACCGACGGCCACGGCGCCGCCGCGCACGTTGAGCTTGTCGTGTGGGATGCCGAGCTGGTTCTGCGCCGCGAGGGCCACGACGGCGAACGCCTCGTTGATCTCGAACAGGTCGATGTCGCCGAGCGTGAGGCCGGCCTTGTCGAGCACCTTCTCGATGGCGCCGATGGGGGCGGTGGTGAACTCGACCGGCTTCTGGCTGTGCTGCGCCGTGGCGACGATCCGCGCCAGCGGCGTCTTGCCGTTGGCCTTCGCCCAGTCCTCGGAGGCCACGACGAGCGCGGCGGCGCCGTCGTTGATGGTGCTCGCGTTGGCGGCGGTGACGGTGCCCTCCTTGGTGAACACCGGCCGCAGCGCCGGGATCTTCTCGAAGTTCGTGTTGAACGGCTCCTCGTCCTTCTCGACGACGGTGTCGCCCTTGCGGCCCTTCACCGTCACCGGCACGATCTCCTCGGCGAACGCGCCGTTCTCGACGGAGGCCTGCGCGCGCTTGTAGCTCTCGATGCTGAACGCGTCCTGCGCCTCGCGCGGCACCTTGCAGGTGTCGCCGCAGAGGTCGGCCGCGACGCCCATCGGGTTGGCGTCGTAGGCGTCGCGGAGGCCGTCGTGGAAGAGCGCGTCGATGAGCTGGCCGTTGCCGTAGCCGTAGCCGTAGCGGGCCTTGTCGAGGAGGAACGGCGCCTGGCTCATGTTCTCCATGCCGCCCGCGACGACGACCGCGTTGTCGCCCGCGCGGATGGACTGGTCGGCAAGAAGGACGGCCTTCATGCCCGAGCCGCAGACCTTGTTGAGCGTCATGCAGGGCACGGAGTCCGGGATGCCCGCGTAGATGGAGGCCTGCCGTGCCGGGGCCTGGCCGACGCCGGCCGTGACGACGCAGCCCATGAGCACCTCGTCCACCTCCTCGGGCGCGACGCCCGCGCGCTCGAGCGCGCCTCGGATGGCGGTGGCGCCCAGCTGGGGCGCGGGAACGGACGCGAGCGCCTTGCCGAAGGAGCCGATGGGCGTGCGCGCGGCGGAGAGGAGGACGGAGGTGGGCATCGCGGAATCGGAGGATCGGAGGATCGGAGGACCGGAGGATCGGAGGACCGGAGGACCGGGCCAGCGGTACGGCCCGGACGAGCGTGCCGAAAAGCTAGCCGAGGCGGACGCACGGGACGTTCAGGCGGCATGAAAAAAGGCCACACCGGAAGGGCGTGGCCTCGAAGAGAAGCGTCGCATCAGCGAGAAGCGTCGCATCAGCGAGAAGCGTCGCATCAGCGCCCGCGTGCGCCGCGCCAGGCCGGCGCCCAGGCCGCGTGATCGAGGTCGCTGACGGACACCGCGTCGGTCACGCCGGGCCGGTTGGGCTCGGAGATGGGCGTGCCGTCGAGGTCGAGCACTTCCTTGGGGTCGTTCCGCTTGTTCACCAGCACGACGCGGGGGCGGTGGGCGTGGGCCTCCTCGGGCGTCATGTCGGCGTAGGCGATCACGATGATTTCGTCGCCGGGAGCGCAGAGGCGGGCGGCCGGCCCGTTGAGGCACACCACGCGCGAGCCGGCCTCGCCGGGGATCGTGTACGTCTCCAGCCGCGCGCCGTTGTTGACGTTGACGACCTGCACCTTCTCGTACGGGAGGATCGTCGCCGCCGCCAGCAGCTCCGCGTCGATGGTGATGGAACCCTCGTAGTAGAGGTCGGCCTCGGTCACCGTCAGGCGGTGGAGCTTCCCTTTGAAGAGCGTTACGGTCATCGGGCGATCGGTGGATCGGTGGATCGAGCCATCGGCTCAGGCATCGGCTTGCCCGAGGTCCCGATTCCCCGATTCCCCGATCTCTAGCGTGGTGTTGTCGATGAGGCGGGTGGCGCCGAAGAAGACGGCGAGGGCGGCGAGGTAGCGGCCGGGCGCGAGCGTGTCGACCGGCTGGAGGGTTTCGGCGTCCACCACCTCGGCGTACTGGAGCCGGGCCAGCGGCGCCTCGGCGACGGCGGACGTCATCGCGTCAACGAGGGCCTGGGGGTCGCGTTCCCCCGCCTCGGCGTGCTCACGGACGGCCCGGAGGGCCTGGGAGAGCACGACGGCCTGGGCGCGCTCTTCGGCCGTGAGGTAGCGGTTGCGCGACGAGAGCGCCAGCCCGTCCGCCTCGCGCACGATGGGGTGGCCGACGAGTTCGATGCCGAAGCCGAGCTCCTTCGTCATCCGCCGGAGGATCGCCAGCTGCTGGGCGTCCTTCTCCCCGAACACCGCGAGGTGAGGGCGGCAGGCCAGGAAGAGCTTGGCCACGACCGTCGCGACCCCCTCGAAGTGGCCGGGCCGAAAGGCCCCGCAGAGGCGCCGGTCGAGGTCGCGGACCCGTACGGTCGTGAAGGGCGGAAGCCCGAACGGGTACATCGCTTCCACGCCGGGCGCGAAGACGACGTCCACGCCGCCCTCGGCCGCCAGCGCAGCGAGGTCGGCGTCGAGCGTACGGGGGTAGCGCGCGTAATCCTCGCCCGGCGCGAACTGCGTCGGGTTGACGAAGACCGAGACGGTGACGTGGTCGGCCCGCTCCTTCGCCGCGCGGACGAGCGCGAGGTGGCCCTCGTGGAGCGCCCCCATCGTCGGTACCAGCGCGAGACGACGGCCCGCTCCCCGCGCCCGGTCGGCGCAGGCCTGCATGGCATCGACGGTGTGGATCAGCTCCACGGCTCGGTGGACGGTGGACGGTGGACGGTGGACGGTGGACGGTGGACGGAAGATCGCCATCGAAGCCCGAACCGCCCGTGAGAATCCCGGGAGGCCGCCGCCCGCGGTGGAAATCCCGGTGGATCCGGTCGCCGCCCCCTCCCGCGTGCCTGCATCGGCCGGATCTTGCCGGTCTCTCCGTCTACCGTCCACTGTCTACCACCCGCCCTCCATGGACTACCGCATCGAACGCGACTCCCTCGGCGAGGTCCGCGTCCCCGCCGACGCCCTCTACGGCGCCCAGACCCAGCGCGCGAAGGAGAACTTCCCCATCTCCGACCTCCGCTTCCCGCGCCGCTTCATCGAGGCGCTCGGCACCATCAAGGCCGCCGCCGCCCGCGCCAATGCCGAACTCGGCCTCCTCGACGCCGACATGGCCGGGGCCATCCGAGACGCCGCCGAGGCCGTCCGCCGGGGCGACCTCGACGCCCAGTTCGTGCTCGACGTGTTCCAGACGGGCTCGGGCACCTCGACGAACATGAACGCCAACGAGGTCATCGCCCACGTCGCCTCCGGGGCGCTGGGGGCGGCGGTGCACCCGAACGACCACGTCAACATGGGCCAGTCGTCCAACGACGTGATCCCGACGGCCATGCACGTCTCGGCCCGCGTCGCCATCGAGGCCGAGCTGGCCCCGGCGCTGGAGCGGCTGGCGACGAGCCTGGAGGCCAAGGCCGCGCAGTTCGACGACGTGGTCAAGAGCGGGCGGACGCACCTCATGGACGCCACGCCCGTCCGCCTCGGGCAGGAGTTCGGCGGCTACGCCACGCAGGTCCGCAAGGGGATCGAGCGCGTGCGCCGGGCGAGCGAAGAGCTGGCCGAGCTGGCCCTCGGCGGCACCGCCGTCGGCACCGGCATCAACCGGCCGGTGGACTTCCCGGCCAAGACGATCGCCTACATCGCGGAGATGACCGGCGTCTCGTTCCGCGAGGCCGACGACCACGTCGAGGCGCAGGCCGCGAAGGACGCCTACGTGAGCGCCGCCGGCGCCCTCACCACGCTGGCCGTGAGCCTGATGAAGATCGCCAACGACATCCGCTGGATGGGCTCGGGCCCGACGAGCGGCCTCGGCGAGATCCAGCTTCCGGCCATCCAGCCGGGCTCGTCCATCATGCCGGGCAAGGTCAACCCGGTCATGAGCGAGGCGCTGATGATGGTGTGCGCCCGCGTCATGGGCAACGCCACGACGATCACGGTCGGCGGGCAGCACGGCAACTTCGAGCTCAACGTGATGATGCCGGTGATGGCCCACGCCATGCTGGAGAGCATCGCGATCCTGGCGGGCGGATGCGACGCCTTCCGCACGCGCTGCCTCGACGGCATCGAGGCCAACCGCGAGCGCTGCCGCGAGCTCCTGGAGAAGAACCCGTCCATCGCCACGGCGCTCAACGCCGAGATCGGCTACGACGCCGCCGCGAAGGTGGCGAAGCGGGCCGCCGCCGAGGGCCGCTCCGTCCGCGACGTGCTGCGCGAGATGGACCTCGTCCCGGAGGACCGCCTCGACGACGTGCTCGACGTCCGCTCGATGACCGAGCCGGGAATCCCGGGCCGGGACTGAAGGCGTGAAGGCGCGAGGGCGTGAAGGCGCGAGGGCGTGAAGGCGCGAGGAACACGACGCCCCCTCACGCCCTCACCCCATCCCTCCTTGCCCGGAGGGCACTCGGGGATGCCCTGAACGACCGGCCGTGCAGAAACTTTTGCGCGCCGCACACGAATAGCTCCCAGCCAGCGTTCTACGCCGTGCTATCTCCAAGGAAATCCCGCGCTGGTGGTCGTGGGTCGTGCAGGGCTCCCTCGGGCCCTGCACGTTTTTTAGCCCCCTTCACCGTCGCGCCGTACGAAGGGCCGGCGGGAGGCCGTTGAAGGGCGCGAACCGGCGCAACTTCCCGCGCCTCCTCGGCGTGTCACGCCGAGCCCCCGTTTTTCGACCGACTTCCCCCAAGCGATGAGCACTGGAGCCAAGCGAACCGTTTCCCTCGCCCTCCTCCTGGCCGCTGCCTTCCTGGGCGGCGTCTTCTTCGTCACCTCGGCCGCCAACCTCATCAACCCCGACGCCCTCGGCGGGCGCGACGCCCAGGCCGCTTCGCCGGCCGTCGCCAGCGTCGCCACGTTGAGCGAGGCGTTCGCGGAGGTCGCCGAGGTCGTCAACCCGGCCGTCGTCCAGATCCGCTCGACGCGGCTGCTCTCGCAGAACGACGCGCGCCGGATCAACCCCTTCCAGGGAACGCCGTTCGAGGACTTCTTCGGCCGGCCCGGCCCGGGCGGCAACGGCATGCCCTTCGAGCAGAACGGGCTCGGCTCGGGCGCCTTCGTCCGCGCCGACGGCTACATCGTCACCAACAACCACGTCATCGACGGGGCCGACGAACTGGAGGTGGCCCTCTACGATGGCCGCGTGCTTCAGGCCGAGGTCGTCGGCGCCGACCCGTTCTCCGACCTCGCCGTGCTGAAAGTCGAGGGCGACGGGTTCCCGTTCCTCGCCTTCGGCGACGCGGCCGAGCTCCGCGTCGGGCAGTGGGTGCTCGCCTTCGGCAGCCCGCTCTCCGTGGACCTCGGCAACACCGTCACGGCCGGCATCATCTCGTCCGCCGGCCGCTACAACGGCGGCGCGAACTCGATCTCGAACTACATCCAGACCGACGCGGCCGTCAACCCGGGCAACTCGGGCGGCCCCCTCGTCAACCTCGACGGCGAGATCGTCGGCATCAACTCGGCCATCGCCACGCGGACGGGCGGCTTCCAGGGCATCAGCTTCGCCATCCCCGTCAACGTCGTCGCCAACACGGTGGACCAGCTCATCGACAGCGGGACCGTCGAGCGCGGCTACCTCGGCATCCGGTTCGGCCCGGTGACGCCCTCGCTGGCGCGCGCCCTCGACGTGCCCCCGAGCTCCGCCCAGATCGCCTCCATCGAGCAGGACGCCGACGGCAAGCAGCCCGCCGCGGAGGCCGGCCTCCGCGAAGGCGACGTGATCGTGGCCGTGGAGGGCCACCGCCTCTCGGACTACCGCGAGCTCATCTCGCGCATCTCCAACCGCCGACCCGGCGACACCGTCGAGCTCACCTACAACCGCGACGGCAACGAGCGCACGGCCACCGTCACGCTCGGCCGCCGCCCGGCCGACGAGGCCCTCGCCGAGAACGCGCCCGGCAGCGCAGCCCCGCCGAGCGACGACGCCGAGCCGACGTCGGTGGAGGGCCTCGGGATCGAGGTGCAGACCCTCACGGCCGCCGCCGCCCAGCGCAACCGGCTCGACAAGAACCTCCGCGGCGTCCTCGTCACCAACGTCGAGCGTGACAGCGAGGCGTACCGGGACGCCGACCTCCGCCCGGGCGACGTGATCACCGAGGTGGACCGGGAGGCGGTGACCTCCGTGGCCGCTTTCGAGTCGGCCCTGCGAGAGGTGCAGCCGGGCGACACCTTCCTGGTGCGCGTCCAGCGCGGCGAGGCATCGTTCCTGACGGCGCTGACGAAGCCGGGCTGACGAACTCGCCCGCCGTCACGGCGCCGGTCCACGGAATCCGGTCCACGGAATCCGGTCCACGGAATCCGGTCCACGGAATCCGGTCCACGGAATCTTGAAGGGGCTTCGATTGGAGCCGGCGCGTGCGCGCCGTAGCTTTACGGGCTCGAAATTCCCCACCTGCGCTCCTCCGCAGGCCCGTCCCGATGCGTCGGGATTCGCCCGCGCGGAGGGCCCAAGCTCGCACCCCATGTACGCCATCGTAGAAATCGGCGGGAAGCAGTTCAAGGTTGAGAAGGACCAGAAGCTGTACGTCCCCCGCCTCGACGCCGAAGTCGGCGACACCGTGGACATCGACCGCGTCCTCCTCGTCTCCGGCGACGACGGCGTGAAGGTCGGCGCCCCGACGGTGAGCGGCGCGACGGCCTCCCTGAAGGTCCTCGGCCACGTCAAGGCCGACAAGGTCATCGTCTTCAAGAAGAAGCGCCGCAAGGGCTACAAGGTCAAGAACGGCCACCGCCAGCCCTACACGCAGGTCGCCGTCGCCGCCCTGGCCACCAACGGCACGCAGCGCGCGAAGAAGGACGACGCCTCCGCGTAACCGCCCCTTCCGAACCCGAACCCTCCGCACCCATGGCACACAAGAAAGGCGTAGGCTCGTCCAAGAACGGGCGCGACTCGAACCCGAAGATGCTCGGCGTGAAGGCCTACGGCGGCAGCGTCGTCCCGGCCGGCTCCATCCTCGTCCGCCAGCGCGGCACCAAGTTCCACCCCGGCACGAACGTCGGCCGGGGCGGGGACGACACGCTGTTCGCGAAGGCCGACGGCCGCGTCCGCTTCCAGACCAGCAAGGGCGGCCGCAAGTTCGTCCACGTCGACGCCGAGGCGTAACCCCGGCGTCGGCTCCGAATCCGAGCGGGCTCCTGCCACACGGCGGGGGCCCGCTCCCGTTTTATCCCCCGGGTGCCGGCGCCGCCCGGTACGCCTGCTTGAGAAGGCACTGGAAGTGGTACACGCCCGCCTCGGCGTCCACGGAGAACCGGCCGCGGTCGTAGGCGCGCGACGCCAGCCCGCGCTGGACGTGCTCGCAGATCTCGACGTCCTCGCGCTGCACGCGGTCGCTGAAACCCAGGTCCTCCGCGATGACCCGCTGCGCCTCGGGGCCGTCGAGGTCCGTGTAGAGGTAATCGAACACGACGCGGCAGCGGTCGGCGGCGACGGGATCCACGCGGTTCATCTGGAGCCGCCCCGGGAGCACGTTGAGCATCGTGTTCGGGAAGACGAAGTAGTAGAACGCCTCACCTCCGTCGGTCGCGTAGAGGTTCTCGCCGTCCTTGAACGGGCTGTACTGGAGGATGCGCGGGCCGTCGCACTCGGTGACGTAGGCGCGGACGTCGAGCAGCGTCGTGAGTTCGGGGTGGACGAGCGGAATGTGGTAGCCTTCGAGGTAGTTGTCCACGTAGACCTTCCAGTTGCACGCCACGTCGTAGACGACGCGCTGGTGGAACCGGAACGGCGCGAGGTCGAGGGGCGCGATGCGCGCGCCGATGGGGCCGTACGTCTCCGCTACCGGCTCCGGGTCCTCGCCGAGGTGGACGAACACGAGCCCCTGCCACGTCTCCACGGCCACGGGCACGAGGCCGAAGTCGCGCTTGTCGAAGAGGTCGGTGCGGTCGAAGCGGGGGACGCCGAGGAGGGAGCCGTCGAGGCGGTAGGTCCAGCCGTGGTACTGGCACTGGAGGACGCCCTTCTTCATCCGCCCGCAGGGCGCCGTCGCCAGCGGCCCGCCGCGGTGGCGGCAGACGTTGTAGAAGGCGCGGAGGGCGCCGTCCTTGCCGCGCACCACCACGACGGGCTGGTCGGCCACGCTCGTCGTGAGGTACGCGCCGGGCTCGGCGAGCCGGCTCTCGTGGCCGACGTACTGCCAGTGCGCGGCTATGACCGCCTCGGCGTCGAGGCGGTGGACGTCGGCGTCGGTGTACCAGGCGGAGGGGATGGTTTCTGCCTGAGAGAGCGGGGCGATGCGGAGGTCGCCCGCGTCCACCGAGGGCGGCCTCATCGCGGCGGGTCCGTCACCGGCTCGCCGCCATGGTACACGCGGATGGCCGAGAGGTCCGGGCCGCAGGCCCACTCGATGCCCCCACCGCCCTCGACGACGGAGACCGCTGCAAACGCGTCCGGGTCCGTGAGCTGCCGGAACACGCCCCGCGTCAGCAGCGGCGCGACGTCCACGCGCCGCTCTTCGCCGTCCTCGAACACGGCTTCCGCGACCGTCTCCCCGACTGCCTCGACCGCCACGATGCGCGGTGCCAGCGGCTCGGGGCCGCCGACGACTTCGGGCTCGGTACGGAGGAGGCGGGACATGGCTTAGCGTAGCGGTTCAATGGCTCCGGGCGGCTGCAGGTTCAACGCGCGATCCCACGCCTGTTTCAGCTCACGCTCCCGGAGCGCAGGCCCGGGCCTGCAGAGGCCCAGGCCTGCAGAGGCCCAGGCCTGCACGAGACGGCGCTGCCGTCGGGGAAGATACAGTGATGGCCAATCGGCTTGACGTGGGTACCGGAGACGGTCGTGCGGTAGGGCCGCCATGCATGGTGGCCCTACGACGCTCCGTGAGTGCGCCAACGCAAGGAAAAGAACCTCCGCAGTAGCCCGCCAGCCCATCCTCCTCTCCTTCGGAAATTCGGCCCCTCTCCCCGTCTCTACCGGGACCGATAGGAATTCCGCAGGTACCGGCGTGAATGAGAACCCTTCACCTTGACAGGTACAGGTTGCGCATCTCGTACGGCTTGGCGAAGTGCTCGTCGTGGAGGTCGTCCACGAACACGATGGCCTCGCCGGTGGACTTCATCTCCGGCCCGAGCTCCTTGTTCACCTCGGGGAACTTGTCCCACGAGAACACCGGCTCCTTCACCGCGAACCCTTCGAGCGTCGAGTCGAGGGCGCCCGCCTCGCGGAAGGCGGCCAGCTTCTCGCCCAGCATCAGCTTCGCGCCGATGTTCGCCACGGGCACGCCCGTCGCCTTCGCCACGAAGGGGACGGTGCGGCTGGCGCGGGGGTTGGCCTCGATCACGTAGACCGCCTCCCCCTGCACGGCCAGCTGCACGTTCATCAGCCCGACGACCGCCAGCCGCTCCGCAATCGCCGTGACGTACCGGCGGATGGTGTCGAGGACGGAATCCGGCAGGCTGTACGGCGGCAGCACGGCCGTCGAGTCGCCCGAGTGGACGCCGGCGGGCTCGATGTGCTGCATGATCCCGGCGATGTGGACCTCCTCGCCGTCCGCGAGGCAGTCCACGTCGATCTCGACGGCGTTCTCCAGGAAGCGGTCGAGGAGGATCTCGTTCTTCGGGAAGAGCGTCAGGATGTTGGCGACGTACTCGGCCACCTCGTCCTTGTTGATGGCGATGCGCATGCCCTGCCCGCCGAGCACGTACGAGGGCCGGATCAGGATGGGGTAGCCGATGGCCTCGGCCACCTCGACGGCCTCCTCGACCGAGTGGGCCATGCCGTAGGGCGGGAACGGGATCGCCAGCTCCTGGAGCACGCGGCTGAACTTGCCCCGGTCCTCGGCGAGGTCCATCCGCTCGAACGGCGTGCCGAAGATGGGCAGGCCGTAGTCCACGAACTGCCGGGCCAGCTTGAGGGCCGTCTGGCCGCCCAGCTGAAGGATGACGCCGTCGGGTTTTTCCAGCTCGACCACGTCGCGGACGCGCTCCCAGAAGACGGGCTCGAAGTAGAGCTTGTCGGCCACGTCGAAGTCGGTCGAGACGGTCTCGGGGTTGCAGTTGACCATGAGCGCCTCGTAGCCCAGCTCGCGCGCGGCGAGGACGCCGTGGACGCACGAGTAGTCGAACTCGATGCCCTGGCCGATGCGGTTGGGGCCGGAGCCGAGGATGAGGACTTTCTTCCGATCCGAGCGGACGGACTCGTTGTCGCCCTGGTCGTAGGTCGAGTAGAAGTAGGGCGTCTGCGCCTCGAACTCGCCCGCGCAGGTGTCCACCACGCGGTACGTCGGCCGCAGGCCGAACGCGGCGCGCCGGGCCTGCACGTCGGCCTCGGTGGCGTGCTCGTCCTGGACGAGGAAGGCGATCTGGACGTCGGAGAAGCCGTGCTGCTTGGCCTCAAGCAAGAGGTCGCGGTCGAGGTTCGCCAGCGTCGTCGCCTCCAGCTTCCGCTCGGTGTCCACGAGGAGGTGGATCTGGTGGAGGAACCAGGGGTCCACCTTCGTGATGTCGGCCACCTCAGCGACGGACGCCCCGAGGCGGAAGGCGTTGCGGACCTGCAGCAGCCGGTCCCAGCGGGGCTTCGCGAGCCGCTGGCGCACCTCGTGGCGGTCCGGCAGCGGGCGGTCGGCGCCGAGGCCGGCATACCCTTGTTCGAGCGACTGCCACGCCTTCTGGAGCGATTCCGTGAACGTCCGCCCGATGGCCATCACCTCACCGACGGCCTTCATCTGCGTCGTCAGCTCCTCGTCCACGCCCTCGAACTTGTCGAAGTTGAAGCGCGGGATCTTGGTGACGACGTAGTCGATGGCGGGCTCGAAGCACGCGCTCGTGGTGCCGGTGACCTCGTTGGGCAGCTCGTCGAGCGTGTAGCCGACGGCCAGGCGGGCGGCCACCTTGGCGATGGGGTAGCCCGTGGCCTTCGAGGCCAGCGCCGAGGAGCGCGAGACGCGCGGGTTGATCTCGATGACGACGAGCCGGTGCGTCTCCGGGTGGAAGGCGAACTGGATGTTGCACCCGCCCGCGAACGTGCCGATGGAGCGCATCGCGCGGATGGCCGCGTCGCGCATGGTCTGAAACTGCGGATCGGTCAGCGTCTGCTGCGGCGCCACCGTGACCGAGTCGCCGGTGTGGACGCCCATCGGGTCCACGTTCTCGATGGAGCAGACGATGATGACGTTGTCCTTGGCGTCGCGGAGCAGCTCCAGCTCGAACTCCTTCCACCCGAAGAGACACTCCTCGATGAGCACCTCGTGGATGGGCGAGAGCTCCAGCCCGCGCGTGACCTTCCGGTCGAACTCCTCGTGGTTCCAGACGATGCCGCCGCCGGCCCCGCCGAGCGTGAACGAGGGCCGGATCACGATGGGCCCGCCGCCGAGGTCCTGCGCGATCTCCTTGGCTTCGAGGAGCGACTTCGCCACGCGGCTCCGCGCCTGGTCGAGGCCGATGGACTCCATGAGGTCGCGGAAGCGCTGGCGGTCCTCGGTGATGTGGATCGCGTCGATGTCCACGCCGATGACCTCGACGCCCATTCGTTCCCAGTAACCCTCCTGGTGGAGTTGGTCGGCGAGGTTGAGCGCCGTCTGGCCGCCCATCGTCGGGAGGACCGCGTCGGGCCGGATCTCCTCGACGATGGCCTTGATGGCCTTCGGCGTGAGCTCGCGGAGGAACACCCGGTCGGCCATCATGGGGTCGGTCATGATGGTGGCCGGGTTGGAGTTGACGAGGTGGACCTCGTAGCCCTCGGCGCGGAGCGCACGAGCGGCCTGGGTACCGGAGTAGTCGAACTCACAGGCCTGCCCGATCACGATGGGGCCGGAGCCGATGAGGAGGATGCGGTGGATGTCGGTGCGCTTGGGCACGGGCTGCGGCGGGTTGGCGGTGACGTAGGGGCGCAACGCACGGCGCCCCTACCGGGGGAACGTCGAGGGGGCGGGGTCAGGCAGCCGGGTGGAAGCCGCGCACCGAGCGTTTGTCTTCGCGCTCCAGGATGACGAGGGCGGCGAAGTGGGTGCCGGGGATGGCCTCGGAGCCCGCCCCGCCCATCGCGGCGATGCCGGTGACGGTCCAGTCCTCGGCGAGGAGCGCGTTCAGCTCGTCGGTGGCGCCGGGCTCGCCGGGCTCGTAGTGGACGACGATGGCTTTGCGTTCTTTAGGCATGGGTATCCGTGGAAGCGAAGGGGATGCGGAGTTTGCCGGAATGGGCTAGCGTTGGGCGGTGGGCGTCCATATCTCCTCTTCCGTAAGACGTATTCCGTAAGGGAGCCTTAGTGGAGGCAGGGTGGCAATCCAACCACGCGATTAGGCATCCCGCGATACACACTACGCATCAAGCAACACGCGCCTCGACGCCCTGGTTCTGCCGCACCATCTCCAGGAACTCGTCGAAGAGGTAGTGGCTGTCGTGCGGGCCGGGGCAGGCCTCGGGGTGGTACTGCACCGAGAAGCCGGGGAAGCGCGCGAAGCGGAGCCCCTCCACGGTGCCGTCGTTGAGGTTGCGGTGGTTGACGCGGGCGACGGCGTCCGTGATCGTGTCCTCCCGCACCGCGAAGCCGTGGTTCTGCGTCGAGATCTCGACGTGGCCGGTGTCGAGGTTGATGACCGGATGGTTGGCGCCCCGGTGGCCCACCTTCATCTTGTAGACGTCCAGCCCCTCGGCCAGCGCCATGAGCTGGTGGCCGAGGCAGATGCCGAAGAGCGGGATGCCGGTGCCGATGGCGGCCTTCACGGTTTCGACGGCCTCGGGCATCGCGCGGGGGTCGCCGGGGCCGTTGGAGAAGAAGATCCCGTCGGGCGCCCAGTCCAGCACGGCCGAGAGCGGCGCCGAGGCGGGGAAGACGCGGACGGTGCAGCCCCGATTCCGGAACGAGCGGAGGATGTTCCGCTTGACGCCGTAGTCGTACACGGCGATGCGCGCCGCCTCCGGCTGATCGCCCGTCGAAAAGTCGTACGCCTCGGGCGTGGTGACGCGGCTGGCCAGCTCCAGGCCGGCCATGCTCGGCAGCGCCCGCGCCTTGGCCACGAGCGAGGCGTCGCCGAGGTCCTCCGACGAGATCACCGCGTTCATCACGCCGGCCTCGCGGATGTGGCGGACGAGCTTCCGCGTGTCCACGCCCGTGATGCCGACGAGGCCGTGGCGCGCCATGTACCGTTCGAGCGACTCCTCGGCGTCGGCGTTGGACGGCTCGTCGGTGAAGGCGCGGACGATGAGGCCGGCCACCATCGGGCGGTCCGCTTCGGTGGCGTCGTCGAAGGCGCCGTAGTTGCCGATGTGCGGGTACGTCATCATCATGAGCTGGCCGGCGTAGGAGGGATCCGTCAGGATCTCCTGGTAGCCGCTCATGGACGTGTTGAAGCAGAGCTCGCCGCCGGTCTCGCCGCGCGCGCCGACGGCGCGGCCGGTGACGACGGTGCCGTCTTCGAGGGCGAGCTTGGCGGGGGGACGCGGCGTGGGGTCGGGCATGGCGGGGGGATACAAAAAAAGCCTCCCCAATGGGAAGGCTCAGGCGCGGCCGGCGCGGACGCCGGGGCGGTGGGGGTGCGGGAGGCAGGGCGAGACGCAGCCGCGCATGAGGGAGAGATCGAGGTCCGAAGAAGCCACAGCGGAAACGGGTATCGGGTGGCCTTCGGGCGAGAAAGCTACGAGCCTCCGCCCCCGCCGGGCAAGGCTGTGCGCGGACTTCACACCGCCGGATCGCCCCCCTCGCAGGGCCGACGAAGAGCCTCCCGCCCCATCCGCCTGCGTGTGTATCCTCCGCCTGACGCCGGGCGCGAACGGCCCCGGCTCGGCCGTTATCCGCGCATGCACCCCTCCCGCCCCATCCTCGACCCCGACCGCGAGGCGGTCTACCGGACCCGCCTCCTGGCGGGAGCGGCGCTGAGCGTGTTCGCGCTCCTCGTGCTGTTCCTCCTCCCGGGCTCTCCTTCAGACGCCGAGCCCGGCCACGCGCTGACCGTCCGCCTCCCCGACGAGGTCGTCGAGATCGAGCTCATCGAGCCGACGATCCAGAACCAGACGCCGCCCTCGGCCCCGCCGCCGCCGCCGCAGGAGTCGCTCCTCCCGCCCGTCGAGGTGGAGGACACGCGGGTCATCGAGGAGCAGCTCACCCAGCTCGACCTCGTGACCGAGGAGGGCGAGGGCGACGCACCGCCGGCTCCGCCTGCGCCCCCGGCGCCACCGGGTCCCCCCTCGCCCCCACCGGGCGACAGCGGCCCGCCGCCGCTCGTCGAGCGTCCGGACCGCAGCCCGGTGCCGTCCACGATGGCCGAGCCCGCCTACCCGCCCGAGGCGCGCCGCGACGGCATCCGCGCGCGCGTCCGCGTCCGTGTGCTGGTGGACGAGCGGGGGCGGCCGTCCGAGCCGCGCATCCTGGAGCGCATCGTCTTCGGCCGGGGCGACCGCGAGGAACGCGTCGCCAGCCTCCCCTTCGGCATGGACGCCGCCGCCATCGACGCGGCCCTGCGCTACCGCTTCCGCCCGGCGCGCAACGACGGGCGGGCGGTGCGGAGTTATGCCAACGTTACGCTCAGCTTCGGGGTGTGAGGAACCGGCTGCTTGGCTCTCGGGGCTGCTGTCCAAGGCCCAGTGCCAAACGCCTACGCGCCGAAATCCAGCTGCATCGAGGCGGGCGGGTTGAAGTGCCGCGTGCCCTCGCGCGTGGCGATGACCTGACGAACCAGCTCGTCGAACGTCTCCGGGTGGTGGACGAAGTCGATCCGGCTGCTGTCCACGATGAGTAGCGGGCCCCGGGTGTAGTGGGCGAAGTAGCGGTCGTACGCCCCGGCCAGCTCGGCGATGTAGGCGCGGTCCATCTCGGCCTCGTACGCCCGCCCGCGCAGCGCGATGTTGTGCATGAGCCGGTCCACCGACGAGCGGAGGTAGACGACGAGGTCGGGCGCGGGCGCGTTCGCCTCCATGAGCGCGTAGAGCGTCTCGTAGAGCTGGAGCTCGTCGCCCTCCAGCGTGACGTGGGCGAAGATGCGGTCCTTGTCGAACGTGTAGTCCGCCACGACGGACTGGTGGAAGAGGTCGCGGTTGGCGAGCCCCTTCTGCTGGCGGAAGCGGCTGGCGAGGAAGGCGAGCTGGGTCTGGAAGGCCCACCGCGCGGGGTTTTCGTAGAACGAGGGCAGGAACGGGTTCTCGTCGAACTCCTCCAGGACGAGGCGCGCGCCGGTGCGGCGGGCGAGCATCCGGGCGAGCGTGGTCTTCCCCGCGCCGATGACGCCCTCGACGGCGACGTAGCGGAGGTTCTCGGGCAGCGCGGTCACGTCGCGGAAGAGCGGGAGGTCGGCGAGCATCAGGCGAGGGCGAGGTCGGTCTTCTCGACGCGGCCAGCGTCCGGGCAGGCGGCGAGGAGGTCCGCGACGGTCCGCCCGAGGCCGGGCACCTCCGCCTCGGGCGCGAGGTCGGCCAGGGGACGGAGGACGAACCGCCGCGCGGCGAGGCGCGGGTGCGGCACCGTCAGCCCCGGCCGGTCGAGCACGGCGTCGCCGTAGAGCAGGAGGTCGAGGTCGAGCGGACGCGGGCCCCATCGCGGGGCAGCGGGGTCGCGCCCGGCGGCGCGTTCGAGCCGGTGGAAGGTAGCCAGAAGCGCCTCGGGCGGCAGGCTCGTGCGGAGGCGCAGCACGGCGTTGAGGTGGTCGGGTTGAGCCGGCTGCCCCGGCAGAACGTGCGCTTCGGTCTCGTACACCGGCGAGACGGCCTCGACCCCGATCCCTTCCGCCGCGGCGAGCCCGGCGACGGCCGCGCGCAGGGCGGCGAGCCGGTCGCCCGCGTTCGCACCCATCCCGACGAACGCCGTCACGGTCCTCTTCATCCCGAGCGCGCCAGCCGGTAGTTCACCTCCGCCCGGTCGCACGGCCCACCGACGGGCGGGTTCGGCTTCCGCACCGTCACCTCGACGCGCTCCACCTGCGCGTATGCCTCCAGCACGGCGTGGGCAATCCGGTAGGCGAGCCGCTCGATGAGGTACGACGAGTTGCCGGTGACGACGTCGCGGACGAGCACGTAGACCCGCTCGTAGTCCACCGTCTGGCGGAGGTCGTCGGCCTCGGCGGCGGCGTCCACGTCGAGGTCCATCGCCACGTCCACCTCGTAGCGCCCGCCGATGCGGTGCTCCTCCTGCAGCACGCCGTGGTGGGCGTAGAAGACGGCGTTGACGAGTCGGACGGTGGCGAGCATGGCAGAAAGCTACGCCCGGCCCCGCGTCCGCCCCACGCGGACGAGCTTGAGGATCAGGAGAAAGGGCGGCGCCCCGTGGTAGACGAGGTCGAAGACGTCTTCGGGTCGGGTGAGTTCGCCCGCGAGGAGCCAGCGCACGTCGCGGGCGAGGTGGGGCTCGGGCGTGAACGGGGCGAGGCCGGGGAGGACGGCACCGAGGGGGAGGAACGGGATCCGGTCGAGCCAGCGCATCAGAGGCCGAGCGCGTCCAGCAGCGCCGCGTCCTCGGGCGCGAGCACACCTTCGTCCCGATCGGCGATCAGCCGGGAGACGTAGAGCGTCGCGTAGAGGCCGAGGACGCCGTCGCTCCGCTTCGCGTGCTCGTCGAAGAAGGCGGCGGCCTCGGCGTTGCGCAACGGAGACGGAGCGTGGACGGCGCGCGGGCCGTAGGGGCCGTCGGGGGCCGGAGCGGGGAAGGACTTCTCGGGGTCGAAGAGGCGCCGGCCGAGGTGGCAGCCGACGCACTGCTCGGGCGCCCGGAGCGGCCTCGGCTCGGTCGCAGTGGCCCCGGCCAGCCGGCCCTCGGCGTCGTAGACGGCGAAGTCCCAGAAGCCGTCGGCCCGGCGACGCTTGACCGTCGTCTCGGCCACCTCATCGGCGACCAGGTGCTCGCCGATGAACACGGTGCCCTCCGGGTAGTGCAGCTCGTCCCCGGCCGCGCGGTAGCCGTCGAGCGCCGCGCGCAGCGCCGCCACCGGCACGAACACCCGCCGCCGCGCCGCCGTCATCACGCCGTCCACCTCCATCGCGAACCAGCCCGAGTCCGGGTCGAACCCGGCCTCAGCCTTGAGCGCGTCGAGCGAGCGCGGTAGGCCGCGTGCGTCGTAGTAGGTGGCCTCGACGAAGGCGACGAACTCGTCCCAGTCGAGGGTGCCGTCGCCGTTGGCGTCGGTCAGGTGCTCGCGGTACCGGGCGTCGAGGCGGGCGGGGTCGAGGGCGAGGCGGGCGGGGTCGAGGGCGAGGCCGCCGTCGGTGAGCAGCAGGCCCGCCTCGGCGGGGTCTGCGCCGCCCGGGGCGACGTAGCCGCCGAGATAGTAACGGAGCAGCCGCTCCTCGTTGCTCTTGTCGAGGTCCACGGCGAGGCGGTCGCCCGAGGCGGCCGGCCCGCCGGGGGAGCAGGCGGCGAAAAGGAGGATGGGAAGGAGGAAGGAGAGGAAGAGGGGTGGGAGCAGCGGAAGGGTGCCCCTCCTCTGCTCCTCCGTTCTCCCCCTCCTCCCTTCACTCAGCCAAGCGATCATGGCGAGCCGAGTTGCTGGAGGTACGCGCGAGCCTGGGGGTCGTCGGGCGTGAGGGCCAGGACGCGCTCGAAGAGGCGGCGGGCGTCGGCCGTGCGGCCCTGGCGCATGCGGATGACGCCGAGGTTGCCCAGCGCCGGGGTGTAGTCCGGGCGGTAGCGGAGAGCGGCCTCGAACTGCTCGGCCGCGCCGTCGAGATCGCCCTGCCCGAGAAGGGCGGCGCCGAGGTTGGCCCGCGCTTCGGCGGACGTCGGCGTCAGCGCGACGCTGCGGCGGAGCGGCTCTACCGCCTCGGCGTGGCGGCCGTCCCGGAGGAGCAGGAAGCCGAGGTTGTTCCACCCTTCGGCGTGATGGACGGGGTCGCGGCGGAGTGCCTCGCGGTAGGCGGCGAGAGCCTCATCGGTCCGTCCGACCGCCGCGAGCGCCCCGGCCAGCTTGAGCCGGGCCTCGACGTGGTGCGGGTACTGCTCGACGGCGGCCCGAAGCGGCGCCACGGCGCCCGCGGCGTTGCCGCGCCGACGCCGGACCTCGGCCAGACCGAGGCGGAGGTCGGGCGCGTCCGGCCAGCGCTCGGCGCCCCGCGCGAAGGCCGCCTCGGCCGCGGCGAGCGAGTCCATCGCCAGGAGCGCGCCGCCGAGGGCGTCGTGGGCGTCGGGCCGGTCGGCCCCGCCTGCGAGGCCGCGCCGGATGGTGGCGGTGACGGTGGGCAGATAGGCCGGAAGCCGGTGGTGGGTTTCGTAGAACGCCCAGTAGGCGATGCCCTCGGCGAGCGCGGCCTCGGCCTCACTGCGGGCCGCCGGGCCGCCGCCCGCGAGGGCGCGCTCCCGCGCCGTCACCTCCACGAGGCGAAACGGCGTCGGGGGCAGCCGGCCCCGCTCGATGGCCTCCGGCGGCCGGGCGGGCGGGAGCGTCCGGCGGATCCAGTGGTCGGTGAACGTGACGTGCGGGATGTCGGACGTCCCCCCCTGCTGCATGTGGCACCCGACGCAGTCGCCCGTCATCGCCCCGGCCAGGCCACCACCGACGGCCGGGCGGGTGCAGACGGCGTCGTGGGCATTGCCGTCGTGGCAGGAGCGGCAGGCGTCGTTGAAGTGGTCCGGCCCGAGGTCGGCGTTGGGACGGTGGGGGTCGTGGCACGTCGTGCAGGTGAGCGCCATCGCCGTCCCCTGCGTGGCGGTGAAGCACGCGCTCTGCATCATGCGGAGGGCCTGCGAGGAAATGCCGAAGGCGTCCGGGTCGTCGAGCTGCTCCGCGCGGGCAAAGACGGCGCGGTGAGCGTCGAGCGGCTGCCCGGGGCGGAACGTGGTGGGGTCTTCGCCGGGGGCGAAGACGGCGAGACCTTCGAGGTGACACTGCTGGCAGACGGCCAGTTGGAGGCTGGCGTCGAGGCGGGCGGGGTTGACGATGGTGGGGTCGGGGCCGCCCCCGCCTTCGTCGGCCAGGCGCGCCTCGGCGTGGGCCGCGCCGGGTCCGTGGCACCGCTCGCACGTGATGCCCAGCGGGACGTCGGCGTAGTAGTTGAGCGGGCCGGGCTCGGCCGTCGGCGGGCCGTTGTGGCACGCCATGCAGTGGAGCACGATGGGCCGCTCGAAGCGGTCGTTGTTGTATTCGTAACCCGGGCTGAGGTCCCAGATTGCGCGCTCGACGTACCACGTCAGCGGCATCTCGGTGACGTAGCCGCCCGGTTCGCCCTCCGCTCCGACGGTCATGAAGTAAGACCGGGTGGCGTTGCCGGAGCCGACGACGTGACTGGCGGCGTGGATGCGCTCGTAGCCGGGTGTGTCGGGCCGAAACTCGCGCTGATAGAGGGTGTCCCCTCGAACGAACGCCTGGTAGCAGTAGCCGCTCGGCTCGTGGCACACGACCGGGCTGCGGCCGTCGGCGTCGAAGCGCTCGGGCGCCGTCGCGGGGTCGAAGCGCGAGACGGAGCGCCCCATGCCCGTCGTGTGGTAGCTCGCGTAGAGATCGGCGTGGCACGTCGCGCACGTCTCGTCGCCGACGTAGCGAACGGAGGACGCGGGCGCCGCTCCCTCCACCTCGGGCGCCCCGGGCGCGCACCCGGCCACACTCGCCCCTGCGAGGAGGAGCAGAACGACGGACGGAAAACGAAGCGTACGCATGGGGGACGGCGGAGCGACGCGGCGACCCGCTCGCGGCTCCGCCCGAAAGGTAGCGACACCCTGCGGGGCGTGCCGCTCCATCCGAGCACCCTGTCTCACTTTGGAACACCCCTTGCCGCACCGCCCGCCGGGTGCGTTCCCGTGCCCATTCCGCCCCCCTAGACCGCGATCCGTTACGGATTTGCCCTCGCGTATTTCATCCGGCCCCCCGCTGCCGAGCCGCGCCGTCCTGGCGATCGGCGGTCTCACACTGCTCTGCCTGACGCTCGTGACCGCCCTGCTCTTCGCTGCGGACGCCGACGGCGAGGAGCGGGTGCGCCTCGACGCTCCGGTGGCCGGCGCCGCCCACCTCCAGGCCGCGCCCGTAGCGACGCCCCCGGAGGAGCCCGCGGTGCCCCGCACCGTCTATGCCGCCGAGCCCGAACCCATCCCCGCCGGCGTCCTGGCTGCGCTGGAGCAGTCGGCCGAGGAGCCGCTCGAAACGGAGCTGGCCCGCCTCCTCGACGCCCTCCAGTACGGCTTCGGGGAGTCGAGCGTGGAGGTCGAGCCCACGCTGCGGCCCTACGCTTTCCGCCTGGCCGGGCGGCTGAACGTCCGGGGCGGCGCGTTCCGCATCCGGGTCGGCGCCTACGACGGCGCGCTCGCCCGGCAGCGTGCCGAGACCCTCGCGCGCCTCTTCGAGGCCGCCGGGGTCGCACCGGGCCGTCTTCAGTTCCAGCCCCGCACCGGGGCCCCCGGCCTCGCCGTCGAGTCCCCCGCTTCCGCACCCGCGGCGGCGGACGCCTCCGCCCTCGGGTCTTCCTGAGATCCTCCGCCGCCTTGCCGCCCCCCACCATGCTCGTCCTGGGAAGCCTCTTCACCTCCCTGCTGCTCGCCGTCACGCTGGTGCTCGCCGCCGCCGTGGCCGGGCTGATGGCGTACCACTACGCCAAGGCCCGCCTCCACGAGCGCCGGGGCTTCAGCTACGACCCGAACGCGGAGACGACGACGACCGACGCCGGGGCCACCCAGCGCGCCAAGAGCGCCGAGGAGATCGCCCAGATCCGCGCCCGGATCGAGGCGCTCATGGAACAGCAGCACATCCGGAGCGAGACGCAGAGCCAGCACCTCGCCCAGAAGCTGGACGAGATCCGGTCCCACATGAAGTCGCAGGACAGCAAGATGGACGGGATCAAGAGCGAGCTGCGCCACGAGATCCGCCGCCGCGATTCCGAGCTGGAAGACCTGCGCCACCAGCTCGCCTCGGCGCTCGACGCCTTCTGGAAGTCGATGCCCGCCCTCCCCTCCGGGAACGGGTCCGGCGACACCCTGGCCCTCCCACCCACGCCCACCCACGCCGCCGATTCCGCGCCGCTGGCCGTGGAGCAGGTGGAGATGATGGAGGCGGCGGAGCCTGCCGCCGCCAACGCCGAGGCCGCCCCTCCGGCGCCCGCCCGCGCGAAGACCGCGCACCCGCTGATGCCCGAGGACCCCTCGCCGTGGACGCTCCCCGAACAGCCCGCCGCGCCCGAGGCGGAGCCGAAGGCCCCGGAGGCACCCGTCTGGACCGGCGCGAGCGCCTGGAACACGACCCCCGTCGGGTCGCCCCCGCCCGCCTCGGGCCCGCCGCCGGCCACCTGGAGTTCCCCCTTCGCGCCCCCCCCGCCGGACGACCCGCTCCAGGACGACGTGGAGGCGTCCTTTGCCCTCCCCTCGAAGCCGGCCGCCCCGAAGCCCGAGGCGAACGAGCCCACTGCGCCGCCGCCGAGCCCGCCGCCCGCATCGCACGAGGAGGCCGCACCGGCGTGGGGCTCCATCCTGGACGCCGCCGCCGTACCGACGGGCACGCCGCAGTTCGGGCCGACTCCGGCCGAACCCCCTCCGGCTGAGCCGGAGCCGCCCGCGAAGCCGTCGTTCGAGATGCCGCCCCCGCCACCGATGGAGGTGCCACACGGCTTTGCGCAGGCGAGCCCCCCGGCCGGCGCAGTCCCCCCGCCTCCGCCCCCCGCATCCGAACCGCCGCAGCCGGCCGCGCAGACCCCGCCCGAACCCGCGATGCCGACGACGCCCCCCATCCAGGGCGACGACCTGACCGTCATCACCGACATCGACGAGGCCATGCAGCAGAAGCTCTATCAGATCGGGGTGACCTCCCTCGACGAGATGGCCCGCTGGAGCCGCGCCGACGCCCGGCGCATCAGCGGCGCTGTCGGCGTGCCGGAGGAGACCATCATGCACCAGTGGATCTTCGAGGCGCAGTCGGTCCTCTTCGAGCACTACCAGCAGCAGATGATGGCGGGCTGAGCGGGCACGGCGCCGCCGGAGCGGCAGCAGCGCTACGCGCCGTGCCCCTCCCTTCACCCCGGCGTCGGGCGCAGCCCCTTACGCCAGCAGGCCCGCCGGCATCGCCGAGAGGCGGTGGAAGGCGGCCACGCGGGACGCGAGTGCCTCCGGCGTCAGGTCGAGCAGCCGCTCCGGTCCGAACGCCTCGACCACGAACGAGGCGAGGGCGCTGCCGAGCACGACGGCCTCCTTCATTGCCTCGCCGTCGTAGGTACCCGTGCGGGCGAGGTGCCCGGCGAAGCCGCCGAGGAACGTGTCCCCCGCACCGGTGGGATCGTGGATGTCTTCGAGCGGGTAGGCCGGGGCGGAGAAGACCACGTCGTCGGTGAAGAGGAGCGCACCGTGCTCCCCCTTCTTGATGACGAGCGTCTCGGGCCCCATCGCCCGGATGGCCCGCGCGGCGCGGACGAGGTTGGGCTGGCCCGCGAGTTCGCGCGCCTCGGCGTCGTTGATGATGAGCACGTCCACCCGGCCGAGCACGTCGCGGAGGGCCTCCGGCGTCTGCTCGATCCAGTAGTTCATCGTGTCCATCACGACGAGGTCGGGCGCCTCGGTCTGGTCGAGGACGCGGGCCTGGACGGTGGGGTCGAGGTTGCCGAGGCAGACGACGCGGCTGTCGCGGAAGTCGGCCGGGAGGTTCGGCTCGAACGTCGCCAGCACGTTGAGGTGCGTGGCGAGGGTGTCGCGCTGGTTGAGGTCGTAGTGGTAGCGCCCGGCCCAGAAGAACGTCTCCCCGTTCGGGTCGCGGACGAGCCCGCGCGTGTCGACGCCGCGCTCGCGGAGGAGCGCGATGTGCTCGTCGGGGAAGTCGCGCCCGACGACGGCGTCGAGGCGGACGGGCTCGGTCAGGAAGCGGGCCGCGAGCGTGATGTAGGTGGCCGAGCCGCCGAGGATGCGCTCGGCGCGCCCGAACGGCGTCTCGATGGTGTCGAAGGCGACGGTGCCGACGGCGAGGAGGCTCATGAGGCCCGGGGGAGTCAGAAAAGGCACGACCGGCGCGGAAGATAGCGGCGGCGCTGCCACCGGCGCCCCGCCTCACGCGAAACGGACAAACGACGTAGGGGCGCACGGCCGTGCGCCCCTACCGGTCCAGGAACGGGGATGCCGGGGTTACTTGCGGAGCCGGTCGAGCAGGCCGTCGGCCTTCTTGGCCACGACGCCCGCGACGGCCGCCTTGACGGCGTCGCCGACGACCTCGGCGAGGTCCTTGCTCTTTTCGTAGCCCCTCTCGGCCTTGTCGGCCACGACCTCGGCGGCGTCGCTGAGGGCGCCGGCGGCCCGCTTGAGCTGCGCGGCCAGCACGTCGCCCGCGTCGTCGGCGTAGTGGGAGGCGTCCTTGCGGAGTTGCTGGGCCCGGCGCTCGACGCGCCGCGCGAACGTGTCGGGCTCGGGCTCAGGGATGAGCGCCGTGATGAGGCGGCCGGCGACGAGGCCGAGACCGGCCGCCGCGAGAATGGCGAGGCCGGGATTCTCCTCGACCCAGCGGCGTGTCTGCCCGAGCCAGTCGGTGGCGTAGTCGTCGGGCATCTCGTAGTCGTCGGCCGGGGGCGAAACCGGCGGGTGGCTCATCGTCGCGGCCGCCTGCGCGGCGGGCTCGGTGCTGGCGTCCGGGATGGGCACGGCGGGATCGGCGGCGGCGGTCGGCTCGGCCGGTGGTTCGGAGGGGTTGCCGTTCTTTTTCGTGTCAGCCATGATCGATGTCGGGGATGAGAAACAGAGAGAGGCGGTGCCCGCGCGGAACAGGTCGCGTTCGAGGGGCGCGGTGTACACCGCCGCTGCCGTGGATTGTTTCGGGCCGCACGGCGCCTTCGCACACGAAACGGCCGCGCCGCCCGTATACTTGCGCGTCGATCCGACCGCAGGCCGTCCCCCTCTCCGCCCTCGTTTCGCGCATGCGCATCCGGCCGCTCCTCGCCCTCACCTTCGCCCTCGCGGGCCTGGCCCCCGCCGCCCTCGCCCAGCCCGTCCTCCCGCCCGCCGCCCAGGGCGACGCCCGCGCCGAGACGCGCTACGACGAGGCTCGCGCGCTCTTCGACGCCCGCCTCTTCGCCGCCGCCGCCGACGCCTTCGCCGGATACCGCGCCGCGTACCCGAACGGCCCGCGCACACCCGAGGCGCTCTTCTACGAGGCCGAGGCCGCCCTGAACGCGGGCGACGAAGCCCGCGCGTCCAGCCTCTTCGAGCAGTTCCAGCGGCGCTATCCCGGCCATGCCCTCGCCGGCCGCGCCCGGCTCTCGCTCGCCACGCGCTACTTCAGCGAGGGCCGCTACGACGACGCCGAGGCCGCCCTCCTCGACGCGCTCGACGCGCCCCAGTCGCCCGAGGACGCCGCGCGCGCGCGCTACCTCCTGGGTCAGGCGGCCCTCCGCCAGGGCCGCACGGCCGTCGCCCTCTCGTACTTCGAGCAGGCGGCGACGAACTACCCCGACACCGAGACCGCCCCGCGCGCCCTCTACGCCGCCGCCACGACGCAGGTGGAGGAGGGCGACTGGGACGGCGCCGCCTCGGCCTTCGAGCGCCTGGCACGGCGCTACCCCGACGGCCCCGAGAACGCCGAGGCCGAGCTCGGGCTGGCCGAGGCCTACGCCCGCCTCGGCCGGTTCGACGAGGCCGCCGCCGAGGCCGCCCGCCGCCGCCCGTCCCTCTCCGGCGACGCGCGCGACCGCGCCCACCTCCTCCAGGGCGACGCCCTCCTCCGCCTCGGCCGACGCGACGAGGCGCGCGCGGCCTTCCTCGCCGTCCCCGAAGGCAGCCCCTATGCTCGCCGCGCCCGCTTCGGCCTCGCCCGGCTGGCCTTCGACGAGGGCAACCTCTCGACGGCCGCCGAGGACTTCGCGGCCGTCCGCACCGGCGCACCCGAGCCCGACGACCGGGGCCGCGACGACGAGCTCGCCCACGTGGCGACGTACTACGAGGGCCTCGCGCTGAAGGGCCTGGGGATGCTCGGCGAAGCCGAACTCCGCCTCTCGGCCGCCACCCTCCGCCGCCCATCCGGCGCCTACGCCGACGCCGCGCTCCTGGAGCTCGGCCTCCTCCGCTACGAGCGCCGCGACTACGAGGCCGCCGCCAGCGCCTTCGACGCGCTCCTTCGCGACTATGGCCGCTCGCCCCACGCGGGGGAGGCGGCCCGGATGCTCGGCGAGGCCTACGCCGCCCTCGGCGACAACCGACGCGCCCGCGAAGCCTACCAGCGCGCCGAAGCCCTCGGCGCCGGCTCCCCCGAGCTCGGCGTCGAGGTCGAGTTCCAGGACGCCTACGGCTTCTTCCGGGACGGGCAGTACGCCGCCGCCGTGCCGCGCCTGCTGGCCGTCTTCGAGTCCGACCCGCGTGGGCCACGCGCGGGCGAGGCGCTCTTCTGGGCCGGCGAGAGCGCCTTCCAGGCCGCCGACTACGCCCGCGCCGAGGCCCTCCTCCGCCAGTTCCTCCAGACGTTCCCCGACCACCGCCAGGCCGACGCCGCCCGCTACGTCCTCGCCTGGACCCACTTCAAGCGCCGCGACTACGCCGCCGCCGCCACGGCCTTCGAGCGCTTCCTCTCGGCCTACCAGCGCAACGCCGAGTCGGTCCCCTACTACGCCGACGCCCTCCTCCGCCTCGGCGACAGCTACTACGCCCTCCGCCGGTTCGACGAAGCCCTCCGCGTCTACGACCGCGTCGCCAGCGCCACGCCGGACCGGCAGGGGCTCGACTACGCGCTCTTCCAGTCGGGCCAGGCGCACGCCGCCGCCGGGCGGCCCGACGCCGCCCTCGCCGCCTACGACCGCGTCCTGCGTGAGTTCGGAACCAGCCCGCTCCGCGCCGAGGCCCGCTACGCCCGGGGCGCGCTGTTCTTCCAGCAGGAGGACTACGACGCCGCCATCGCCGAGTACCGGCAGGTCGTCGAGGCGAACCCGAACAGCGCCATCGCGCCGAAGGCGCTCTACGGCATCGGCGACGCGCACTACAACGCCGGGCGGCTGGCCGAGGCCGAGGCCGCCTACCGCCGCGTGCTGGAGCGCTACCCCGAGAGCCCCTTCGTCGCCAACGCCCTCGACGGGCTCGACTTCGCGCTGCAGGGCCAGGGCCGGGGGGAGGAGTTCGCCGCCATCGTCGCCGCCTTCGAGGCGCGCAACCCCGACCCGGCCGGGCGCGAGCGGCTCCGCCTCCGCCAGGCCCAGCTCGCCTTTGAGGCGGGCCGCTTCCAGGACGCCGCCGACGCCGCCCGCGCGTTCGCCCAGACCTCGCGCGACCGCGAGCTGCTGCCGCAGGCGCTTCTCCTCCTCGGTAGCGCGCACGTCGCCCTCGGCGAGTTCCGCGAGGGGGCCGCCGCCTTCGCGCGCCTGGCCGAGCAGTTCCCCGAGAGCCCGCTCCGCGCCGAGGCCGTCCTCCGCCTCGGCGAGGCCCACCTCGAGGCCGGCGATCCCGGCCGCGCCCAGGCCGCCCTCGCCGGCTTCGCCGAGCGCTTCCCGGGCGACCCCGAGCAGGTCGGCGCGGCGCTCTACGCCGAGGCCCGCGCCCTCCGCGCCCTCGGCCGCGAGGCCGACGCCGACGCCCGCCTCGGCCGCCTCCTCGCCGAGTACCCCGACACCGCCGCCGCCGCCGAGGCCCGCCGCGCCTCGGGCGGGGAGTAGGACCGATGCACGCCGATCCGCGCCCGCTATGCCCTCACCGCATCCGCACCGGGCCCGAGCAGCCCCTCCGCCCCCCGGCCGCCGCTTCCTCGAACGCCTCCGCGTCGCCCGTCCCCTCCCGGCTGCCGCTCTCTGACGCGCCCATGCGATCCGCCCTCCTCCTGCTCCTCGCCTTCGCCGCACCGGCCCTCGCCCAGCCCACCGGCGAGCGCCTCCCCGACCTCACGCCGACCTCCTTCGAGATCACGGGCGACGTCGAGGTCAGCCTGCCGCAGCTGGAGCGCCAGCCGCTCTCGGGCTTCGGCCCGCCGCCGCGCACCTACGTCGTCCCGGCCGAGCGCCGGGCGGTGACGCGCCCCTACGGCCCGCCCCTCGACGGGCTGCCCGCCCTCCGCCTCACGCCGCCGCCCGACCCCGAGGCCCTCCTCGTCGCGGGCCGGACGCTCCGCCTCGAAGGCGGCTTCGGCACCGAGATCGCCCGCTACGGCCGGCTGGACGCCGCGCTCAGCAGCCGCGCCGCCACGCTCTACGCCCAGGCCGACTACGACGGCATCAGTCCGACCGTGGAGGTCGGCGCGCCGCCGGAGGAGACCTACGTGGACTACGAGCGCGCCGGCGGGCGCGTCGGCGTCCGTACGACCGGGTCCGTCCGCCTCGGGGCCGAGGTGGGCGGGGTGTGGGATCGCTACTCGCTCCCCGCGTCGCTCGCCGTCGGTGAGCGCACGATCTCCTCGGCCGAGGCCGCCGGCACGGCCGAGTCCGACGCGCTCAACGCCGTCCCGGGCTCGCTCCGGCTCCGCGTCGCCCGGACGGAAGCGGCGTACGACCGGACGGCCCCCTCCCTCGTCACCTCCGATCCCGAGACGCGCCTCGAGGCGTCCGGCGCCGTCGAGTTCGCCCGGCGGCTGGTCCGCCTCGAAGGCGGCGTCGGGTCGAGCCGGTTCATCGCCGTCTCGAACGAGACCGACCTGATCGACTTCGACGGCGGCCTGATCCTGCAGGCGCACCGGCCGGGCGGCGCGCGGTTCGCCCTCGGCGTCCGCATCCTCGGCTACACCACCTCGACCCTCAACGGCAGCGCCGAGACGACGGTCGTCGCGCCGGTGGCCCGCATCGAGGTGCCCCTGAGCGCAGCCGTCCAGTTCTTCGCCTACACCGACCCTCGCCTCGGGCGCCGCGACCTCCTCGCCCTCTTCGACGCGAACCCGTACGCCATGCCCACCTTCCTGGCGCCGGACGTCCCGCTCGCGGACGGGCGCGCGGGCGTCGCCGTGCGCAGCGGGGCCGTCGGGCTGACGGCGTGGGCGGCCGGGCAGCTCATGCCGACCCGCCTCTTCTTCGAGCAGGATGCGGCCACGCGCCTCTACGAGCCCGGCTACGAGCGCGCCCGCACCGTCGCGGCCGGGGCCGACCTCACCCTCGCCACGGCGTCCGGAATCGAGGTCTCGGCCGGGTTCGCCGTGCGGGACGGCGTGCTGACCGAGTTCGACGACGCGCTCCCGTTCTACGCGCCGTTCGTCGGGCGCGCCGGGTTGGCCGTGCCGTTCGCGCAGGGGCGAGGGCGCCTGGGCCTGAGCCTCTACGCCGAGGGCGAGCGGCCCGTGGACCGATCGGGCTTCGGGGAGGCACCGGCCTGGGCCACGCTCCGGGCCGAGGGGAGCTACGAGATCGGGGGCGGCTTCGGCCTCGTCGTGCGCGGCGACCGCCTCGCCGGCCGGGCCGAGCAGTGGCCGGGCTACCCGCAGGCCCCGTTCGTCGTGATGGGCGGGCTGCGGTTCGTTCGGTGACCCTTTCGTGCGCCCTGCCGCGCCTCTATTTTCCCGCACACCGCTGCCGACCCACACCGTGCCCGATTCCTCTTCCTCCGGCCCGCGTCCAGAGCAGGCCCTCGCCGCCGCGCTCCGCGAACTGCTCGCCGCCGAGGGCGCCGTGACGCTGCCCGGCCTCGGCCGGCTGCACCGCACGCACACCGCGGCCCGCATCGAGGTGGACGAGGAGGGCCGCCGCGTGCTGCTCCCGCCGCGCGAGCGCATCGACTTCGACGCGGATCCGTTCTCCGACGCCGCCTGAGCCGCTCATGGATCCGCTCCTCGACGCCTTCGCCCGCCACCTCGGCCGCCCGCCCGAGCAGGCCCGGCCGATCCTCGGCGGCCTCCTCGCCGACGTGCGCCGGGCGTTGACGGAGGAAGGGCGCGCCCAGCTCGACGAGATCGGCACCTTCGAGCGGACGGCCGAGGGCCTCCGCTTCCGGCCCGACGACGACCTCGTGGCGGCGGTCAACCAGCAATACCTCGGCCTGCCGCCGATTACGTCGCGCCGCCCGCCGATGCCGGGGGGTGCCCCCCCGCGTAGCGCGCCGCCGGCCCCACCTGCCGGGGCTCCCCCCCCCCAGGCTCCGCCCCCGGAGACGCCGCCCGTCTTCTCGGTACCCCTCGAACCCGTCGAGCCGGCCTTCGCGGAGCCGCCTCCGCCGACCGCCGAGCCCGGCGTCCCGGGACAACCTCTCCGCGACCTCTCGTCGGAGGACGAGCCGGCGCCGGACGAAGCCGGCGGAGCGCCGCCCGAGGCGGAGGGACCCGACCCCGACCTGGAAGCGCTCATCGCGCGCATGCGTGAGGCGACCGAGCCGCTCGACCTCCCCTTCTTCACCGAGCAGCGGGTTCCCGACCCGCAGGCGCCGGAACCGGAGCCCGAGTCGCCGCACGCCGGGGCCGACTACGACTTCTTCGACACCCCCGCCGAGGCAGAGGAGACGCGCGAGGCCCAGCCGCCGCGCCCGGCACCCGAGCCGGCGTTCACCCCTCCAGCCCGGCCCGTCCGGCCGAAGGACGAGCCCCGCCCGCCCACGCCGCCGCCCTCGGCCCACGCCGTCCCCGAGGCGCCGGAGCGCCGCCGGATGACGCCGTGGAGCCTGGTGCTGCCGCTCGTCTTCCTCGCCCTCGTGGCCGCCGCCGTCTGGCTCTGGCCGCGCCTTCAAGACCACCCGACGCCCGACGCGACGCCCATCGCCGAAGCGCCGACTCCCGCTCCGGCGCTCGCACCGCCGGACTCGGCCGAGCGCGCCCTCGCCGACTCCCTCGCCCGGGCGGACTCCCTGCAGGCCACCACCGCAGACTCGGCCTCGGTCGAAGAGCCGGCACCGGAACCCGAACCGGAACCCGAACCGGAGCCGGCACCGGAGCCCGTCGCGCAGGCGCCCGACCCCTTGCGCGGCGGCACCCTCGATCCCGACCGGGGTGGCTACGGCTGGGTGTTCGGCTCGGGCGGGCGCACCGGCGCCGAGGCCGACGCCGCCCGCTGGCGCCGCCTCGGCTTCCGCGCCGCCGCCGTCGCCGGCACCTCCAACGGCCGCCCGGTCTACCGCGTCTACGTCGGCCAGTTCGCCACGCGCGAGGAGGCCCGCGCCGCCCGCACCCGCCTCCCGGCCGACGCCCCGGCCGACGCCTGGGTCCGAGAGATCGGCCCCTAGTCCCCCACCCTCCACGCTCCGCTGCATGCTGCTCGCCGTTCTCCTGGCGCTCCAGGATACCCTCGCCGCCGCGCCCGACTCGCTCGTCGCCACCCCCGTCACGCCCGAGGCCGACACCCTCTCCGGCCTCGACATCCTCGTCAAGGGCGGGTGGACGATGGTCCCCATCCTCCTGCTCTCGCTCCTGACGGTGTACCTCTTCGTCGAACGCCTGCTGGCGCTGCGGAAGGCGCAGAGCAACCCGACGCGGCTGACCGAAACGGTGGCGGGCTACGTCCGCACGGGCGACCTCTCCGGCGCCATCGGCTACTGCCGCGCCGAGGATTCCCCCGCGAGCCGGATCATCCAGCGCGGGCTGGAGCGCGTCGGCCGGCCCATCGGCGAGATCAAGGAAGCGGTGCAGACGGCGGGCAAGCGCGAGATCTTCCAGCTCGAGAAGCGGACGGACCTGATTGCCAGCGCGGCGGCCATTGCCCCGCTCCTCGGCTTCCTCGGCACCGTGACCGGCATGATCCAGGCGTTCCAGCAGATCCAGCGCCTCGAGGGCGTCGTCAACCCGAGCGTGCTCGCCGAGGGGATCTGGGAGGCGCTCATCACGACGGCCTTCGGCCTCGGCGTCGGCATCGTGGCGCTGTTCGCCTACAACTTCCTCGTCAACCGCATCAACCGGACGGTCCACGACCTCGAACGGGCCTCGACCGACTTCATCGACCTCCTCCAGACGCCCGCGCGGTAAGAGCGGAGGCGTGGAGCAACGACAGGATGGAAGAGGCCGCTTCTCCCTCCGTTCCTCCCTGCCTCCTTTCTTCCCCTCCTGAACGATGCCCCTCGACTTCTCCTCCGGCCGCAAGCCGCTCTCGGTCTTCAGCCTCGCCGGGCTGACCGACATCGTGCTGCTGCTGCTGATCTTCTTCCTGCTCACGTCCTCCTTCGTGACGCAGTACGGGGTGAAGGTGAACCTCCCGGCCGTGGACGCGACGGCCCCGCTGGAGCAGCAGTACGTGGCCGTCACGATCACGAACGACGGCCGCTTCTTCGTGGACGACGCCGAGACGCCCGAGGCGGACCTCGCCGCCGCCATCGCGGCCGTGCGGGGCACGCGCGAGGCGCTGGCCGTCTACGCCGACGGCGAGGCGACCGTCGCCCAGCTCGCCGCCGTGGCCGGGGCGGGCGCCGCCCTCGACATGCGCGTGGCCCTGGCAACGGACCGGATCGAGGAGTAGGCCCTCGTTCTTGTAGTACCTTGGTCACTCGATTTGAGAGAGGAGGCAGGTAGGCACCCGAGGAGAAGTAACCGTCTCCGAATGATATGATTGCCCCGCTCCCGTGAAGCGTCCCGAGACGCGAGCTCTGACCACGTGGGCCGCTGTGCTGTTTGCTCTTGCCCTCAGCTCGGCCCCCCGCGCGCAGGTGGCCTTCCCCGACTCCCTCGACTGGGAGCGCGTGGGCGACCGGCCCATCGACGCCGCCCTCGCCTTCGACGCCACCGGCGCCCTCTGGGGCGTCGAGTACGACGTCTGGCGACTACCCCCCGGCGGCACCATCTGGGAGGAGGTGACCCGCCAGTTCGGCAATTACCTCCTCGCCCTCTCACCCGACACCCTCCTCTGCGGCACGCTCGGCTCCGTCCACCGCTCGCTCGACGCCGGCCAGACGTGGGCGCTCGTCTACGACGGCGGCGGCCC
>CAZOJJ010000012.1:59526-68255 GCA_964580105.1 uncultured Rhodothermales bacterium | reverse complement strand
GGGCGTGTACGTCGTGCGGGCGGGGAGCCGGTCGGCCGTCGTCACCGTGCGGCGGTAGGGGCTCGCTCGGAATGGGTGGTCAGCGCAGGCGCACGAGCCGTTGGGTGGCCGTGCCGCGCTCGCCCGTGACGCGGGCCACGTAGACGCCGCTGGGCCAGTCCGCCCCGTTCACCGTGAACGTGTGTGGCCCGGCGCCGAGGGGGCCGTCGTGCAGGGTCGCCACATGGCGGCCGACGAGGTCGAACACCTCGGCCGTGAGCGGGCCGGGCGCGTCGAGGACGACGACGAGGCGGGTCGTCGTCTGGAACGGGTTGGGCGCGGCGGCTTCGACGTGGAAGGCGGTGGGCCGGTCGTTGGCTGCGCTCTGCGCCGGGAGCGGCCGGACGTACACGGCGAAGAGCCGGTTGCTCGCCTCGGTGGGCTGACTCATCCAGCCCGCATTCGGGGCGCTCGCCTCGAGGCCGCCCACCATGTAACCAACGCGCGTGCGGCTGGGGAGGTCGCGTAGTCGGAGGACGTCGTTGGCGTAGGTCGGGATCGTGGGGACCGGGATGTAGGCCGCGTTCGCGCCGAGCAACCCCGGCAGCGTGCCCAGGACGTGCTCCCGCATCGTACCGTCCTCGGCCACCGAGAGGGCCACGATGGCGTTGATGAAGGGGACCAGGTTGTCCTGGCAGACGAAGAACTCACGCTCGGGGACGCAGGAGGCGCCGTTCTCCTCGCTCACGAAGAACTGCCCCATCCCACCCAGAAAGACGGTGTGCATGCTGCGGGCGTCGCGGTCATAGATGGGCACCGTGGCCGTGGTGTAGTGCCCGAACTTCGCCTCGAAGGGGTGCTCGGTGATCGTCGTGCCCTCGATGGAGAGCGGCGTCCGATACGGCAGCGTGCTGGGGGTGAAGACGCCGCCGTAGAGCCCGAGGCCGAGGGCTTCGGTGCCCGGCACGACCGTCCCGCCGATGTTGCCGTCGCGGCGGTGGAGCAGGGCGGGGTCGGTGACCTCGGCGGGGTTCGTGAGGGCGAGCGTGGTGCCGTCGTCCTCGATGTCGAAGAAGCGGACGGCGTCGGTGTACTCCTGCACTTCACTGGCGGTCAGGTACTCGCCCGCGTAGAAGTGGCCGCCGAAGAGGCCGTAGGTGCGTGCGGTGCCGGGGATCCGCGCCATCAGGCCGCCGGTGACGGCGAGGGCGTCGTCGTCGAGGCGGCGGAGGTGCTCCTCCAGCGGGCCGGCCGTCCGCACGGCGGAAATCATGCCCGGCACGTCGATGGCCGTGAGCGTGCCGAAGGTGGTCTTCTCGCCGGTCGCCGAGTCCACGCCGTAGCCGCCGACGACGTAGAGCGTGGTCCCCTCCTGGAAGAACTGGGCGTTCGTGCTCCGCAGCGGGTCGGCCATCGCGTCCGGGAGCGCGTCGAGCGAGGCCGTCCAGCGCTGGTCACCGACGGGGTCGTAGACGACGAAGGCGCCGTGGGCGAATTCGGCCGGGAACGCCTCCACGCCGGGGACGAGCGGGTGCAGGCCGTCCGTCCGTCCTGTGACGAAGAGCCAGAGGCCGTCGTGCTGGGCCCAGGCGGCCGAGTGGAGGGCCGGCACCTCGGTCCGCGCCAGTTCCACCACTTCGAACGTGAAGTACGGTGTGGGGTCGGACGACTGGGCGCGGGCCGGGAGGGCGGCGAGGACCGCGAGGGCCAGGGCGAGCAGGCAGCGGGACGGCATGGGCGGCGCGGAAGGGGTGTCGAAGGGCGGGTCCGCCGCAGCAGACGGGCCGGCGAGAAGCTAGGAAATCCCCGGGTCAGGCACCGGGAAGAACGACAGAACCCGGCCGCCCGGTTCAGCCCCCGTGCGCCTCTCCCGCGATGCGACCCAGGAGTGCCCGCTCGGCGTCCGTGAGTGGCTGGTTCCGGCGGGCCTGGACCGCCTCGGCCACGCGGAGCGCCTTCTCCAGCCGGTACGCCGTCAGGCCCTCGGCGCCGCCCCACGAGAAGTCCGGTACGTAGCGCGGCGGAAACCCGCTCCCGAACAGGTTGCAGAACACGCCCACGACCGTGCCCGTGTTGAACATCGTGTTGATGGAGCACTTCGCGTGGTCGCCCATGACGAGGCCGAGGAACCGGCGGCCCGTCGCGACGAAGTCGCCCGCCACAGCGTCCCACAGCGTCACCTCGCCGTAGTCGTTCTTGAGGTTCGACGTGTTGGTGTCGGCCCCGAGGTTGCACCAGCGGCCGAGGTACGAGTTGCCGAGGTAGCCGTCGTGCGCCTTGTTCGAGAGCGAGTGGAGGATCGAACCCTGCACCTCGCCGCCCACCTTCGACCAGTAGCCGAGGGCGCTCGCCTCGACGCGTCCGGCCGGGTGGACGACGGCCTTCGGGCCGACGTAAACCGGTCCGCGCAGCACGGCCCCTTCCTCCACCGCCGCCCCCGCACCGACGTGGATGGGGCCACTTTCGGCGTTGAGGATGGCGCCGGGGCGGACCGTGGTGCCCGGGCCGAGGTGGATGCGTTCGGGATGGACGAGGAGTGCGCCCGCCTGCACACGCGCGCCGTCGTGTGTGCCCTGGCCGCCGAGCAGGTCGATGTCGTGGGTGAGGCGCTCCTCCAGGTCGTCGAGCAGGTGCCAGAGGCGGTCCATGAGGATCGCGTCGTGCACCGCCTCCGTCGTTTCCGCGAGGCCGGCCACGTCGCGCGGGCCGGCGGGCGGGTTGGGGTGCCAGGCGGCGACGACCGAGTCGCCCTGCGTCCACGCGCGGGCGGGTTCGCCGGGCCGGGCGGCGGCGCGGATCGCATCGAGGAGGTCGCCGTCGCGGACGAGCCAGCGGGCGTTGACGAAGAGGGCGCCTTCGCCGTCCAGCGGGGCGTTCACGCGGGCGTCCGGGTGCGCCTCGGCGGTCACGCCGGCCACCTCGGGGCGCGTCCAGAGCACGAGCGGCCCGGCATCCGGGAACGCCGCGCGCTGCGCCTCGCCGAGCAGGCGCGCGCCGACGCGGAGGTCGAACGCGGCGCGGGTCCGGGTCAGCGGGGCGAGGCGGGCGACGGTTTCGTCTTCGAAGAGGCAGAGGGCCATGGAGGATCGGGGGATCGAGCGAGGTGGTGGCGTGTGTGAGTTTCGCACCCGGAGGGGCTCGGCGCCACCTGCGGATGGGGCGGCGGGCGTAGCTTGCGGACGAACCGGCGCGTGCGCCGGCCGTTTACTTCGCTTCCCTCGCCTCCTCCGTCCCCACCGCCATGAAGTTCTTCATCGACACCGCGCTCCTCGACGAGATCCACGAGGCCAACGAGATGGGCGTCCTCGACGGCGTCACGACCAACCCGTCGCTGATGAGGAAGGCGGGCGTCGAGGACTTCGAGGGCCACATCCTCAAGATCTGCGAGATCGTCGACGGCGACGTCTCGGCCGAGGTCGTCTCGACCGAGTACGACGACATCGTCGCCGAGGCGCGGGACCTCGCGCAGATCCACGACAACGTCGTCGTCAAGGTGCCGCTCATCCTCGACGGCATCAAGGCCATCAAGACGCTCTCCGAGGAGGGCATCCGCATCAACTGCACGCTGTGCTTCTCGGCCACGCAGGCGCTCGTCGCCGCGAAGGCCGGGGCCACCTACATCTCGCCCTTCCTGGGCCGCGTCGACGACATCTCGTGGAACGGGATGGACCTGATCCGCTCCGTCGTCGAGATCTACGACAACTACGAGCTGGAGACGGAGGTGCTGGCCGCCTCCATCCGCCACCCGCTCCACGTCAAGGAGGCCGCCGAGATCGGGGCCGACGTGGCGACGATGCCGCTCGACGTGATCAAGAAGCTGATCCAGCACCCGCTCACCGACATCGGCCTGGAGAAATTCCTGTCGGACTGGGACGCGCTCCAGGCGCAGTTCAGCGACGAGGGGTAGGGGTACGGGTGGGGCGCCGTCACCCGCCGCGCCGGACGACCCGCTGCCCGCCGACCGGCAGGAGCACCATGCGTTCGGCCGCCCCGGCCGCCTCGGCGGCGTCGCGGAGCTCCCGAGGCGGGTCTTCGAGCGCCTCCTGCGCGAGGTCGAACGTGCCCCAGTGCGTCGCCACGAGCGTCCCCGCCCCGAGGTCGCGGAACGCCTGCACGGCCTCCGGCGGGTCCACGTGGACGGGCCGCATCATCCAGCGCGGCCGGTAGGCGCCGATGGGCATGAGCACGGCGTCGGGCGGGCCGAGGCGCTCGCGGACCTGCGCGAAGTGCGGGCCGTAGCCCGTGTCTCCGGCGAAGTAGACCGTCGGGGCGTCCTCGGCCAACGGCTCCAGAAAGTAGCTGGCCCAGAGCGTCGTGTTGCGGTCGCGGAGGGAGCGGCCGGAGAAGTGGCGGGCGGGCGCGGCGTGGACGCGGAGGCCCCGGAGGTCGGTGTGTTGGCCCCAGTCGAGGACGGTCACGTCGGCCGCGCCGAGCCAGCCGCGCAGGCGGCGCTCGACGCCGAGGGGGGCGAGGAAGCGCGGCGCGTGCCGGGCCTGGAGGGCGCGGACGGACGCGGGGTCGAGGTGGTCGTAGTGGTCGTGCGAGAGGAGGACGGCGTGGATGGGCGGCAGGTCCGGAATGGCGAGCGGCGGCGGGACCTGGCGCTTCGGGCCGCCGAGGCCGAGGGGACCGGCGCGGTTGGCCCAGACCGGGTCGGTGAGGACGTTGGCGCCGGGGAACTGAAGGAGGACCGTCGTGTGGCCGAGCCACGTCACGCGCGCCGTGCCGTCGGCGACGGGGTCGAGGAGGCGGGCCGGGTCGAGCGGCACACGCGGCGCGGGCGTCTGCTGCTTGCTGGCGAGGAAGAACTCGAAGAAGAACCGGGCGTGCTGCCCGCGTCCGGGGTTCTCGTCGCCGGAAGGCGGGAGGGGCCAGGGGTTGCGGAAGCCCTGCGGCGCGTGGTGCGCCCGGTCGTGCCAGGGGTGCGTACGGACGGTGAGGGGCGGGCGACGAGCCATGCGGGGAGAGCGGGCGGGAGGGCGCGTGGAAGGGCGGGAGGCCGCGTCGAGTTCCGGGGTTCCCCGCGGCGGAAGCGCGGGACCCCGCAAAGAAGCGGCGGAAACCGCCGGGCGGGCCGGGGGTGCAACGCGGCTGGCACCCCGCCCCCGTACCTTCTCGCATGCACTACCTCTCCCTGGGCGACACCGACGCCATCGCGGCGTCGTGCCACCACCTCGAACTCGCCGGCACGGGCGTCGTCCTCGACGCCGGCATGGACCCCGACGAAGACGGCCCGGCCGCGCTCCCGCCGTTCCATCTCCTCGATTCGCGCCCGGTCGACCACGTCGTCGTCACGCACGCGCACCACGACCACCTCGGGGCGCTGCCCGTGCTGATGCGGCGCGTCCCCCACGCCCGCGTCCACATGTCGCAGCCGACGGCGCTGCTGGCGGACGTGCTCCTGCCCTCGTCGGCCAAGCTCCAACTCCGCCGGATGCGCGAGGGCTCGACCGCCTTCGACCCCGTCTTCGACGTGGACACCGCCGAGGCGCTCTCGTACCTCTACGAGGCGCACCCCCTCGACACCGACCTCGACCTCTCCGGCTTGGGCGCGACGGCCCCGCTCCGGGCTCGCTTCTACCACGCCGGTCACGTCCTCGGCGCCATCGGCGTCTACCTCGAGGCCGAGGAGGGCGGGCGCACGCGCCGCGTCTTCTACACCTCCGACACCAGCCTCCGCCCGCAGGCCATCCAGCCCGGCGCCCGCTACCCCGACGGCCCGCTCGACGTGCTCCTCCTCGAAACCACCCTCGGCGCCGACCCCGAGGCCGAGCTGACGACGCGGAAGGCCGAGGAGAAGGCCTTCGGCGAGGCGCTGGCGCGGACCGTCGCGCGGGGCGGGCAGGCGCTCGTACCCGTGTTTGCGCTCGGGCGCGCGCAGGAGATCCTCACCCTCATCGCGCGGTTCAAGCAGCGCGGGCTGATCCCGAACGACACGCCGGTCTACAGCGCCGGCCAGCTCCGCGGCATCGCCGGCATCTACGACCAGACGCGGTTCTCCACGCCCCGCCTCGACCCGGCCTTCGAGATCACCGAGGTGGAGCAGCTCCGCCTTCCGCGCACCCGCACCCGCCTCGACGACGCCTTCCGCGAGCCCGGCATCTTCGTCGTCTCCAGCGGGATGCTCTTCGAGCGGACGCTCTCGAACCAGATCGCCCAGCGGCTCGTCGGCCACGAGAAGAACGGCATCTTCTTCGTCGGCTTCTCGAAGGAAGGCTCGCCGGGCGACCGCCTCCAGCAGGCCGCCGCCGAGGGGCCCGGCACCGAGGTCACGCTCGACCCCGAGGAGGGGCCGCAGAAGGTCTACGCCGAGGTGCAGCGGTTCCGGTTCTCCGGCCACGCCCACCGCCGCGACCTCATCCAGCTCGTCGAACGGATGCGGCCCCGGACGGTCGTGCTCGTCCACGGCGAGGCGGCGGCCAAGTCGTGGATGAAGGACAACATCGAGTTCTTCTACCCCGATACCACAGTGCACATCCCCGAGCAGGGCGCCGCGCTGGAACTGTAGGAGATCGGGGAATCCGGGGAGAGGAGAGAGCGAAGGATGGCCGCAGGAGAGCGCAGAGGCGGCTTCGAAGTACGGCTTGAGTCCGTACCCCGATCCTCCGATCACCCGATCTCCGGATTGCCCCATGCCCACCGATCGCTCCGTCTCCATCCTCGCCGCCAACGCGGGCGCGCTCGCCCTCGTCGGCCCGCCCGTCGCAGTGCTGGCGGCGGCGTTCGTGAGGCGGTGGGGCGGCGGCGCGCTGGTGGCGCCCGTGATGGGGACCTCGCTCCTCGTCGTGCTGGGCGTGCTGGTGGCCGGCGTGCTGGCGCACGAGGCGCTGCACGCGCTGGCGTGGCACGGGGCCGCCCGCCCGCCGCGCGGATCGGTCCGCCTCGGCGTCCAGTGGAAGACCCTCACGCCGTACGCGCATTGCACCGTGCCCATGACGGCGAAGGCCTACCGGATCGGCGCCGTCACGCCGGGGATCGTGCTGGGGCTGGCGCCCGCGCTCGTCGGGTTGGCGGCGGGGTGGGGCGGGTGGATGCTCTTCGGCCTCCTTTTCACCCTCGCGGCGGGCGGCGACGCCGTCGTCGTCTGGCTCCTCCGGGGCGTCGAGGCGCACCGGCTCGTGGCGGACCACCCCTCGCGGGCGGGATGCCTCGTTCTCGATGAAGAGGCGACGGCCTGACGCCGGGCGAGGATCGGTTCGCGCCGTACAGGGTTCACCCGGCAAACCCGCCCCGGACACCCATGCTCGACCTCGTCTCGCCCCTCGTCACCTCGCACCCCGACCCGCCGACGGCCGGGAAGGACCGCACGGCCGACTGGGACGCCGCGTACGCCTTCGCCGACTTCCTTCCCACGGCCCGCAAGAACGTCGGGCTCTGGGAGGGCCTCTACCGGCGCGCCCTGCTTCCGCTCGACCTCGTCGCCCGTGCGGCGGCCGTGCCGGGGCGACGGCACCTCCTCGTCCTCTCGGCCGACTGGTGCGGTGACGCCGCCAACATCGTCCCCGTCCTGGCCCGTTTCGCCGAGGCCGTGCCGGGCCTCGACCTCCGCGTTCTCGACCGCGACGAGCACCTCGGCCTGATGGACGAGCACCTCACCGGCGGCACCGCCCGCGCGATCCCCGCCGTGATCGTCCTCGACGAGGACCGGATCGAGCGGGCCTGGTGGGGGCCGCGCCCGGCCGAGTTGCAGGCCTGGTTCAAGAACGAGGGGCAGGCGTTCGACGCCGCCGAGCGGTACCGGCGTCTCCGCCGGTGGTACGCCCGCGACCGGGGCCGCGCCACGCTGGAAGAGGTGGTTGCGCTGCTGGAAACGGCGGCCGCGGAGGACTGACCGATGGCCGCCCTCCCGCCCATTACCGACCGCGACCACGCCCGGGGCCCGGCCGACGCCGCCCACACCCTGCTGCTCTACGGCGACTTCGAGTGCCCGTTCAGCCGGCAGGTCGAGCAGATCGTCGGCGAGACGATGAACGTGTTCCCGTCGCAGATCCGGTTCGTGTTCCGGCACTTCCCGGTGCGCGCGCATCCGCACGCGGTCCGCGCCGCCATCGCGGCCGAGGCAGCGGCGGCGCAGGGGCGGTTCTGGGCGATGCACGACCTCCTCTTCCGGAACCAGTTCGCCCTCTCGGACGATGCGCTGGTGGGCCACGCCGAGGCCCTCGGCCTCGACGCCCGCGAGGTCCGGACCGCGCTCCGCGAGGAGGCCTTCCGCGACCACGTGCTCGGCCAGAAGCGCGCCGCCGTTCGGGCCGGGGTGAACTCGACCCTCAACCTCGTCATCGACGGGGTGCTGTTTCAGGAGGACGACCTGGAGGACGCCCTCGTCGAGCGGGTCATCCGCCCGCTCCGGGCCCGGGAGGCCTGACCGGCGGCGAAATATTCGCGATTCGCCCGATTGGTTTCGTTAGGTGCAAGCGGTAAATACCAAGCCGTTCTCGTCCGTGTCGCTTCCACCACTCCCATCCCCATGGCTCCTTCCCTCCGTTTTCTGCTGGGGGCCCTCCTGATCGGGCTCACGACCGCCGCCACCGCCGACGCCCAGGGCATCCTCGGGCGCGTCCGCGACGCCGCCCGTCGAGGTGCCGAGCGCGCCGTCGAACGCGAGACCGAGCGCCGCATCGACGAGGCCGTCACCAACGCCATCGAGTGCGCCGTCGGCGACACCGCCTGCGCGGACCGGGCCCGCGCCAACGGCCAGGAGGTCGTCTACGTCGACGGCAGCGGCAACCCCGTTGAATCCGGCGCGGCCG
>CAZOJJ010000012.1:52850-59426 GCA_964580105.1 uncultured Rhodothermales bacterium | reverse complement strand
CGGCGCGGCCGGCCGCGCCGCCGAGACCCTGCGCCCCGGTGAGGGCGTCTGGGCCAACTACGACTTCGTCCCCGGCGAACGCCCCCTCTACGTGAGCGACTTCGCGTCGGACCGCGTGGGTGATTTCCCGCGCCGGCTCGAATTCGCCACGGGGAACATGGAGGTGGTCGAGTGGCAGGGCCAGCGGCTCCTCCGGGCCACCTCCCAGAGCGCGTTCTACGTCCCGCTCCCCGAGACCCTTCCCGAGCGGTTCACCATCGAGTTCGACACCTACAACCCGGCCTACGACTGGGTCGCCGTCTACACGGCCCGGATCGAAGCCGGCCCGATGCATTACGGCAACCACCCCGGCTCGTACTTCCTCGTGACCGGCAACGAGGCGGGCATCGAGGGCGACGGGCCGGAAGCCAAGACGCAGACCCGCGCGTTCACCGAGGGCCTCGTCCCGGTGCGGATCATGGTGGACGGCTCCTACGCGAAGATGTATCTCGGCGAGCACCGCGTCGCCAACGTCCCCAACGCGAACATCGTGCGTGGCGACAAGCTCCATTTCATCATCTACCAGCCGAGCACCGAGCAGCCCACGTACATCGGCAACCTCCGCGTGATGGCGGGCGGGCGCGAGCTCTACGACGTCCTCGCCGCCGACGGGAGCGTCGCCACGCAAGGCATCCTGTTCGACACCGGCAGCGCGCGCATCCGCCCGGAGTCCACCCCGACGCTGGAAGAGATCGCCGACATGCTCGCGCGGCACGGCGACCTCCGCCTCCGCATCGAGGGTCACACCGACAACACCGGCAACGCGGCCACGAACCAGACGCTCTCCGAACAGCGGGCCCAGGCCGTCCGCGACTGGCTCGTGCAGACGAAGGGCATCGCGGCCGACCGGCTCGAAGCCGTCGGCAAGGGGCCGACGGAGCCCGTCGCCGACAACGGCACGCCGGAGGGGCGCCAGGCCAACCGACGCGTCGTGCTCGTGCGCCTCTGACCCGCTCCGCCTCGGCGGAAGGCTGCGCGGGGCCGTCTCTGGATCGGAGGCGGCCCCGCGTCGTTTCTTGCCCCACCCTCCGCGCCTGCTCCATCCCTTCGTGCCCCTCGATCCGCCCGTCGAACGGGAGCGCCTCGCCGACTTCGCCGCCGCGCTGCGCCCGCGTCTGCGCGGCAGCCTCCGCCTCGACGCCCTCCACCGCGCCCTCTACGCTACCGACGCGTCGATGTACCGCATCCCGCCCGTCGGCGCGCTCATCCCGGCCGACGTGGACGACGTGCAGGCGGCCGTCGAGGAGGCCGGCCGGTTCGGCGTCCCGCTCATGGCGCGCGGCGCGGGCTCCAGCCTGGCCGGCAGCGCCGTCGGTGCCGCGCTCGTGGTGGACACGACGCGGCACCTCGACCGGGTCGTCCGCATCGACCCCGAGGCGCGCACGGCGACGGTCCAGCCCGGCGTCGTCCTCGACGACCTCAACGCCCGGCTGGCGCCGCACGGCCTGATGGTGGGGCCGGACCCCGCCTCGTCCAACCGCGCCACGCTCGGCGGCATGCTCGGCACGAACGCGACGGGCACGCACTCCATCCGCTACGGCTCCGTCGTGGACCACGTCCGCTCCGCCTCGGCGCTCCTGCCCGACGGCACGCCCGTCCGCTTCGACGCGCTGGATGAGGCGGCCTGGACGGCGAAGACGAAGGCCGGCGGTTCGGAGGGCGAACTCTACCGCCGCGTGGACGCGCTCGTGAAGGTCCACGAGGCAGCCATCCGCCGCGATACGCCGCGCCACTGGCGGCGCGCGGGCGGCTACCGCCTCGAACGGCTCCTCGAAGCGCCCGAGGTGGACCGGGGGCCGGGGCGGCCGTGGGACGGCACGCGCAACCTCGCGCACCTGCTCTGCGGCTCCGAGGGCACACTCGCCTTCGCCACCGAAATCACGCTGGCGCTCGTCGAAAGGCCCGCGCATACGGCCCTCGGCATCGTTCACTACGAGAGCCGTCGGGCGGCACTGGAGAACGTGGCCGCGCTGCTGGAGACGGACCCCTCGGCCGTCGAGCTGTTCGACCGCATCGCGCTCCGCCGCGCGCGCGACGTGACGGAGTACGCGCCCAAGCTGCACTTCGTCCAGGGCGACCCGGCGGCGCTGCTCATCGTGGAGTACGCCGGGGCCTCCGCCGCCGAGGTGCGCGGCGGCCTCGCGCGGCTGCGAAAGGCGCTCGGCCCCGCCGCCGTCGTGACCGAGGCCGTGGAGGAGGCCCGGATGCGCGACGTGTGGGACGTGCGGAAGGTCGGCCTCGGGCTGGCGATGAGCGCCCGGCTGCCCGTCCAGGCCGTCGCCCTCATCGAGGACGCCGCCGTGCCCATCGAACACCTGCCCGACTACATCGCGCGGCTGGAGGAGGTCATCGCCGAAAACGGCTCCGAGGCCGTCATGTACGCGCACGCCTCGGCGGGCTGCCTCCACGTCCGCCCCTTCCTCGACACCACGAAAGCCGAGGGCGTCGAGGCGTACCGGCGCATCGCCGAGGGCTCGGCCGCGCTCGTCAAGGAGTACGGCGGCATCATCGCCTCCGAGCACGGCGACGGGCTGGCGCGCGGGCCGCTGGCGCGGACGTTCTACGGCGAGCCGCTCTACGCCGCCTACGTCGCCACCAAGCGCGCGTTCGACCCCGACGGCCGCTTCAACCCCGGCAAGATCGTCGAGACGCCCGCCGTCACCGACCACCTCCGGTTCAACCCGGCCTACCGGCCGCATCCGGTCGAGAGCCCCATCGCGTTCCCCGGCGGGTTTGTCGGGATGGTCGAGGCGTGCAACGGGCAGGCCGTCTGCCGCAAGCGCGGCGCCGGGACGATGTGCCCGCCGTTCATGGCCTCGCGCGAGGAGAAGGACTCCACGCGCGGCCGGGCCAACGCGCTCCGCGAGGCGCTCACCGGCGGCCTCGACCGCCTCACCGGCCCCGAGGTGGCCGCCGCGATGGACACGTGCGTGGCGTGCAAGGCGTGTGTGGCCGAGTGCCCGGCGAGCGTGGACATGGCCGCGCTCAAGTCGGTCTGGCAGGCGGAGACGTGGAAGGCGGAACAGCCGAGTGCGCGGACGCGCCTCTTCGCGCACCTGCCGCGCGTGGCGCCAAAGGTCGCGGGCCGCCTCGCGCCGCTCGTCAACCGGGTGAACCGCTCGCGCTTCGGGCGTCGCCGCCTCGCCCGCCTCGGCATCGCTGAGGAGCGGCTCATGCCCGCCTTCGCCCGGCACCCGTTCTCGGAGAAGGAGGTCCGTCCACCATCCACCATCCGCGATCCATCATCCACCGTCGTGCTGTTCGCCGACACGTTCGCGCGGTACCAGGAGCCGGAGATCCCGCGCGCGGCCGTCCGCGTGATGGAGGCGATGGGCTTCACCGTCGTCGTGCCGCCGTACCGCTGCTGCGGGCGGACGTACCTCTCCAAAGGTTTCCTCGGCCACGCGAGGCGGCTGGCCGAGCGGCTGGCCGACACCTACGCGCCGTACGCCGAGGCAGGGCTACCCGTCGTCGGCCTGGAGCCGAGCTGCCTGCTCACCTTCCGCGACGAGCTGCCGCGTCTGCTCCCGGCGGGCGATCCGCGCGCCGCCGCGCTCGCCCGCCAGGCGGTGACGTTCGAGGAGTGGGCCGCCGCCCACGCCGACCGCCTCGCCGCGCTCGACTTTGCGCCCGAGGCGGGCGGGACGCGCGACGTGCTCGTTCACGGCCATTGCCACCAGAAGGCGCTCTCGGCGATGGGGCCGAGCCGGGCGGTCTTCGAGGCGGCGGGGTTCACCTTCGCGGAGACCGATGCGGGGTGCTGCGGGATGGCCGGCGCGTTCGGCTACGAGGCCGAGCACCACCGGCTCTCGCTCCAGATGGCCGAGGACCGCCTCGCCCCCGCCGTCCGCGCTGCGCCCACGGCGGCCGTGGCCGCCTCGGGGACGAGCTGCCGCCACCAGATCCACGACGTGACGGGCGTGGCGGCTCGGCACCCGGCCGTCGTGCTGGCCGAGGCGTTGCGTCCATCGCGTGGACAGGCGCCTGCTTGATGCGTGCTAGGCCCTTGTGAGAGGGGCTACCTTTCGGCTGTTTCCTCCTCGCGTTCTGCCCGTCCAGGTCTGATGTTCAACGCCACCACCTACGCCGACCGTCGCCGCGCCCTCACCGAGGTCGTCCCCTCCGGCCTCATCGTCTTCCTCGGCAACGACCTCGTGCCGATGAACTACCCGGCCAACGCGTTCCCCTTTCACCACCAGGACGGCGCCTTCCGTTACTACGCCGGCCTCGACGCTCCCGCCCTCGCCCTCACCCTCGACGCCGACACGGGCGAAGCCGTCCTCTACGGCCGCGACCCCTCGCTCGACGACGTGATCTGGGAAGGCCCGCTGGAGGCGCTGGCCGACCGCGCGGCGTCCGTGGGCATCACCGAGACGGCGCCGACGGACGCGCTGGCCGAGGCCGTCCGCCGGGCCCGCGAGGCGGGCCGGGCCGTGCACGTCCTCCCGCCGTACCGGGGCGATACGACGCTCCGGTTGGCCGCCCTCCTGGGGCAGGCGCCCGACGCCATCCGGCCTTCCGAGGTGCTGATGGACGCCGTCGTGGCCCAGCGCCTCGTCAAGTCCGACGACGAGCTGGCAGCGATGGACGAGGCCGTCGCTCTCGCCGACCGGATGCACCGGACGGCCATGCGGATGGCCCACCCGGGCCGCACCGAGCGGGAGATCGCGGCGGCGATGGAGGAGATCGCACACGCCGCCGGCGGCCACTTCAGCTTCCCCGCCATCGTCTCGGTGCGCGGCGAGGTGCTCCACAACCACGCGACGGGCACCGTGCTGAAAGAGGGCGACCTCCTCCTGCACGACGCGGGCGCCCACACCGCCAGCGGCTACGCGTCCGACATCACGCGCACGAGCCCCGTCGGCGGTCGGTTTTCGGAACGGCAGCGTGCCGTCTACGAGGTCGTCCTCGGTGCGCAGACGGCGGCCATCGAAGCGTGCGCGCCGGGCGTGCCGTTCCGGGACGTCCACATGCTCGCCGTGCGAAAGGTCGCGGAAGGGCTGAAGGGGCTCGGGTTGATGAAGGGCGACGTGGACGAGGCCGTCGCGGCCGGGGCGCACGCGCTGTTCATGCCGCACGGGCTCGGTCACGCCCTCGGCCTCGACGTGCACGACCTGGAGGGGCTCGGTGAGGACCGCGTCGGCTACGGCGAGGGCTTCACGCGCTCGACCCAGTTCGGCACGTCCGCCCTCCGCTTCGCGCGCCCGCTGCGGCCGGGCTACGTGATGACCGTCGAGCCCGGCGTCTACTTCATCGACCCGCTGATCGACCGCTGGCAGGCCGAGGGCCGGCACGCCGCCTTCATCGACTACGCCGCGCTCGACGGCTGGCGCGGCCTTGGCGGCGTTCGCATCGAGGACGACGTGGCGATCACGGAGGACGGGCACCGCGTCCTCGGGCCCGGCATCCCCAAGACCGTCGAGGCCGTCGAGGCGGAGGTGCAGGCCGGGGCCTGACGCTCAGCCGGTCAGCAGCACCTTGCCCCATCGGCCCGACGGCGCCGCGTGCGCGACGGCCGCGGCGTAGTCGGCGAGGTCGTACGCCGCCTCTACCGGGAGGTCCAGCCCGCCCTCGGCGGCGAGTCGGGCCAGGTCGGACACGGCACGGCGGACCTCCGCCGGGGGGGCCGTCTCCGCCCAGCGCGTGCGCCACAGGCCACGCACCGTCACGCCCCGGTAGATGAGCGCGGCGGCGTCCACGGGCAGAGGCCTCCCGCTGAGGCCGCCGTAGACGGCGTGCGTACCGCCGTCGCGGAGCGCACCCAGCACGAGCGCGCCCGCCTCGCCCATCACGGCGTCGAACCCGGCCGCGGCGCCGTCGGGGCCGACGAGGTTGCGGAGCCGCTCTGCCGCGTCTGCCTCGGTGCCGTCGGTCACCAGCACGTCCGTTCCGAGTGCGCGGAGCCGGCCGGCGTTCGTGCCGGAGCGGACGAGCGAGACGACGCGGAGGCCGCGCCGGACGGCCAGCTGCGTCACGCACCGCGCGACGGCGGAGGCCCCGGCCGTCTGGACGACGAGGTCGCCTTCCGTGAGGCCCGGCACCCGTTCGAGCAGCAGCCAGGCCGTGAGGGGGTTGACGTAGAACTGCGCGGCCGCCTCGTCCGAGACGCCGTCGGGCATCGGCAGCAGCGCCTCGGGCGGCGCGATCAGGTACTCCTGCCACGTCGGTCCCGCGCCCAGCGGCACGACGCGCTGCCCGATCTCCAGCCCGACGGCTCCGTCGCCGAGGGCGTCCACCACGCCTACGCCCTCGTTGCCGCCGACGGCGGGGAGACCGGGGCGGCTGCCGTAGCGACCCCGGATGGTGACCAGGTCGGCCGGGTTGATCGTCCGGTGCGTGAGGCGGACGCGGACCTCGCCGGGGCCGGGCTGGGGGGCGGGTACGTCGTCGAGGCGGAGGACCTCGGCGGGCGGGCCGAAGGTGTGGTAGCGGAGGGCACGCATGAGCAGGGGGCAGGTAGAAAGGCGGAAGCAACTCCCATCCTCACGGCCGGCGCCTCAGGGGGCTCGGCGCTTCGCGCGGGCCGTCGGCTCGGCG
>CAZOJJ010000012.1:22319-52750 GCA_964580105.1 uncultured Rhodothermales bacterium | reverse complement strand
GGCTCGGCGCTTCGCGCGGGCCGTCGGCTCGGCGTCCAGCGGGTTCTCCGGCCAGTGGTGCTTGGGGTAGCGCCCGCGCAGGTCTTTCCGCACGTCGAAGTACCCCTCGCGCCAGAACGAGGCGAGGTCCTGCGTCACCTGCGCGGGCCGTCCGGCGGGGGAGAGCAGGTGCATCGTGACCGGCACGCGCCCGTCGGCGAGGCGGGGCGTCTCGGTCAGCCCAAAGACCTCCTGGAGGCGCACGGCCAGGACGGGCGCGGCCGGATCGCCGTAGTCGAGCGGGCGGGCCGAGCCGCTGGGGACGACGAGGTGCGTCGGCGCGAGGCGGTCGAGCGCGGCGCGCTGGGGCCACTCGATCCGGTCGAGCAGGGCCGCCGCAAGGTCGAGGCGGGCGAGGTCGGCGGCCGACTTCATCCCGGCGAGGTAGGGGCGGAGCCAGTCGTCGAGGGAATCGAGCAGCGTGGCGTCGGAGAGGTCGGGCCAGGCGTCGCCGAGGTGGTGGCGGAGGAAGCCGACGCGCGCCTGGGCGCCCCGCGCCGCCTTCGTCCACGGCAGCAGGCGTCCTTCGCTCTGCCGAATCCCTTCCACCAGCGCCGCCGCGACGGCGTCGGGGTCGGGGTTCGGCAGCGGCGCCTCGCGGAGCCGGAGCGCCCCCAGCCGCTCGACGCGCCGTGCGCGCACCGCCCCCGCCTCGGCGTCCCACGCGACGACCTCCTCGCGCTCGATCTGTCCGGCGAAGTGCGCCTCGATCTCCTCGCGTGTGATGGGCGCCGCGAGGAACACGCGCGCCTCGCCCGCCCGCGCGTCGAGGTCGGCGACGGCGAGGAAGGGCTCGTCGGAGAGCGGGTCGTGCTCGGGCAGCCGAGCGCTGCGGCCGTTGCGGAGGCGGAGGGAGCCGGGCTGCCCCTCGCGCCGCTGGGCGATCCGGTCCGGGTAGGCGAGGGCCAGGAGGAGGCCGGCGTGTTCAGGAGAGGAGGCACGCTTCTCTCCTCCATCCTCGCTCAACCGGGAGCGCCAGTGCCGCGCTTCCCGTCGGATGCGGAGCAGCGCGCCGCGATCCACGCTCAGGCCCCGGAAGTGGCGGAGGTCGTCCGCGCGGAGGTCGTCCGCGCGGAGGGCTTCCTGTGGGAATCGGACGATTTCCAGGCGGAGGCGGAGGTCCACGTCGGCCGGGCGGCCCTCGGCGCGGAGTGGGTCGCGTTCGGAGAGGAGGGCGGCGAGGTCGGCCGCGAGGTCGCCGAGGCCGAGGGGCCGGGCGCGGAGGAGGAGGTGGGCGAGGCGCGGGTGGAGGGCGAGGTCGGCGAGGGCGCGGCCGTGGTCCGTGAGCCTTCCGTCGCGGTCGAGCGCGTCGAGCTCGCAGAGGAGGGCACGGGCCTGGGCATAGGCGCCCTCGGGCGGAGGGTCGAGCCAGGCGAGTTCGTCGGGTTCGGCGCCCCAGGCCGCGAGGTCGAGGGCGAGCGGCGCGAGGTCGGCGTGGAGGATCTCGGGCGGCGTGAAGGGGACGAGGGCGGCGTCCTCGGCGCGCGTCCAGAGCCGGTAGCACACGCCCGGCGCGGTGCGGCCGGCGCGGCCCCGGCGCTGGTCGGCCGAGGCGCGCGAGACGCGGACGGTCGCGAGGCGGGTCATCCCGCTGCGCGGGTCGAAGCGCGGCGTCCGCGCCCACCCGGCGTCCACGACGACGCGGACGCCCTCCAGCGTCAGGCTCGTCTCGGCGATGTCGGTCGCCAGCACGACCTTGCGCTGCCCGGCCGGGGCGGGCTCGACGGCCCGGTCCTGCGCCTCGGCCGGGAGCGTGCCGTAGAGCGGTGCGACGAACACGCCGCCGGGCAGGCCACGCTCTTCCAGCCGCTCCTGTACGCGCCGGATCTCGCCCGCTCCCGGCAGAAAGACGAGAAGGCCGCCCGCCTCGGTCTCGGCGAGGGCGCGGCGGACCATCCCCGCCACGTCGTCTTCCATCCGACGTCCTTCGAGCGGGCGGTCGAGGTAGCGCGTCTCGACGGGAAACTGGCGGCCCTCGCTCGTGACGACGGGTGTGCTCTCGCCGAGGAGACGGGCGACGGGCGCGCCGTCGAGCGTGGCGCTCATGACGAGGATTCGGAGGTCGGGGCGGAGGAGGGCGCGGCTCTGGAGCGTGAGCGCGAGGCCGAGGTCGGCCGGGAGGGAGCGCTCGTGGAACTCGTCGAAGACGACGAGGCCGACGCCGTCGAGCGCGGGGTCGGCGTGAAGCCTCCGCGTCAGCACGCCCTCGGTGACGACCTCGATGCGCGTGCGGGCGCTCACGCGCGTGTCCAGCCGCACCCGGTACCCGACCGTCTCGCCGACGCGCTCGCCCAGCGCGGCGGCCATGCGGCGGGCGGCGGCGCGGGCGGCGAGCCGACGGGGTTCCAGCATGACGATCCGCCGCCCTGCGAGCCAGGGCTCGTCGAGCAGCGCCGGCGGAACGCGCGTCGTTTTGCCCGCACCGGGCGGAGCCTGGAGCACGGCGCCGGTGCCGTCGCGCAGCGCCCGGCGCAGCGCCGGGAGCGCGTCGTCGATGGGGAGAGGAGGCAAGGGGGGAGGCGGTACAGGGGAAGAGGGGGTTGGACCCGAAGACGCGATATTGTTCCGGATGGGCAGGTTTCCTTCCCCCTCCGCTCGTCCCTTCCTCCTTTCAGGGTCCCGGGATCGAACCGGCCGCGCATCCGTTGATGCGCACTCAGAGCCTGGCTCACCACCCGCATGACGCTGCTGCTGCGCTCGCTGCGCCTCTTCTGGACCCGCTACCTCGTCCCCGGGCCGCTCGAACGCGACCCGCTGCTCCGGGCGACGATGGAGGGGCTGACGCGCCGTGGGCTGACGGTGGCCGGCCTGCTGGCCGTATTCGGCATCGCGCTCTACCTGGGGGCGCACCTCGCCGTCGGCAAGGCGCTGGTGTGGAGCTTCTCCGGGCTGGACCCCGGCACGCACGTGGTGCTGTGGGACAAGGCGCTCATCGCCGGGCTCGGCGCCATCCTCCTCGTGATGGGAAGGGTCCGGCCGAGCGTCCGCCTCGGGCGCGTCCTGATGGGGCTGTTCCTGCTCGTGGCGGCGTGGGCGCTGATCCTCGAAGACGTGGGGCGGATGGACTTCACGGCGGGTTGGCTCGCCCTGCTGATGCTCGTGACGGTGGGGACCGTGCCGTTCCAGCCGTGGCAGACGGCGTTGCTGTGCCTCGGCATCGGCGCGTTGTACGTGGGCTACGCCACGGTCACCGGCCCGTCGTTCGAACCGCCGACGACCGGGGTGCCGGTCTCGCGGGTGATCTTCCTCGGCCTGGTGGCCTTCCTGTGCACGAGCATGAGCGCCTCGCTCTACGTGAGCCGGTTCGAGCAGTACCGCGCACTGCGCCGCGTGGCCCGGTTGAAGGAGTACCTCTCGGCCCGCTCGCGCGCGCTGGAGCAGTCGCTCGCCCGCGTCCACGCGATGCAGGACCAGCTCGTGCAGTCGGAGAAGCTGGCCAGCCTCGGGCAGCTCACGGCCGGCATCGCGCACGAGATCAAGAACCCGCTCCACTTCGTCAACAACTTCGCCCAGCTCTCGCAGGAACTCCTCGACGAGCTGCGCGCCGAACTGACCGAGCAGCCGGGCCGGCCGGTCGGGGAGGCGATGGCGGCGGCGGCGGACCTGTTCACCGACCTCCGCTCCAACGCGGACAAGATCGCCGAGCACGGCCGCCGCGCCGACGGCATCGTCCGGAGCATGCTCGCCCACTCCCGCACGACGCCCGGCGACAAGCGCCCGATCGGCGTCAACCGCCTCCTTGGCGAGTACGTCGGCCTCGCCTACCACGGCATGCGCGCCCGCCACAGCGGCTTCAACGTGGACGTGCAGCGCGACTTCGACGAGGCCGTCGGCGAGGCCCCGATGATTCCCGAGGAGATGGGGCGCGTGTTCCTCAACCTCCTCGACAACGCCTTCGACGCCGTCCGCGCGCGCACCGAGGCGGCCCGCCAGGCGGGCGTGGAGGGCTACCAGCCGTACGTCCGCGTGGCGACGCAGCGGGGGGACGGCGTCGTGCTCATCCGCATCGAGGACAACGGGACGGGCATCCCGGAGCGGCTCCAGGAGCGCGTCTTCGAGCCGTTCTTCACCACGAAGCGCTCCGGCGAGGGCACCGGCCTCGGCCTCTCGCTCGCCTACGAGATCGTGACGGCCGGCCACGGCGGATCGATGGAGGTGGTGACGGCCGAGGGCGTCGGGACGACGTTCACGATCACGCTGCCCGCCGAGCCGGCCGACGGGGCCGACACGCCCGCTCCGCCGGCCCAGACGGCCGCCGCGCCCGGTGAGCGATGACCTTGTTCCGCCGCTTCCGGGTCGCCTGGGCCCGCTACGTCGCTACGGCTGCGCTGGAGCGCCAGCCCGACTTCCGCCGGTTGCTGCGCCGGTTCGCGCACCAGGGGATGCAGGTGTCGGGCCTGCTCACGACGGCGGCCGTCGTGGCGTACCTCGCGTACCGCGTCGGCCGCGGGGCCGCGTTCGTGTGGGCCGAGCCGCTGGCCGGGGCGTCCGGCACGATCCAGCTCTGGGACAAGGTGCTCGTGGCCGTGCTCGGCCTCGGGCTCGCCGCGCTCGGCCGGGCCGGAACGGGCCTGGCCCGGGGGCGCCTGGCGATGGCCCTGTTCATGCTGGCCGTCGGGTGGCTCGTCGTGGTGCAGAACTTCGCGCTGGGCGACGTGAACCTCGCCGAGGCGTGGATCATCCTGCTCCTCGTGGTCGGCATCGGGACCGTGCCGTTCCGGCCGGGGGAGGTGCTCGCGCTGGGGCTCGCGCTGACGGCGGAGTTCTGGGCCTTCGCCGCCCTCGTCCCCACCGTGGCGGTGAGCGTCCCCCGCCTGCTGTTCCTGGGGATGGCCGCGCTGGCCGTCTCCGTCCTCGGCGCGATGCTCTACGGGAGCCGCTACGAGCAGTACCGCGCCCAGCGGCGCGCGGCCCGGCTGAAGGACTACAACGTGGCGCGGAGCCAGGCCCTGGAGCGGGCGCTCCACCGGGAGCGAGCGATGAAGGACCAGCTCGTCGAGCAGGAGAAGCTGGCCAGCCTCGGGCGCGTCACGGCCGGGGTGGCGCACGAGATCAAGAACCCGCTCAACTTCATCACCAACTTCGCCGGCCTCTCGCACGGCCTGGCCGAGGAGGTCCGCGACGCCCTCACCGCCGATCCCGCCCGCCCCGCCCGCACCGTCCTCGAGCAGATCGGCGACGCCCTCGACGACCTCGTGCTCAACACCGAGCGCATCGCCGAGCACGGCTGGCGCGCCGACGGCATCGTCAAGAGCATGCTCGACCACTCCCGCGCCGGCCCGAGCGAGCGGCAGCGGACCGACTTCAACAAGCTCGTGGACGAGTACGTCGGCCTCGCCTACCACGGCGCCCGCGCCCGAACCGGCCTCGACGTGACCATCGAGCGGCGCTACGACGACGCCCTCGAACCCTTCGACCTCGTGCCGGCCGAGATCGGCCGCGTCGTTCTCAACCTCATGGCCAACGCGCTCGACGCCCTCGCCGACAAGGCCGAGGCCGCCCGCGAGGCGGGCGAGGACTTCGCCCCGCGCATCAAGGCCGAGACGCGGAAGACCCGCGCCGGGGCCGCCCTCTACCTCGCCGACAACGGGCCGGGGATGCCGGCCGACGTGGCCGAGCAGGTCTTCGAGCCGTTCTTCACCACCAAGCCGACGGGGCGCGGCACCGGCCTCGGCCTCTCGCTCGCCTACGAGATCGTGACGGCCGGGCACGGCGGCTCCCTCGATGTTCGCAGCCGCGAGGGCGAGGGCACCGTCTTTTCGATGATCCTCCCGACCGACCCGGCCGAGGAGGCCGCCGAGGCCGACCCCCTCAACGAAGAGCCGGGGGACGATGCGTAGGGCAGCGGGTCACCTCGCACCTACCGGACGACGGTGACGGTCCGGGCGAGGTGTAGCCCCGCGCCTTCCAGTCGAAGCACGTACACGCCCGCCGCCAGGCCCCGCGCCTCGAACCGGAGCGCGTGTGCGCCTGCCGCCATCGGACCCTCGTGGAGCACGGCCACCTCGCGCCCGAGCACGTCGAAGGCCGACACCCACACCGAGGTGGGCACAGCCAGCGTGAACTGGACCTCGGCTGCGCCGTGTGCCGGGTTGGGGTGGACCGTGAGCCCGCCCGCCTCGGCCGGCGCCTCGGGCTGCTCAGGTTCGGCCGACACCGTGGCGCGGCCGTCGTAGACGAACACCGCCCCCGCCGCCAGACCCGCGTCCGGGTAGCCCTGCTCCTGCGCCGCGTTCGAGTAGTACGCGCCCACCAGCGCGAGGAGGCCAGCCGGCGACGGCGCCAACGCGACCGCGTGGCCGAACCAGTCGGCCGCCTCCGGCCCCTCGGCGCCCGTGGCGTAGGTGGCCCGGCGCGTCCACACTGGCGCGCCCGACCCGTCCACGGTGCGGACGAAGAGGCCGGCCTCAGAGGGGAAGCTGCCGGTGTCCCCGTCGGGGTCCGCCCCCACGAGCGCAACGGCTACGGGCGTCTCGCCCGGTGTACCGGCGGCGAGCGTGTCCAGCGCGAGGGCCACCGATGCGCCGAAGGCAAGGCCGGTCCCCGCGCGCTCAGGGAGTAGCTTGGCCTCTTCCACCCACCGGAAGCCGGAGGGGGCTGCGGCATCGGCCTCGCGGCGGTAGGCGTAGGCCGCGCCGCCCTGGACCGCCCGCTCGTCCTCCTGCGAGGCGCCGATGAGGGCGAGGGCCTCACCGGGGGCACCGCCGGGGAGGGGGAGGAGGGCGAGAGCGGCGCCGAAGTGGTCGAAGTCCTGGAGGTCGGAGGACGTGAGCTTCTCGGCGAACGTCCAGGTGCCCGTTGCCCCGTCGCGGGTGAGGGTGTAGACGGCGCCGTCCTGGCCGTCGGTGCGGGGGTGGTAGTCGGCGCCGACGAGGGCGAGGGCGTCGCCCGCGTGGCCGCCGGGGAGGCCTGACGTGGGGAGCAGCGCGACGGCGGTGCCGAAGCGGTCGCCCTCCTCACCGTCGGGGGCGAGGAGGCGGGCTTCCATCGTCCAGGCGCCGGGGCCGGGTGGGGTTGAGGGGTCGCGGACGAAGGCGTAGGCCGAGCCCTCACGGGCCGCCCCCTCATCATCGCCGCCGTTCTGTACGCCGATGAAGACGAGCTCCTCCCCGCTCGGGAGCCAGGCTCCTGCTACGTCCGAGCCGAAGGAAGCCCCTTCTTTCCCTGGCTTCGCTATCCCCTCTAGGAGCGCTTCGAATACCCACTGCGATGATGAGGGGTCCCGCCTGCGGATCGCCACCTTCCCCGCGTCCACCAGCGTCACGATGCTGCCGTCCGGGCTCGGGATGAGGCGGCCGAGACCCGTTCTACCGGCATTGGGGTTCACGTGGCCGAGCGAGTCTTCCACCGCCCACCTGCTCTCTCCCTCGTCATAGACGAGCACGTAGGCCGCCCCGAATGGCGGCCGGAAGAGCTCTGAAACCACAGTGCGGGTCCGGCCATCATCATGAACGGCGAGGTCCGCCACGGCATCAATGTGCCATCCGAACCCGCACAGGACACAGGGTTCGGTCGCAATGAGGGTGTCTACGGCGACGGGCTGGGCGGAAGCCGTGCTAAAAAACCAGCAGCATCCTGTGGCCAAAAAAGCCAGGATACGGCGAGCGACGTATCGGGCAAAAGGTAGTTTTTTTTTCACTTCGCCGGGTCTCCTCCCGTCGCTATTTCCCGCACGATAGGACACGAACGTGCGGTCGTCAAGTCGCTCTGGTGTCCCCCTACCCTTTCCCCAACCCTATCGAGGTTGAAACCATGGCAGATACGTTCGACGGAGACATCAATGCAATGCGCGGGCTAAACCCGGCCAGCCTCGACGATGGCCAGATCTTTCGTTCCCGGGAGGCCTCCGCGCCCAGGCGTGAGAGCATCTTCATGTGGGATCCCACGCCCTACGATGGACCTCTGTGGTCACCGCCCAATTCATTCGACCCACAGGAAGTCCCTCGATACGTCGGCTTTGCGCCGGACATAGACCCCGACGGCTCCCACACGGGCGTGTGGCGGTGGGTGGACCCGCCCGCCGGGCACATCGACGCCGAGCGCGTCTACGGCATCAGTCCGAAAGAGAGTGCTGTGGAGAACGCCATTAGCCTCCAACGGTGCGTGGACGAGGTGCTCGCTTCGGACAACAACTGGGACCCCCAAAATCCCCGCCCCGACGCCAGCGGGGAGGGTGACTCCTGGACCGTGCTCCTCCCCGCCGGCACCATCGAGGTGGACACGCCCATCGTCTTCAACCGCAAGACGCCGCCCTCAAACCAGAACTGCGGGACCACAGAGAAGATCACCGTCGCGGGCCGGATCATCCTCCAGGGCCAGGGCCGCACCACCCGCCTCGTCTACACGGGCGATCCGGCGGAGCACGCCTTCCGCGTCGGTGGGCCGGAGGGCGAGCGCTGGGCGCCCGGCTGCATAGACAAGCACTACGGGTTCTTCGTTCTCCGCGACCTCGAACTCCAGGCGGCCACCGACGCCGGCTTCGCCGTGCTCCGCCTCTGGCAGGCCCGCGGCGACAACGTCCTCCAGAACGTGAAGGTGTCCCAGTTCGGCAACGGCGACGGCATCAACGCCAACGAGATCATCTTCAGCGAGTTCAACCAGGTGGTCGTCCAGCGGCTTACGGACACCGAGTGGTACCCGAACCAGACCACCTTCAGCGGGCGCGGCTTCTGGATTCACACCGACGAGTACCCCTACCTCGTCAGCGGGCAGACCATCCTCAACCGGCTTAGCGTGTTCGGTTCGAAGACAAACGGCGTGATCAGGGGCTTCGCGAAGGGCATCGTCGTGGGGGAGAACGCCGACGGCGCCCGGTTCGTGGGCAGCCTATCCGGGCAGTTCATCAACGCCGAGGCATGCAACGAGGGCATCGTCTTCGGGAAGGGCGCCGTCAACGTGGACTTCTCCGGGCTCTGGGTCGAGGCCAACCAGATCTGCGGCGTCCGGGTCTACGACGGAGCCTCCCACATCGCGCTTCGCCGGATCTACTCCTTCCACACCCCACCCGACGTGGCGGGGTACGTCAAACCCGTCGGGGAGGACCCGCCGCCCCTGCCTCCTCAGGACTTCGAGGGCGACGTGGTCCTGGGGCGGTTGATACCAAATACGCGCCCAGTAATAGGATGGAATGCCTACGCCGGGATCGACATCGACGGTGTGTTTCAGCACTTCGTCTACGGCCCCGCCGTCCGCATCAACACCGAGTCCGGCGACCTCGCCCGCGCCGTGACCGTCCGCAACGTCCAGCCGCGGGGCCTCTTCAACGACACCACCCCCGGTACCAATTTCGGGATCATCCGTCCTTTCGCCGAGGCCGCGGTTGAGATCCACGGAGACGGGAGGGTGGTGGACCTCGTCGTCGAGGGCGTCTGGCCCAACGCGGACGGCACGCTCTACCGCCGCTATCCGGGGCCGGATTACCCGCCGAGCACCAACGTGATGACGCTGGTGAACAGGCCCGACCTCGTGGACCGGCAGGTCTACGCCGGCCCCCGGGTCCTCGGCGCGTCGTTCGAGGTGCACGAGGTGCGGCGGCAGGCGCCCGCCGTGCAGGAAAGGACGCACACGGCCTCGGCCTCGCTCGGCGCATACGACGTGACATATCACCGCGTGGACGCGAGCGGTGGGAGCGTGACGCTCACGTTGCCGGACATCGAGACGAGCGGGCTGACGGCGCCCGACCGGATTGGGATGGAGTTCCACGTCATCCGGACCGATGGCAGTTCAGGTACGAACGTCGTGGTGCAGGGCGTGAGCGGGCAGGAACTCGTGGGACAGGGCGTGGCCGCCGACAAGGTCACCCTGACCGACCAGTACGGCTATGTCCGGGTGCGGGCGACGCAGTATGGCGGGGGCGACTACCGCTGGGAGGTCATCGGGTACTTTGCGGGCGTGTAGGTCCCCTCTCCCCGCGCACGCGTGTCCAGAACGCACCGCGCCCACCTCGGTACGATCACCGAGGTGGGCGCGGTCTGCGTGATCGATAGCTCGGGCGAGCGGGGTGGGGGTTAGGTTGTGGGTCCCACGTCTCTCTCGCTGACCCCTGCATGGCCGACTCTCCCTACGCCGCCGCCCCGCACTACGACGACCCGCCGCGCTTCGACCGCGAGCTGTCCTGGCTCGCCTTCAACGGCCGCGTCCTCCAGGAGGCCGCCGACCCCACCGTGCCGCTGAACGAGCGGATCAACTTCCTCGCCATCTTCTCCTCCAACCTCGACGAGTTCTTCCGCGTCCGCGTGGCGGGCCTGCGCGCGCTCCTCCGCCTCAAGAAAAAGAAGCGCCGGTTGCTCGACTTCGACGTGGAGGCCCTGCTGGAGCGCGTCCACGCCGTCGTGGCCGAGCAGCAGGAGCACTTCGGCCGCCTCTTCCGCGACGAGATCCTGCCCGGCCTCGCCGCCCACGGCCTCCATCTCCGCGACGAGCGCGGCGTCTCGCCGGCCCAGGCCGCGTTGCTCGACCGCTGCTTCCGCGAGCGGATCGCACCGCTGCTCCACCCGCACAGGCTGGAGGCGGGCGAAGCGCCGTTCCTGGAGAACGGACGCCTCCACCTCGTCGTCGAGCTGTGGCCGCGCGGGGCCGAGCTGCGCGGCGACCGCCCCGAGGTGGCCCTCGTCGAAATCCCGGTGCCGCCGATGGAGCGGTTCATCGAGCTGCCCCGGACGGGCGAGGCCGGGGGCGAGCGCGTGGTGCTCTTTCTCGACGACGTCGTCCGCCACGGCCTCCCGGCGCTCTTCCCCGAGCGCGAGGTCGGCGAGAGCTACAGCGTCAAGCTCTCCCGCGACGCCGACCTCCAGGTGGAGGACGAGTTCTCGGGCGACCTCGTCGAGAAGATCCGCAAGGGCCTGAAGAAGCGCGACCGGGGCCTCCCGAGCCGGTTCCTCTACGACCAGCGGATGCCCCACGCCCTCCTCGTGCGGCTCATCGACGGCCTCGGCCTCGACGACGAGGACCTCGTCCCCGGCGGGCGCTACCACAACTTCGGCGACCTGTGGACGCTCCCGCGCCCGGACGACCCCGCGCTTCGCTACCCGCCGATGCCGCCGCTTCCGCACCCCGAGCTGGAGGACGCCCCCTCGCTCTTCGACGCCATCCGCGCGCGCGACCGGCTCCTCCACTTCCCCTACCAGCGCTACGACACCGTCGTCCGCCTCTTCGAGGAGGCCGCCGCCGACCCGGCCGTGGAGGAGGTCTGCTCGACGCTCTACCGCGTGGCGAAGGACTCGGCCGTCGTGCAGGGCCTCATCGCCGCCGCCGAGGCGGGCAAGCGCGTCACGGCGTTCGTCGAGGTCAAGGCGCGGTTCGACGAGGAGAACAACCTGACGTGGGCCGGACGGATGGAGGACGCCGGCGTCCGCGTCCACTACTCGATGCCGGGGCTGAAGGTGCACGCCAAGCTGGCGCTCTTCGCCCGCCGCGAGGGCGAGGCGCTTCGGGAGTACGCCTACCTCGGCACCGGCAACTTCAACGAGAGGACCGCCCGCGTCTACGCCGACCACGCCCTCCTCACGGCAGACCCCCGCCTCTCCACCGAGGTCCGCCGCGTGTTCGACTTCCTCACGGGCGAGGACGAGGCGCCCACGTTCGAGCACCTGCTCGTGGCACCCTTCACCCTGCGCGAGGGGCTGATGGACCTGCTCCGGCGCGAGGTCCGCCACGCGGAGCACGGGCGCGGTGGGGCCGTCTCGCTCAAGATGAACGCGCTCGAAGACGACGACATGATCCGGGCGCTCTACGAGGCGCATGAGGGCGGCGTGGCGGTCCGGCTGATGGTGCGCGGCATCATGGGCCTCGTCCCCGGCCTCGACGGCGTCTCGGACGGCATCGAGGCGCGCACCCTCGTGGATCGTTTCCTGGAGCACGCCCGCGTCTTCCGCTTCGACAACGCAGGCGAGCCGGTCCTCTACCTCGCCTCGGCCGACTGGATGAAGCGCAACCTCAGCCGCCGCATCGAGGTGGCCTTCCCGCTCTACGACGCGGCCTTGCGCGAGGAGATCGAGCACGTCCTCGCCCTCCAGTGGGCCGACGACACGAAGGCGCGCGTGCTGGACGCCGAGCAGACGAACGCGTACGTCCGGCCCTCGCCGCCTCGGGGCGTCCGCGCGCAGTTCGACACGTACCGGTGGCTGGCCGCACGGGCCGAGGCGGGGTGAGCCGGGCCGAGTGGGCATCGCCCCGGTATGACGGCAACCCGCCGTATGTTGGGCCGGTTCAACCCACGAACCCGGCCCGGACGCCTATGGAACCCCATCGTGTCGATGCCACCGTATCCGGCGACGGCAGTGTCACCGTCCGCGGTGTGCCTTTTCCGGAAGGGACGGAAGTCGAGGTCATCGTGCGGCCCCGGCAGGACCAGCCGGACCGCTCACCGGACGCGATGCCGCTCGCGGGAAGCGTGCGCCGATACGAGCACCCCTTCGAGCCTGCGACGAGCGCGGACGAGTGGGAGACGGTGTGATCGTCCTCGACACGCACGTATGGATCTGGTGGGTCAGCGGCTCCGACGTGCTGACGGCGAGCCAGCACCGCGCCATCACGGAGGCCACCGAAATCGGCGTCAGTGCGATCTCGTGCTGGGAGGTTGCCAAGCTGGTCGAACGTGGGCGGCTCGTACTCGATCGCCCCGTGTTGGACTGGCTGCGGGCGGCGCTGACGTATCCCGGAGTCCGGCTGCTCGGCCTCACACCCGACGTGGCCGTCGCCTCGACGATGTTGCCGGGCTCCTTTCACCGAGATCCAGCCGATCAAATCATCGTGGCGACGGCGCGCCTGTACGAGTGCCCCCTGCTCACGTCGGATCAGAAGGTGCTTGGTTACGAGCACGTGCATGCCATTGGGTAAAGCGAGGCCGGCCGCCTCGGGGCATCCGCGCGCAGTTCGACACGTACCGGTGGCTGGCCGCACGGGCCGAGGCGGGGTGAGCCGGGCCGAGTGGGCGTCGCCCCGGGCGAATGAAAGACAGGTGTCAGCGCGGATGCCGAGGTTGGTCGCGTTCCCCTTCCTCTCTCCTTTCCAAAGACCCTCATGATCGACACCCCGCAGATCGTCCAGACCGAGGCCCAGGCCACCGCCGTCATCCGCTTCACCATCCCGCGCGAGGAGATCCGGGCCGTCATGGGGCCGGCCTTCCACGAGCTGATGGAAACCCTCGCCGCCCAGCAGGTCGAGCCGGCCGGACCGTTCTTCTCCCACCACTTCCGGATGGACCCGGACGTGTTCGACTTCGAGGTTGGCGTCCCCGTCGAGGCCCCCATCACCCCCGCCGGCCGCGTAGTATCGAGCACGCTGCCCGCTGCGACGGTGGCGCGGACCGTCTACCACGGCGACTACGAGGGCCTCGGTTCCGCCTGGGGCGCCTTCGACGCCTGGGTCGCCGAGGCGGGACACACGTCGGCCTCCGACCTCTGGGAGTGCTATGTGGCAGGCCCGGAGTCCGGCCCCGACCCGGCCGCGTGGCGCACGGAGCTGAACCGGCCGCTGCAGGGGTAGCCGCGAGGGGCGGGCGCAAAAAGGCCCATGCCGGCTGCAACCCTTGCAGGGGGCGGGCGCAGTGTGCTAATTTTGTAGCACTCCCTTCGCCCGACCCTCACCCTCATGCGCCTTCCCTTCCTGCTCACCCTGGCCCTCGCCGTCGCGGCGGCGGGCTGCGCCGACACCGCCGCCGACACCGAGACGACGCCGGCCCGGCCCCTCGGCCTCGGCATCGACACGACCGGCTTCGACCGCTCGATCCGGCCCCAGGACGACCTCTTCGGCTTCGTCAACGGGGCCTGGGTCGAGACGGTGGACATGCCCGCCGACCGCTCGCGCTACGGCGCCTTCGACATGCTCGGCGAGAAGTCCGAGCGCGACGTCCGCGCCATCGTCGAGGACGCCCTCGCGGGCGAGGTGGACGACCCCGACGCCGACAAGATCGCCGACCTCTACCGGAGCTACCTGGATTCGACGCGCACCGACGCGCTGGGGATGCAGCCCTTCGAGGCGGACCTGGAGCGCATCCGGTCCATCGAGTCGGCTGAGGACCTCGCGCGGTTCTTCGGCCAGAACGCGTGGGAGTTCGGCCCGCGCCCGTTCGTGTGGTACGTGGACGTGGACGACCGCCACTCCGACCAGTACGCGCTCTTCGTCAGCCAGTCCGGCCTCGGGCTCCCCGACAAGAGCTACTACACCGACGCCCAGTTCGCCGACGCCCGCGCGGCCTACCTCGCCTACGTCGAGCAGCTCTACGATCTCGCCGGCTGGCCGGACGGCGCCGAGGCGGCGCGGACCGTGCTCGACCTGGAGACGCGCCTCGCCGCGCCGCAGTGGACGCGCGTCCAGAACCGCGACCCCGAGGCGACCTACAACAAGGTGGCGCTCGACGACCTCGTCGAGGCGCACCCGAACCTCCTGATCGAGACGGTCTTCGCCGAGGCCGAGGTCGAGGGGGTGGACTCGGTCATCGTCCGCCAGCCGCCCTACCTCGACGCGCTCGACGGGCTCATGGCCTCCGTGCCGCTCGAAGACTGGGTGACGTGGGCGCAGGCGCGCACGCTCAGCGCCGCCGCCCCGGCCCTCTCGCAGGACTTCGTGGACGCCCACTTCGGCTTCTACGGCCGCACGCTCGACGGCCGTGAGGCCGACCGCCCGCGCTGGAAGAAGGGCATCAGCGCCGTCAACGGCTACCTCGGCGAGTCCGTCGGCCGCATCTACGTCGGCCGCCACTTCACGCCCGCGGCGCGCGAGCGGATGGAGCGGATGATCCTCCACCTCCGCGAAGCCATGCGCCAGTCCATCACGGAACTGGACTGGATGGGCGAGGAGACGAAGGAGCAGGCGCTGGAGAAGCTCGGCACCTACGTCTTCAAGATCGGCTACCCCGACGAGTGGGAGGACTACTCGGCCCTGGAGGTTCGCCCCGACGACCTCTACGGCAACATCCGGCGCGGCAACCGCTGGCAGTACGACGACATGATCGGTAAGCTCGGTCGTCCGGTGGACCGGGGCGAGTGGCAGATGAACCCGCAGACGGTCAACGCCTACTACAACCCGGCCTTCAACGAGATCGTCTTCCCCGCCGCCATCCTCCAGCCGCCGTTCTTCAACGTCGAGGCCGACGACGCCGTCAACTACGGCGCCATCGGGGCCGTCATCGGCCACGAGTTCAGCCACGGCTTCGACGACTCCGGCAGCCAGTACGACGCCCACGGCAACCTCCGCAACTGGTGGACCGACGCCGACCGCGCCGAGTTCGAGCGCCGCGCGAGCCGGCTCGTGGCGCAGTACGACGCCTACGCCCCGTTCGAGGACGCCCACGTCAACGGCCGCCTCACGCTCGGCGAGAACATCGGCGACCTCTCCGGCCTCACGATGGCCCACCGCGCCTACGTCCTCTCCCTCGACGGCGAGGAGCCCGCCGTGATCGACGGGTTCACGGGCGACCAGCGCTTCTTCATGGGCTGGGCGCAGGTCTGGCGCATCAAGCACCGCGACGCGTTCCTCCGGCAGCTCCTCCAGGTGGACAGCCACGCGCCCGGCCAGTACCGCGCCGTCGGCCCGCTCTCGCACATCCCCGCCTTCTACACCGCCTTCGACGTGCAGGAAGGCGACGCGCTCTACCTCGCGCCGGAGGACCGCATCAAGCTCTGGTAGCGCAGGGGTGAGGTGGGAGGGGGCGGTGGGCCCGGGAGGATTCGGCACCTTCCGAGCGCGCCGCCCCCTCTGCCTTTGATGGGGGGGCTCACTCTCTCCGCCTAGGCGCCGAGGCGGAGGGAGCCGGCCGGCCCCCACCCCACCGTCATCCCTCGCTCCGCTCCGGGAATCGTACGATCGCGGCCTACCGCCTCCGCGAAGGCTGACGGAGAGGGAGGTCGGCGCCGCACGTCTTCACGGGCGATCGCACGTCTTCACGGGCGATTGTGACCGCGCCCGTGCCCGCCTCGGTAGCTTCTCCGCCCGCCCTCTCCTCCACACCCGGAAGCCCGTGAGCGAGCACAAGATCGTCTTCTCGATGGTCGGCGTCACCAAGACGCGCAAGCCGAACATCCCCGTCCTCAAGGACATCTACCTCTCGTTCTTCTACGGCGCCAAGATCGGCGTGCTCGGCCTCAACGGCGCGGGCAAGTCCACGCTCCTGCGCATCATCGCCGGGAAGGACAAAGACTACGAGGGCCACATCCAGGCCCAGCCCGGCCTCACGTTCGGCATGCTCGAACAGGAGCCCGAACTGGAGGCCGGCAAGACCGTCCGCGAGATCGTCGAGCAGGGCGCCCAGCACGCCGTGGACCTGCTCAAGGCCTACGAGGACGTCTCCGCCCGCTACGCCGACCCCGACGCCGACTACGAGGCGCTCATGGCCGAGCAGGCCCGGCTCCAGGACGAGATCGACCGCCTCGGCGCGTGGGACCTCGACGCCCGCCTCGACATGGCGATGGACGCCCTCCGCTGCCCGCCGCCGGACACGCCCGTGGACGTCCTCTCCGGCGGCGAGCGCCGCCGCGTGGCCCTCGTCCGCCTCCTCCTCCAGGCCCCGGACGTCCTCCTCCTCGACGAGCCCACGAACCACCTCGACGCCGAGTCGGTGGCGTGGCTGGAGCAGCACCTCGAGCGCTACGCGGGCACCGTCATCGCCGTCACGCACGACCGCTACTTCCTCGACAACGTCGCCGGCTGGATCCTGGAGCTCGACCGGGGCCAGGGCATCCCGTACGAGGGCAACTACTCGTCGTGGCTGGAGCAGAAGGACGCCCGCCTGGCCGTCGAGGAGAAGCAGATGAGCAAGCGGCGGCGGACCATCGAGAAGGAGCTGGAGTGGGTGCGCCAGGGGCCGAAGGGCCGCCATGCCAAGAGCAAGGCGCGCCTCTCGGCCTACGAGGACCTCGTGGCCGGCCTGCCCGAGGAGCGCCGCGAGGAGCTCGAGATCTACATCCCGCCCGGCCCCCGCCTCGGCAACGTCGTCATCGAGGCCGAGGGCGTCTCGAAGGCCTACGGCGAGAAGGTGCTCTTCGAGAACCTCACCTTCAGCCTCCCACCCGGCGGCATCGTCGGCGTGATCGGGCCCAACGGCGCGGGCAAGACGACGCTCTTCCGCATGATCACGGGCGAGGTCGAGCCCGACGCCGGGCGCTTCCGCGTCGGCGAGACCGTCCAGCTCGGATACGTCAACCAGAACCGGCCGCTCGACCCCGAGAAGACCGTCTGGGAGGAGGTCTCCGACGGGCTCGACGTGATCCGCCTCGGCAGCCGCGAGGTCAACAGCCGCGCCTACCTCGGCCGGTTCAACTTCACCGGCGGCGACCAGCAGAAGCCCGTCGGCGTCCTCTCCGGCGGCGAGCGCGGCCGGCTCCACCTCGCCAAGACGCTGAAAGAGGGGGCCAACGTGCTCCTCCTCGACGAGCCCACGAACGACCTCGACGTGAACACGCTCCGCGCGCTGGAGGAGGCACTCCTCGCCTTCGGCGGGTGCGCCGTCGTGATCTCGCACGACCGCTGGTTCCTCGACCGCGTGGCCACGCACATCCTCGCCTTCGAGGGCGACGGCGAGGTCCGCTACTTCCCCGGCAACTACTCCGAGTACGAGGCCGACCGGATCGAGCGGCTGGGCCTCGACGGCGAGGAGCCGCGCGGTCCCTACCGCCGCCTCCACCGCGCCTGAGCGGGAGGGAACCGCGTCCTTTCTCTCCCCATTTGCCATCGCCGCACCCCCGGGCGTCTCGACGAGGCGTAGCTTAACGTTCTGCCGGACCCCACCACGCGCCGTCCGTTCACCCTTCCCTTCCCCGCATGGACCCGATCAAGTTCGGCACCGACGGCTGGCGCGCCGTCATTGCCGAGGACTACACCGTCGCCAACCTCGAGCGCGTGGCGCGCGCTACCGGCCAGTGGGTGCGTAACCAGCACGGCGACGAGGCCTCGGTCGTCGTCGGCTACGACACCCGGTTCCAGGGCGCGGCCTTCGCGGCGCACGCCGCCCGCGTCCTCGCCTCGATGGGCGTCCGCGTCCGCCTCGCCGATTCGTTCGTGACCACCCCGGCCGTGAGCTGGGCGACGGTAGACGGCGGCCATGCGGCGGGCGTGGTCATCACCGCCAGCCACAACCCGCCGCAGTACAACGGCTTCAAGATCAAGGCCCACTTCGGCGGCCCGGCCACCCCCGCGATGATCGCCGAGGTGGAGGCGGAGCTCAAGAAGCTCGGCAAGGAGTTTGCGCTCCGCCCGATGGCCGAACTCGAAGGCGAAGGGCTGATCGAGCGGTTCGACCTCCGCAGCGCGTACGTCGGCCTGCTCCGGAAGCGGCTCGACGTGGAGGCCATCAAGGAGGCCGGCATCCGCCTCGCCTACGACGCGATGTACGGCGCCGGGAAGGGGATCGTGACCGACCTCCTCGGCGTCGCCCGCGTCGTCGAGCTGCACCACGACGACAACCCGGGCATGCACGGGCAGGCGCCCGAGCCCATCGACCGCAACCTCGCCGAGCTGGCCGAGACGGTGACGGACCAGAACCTCGTCTGCGGCCTCGCCACCGACGGCGACGCCGACCGCATCGGCCTCGTGGACGAGGAGGGCCAGTTCGTTGACTCCCACAAGATCCTCGCCCTTCTCGTCAAGTACCTCCACGAGGAGAAGGGCCTCGTCGGCGACGTCGTCAAGACGTTCTCCACGACCGACATGCTCGACCGGATGGGGGAGAAGTACCACCTCCGCGTCGAGACGACGCCCATCGGGTTCAAGTACATCGGCCCGAAGATGGTCGAGAAGGACGTGCTGGTGGGTGGCGAGGAGAGCGGCGGGATGGCCGTCAAGGGCCACATCCCCGAGCGCGACGGGCTCTACATCGGCCTGACCGTCGTCGAGATGATGGTCAAGCGCGAGCGCTCGCTCTCCGGGCTCGTCCGCGAGCTGATGGAGGAGTTCGGCCCGCACTACCAGAGCCGGAGCGACCTCCACACGACCGAGGCCAAGAAGCAGGCCTTCCTCCGCCGGCTGGAGAAGAACGGCCTCACCGTCGTCGGAGATCGTGAGGTCAAGGCGACGGAGACGCTGGACGGGTACAAGTTCCGCGTCCACGACGGCTGGCTGATGTTCCGCCCCAGCGGCACGGAGCCGGTGCTCCGCATCTACGCCGAGGCCACCAGCCAGGACGACGCCGACGCGCTCGTCGCCGCCGGTGTGGCGCTGGTGGACGAGAAGTAGGGCGACGCCGCTCCGCTAGTCGTCGCTCGTGTCCGGCGGCGCGGGTGGGCGCGCCTCGGGCGCCGACTCGGGCGCCGACTCGGCGGTGGAGTCGGGCACGACGGGCTGGGCCGCCTGCGCCACGCGCTGACGGAGCACCGCCACGCCCCGGTCGATGGCCCGGGTGGCCTCGTCGAAGGCGCCCCGGGCCTGCACGTCCAGCGCTTCGAGGCGCGTCTGGACCGCGCGGCGGTCGGCCCGGAGCGCCTCGACGGCCGGGGCGAGGGCCGCGGCCGAGGCCGAGTCGGCCTCGGCCACGCGGCCTTCGAGGGCGGCGATGCCCGCGTCCACCTCCTGCAACCGGAGCAGCACGTCGGTACGGTAGCGCTCGACCGTTTCGTGGCTGACGAGGTCCGGCCTCGTGCCCGGCTCGGCGTCGTCCGCGCAGGCCCCGAGGCCGACCGCGAGGCCGATCAGCAGCGGGAGGCAGCGGCGGACCATCAGGTGCTGCGCCGGACGGCGTTGACGATCAGCAGGAGGACGATGGCGCCGAGGGTGGCGACGACCAGGCTCCACAGGTTGAAGCCGGTGACGCCCTCGCCGCCGATCAGCCCCATGATGAAGCCGCCGACGAAGGCGCCGATGATGCCGACGACGAGGTTCATCAGGAGACCCATCGAGGTCTTGGTGACCTGCTCGGCGATGAACCCGGCGATGATGCCGATGACGATCCAGGCGAGGATGCCCATGGGAGAAGGGGGTTGGGTGAGAGGGGAAGGAAGCGGGCCGAGGCCCGGAAGGGGACGGGGCGTTCTAACCGGACCGCCCTCGGAAGGTTGCAGGTTGGCGGACGTCCGTGCAGGATGGGCGGGGCGGGCCGTCCGAAGCGCTGCGAGTGGCCTTTTCCTTACGAACGCTCCACGGAGACGCCGCACCGCCGCCGGTATATTCCCCGGTCTTTCCCAACCCCACGCGCTCCCGTATGGCGACTACGACCTCCGACATTCGCAACGGCCTCGTCATCAACCACAACGGTGACCTCTGGCAGATCATCGAGTTCATGCACGTCAAGCCCGGCAAGGGCGGGGCGTTCGTCCGCACCAAGATCAAGAACGTGCGCAACGGGAAGGTCGTGGACAACACGTTCCGCGCGGGGGAGCGGATCGAGACGGCCCGCGTGGAGCGCCGCCAGATGCAGTACCTCTACGAGGACGAGATGGGCCTCCACTTCATGAACACGGAGACCTACGAGCAGACCACGCTCCGCCCGGACCTCGTCGTCGGCCGCGAGTTCATCAAGGAGGGCGGCACCGTGGACCTCCTCGTGGATGCCTCGACGGAGGAGCCGCTGACGGTCGAGATCCCGCGCACGGTGGAACTCGTCGTCACCCGGACCGATCCCGGCGTCAAGGGCGACACGGCCACGGGCGCCACGAAGCCGGCCACGCTGGAGAGCGGCGCCGTCGTCAACGTCCCTCTCTTCATCAACGAGGGCGACGTGATCCGCGTCGAGACGGAGTCCGGCCAGTACCAGACCCGCGTCAGCGCGGCCTGACCCCGCCGGCCCGGCACCCCGCCGGGCCGGTGCGCGTTAGCGTCCGTCGCGCTACCTTGCGCCGGACGCCCCCCTCTCAGCCCACCCTTCCCTTCGCGCACGTCATGGACCTCGAGAAAGTCGAACGGTTGCTGGAGATCGTCGCCAGGAGCGGCATGGCCGAGGTGGAGGTCGAGGAGGAGGGCTTCCGCCTCGTCGTCCGCGCGGCGGCGCCTCCCCCGGCCGGTACCGCCCCGCCCACGCTCATCGCGATGCCGGGCTACGGCGCTCCCGCGATGCCCGCCCCTGCAGCGCCGCCCCCTGCGGCGCCGGCCGCCCCCGCACCCAGCGCACCCGTATCGCCCGCCCCGCCGCCGCCGCAGGCCGAGCCGGGCTCCGGCGCCAACGAGATCGTCGTCCAGGCGCCCATCGTCGGCACGTTCTACGCCGCGCCGGCGCCGGACGCGGACCCCTTCGTTAAGGTGGGCGACACCGTCAAGCCGGGCGACGTGCTCTGCATCATCGAGGCCATGAAGCTGATGAACGAAATCCAGGCCGAGATCGGCGGGGTCGTCAGGCAGATCCTCGTCGAGAACGCCCAGCCCGTGGAGTACGACCAGCCGCTGTTCGTGATCGAGAAGGCCTGATGCGTATCGCGTAAGTGCGTAACCGAGCCCGTTCCGCGCAGTACGCACTACGCATCACGCCATACGCTATGATCAAGAAGGTCCTCATCGCGAACCGGGGCGAGATCGCCCTCCGCGTCATCCGCACCTGCCGCGAGATGGGGCTCAAGACGGTCGCCGTCTACTCCACGGCCGACCGCGACTCGCTCCCGGTCCGCTTCGCCGACGAGGCCGTCTGCATCGGGCCGCCGCCCTCGGCCGAGAGCTACCTCCGCATCGACCGGATCATCGCCGCCGCCGAGGTCACCGGCGCCGACGCCGTCCACCCCGGCTACGGCTTCCTCGCCGAGAACGCCGACTTCGCCGCCGTCTGCGCCGACCACGACCTCGTCTTCATCGGGCCCGACCCCGAGACCATCCAGAAGATGGGCGACAAGAGCGTGGCGAAGGACACCATGCGCGCGGCCGGCGTCCCCGTCGTGCCCGGCTCCGAGGGCGAGATCGCCGACCTCGCCGAGGCGGCGCGCGTGGCCGCCGAGGTGGGCTACCCCGTCATGATCAAGGCGAGCGCCGGCGGCGGCGGGCGCGGCATGCGCATGGCGCGCGACGAGGCCGACCTCAAGAAGCAGTTCGTGGCCGCCTCGACGGAGGCGGCGGCGGCCTTCGGCCACGGCGGCGTCTACATCGAGAAGTTCGTCGAGGAGCCGCGCCACATCGAGATCCAACTCGTCGGCGACGGGCAGGGCACGGTCATCCACTTCGGCGAGCGCGAGTGCTCCATCCAGCGCCGCCACCAGAAGCTGCTCGAGGAGTCGCCCAGCCCCATCGTGGACGCCGACCTCCGCGCGCGGATGGGCGAGGCCGCCGTGCGCGGCGCGCTGGCCGTGGGCTACGCCGGCGCCGGCACGGTCGAGTTCCTGGTGGACAAGCACCGGAACTTCTACTTCATGGAGATGAACACGCGCATCCAGGTCGAGCACTGCGTCACCGAGGAGGTGACCGACACCGACCTGATCGAGTGGCAGCTCCGCGTGGCCGCCGGCGAGCGGATCACGAGCCAGGACCGCATCCTGGAGGGGCACGCCATCGAGTGCCGGATCAACGCGGAGGACCCCTTCCGCGGCTTCGCCCCCTCGCCCGGCATCATCACCGCGTTCCACTCCCCGAAGGGCCTCGGCGTCCGCTGCGACACCCACGTCTTCGCCGGCTACAAAATCCCGCCCCACTACGACTCCATGATCGCCAAGCTCATCGTGCGCGGCCACACGCGCGAGCGGGCGATCCGCAAGATGCTCCGCGCCCTCGACGAGTTCGTCATCGAGGGCGTCAAGACCACCGTCCCCTTCCACCAGCAGCTCCTCCGCGACGAGCGCTTCCGCGCGGGCGACTTCGACACGAAGTTCCTCGAACGGTTTGAGCTGGTCCCACCGGAGGCGTAGGCCCCAGTCACCCGGCGCCCGGCCCCTGTGCCGAGTGCCCATTGCCAACCCCGCGCTATGACCTTCCCCGACGACTGCCGCTACACGAAAGAGCACGAGTGGGTCCGCCTCGGCGACGACGGCCTCGCCACCGTCGGCGTGACCGACTACGCCCAGGGCGAACTGGGCGACATCGTGTTCGTCGAGCTCGAAGAGCCCGGCACCGAGCTCGACGCCGACGCCGTCTTCGGGACGGTCGAGGCGGTCAAGACCGTCTCCGAGCTGTTCGCCCCGCTCGCCGGCACCATCGAGGCCGTCAACGAGGCACTCAACGATTCGCCCGAGCTGGTGAACTCCGACCCCTACGACGAGGGCTGGATGGTCAAGATCCGCCCCACCGACGCGGCCGACGTGGACGGGCTGATGTCCGCCGAGGAGTACAAGCACATGATCGGCGCCGATGCGTAGTTTGGCATCCCCGCACTGACACGCGGTAGGGGCGCACGGCCGTGCGCCCCTACGTGTTTTTATCCGGTTCCGAGATGCAGCACCAACTCGTCGTCATCCTCGACTTCGGCAGCCAGACCACCCAGCTCATCGCGCGGCGCGTGCGGGAGGCGGGCGTCTACTGCGAGATCCACCCCTGCACGATGCCGGCGGGCGAGGTGGCGGCCATGCGGCCGATGGGCCTCGTCCTCTCCGGCGGCCCGATGTCGGTCTACGACGAGGGCTCGCCCCAGCTCGACCCGGCGCTGCTCCACCTGCGGCAGCCCGGCACGGGCAACCGCGTGCCCGTCCTCGGCATCTGCTACGGCCTCCAGGCGATGGCCCACACGCTCGGCGGGCGCGTCGAGCCCAGCGAGCGGCGCGAGTTCGGCCGGGCCCACCTCGCCGCCCTCGACGACACCGATCTCTTCGAGGGCGTCCCCGACGGCTCGACCGTCTGGATGAGCCACGGCGACCACCTCACGCGGCTGCCCGAGGGCTTCCGCACCATCGCCGCGACGGACAACGCGCCCATTGCGGCCGTGGCCGCGCAGGACGCGCCCTACTACGGCGTCCAGTTCCACCCCGAGGTCGTCCACACCGAGCACGGCGCGCGGCTGCTGGAGAACTTCGTGCTCCGCGTCTGCGGCTGCCGGGGCGACTGGAGCATGGGCTCGTTCATCGAGGAGAAGAAGCGCGAGGTCGCCGAGCTCGTGGGCGACGACCACGTCATCCTCGGGCTCTCCGGCGGCGTGGACTCGTCGGTGGCCGCCGTGCTCCTCCACGAGGCCCTCGGCGACCGGCTCACGTGCCTCTTCGTCAACAACGGGCTGCTCCGCGCGGGCGAGTACGAGCAGGTTCAGGCCACCTTCCGCGATCACTTCCACATCGACCTCCGCGCCGTCGACGCCACCGACCTCTTCCTCGGTCGGCTGGAGGGCGTGGCCGACCCCGAGGAGAAGCGGACGATCATCGGCCACACGTTCATCGAGGTCTTCGACGAAGCCACCGAGGCCGTCACGACCGGCCTCGGTACCAAGCCGCGCTTCCTCGCGCAGGGCACGCTCTACCCGGACGTGATCGAGTCGGTCTCCTTCCGCGGCCCGAGCGCGACGATCAAGACGCACCACAACGTCGGCGGGCTGCCGGAGGAACTGGGGTTCGAGCTGATCGAGCCGTTCCGCGAGCTGTTCAAGGACGAGGTCCGCGAAGTGGGCCGTGCGCTGGGCGTGCCGGAGGCCATCGTCGGGCGGCACCCGTTCCCCGGGCCGGGCCTCGCCGTGCGCCACCTCGGCCCCGTCACCCGCGAGGGGCTGGCGCTCCTCCGCCAGGCCGACGCCATCTTCATCGACGAGCTCCGCGCGAGCGGGCTCTACGACCAGGTCTGGCAGGCGTTCGTGGTGCTGCTGCCCGTCCAGAGCGTCGGCGTGATGGGCGATTACCGGACGTACGAGCAGGCCGTCTGCCTCCGCGCCGTCACCAGCGTGGACGGCATGACGGCGGACTGGGCGCACCTCCCGCACGCCTTCCTCGGGCGCGTCTCGAACCGGATCATCAACGAGGTGCGCGGCATCAACCGCGTGGCCTACGACGTGTCCTCGAAGCCGCCGGCCACCATCGAGTGGGAGTAGGGCGATGGAAGCCGAGGACGGAGGGCGGAAGTCGGAGTATGTTGAAGGCCCCTCCGCCTCGCCGTCCTCTGTCTTCTCGGATGACCCACCGGTTCCCTCTCCGCGTCGCGTGGCCCTTCGGGGCGCTCCTCCTGCTTCTCCCCCTCGCCGCGCAGGCCCAGCCGCGCACGGCCGAACGCATCCCTGCCGCCGAGCAGGCCTTCGACGCGGGGCTGGACCGCTACCGCGCCGGCAACTATTCCGGCGCGCACGCTGCCTTCACGCGCGTCACCGACGAGTATGCGTACAACGCGCGGACGACGGCCGCCCACCTCATGGCCGGCAAGGCGGCGTACGCCGAGGGCGACTTCGAGCGGGCCATCTCGACGCTGACGACGTTCCTCCGCCTCTACCCCGAGAGCCGCTACGCCACCGAGGCCGAGCGCGTCCGCCGCCTCGCCATCCAGGGCGGTCCTCCCGCACCGGCCGCCGCGCCGCCGTTCGACCTCGGCGTCGTGCTCCCCGCCTCGGGCGACACGGACTACCTCGCGCAGGCCCTCTTCAACGGCATCCGCCTGGCCGTGGACGAGCACAACGCCGCCCGCGCGGACCGGCCCGTCCGCCTGGTTTTCCGTGACACCGGCGGGGAGGCCGAGGGCGCCGTCGAGGCCGTCCGCCTCGTCGTAGACGCAGGGGCCGACGCCATCGTGGGGCCGCTCTTCAGCGAGGAGGCGCTGGCCGCTGCCGACGAGGCCGAGGCCGAGCGCGTCCCGCTCCTCGCCCCGCTGGCCACCGACGACGGTGTCGCGCGCGGGCGGCGCTACGTGTTCCAGGCCAACCCCACATTCGGGATGCGCGGCCGGGCCATGGCCGGCCACGCCGTGCGCCGGCTCCGCCACGCCCGCTTCGCCGTCGTGGCCGAGGGCGGCTCCTTCGGCGAAGTGATGGGCGACGCCTTCGCCGACGAGGTGGCCCGCCTCGGCGGCACCGTCGTCACGCGCGAGGCGCTGCCGGACGCCACCGGCTGGCGCCGGCTCCCGGAGCTCCTCGGCGCCGGCCGCCTGGAGGGCGTGGAGGCCGTCTACCTCCCCGTCACCGGGGCCGACGCGCCCGAGTTCGCCGCCAACGCGCTGCGCGGGCTGGAGGCGATGGGCCTCGAAGGGCGCATCCGCCCCCTCGGCAACACCGAGTGGGAGGGGCTCGACGCCTCGCGTCCCCGTGCCAGCCGCTTCGGTACCGTCTTCACGCAGGACTTCCACGTGGACGACGCGGCGGCGGCCGACTTCATCGCGCGCTACCGGGCGCTCTCCGGCATCGGGGCCGACCGCCTCGCGCTCATCGGCTACGACGTGACGCGCTTCCTCCTGGCCCAGCTCGACGGCGTCGCCGGCCCGGACGACCTGGCCGAGCGACTCCGCAGCGCGGGGCGTTACCAGGGCCTCGCGCACCGGATCGACTTCGGCGGCGGGCAGGTCAACCGCGCGCTGTTCGTCATGGCGTACGTGGACGGTGAGGCCGTGCTGGTGGAGTAGGGCGTTTGGCACTTGCATCCGCTTCCGAGGCCGAGCAGCGTGCCCAGTGCCGCCATTACGGAATCGCCTAGAAGACGCGCCGGGGCGGCCGTGCGGGGGCAGGCCCGTGCGTATCCTCGCTGCAATAACCCGGTCCGCCGTGCCGTTGTGGCCCGCGTCGCTCTCGCACCGTCCCCGTCGCCCATGCCCCGTTCCGTCTTCGCCTCCGCCGTGCTGCTCGGCGCGCTCGTCCTAGCCGGATGCACCGGCACGGGCGGCGTCGTGGCCAACTCGCCGGAGGAGGCCTACAACAAGGGCGGCCAGGCCTACCAGGAGGGCAAGTACGACCGCGCCATCGAGTACTACCGCGCCGTGCTCGACTTCGGCCGGACGAACGAGTGGGCGGACGAGGCGCAGCTCTACACCGGCAAGGCGCACTTCGAGAACGGCAACTACCTCCTCGCGGCCACCGAGTTCACCCGGTTCATCGACCTCTACCCGAACGACCCCCGCACGGAGGAGGTGGCCTACGACCGGATCCGCGCCTACTACGAGCTGAGCCCGCCCTACAACCTCGACCAGACCGACACCGACCGCGCCCTCGCCTACATCCGCCTCTTCCTCAGCCAGTACCCGACGTCCCTCTTCACCGACGATGTGGTGCGGATGCAGGCCGAGCTGCGCGAGAAGCTGGCCCGGAAGGAGTTCGCCGCCGGGGAACTCTACGAGCGACGGGGCCTCTTCGAGGCGGCCATCCTCGAGTACGAGCAGGTGCTCAACGAATACCCCACCTCGCCGCTGGCCGACGACGCCCTCCTCGGCGTGCTCCGCGCCCAGACCGCCTTCGCCGCTGCCAGCGTGCGCGACCGCCAGGCCGAGCGCTACCAGGCCGCGCTCGACACGTACGACCGCTTCGTCCAGCTCTTCCCGAACAGCCCGCTCCTCCGCGAGGCCGAGGCCCAGTACGACCGGGCCTACACCGGCCTCCGGGCCGCTCAGGCCCCCGAGGCCGGCCAGGCCAGCCGGTGATCGGAGGGCGGGGTTCTAGATTCCGGATTCCCGCTTGAGTGGAATCCGATGTGCGCTGCCCGCCGAACCCCGAACTCCGTGCTCCGGCTCGCCGTCTTCGGCGGCTCGTTCAACCCGCCGCACGTCGCCCACCTCGCCGTGGCGGAGGCCGCCGCCGAGGCGGCCGGTCTCGACCGCGTCCTCTGGATGCCGGCCGCGACGCCGCCGCACAAGCAGGACGCCCCCGGCCTCGTGCCCGCCGAGCACCGCCTGGCGATGACCCAGCTGGCGACGGACGGCAACCCCCGCTTCGCGGTGTCCGACCTGGAGGTCCAGCGCGGCGGCACCTCCTACACCGTGGACACGCTCCGCGCCCTGCGCGCCGCGCATCCGGAGGCCGACCTCGTGCTCCTCCTCGGCGGCGACAGCCTCGCCGACTTCGCGACGTGGCGCGACCCGGCCGGCATCCTCGCCCTCGCCCGCCTCGTCGTGTACCGCCGCCCCGGCGACCGCCTGGAGGCGGTGCCGCCTTCCACGCTGGAACGGACGACGTTCGTCGAGGCGCCGCTGCTCGACCTCTCCGGCACGGCCCTGCGCGCCCGGCTGACGGCGGGGCAGACGGTGCGCTATCTCGTCCCGGATGCCGTTCTGGCCTACGTCGAAGCGCACGGGCTGTACCAGGGACCGAAGGAGTGAGGGACCGAAGGAGTGAGGGACCGAAGGAGTGAGGGACCGAAGGAGTGAGGGCAGAACAGGGGAGAGGCAGCGCCGTACACGTCCTCCCTTCCTCCCGTCCCCGTCTCCTCGATTCCCGTCCCCCATGCCGCTCTCCCTCCGCGAGAAAGCCGCCGGCCTCGTCGTGGCCCGGCTCGGCTCCAACATGATCCCGCCGCGCACGGCCGAGCAGGACGCCGAGGCCGTCGCCGCGCTCCTCGACCGGCACCCCGTCGGCGGGCTGATCCTCTTCAACGGGCGCTGGCCCGAGACCCGGCGGACGCTCCTCGACCTCCAGGCCCGCTCCGACCGCGGCCTCCTCGTCATGACCGACATGGAGCGCGGCCTCGGGCAGCAGGTGGCCGGGGCCACGCTCTTCCCCCACCTGATGGCCTTCGGCGCCCTCGGCGGCGGTGCCGAGACCGAGGCCGTCGTGCGCGACTTCGCCCGCATCGGCGCCGAGGAGGCCCTCGCCTGCGGCGTACACGTCGCCCTGGCGCCCGTGGCCGACGTCAACCGCAACCCGCGCAACCCCATCATCTCCACGCGCGCCTTCGGCACCGAGACGGCGACGGTAGAGCGGCTCGTGCGCGCCTACGTCGAGGAAGCGCGGGCGGCCGGCCTCCTCACCACGGCCAAGCACTTCCCCGGCCACGGCAACACCCACGAGGACTCCCACGCCGTCCTCCCCGCCGTGGACGACGCCGAGGACGAGACGCGCGCCTTCGACCTCCCGCCCTTCCTGGCCGCCATCGAGGCGGGCACCGACCTCGTCATGACGGCGCACGTGGCCTACGCCGGCCTGGAGCCGAGCGGGCTCCCGGCCACGCGCTCGCGACGCATCCTCCACGACCTCCTCCGCACCGAGCTCGGCTTCGACGGCGTGGTCATCACGGACAGCCTCCACATGGGCGGCATCGAGGACGACGAGCGCACCGAGGCGGGCGCGGCCGTGGAGATGCTCAAGGCGGGCGTGGACCTCCTCCTCGACGTGAAGGACCCCGAGGGCGTCATCGAGGGATTGGCCGTGGCCGTTGAGCGCGGCGAGTTGGACGAGGCGCTGCTCGACGCGGCGCTGGCCCGCGCCGAACGCCTCCGCGGGCGGCTCCGCGATCGCTTCGGTGACGGCGTCTTTCGCGATCCGTCCTTCGCCTACCTCCCGCAGGTCGTCGGCACGGAGGCGAGCCGGAAGGAGGCGTGGCGCGTGGCGCGCGGGGCCGTCCGCCGCCTCGAAGGCGAGCTGCCCGACCTCGGCGACGGCGCCGGCACGCTCGTCGTCCTCGTCAAGCCCGCCCCGCAGCCGGGGGAGCCCCGTTGGCTGCCCCTCCGCGACGCCGTCCTGTCCCGTTTTCCGAAGGCGACGTACCGCGAGCTGGAGCCGTTCCACGAGGGGGAGGACGAGCCGTTCGACCAGGTGCTCGTCGAGGCCCGCGAGGCGAAGCAGCTCGTCGTGGCCGTGATCGTCAAGCCGGCGGCGTGGCACAGCTTCGGGCTTGCAGCCCGCGAGCGCCGCTTCGTCGAGTCGCTCCTCGCGATGAAGCCGACGACGCTGGTGGCGCTCGGCAGCCCGCGCGGTCTCGAAGGCTACGGCGCCACACAGGCCCGCCTCTGCACCTACTCCGACGTGCCGGCCTCCCAGGACGCCCTCGCCGACGTGCTGGCCGCGCGCGACGTGTGAGGGGGACGCGTGAGAGGGCGCAGGGGCGCACGGCTGCGTACCCACCGCAGGCCCGCTGCCTCGGCAGCGGCACCGAGGCGGGCAACCCCGCCACGCCCCCCTGCCGAAACCAACCCCTCGCCCCGCCCGTTTCCACCGCCCGAACGCCCCGCTCGTGAAAGAGCCCCTGGACAAGCTCGTCCTCCTCTTCGGCCTCGTGATCGCGGCGGGCACGTTCGTCTACTGGACCGTGCTCGGCTACCTCCACTTCGAGACGTGGACGCCGGACGGCCTCTTCCGCGCCGTCTTCGTGCTCGGGGCCGTGCTGCTGCTCGCCGGGGTCCTCCGGCTGGCACAGTGGCTCACCGAGCGCGGCGGCCTCTGACCCCTCCCAGCGCCCTTCCGCCATGCCCGACGCCCCGTCCCGCTCCGCCACGCCGTTCGCCCTCTTCGCGGCCGTCGGCGCCGCGCTCGTCGCCGTCCTCCTCCTCGCCGTCGTGACCCCCCGGATGAATCCCGACGAGGGCGTCAACTGGCTTCTCACCCTCGCGGGGGGCGTCCTCGTGGGCGGCATCACCTACGCCGTGCTGGCGCTGCGCCGCCCCGGCGGGTCGGAGCCCGCGAAGGGCGAACCCCCGCGCTGAGCGAACCCCCGCGCTGAGCGAACCCCCGCGCTGAGCCG
>CAZOJJ010000012.1:19378-22219 GCA_964580105.1 uncultured Rhodothermales bacterium | reverse complement strand
GCGAACCCCCGCGCTGAGCGAACCCCCGCGCTGAGCGAACCCCCGCGCTGAGCCGCCGTACGTACCTTCTCCGGAACCGCTTCCCCGCTCCGTCTCCGTCATGATCGATCCGAACCCGACCCCCGCTACCGAGGACGCCCCGATCTCGGCCTACGAGAAGGAAGGCGTTGCCGACATCGACCCCCGCTGCATCCCGCAGAAGCTCGACGGCCCGCCGCCCATCGGCGACGAGATCGTGTACCCGGACTACCCCGAGGAGGACCACGAAAACTGGCGCTTCCTCTTCGAGCGGCAGATGCAGCTGCTCCCCGGCCGCGCCGGCGCGGCGTACCTGCGCGGCGTCGAGAAGCTCCAGATGACGCCGGACCGGATTCCCGCCCTCGCCGACCTCTCGCGCATCCTCCACCGCGAGACCGGCTGGAAGGTCGCCCGCATCCCCGGCCTCCTCCACGAGCGCGACTTCTTCACCCTCCTCTCCAACCGCCACTTCCCCTCTACGGACTACATCCGCGGCAAGGACGAGCTCGACTACACCCCGGCGCCGGACCTCTTCCACGACATCTTCGGCCACATGCCGATGCTCACGCAGCCGGACTTCGCCGACTTCTACCAGCTCTTCGGCCAGGCCGCCCTCAACGCCGAGGGCATCGACCGCCAGAGCCTGGAGCGGATGCACTGGTTCACCGTCGAGTTCGGGCTCATCCGCGACCCCCAGGAGATCCGCATCTTCGGTGCGGGCGTGCTCTCCTCGAAGGAAGAGGTGCGCCACGCGCTCGACCACGCCGAGCAGCGGCCGTTCTCCGTCGAGGCCGTCATCCACCAGGACTACGAGGTGTGGCACCTCCAGCCGATCCTGTTCGTGCTGGAGTCGTTCGACCAGCTCGTGACCGAATTCCGGGCCTGGGCCGTCGGGCGCGGCCTGTTGCCGGCCTGACCGGCCTCGGAAAGACAGAGGGCGGCCCGGAGGCGATGGTCTTCGGGCCGCTTCATTTTTGAAGGGAAGGGCAATACGACGGCCGGGCCTCGCGTATTCCCCGCCGGCACCGCGCGCGCGCTTGCACTCCACCGGTGTGTGCGATACACTCCAAGCACTCCGATTCTGACGCTCCCCATGCCCGCCCCGCCCGCCACCGTGTCCCATGAACGCCTCGTCGCCGAAATCGTCGGCCACGTGCAGGGCGTCGGCTTCCGGTACTTCGTGCGGCAGATGGCCCGGCGCTACGGCCTCGTGGGCTGGGTGCGGAACGACCCCGAGGGGACGGTGACCGTCGCGGCCGAGGGGTCGCGTGCGCGCCTCGACGCCTTCCTCGACGCGCTCCACCAGGGCCCCGAGGGCGCCGAGGTGGAAGAGGTGGAGGTCCGCTGGGAGCCGGCGACGGGTCGGTTCAAGACGTTCGCCATCGAGTACGCCTGAGCGCGTCGCTCGGATCGAGGGGAGCGGCGTCGCCCAAGTCGCAGCCACCTGCGACGACGCCGTCGAGCTTCTGGCGCGGAGGCTGTGCCCTGACGCCCCTCCTCGACGGCCGGCGCATCGGCCGGATCGGGGGCTGCTCCCACGGCGCCGGCACCGCACTCGGCGTCTCGTCAACGCGAGCGGCGCCGCGCCTCCGGCGATCGCGCCGGCTGCCTTTGGGAGCGAAGCGGAGTCCACGTCGTTCGCCGCTGGTTCGGGCCTCGTGCTCGTCTGGGATCCCTATGTTTGCGAATAAGGTGGCGGGATATGCGGGCCGTGCCGGAGATTCGTCGTCTGGATCGGTAGGCGGCATCCCGTGCACGACGGCCTCGTCCCGATTCTTCCGACTCACACACTCTCTCCATGCGCAACGCACTCAAGTGGATCGGCCTCGGCCTCGGTGGGCTCATCGTGGTCCTCTTCCTCGCCGGGTTCGTCATGTACATGGTCGGCGGCGCGAAGCTGAAGCAGACCTACGCCGTCGAGACCGCCGCCCTCGACCTTCCTAGCGACTCCGCCTCGCTCGCTCGGGGCGCGCACCTCGCCCGCACCAACGGGTGCCCCGATTGCCACGGGGAGCGCCTCGCCGGTCAGGTGTTCGTGGACGCCCCGCCCTTCCGCATCGTCGCCTCGAACCTCACGCCGGGCGCGGGTGGCGTCGGCGCGCACTACACCGCCGAGGACTGGGATCGCTCCATCCGCCACGGCGTCAAGCCCGACGGGCGGCCCGTCTTCATCATGCCGTCGGCCGCGTTCCACCGTCTCTCCGACGAGGACGCCGCGGCCCTCATCGCCTACCTCCAGCGGCTCCCGGCGGTGGACAACGAACTGCCCGCGACGGAAATCCGCGTACCGGGGCGGATCATGGCCGCGGCCCTCCTCGACCCCGCCTTCGAGGTGCGCACCGCGCCGGCCCGCGCCGAGCGCCCGCCCGTCGGCCCGACGGCCGAGTACGGGGAGTACCTTGCCTCCTCCATCTGCGCGTACTGCCACGGCGACAACCTCCAGGGGGCCCAGCCGCCCAACCCCGACTCGCCGCCGGCCCCGTCCCTCCTCGCCGCCGGCCAGTGGTCGATGGATGAGTTCGCGACCTTCCTCCGGACCGGCACGACGCCCGGCGGCCGCACGGTGAACCCGGAGTTCATGCCGATCTCGTTCACGAGCCAGTACGACAGCACGGAGGTCGCCGCGCTCCACGCCTACCTCGCGACGCTCCAACTCACCGCCGCAAACTCCTGAGGTCGCATTTTGCGGGACTCAGGTCGGTGCGCCCGGCCCTCTGTGGTGGAGGGGCCGGGCGCGCCACTTCTCTGCCGTCGTGCGGGGAACGCACGCTCGGGTCTCAGCCCCGGCTCGGGTCTCAGCCCCGGCTCGGGTCTCAGCCCCGG
>CAZOJJ010000012.1:17844-19278 GCA_964580105.1 uncultured Rhodothermales bacterium | reverse complement strand
GCTCGGGTCTCAGCCCCGGCTCGGGTCTCAGCCCCGGCTCGGGTCTCAGCCCCGGTGGGCGCGAAAGCGCCGGAAGGTGACCTCCGGGTCGGTGTGGGCGAGGCGGCCGTCGCCGGACGTCGGGGGCTCGGGGGCGGGCACGCGCATGAGCCGTGCCAGGAAGACGTGCGCGCGGCGGTGCCACTTCTTCTGGTACGACGGCCCGAGCCACGAGAAGCCGACCCGGCTCCACCAGTTGGGGAACGGACCCGGCCGCCACGCCGCCTCGATGCGGAAGCGGACCTCGCCCGTCGCGTGGTTCTTCGTCAGCGTGAACCACTCCACGCCCGTTTCGATGTGGCCCTCCAGCGTGTCGTAGCGGTAGCCGAAGGCCGTTTGCCCGTCCCGCTCCTCCGAGCGCGTGGCCCCGACGACGACGGCGCCGAGGTAGTGCAGGACGCGGAGCGCCCGCAGCTCCAGCAGCATCAGCCGGCCCAGGAGCGGCGTGGCGGGGTCGAAGTGGGCGATGACGATGCGGGGGTCGGAGAAGGCATAGCCGGCCACGGCCGTACAGCCGCGCTCGAAGGGGCCGTCGGCCTCGGGCGGCCCGGCCCGCTCGCGCGCTACGACCGCCTCCGAGAAGTACCGGTGCCACCCCCGCTCCAGCGTCAGGGCCTCGATGGGATCGGAGAAGTTGCGGGGCCGGTCCGGCAGCTCCGCGAGGCGCGCCTCGAGCTCCGCGTCGGTCCAGCCCCGTCCGATCCGCCACTCGGTCATCCGTCCCCCCGCGCGATGAACGTGGGCGTCTCGGCGTCGTCGTCCCGCTCGTCCACCTCCTGCGTCTCCGCGTGGATGGGGCCGATCACCCCGTCCCCGACCGTGTGCGCGAGGCAGTCGATGAAGTCGGTCCACGTGTTCGTTTGCATCGCCTCGCCGGCGGCGAGGAAGCCGACGAGACGGTCGGCCGAGCTCGAACGGGCGCGGCTGCGGATGTGGAAGACGACGTCGCCGCGTGCGTTGGGGTAGGCGCCGAAGGTGATCCGGCCCGCCTCGGGGTGCCCGGCGACCGTGGCGAGCGTGACGCTGTGGGCGTCGGCGTGGACCACGCGGACGGCCGTCGTGCCCGCCATGCGGATCGTCACCTTCATCTCGTCGCCCACCTCCAGGGGGCCCCCGTGGGTGTCGGTGCGGCGGAACGTCACCAGCTCTTCCGGCGGGAAATCGGGGAAGCGCTCGCGCACCAGGGCGGCCACGCCCTCCGCCGGGTGCCGGCACGCGCGGACGACGGCCCAGTAGTCGCGCTGGAGGAGAGGGCCGGCGCCCTCCGAGGCGAGGGTGATCCGGCTCGCTCGGTCGTCTCGGTTTCGGGTCGGTTCGCTCACGCCTGGTCTTCGGTTCGTTCGCGGATTCGTTCGTTCGCGGATTCGTTCGTTCGCGGATTCGTTCGTTCGCGGA
>CAZOJJ010000012.1:15203-17744 GCA_964580105.1 uncultured Rhodothermales bacterium | reverse complement strand
TCGCGGATTCGTTCGTTCGCGGATTCGTTCGTTCGCGGATTCGTTCGTTCGCGGATTCGTTCGTTCGCGGAACAGCCCCGGATTCCGTGCCGTTCCCGCCGGCCCCTCTCGCCTCTCTTTCCCGGGCACCCATGCCGGACGATCCGGACGTGAACCCCGCCAGCGCCAAGTCCGAGCGCGTCTACGAGCCGACGCCCGTGGTGCGCGCGGAGCACGCCGAAGGCTCGCTCACGCGCGTCATCGAGCAGCAGACGGCGAAGCTCCCGTCGGACGTGTTCCTCTTCGCCGCGTTCGGGGCGATGGGGCTCTCGCTGGTGCTGGCGCTCACCGGTCGCCGCGAGGCCAGCCGGTTCGTCGGAATGTGGCCGCCGGCGATTCTGACGATGGGCGTCTACAACAAGGTCGTCAAGATGCTTCGCCCTCGGTGACGAGGTCGCCCGGCCTCGCCCCGCGGGAGGAACGCCCGCCGGGCCGGGGGGTTGACACCGGGCGCGAAACAACCGCGAAGCGCGCCCGCCCGTGGCCCCCGCCGGTATATTTCGGCCCCGCCCCTTCTGAGCCCAACCCCCGCATCTCATGGCCCGCGTCGATGTCGTCATGCCCAAAATGGGCGAAAGCGTCATGGAAGGCACCGTCCTCGAGTGGAAGAAGCAGGTCGGCGACGAGATCGAGCAGGACGAGACGCTCCTGGAGATCTCGACCGACAAGGTGGACTCCGAGGTGCCCGCGCCCAACGCAGGCCGCCTCGTCGAAATCCTCGTCCAGGAGGGCGATACCGTCGAGGTTGGCACCCCCATCGCCGTGATCGAGACCGACGTGAACGCGCCGGTGGAGGCCGGTGGCCAGGGCGGACCCGCCGACGCCGGGGCCGTCGAAGAGGCGGCGACGCCGCTCGACGTGCAGGAGCCGGTAGGCGAAGAGCCCGCCGAAGAGTCGCTGGCGAAGCCGGCCGAGCCGATCATGCGGCCCCGCGAGGAGGCCGCGGAGGGCACGATGCTCCCCGCCGACGCGGTCCCCACCGAGGCCGCGCGCGGCGCCACGCCCCCCACGGGCGACGGCATGCCCACCGGCGACGCCCCCGCCGCCAACCGCGTCGAGGTCGTCATGCCGAAGATGGGCGAGTCGGTCATGGAGGGCACGGTCCTCTCCTGGAGCAAGGCCGTCGGCGACGAGGTCGAGCAGGACGAGACGCTCCTGGAGATCTCGACCGACAAGGTGGACTCCGAGGTGCCGAGCCCGGCGGCCGGCGTGCTCGTCGAGATCCTCGTTCCGGAGGGCGAGACCGTCGAGGTCGGCACGCCCATCGCCGTGATCGCTACGGGGGAGGGGGCCGCGGCCCCGAGCCCGGCACCACCCGCCGCGCCTGCCGGGGCGTCCGAGCCCGCCGAGCAGGGCTACGGCGAGGCCGTCGCGGGCGACGGGGCGACGCGGGGCGAGCCGGCGCCCGCCGGGGCCGGCGAGGCCGGTCCGATCCCGCGCCGGAGCGACAGCGGCCGGTTCTACTCGCCGCTCGTCCGGTCCATCGCCGAGACGGAGGGCCTCTCCCTCCAGGAGCTGGAGCGGATCGAGGGCACCGGCGCCGAGGGCCGCGTCACCAAGCAGGACGTGCTGGCCTACCTGGAACTGCGCGGCAGCCAGCCCGCCGTCGCCCGGCCGACGGCCCCGCCCGCCGCGGAGCCCGCACCCGCTCAGCCGGCCCCGCAGCCCGAAGCACGCCCGGCTCCGCCGCGCCCGGCCCAGCCCTCGGCTCCGAAGGCCGCCCCCAAGGTCGCTCCGGCGGCGAGCACCGCCGGCGACCGCACCGAGGTCATCGAGATGGACCGGATGCGGCAGCTGATCTCCGAGCACATGACGCGCTCGAAGGCGACGAGCGCCCACGTCACCTCCTTTACGGAGGTCGACATGACGGGCATCGTGAAGCACCGCGAGCGGCACAAGGCGGCCTTCGAGCAGCGCGAGGGCACCAAGCTCACGTTCACGCCCTACTTCATCCTCGGCGCCATCGAGCCGCTCCGCGAGCACCCGCTCCTGAACAGCTCGGTCGAGGGCACGCGGATCGTCGTCAAGAAGGACTTCCACATCGGCATCGCCGTCGCCATCGGGAAGAAGGGGCTGCTCGTGCCCATCGTGCGGAACGCGGGGCAGCAGAACCTCACCGGCCTCGCGCATACCGTGGCCGACCTCGCCGAGCGGGCGCGCTCGAAGCAGCTGCTCCCCGACGAGCTTCAGGGCGGTACGTTCACCATCACCAACGTGGGCAGCCTCGGCTCGCTGATGGGCACGCCCATCATCAACCAGCCGCAGGTGGCCATCCTCTCGCCCGGCGCCATCGTCAAGCGCCCCGTCGTCGTCGAGGACCCCGCGCTGGGCGACGTCATCGCCGTCCGGCACATGATGTACGTCTCGCTCTCGTACGACCACCGCATCATCGACGGTGCGATGGCGGCCAGCTTCCTGCGTGCCTATCGGGAACGCCTGGAGGGCATCCACGCCGACAGCGAGCTGTTCTGAAGCGAGCTGTTCTGAAGCGAGCTGTTCTGA
>CAZOJJ010000012.1:0-15103 GCA_964580105.1 uncultured Rhodothermales bacterium | reverse complement strand
CCGATCGTTGAGGCTCTCCGATCGTTGAGGCTCTCCGATCGTTGAGGCTCTCCGATCGTTGAGGCTCTCCGAGCAGCGAGAAAGCAGGGGGCGAACCCGCCGCTCGGTGCGGCCGTGCCGCCCAGCCCGGGGCCTCGATGGGCTTGTGCGGATGGCGCGGCGGGGCCTACCTTGCGCGCCCTCGATGGCCGTTATGCATCCATGCCCCTCGACCCTTCCGGTCCGCCCCTCCGCCTCTCCCTCACCGAGCTGCAGCAGCGCATCGAGGGGTTCCTGACGGAGTTCCTGGAGGGCAAGAGCCCGGAGACGGTGGGAACGTACCGGCGGACGCTGAACGAGTTCGAGCGCTACGTCGCCCGCACGCGCGGTCAGTTCCAGTTTCGCGAGGCCGACGTGGAGGGGTATAAGACCTACCTCATGGAGGAGCGCGCGCTGAGCCAGGTTTCGGTCTCGACCTACCTCACGGCGCTGCGGCGGCTCTGCCAGTACCTCGTGAGCCGGGGCGAGCTGGCCGAGAACCCGGCCCGCGCGGTCAAGGGCAACCGCCGTCCGTCAACCCACTCACGCGGCGTGCTCACCGAGGTGGAGGTGGCGCGCCTCTTCGAGACCGCCGAGGGGAGCGCCCTCATCGCCCTCCGGGACCGCGCGCTGATGGCGCTGATGGTCTACGCCGGGCTGAGCGAGATCGAACTCGTCCGGGCCGACTGCGAGGACCTCGAACGAAACCTGCTCGGCTGGTTTCTCCGCGTCCAGGGCAAGGGCCACACGACGAAGGACCAGCAGGTGCCGCTGGATCCGCCCGCCGCCGAGGCCCTCCAGGCCTACCTCGACGCCCGCGGCCGGCTGCATCCGACCGACCCGTTGTTCGTCAGCCACGGGCACCGCTCGGACGGTGCGCGGCTCAACACGCGGACGGTCCGCAGCCGCGTCAACACGCACCTCAAGGCGGCCGGGCTCAAGCGGCCCGGCATCAGCCCGCACTCGCTCACGCACACCGCTGCGCTCATCTGGCTCAACGACGGGAAGCCGCTCGAAGAGGTCCGCCAGCGGATGCGCCACGGCACGCTCGACACGACGATGATCTACTTCCGCAAGCAGGGCCTCCTCAAGCGGAAGCCCGAGGCGCAGGGTTAACCGTCGCTCCAGGGTTAACCGTCGCTCCAGGGTTAACCGTCGCTCGAAGAAGCGTCGGGGCTGGGGGCGTCGCCCTGCGCGCGCGCCACGGTCAGCGTGACCACCGGCGCCCCGCCCGCCTCGGCCGTGCCGGGGTAGGGGTCCAGGGCGAGGATGGTGAAGGTGTAGCCGCCGTGCTCCGTCCGCTGCGAGGGCTGCGGCGCGTCCTCCTCATCCACGAAACCGGGGATCTCCAGGCGGACCTCGCGGATCTGGTTGTCGGCCGCGAGCGTGAGGCCGACGACGGCCCGGCCTTCCCAGACGCACGTCGTACCCTCGGGGCAGCGGCTGTCTTCGTAGACCGCATCGAAACGGAGACGGCGGCCGTCCAACTCGACGGACGATCCGCGCTCCATCGAGAACGTCTCGCCCACGGTCACGTCGGCCATCTCGGGTGCCGGCGTGCGGCTGGACGAACCCACGCCGCCGGTGACGGGGCGGGGCGTGCCGCATCCGGCGGCGAGAACCAGGAGCAGGAGGGGGAAGGCGGCGAAGAGGCGCATGGCAGGAGGAGCTGGGACGGGGGGAGGGACAGCAGATGCCGTTCCATCCGCCCAATCTACCGATCCGCCTCGAAACGGCGGCCTTCCCGAAACGGCGGCCTTCCCGAAACGGCGGCCTTCCCGAAACGGCGGCCTTCCCGAAACGGCGGCCTCAGAGCCGGGTCCGCACCGAGAGCTGGTGGAGACCGCCCACCTGGCTCCACGAGTTGAACGCGTAGTCGAACGCGATCCGGCTGATCTGCAGGCCGAAGCCGGCGCTGACACCCGCGAGGTCGAGCCGCTCGCCCGTCGCCAGTGCCTCGTGCACGCGCGGGTTGTAGCCGACGCGGACGCGGACGGGCTCGCCGAACCGGAGTTCGCCGCCGATGGAGACGTGGCGCAGCGCCTCGTCGAGCACGGACCCCTCGCCGTCGTACGAGTCGAGGTTGTAGCCCATCACCGAGAGTGTGAGCGGGATGTGGCGGAGCGCCTTCGAGACGCCGACGCGGAGGTCGAACGGGAGCGCGTCGCCGGTTTCGCCGAGCGAGGAGAGCGCCACGCCGAGGTGGTGGACCGACGCGCTGACGCCGATCTGCTGGCTCGGAAACGAGTAGAGCACGCCGAGGTCGGCCGCGAGGGCCTGCGCGCCCGCGTCGTCGATGGAGGCGAAGGCGGCGTGGATGGAGGCGCCGCCCCGGAGGTTCGGCATCAGTTCCCGTGCGTAGGAGAGCGTCAGGGCCGCCTCGCCCGCGCCGAACGAGGAGCCGTCGCGGACGCCGTGCTCGTCGGCCCGCTCGAACTCGCCGTAGGAGAGGTAGCGCAGGCTGGCGACGAACGTGCCCCAGCCGCCGATCCGGCGGCCGTACGAGGCGAAGCCCGCGTTGACGTCGGCGAGGTGGTTGAGGTAGCTCAGCGAGAGGCCCCCGTCCATCGCCTCGGTCAGGAGCGCCGGGTTGTAGAGCGTGGCCGTGGGGTCGTCGCTCTCCAGCGCGCCGGCCGCCCCGGCCAGGGCGGAGGCGCGGGCGGAGGGCTCCAGCGTCAGCAGGGCGAACGAGGAGCCGCTCGACTGCGCCGAGGCGGGCAGGGCCAGAGCCAGGAAGAGCAGGAGCGAGAGCGCTCGGGCGAGGGGCGCACGCATGGTCACGGGAGGCTTAGCGGGGAAGCAGCGCGGGCGGCGGGAGTGCCGGGGCGTAGCAGTGCGTCGATGCAGCCGGGCCGGGTTTTGGGAACGGGGGACCATGCGGGACGGGAAGGTACGGGATTTTCGGCCGCGTGCCAGGGTAAATGGGCCGGACTGCCGGCACCGGGCCTCCGGCCCCGGGAACCGGGCCGACGGCGTGAGCCGCTCGTGCCCGCTCCTCCGCGTCTGGAACCAGGGTGTCTGGAACCAGGGTGTCTGGAACCAGGGTGTCTGGAACCAGGGTGTCTGGAACCAGGGTGCCCCGGCATCGAGTTTGCAGGTTTCGTGAAGGCGCCCGTACTTACGGGCGTCGGTGTGCTCACCGGCACGCCGCGTTCTCGTTTCGTCCCCCCAGCGAGGAACGTCATGCCTGCCCTCACGCTCGACCTGTTCGCCGCCGCCACCGACCCCGAGGCGGCCCGCTATCGCATCCTGGCCGGTCTGCAGGACGCCCGCCGCGCTTTCGCCCGGAGCCGCGTCTATCCGTTCCTGGCGGACCTGATCCGCGTCCGGCGCGGCCTCACGGCCTTTCTCGAAGGGCTGGATCAGTTCCGCGAAGCCCGCCCCGGACGCGTCACCGGCATCGACTGGGAGGCCGGGACGCTCATCTACGACGCCGACGAGAGCGAGCCGCCCCTCCTCGCGGCCGACCTCGCCGCGTGGGCGCTCCCCATCCTCACCGAGGCGGTCGAGGAGGGGCGCACGCTGTTCGAATTCGTGGACGACCACGCCGCCCTCGAGGCCGTCGGCCTCCTGCCGTCCTACCAGGCCGAGGGGTACCTGCTCGTGCCCGGCGCGGCCGGCCGCCTCGTCGCCCTCCGCTACGCCGTCTCCATCCTGGCCGACGAGCACGGCCGGTACCGCCTGCTGCGCACGTCGCCCGTGCCGGTGGACCTCCCGCCGATGGCTCCGCCCCGGGCCTGGAAGGAGGCGCTCATCGAGGCCGACCCCGCGTTGCCCAACCCGGCCACCTACCGGCTCAACACCGACCTCGCCTTCCCGGTGGAGGAGACGATGCTGCCCATCGCCAAGCGGAAGCTGCTGCGCCTCGTGACGGACCACGGTGAAGCCTGACCGGCCGCCTCGGCCGCCCCGGCCTTCCCGAGACCTCCGTTTGGGGCTCGGCCGCAGAGGCCGTATCTTCTCGTATCCACTGCCCTTCGGATCACCGCCTGCGGGGGCGCTTCCGATTCCTCGCGGCCAACCTAGAGGCACGATGAGCAAACAGCGAATGGAGCAGAACTGGCAGCGCGTGATGACGCAGATCCTCGCCGTCTGGGGCGACCTCGACGAGGGCGAGCTGAAGAAGGCGCGCGGCAACCTCGGCCAGATGGTCAACCTCATCCACGAGAAGACCGGCGAGGACCGCAGCCTCATCATGCGCAAGATGGCGACGCTCGTCTGACCTCGCCGCTCCCACCGTCGTCCCCGCCCGGCCTGTTGCAGGTCGGGCGGTTCGCGTTTCAGGAGGGCTTGCGTTTCCAGCGAAGGAGGAACGGCGCACACCCGTTACCCATATCATCAGGGCACGTACCTGTACAGCAACAAGCGCCGAGGAGCACCGGAACGCATGGCGGAACGCATGGCTACGAAGAAGATGAACCAGGACTGGCGGCGCCTGCGGGACCGCATCAAGGCTCTGTGGAGCGACGTGTCCTTCCAGGACGCGAACCTGAAGCAGGCGCGCGGGAGCCTCCGCCAGATGGTCACCCTGATCCACGAGAAGACGGGCGAGCCCCGCACCGAAATCCGCCGCAAGCTCGTCTCGCTCCTGTAGCCGTCCCCTCCTCGTGTGCGGCCGCGCCCGGTTCTCTCGCGAGGGCCGGGCGCGGCCGTTTGTTCGCGGTAGCGCAGGGGCGCAGTGGTAGTTTCCGCCGTCCCGTCCGTACGCACGCCCCTCCCGTCTCATGGCCGAAACCGAACGGCTTCCGCAGGAACCCCCGACCTCGCCGTTTCCCCTCGGCACGCCTGCCGACGAGCACGCCGCCTACGAAGCCCGCCGGGCCTACCACGAGCGGCTGATGGCCGACCTCCGCGCGCGCGCCGCCGAGGTGCGCCGGGGCGGCGGCGACGCCTACGTCGAGCGCGAGCACCGGCGGGGCAAGATGACCGCCCGCGAGCGCATCGCCGCGCTGCTGGACGAGGGCACGGAGTTCATGGAGCTCGGGCTGTTCGCCGGGCGCGGGATGTACGAGGAGGAGGGGGGCTGCCCCGCCGCCGGCACCGTCATGGGCCTCGGCCGCATCCACGGCCGCCTCTGCCTCGTCGTCGCCAACGACGCCACCGTGAAGGCGGGCGCGTGGTTTCCCATCACGGCCAAGAAGAACCTCCGCGCGCAGGAGATCGCCCTCGAGAACCGCGTGCCCATCGTCTACCTCGTGGACTCGGCCGGCGTCTACCTCCCGATGCAGGACGAGATCTTCCCGGACAAGGAGCACTTCGGCCGCATCTTCCGCAACAACGCCCGGCTCTCGGCCCTCGGCGTCCCGCAGATCGCCGCCATCATGGGCTCGTGCGTGGCCGGCGGCGCCTACCTCCCCATCATGTCGGACGAGGCGCTCATCGTCGAGGGCACGGGCTCCGTCTTCCTCGCGGGGCCGTTCCTCGTCAAGGCCGCCATCGGGGAGGACACCGACGCGGAGACGCTCGGCGGCGCCGCGACGCAGTCCGACATCTCCGGCGTGACGGACTACAGGATGCCGGACGACGCGACCTGCCTCGCCACCATCCGCGACCTCGTCTCCAAGCTCGGGCCGCAGGACCGCGCGGGCTTCGACCGCATCGAGCCCGTCGAGCCCGCGTTCCCCGGCGAGGAGCTCTACGGCCTGCTCCCGGAGAACCACACGCAGCCGTACGACATGCGCGAGGTGCTCGCGCGCATCCTCGACGCCGGCTCGTGGACCGAGTACAAGGCCGGCTACGGCCAGACGCTCCTCTGCGGCTACGCCCGCCTCGACGGCTGGAGCGTCGGCGTCGTCGCCAGCCAGCGGCAGGTCGTCCGAACGACCCCGCCCAGAGGCAAGGCCCCCGAGATGCAGGTCGGCGGCGTCATCTACTCCGACTCGGCCGACAAGGCCGCGCGGTTCATCATGAACTGCAACCAGAAGCGGATCCCGCTCCTGTTCATCCAAGACGTGACCGGCTTCATGGTGGGCACGCGCGCCGAGCAGGGCGGCATCATCAAGGACGGCGCGAAGCTCGTCAACGCCGTCGCCAACTCGGTCGTCCCGAAGTTCACCGTCATCGTGGGCAACTCGTTCGGGGCGGGCAACTACGCGCTCTGCGGGAAGGCCTACGACCCGCGCCTGATCTTCGCGTGGCCGTCGGCCCAGATCGCCGTGATGGGCGGGAGCCAGGCGGCCAAGACGCTGCTCCAGATCCAGGCCTCCAAGCTGAAGAAGCAGGGGATGGCGCTCTCCGAGGACGACCAGGCCGCGCTCCTCAAGGAGATCGAGGCGCGCTACGCCGAGCAGATGAGTCCCTACTACGCCGCCGCCCGGCTGTGGGTGGACGAGATCATCGACCCGGCGATGACGCGGGCGTGGATCTCGACGGGCATCGAGCTGGCCGATCACAACCCGGAGATCCCCCGCTTCAACCCCGGCGTGATCCAGACGTGACCCGTCGCCGGGGCAGCGCCCCGCCCCGGCCGCCCCGAGGCGGGGGGAGCCGCGCGCACGATGGCGGCGCCGGTGTGCGTTCGGGCGCCTCACCAGCCCGTCCGCCGCGGCCGATCCCCGGTCGTATCTTCCGCGCCGAACCCGACCGCCCCCCGATGGCCAAGCAGCCCACCCCGCCCGTCCTCTCCCGCGTGATCTTCGGCCTCGCCCTGTTCGGGCTGCTGGTCGTCGTCCACCTCCACTTCCAGGCCAAGTTCGGCTTCGACCGCGGCTGCCTCGGCTTCACGAATCCGGAGGAGCCCGTCGGGTGCGCCGAGGTGGTCACGAGCGGGGCGGGCACGTTCCTGGGCCTCTCCAACGTCGTCTGGGGCGGCCTCTTCTACCTCGTCGTGGCCGTGCTCCGCTACCTCTACGGGACGGCCGCGCCCGAGCGCCGCGAGCGCCTCCGGCTCGCCAGCTTCGCCGCCGTGAGCGTCGGCTTCCTCTACGCGGCCTACCTGACCGTGTACCAGTTCGTCGCGCCCGAGCTGGCCGACGTCGAGCCGTGCGTGCTCTGCCTGATCTCGGCCTCCATCGTCACCCTCCTGTTGATCCTCCACGTCGTGGAACACGTCAAGCTCCGCGGGGCGACGCCCCCGCGCCTCGCCTACGCCGCCAAGCCGTTCACCGTCCTGGCCGCCGTCTTCGTCGTCCTCATCGCCGCCGACGTCGTCTTCGCCGGGCGTCTCCTCGAAGACGCGCCGGCCACGGCCGAAGGACCCGCCGGCTTCCTGCCGCCGGAGACCCAGCGCACGGCGCAGAACCTCCCGCCCGCGCCCGAGCGCGGCCTGCCGGCGGTGACCATCGGCGACCCGGCCGTGCAGTGCGCCTACGACGAGGAGCACCCGGTCATCCAGGACCTCACGCCGTTCACCGACGGCCCCTACCGTGGCTCGGCCGACGCGCCCGTCCGCGTCATCGACATTTTCGACCCGAACTGCCCGCACTGCCGCGACCTCGCCGCGTCCATCGCGCCGGTGGAGGAGGCCATGGGCGACAAGGCGCGGTTCTACTACGTGGCCTATCCGCTCCGCGAGCAGTCCTTCGGTCAGGTCGTCGCGCTCCAGCTGGCCGGCCGCGAGGGCAAGTACCTCGACCTCATGGAGGAGATGTTCCGCCGCCAGGATCACACCTGGGGCATGACGCTCGACGAGGTCGTCGAAGCCGCCAACGCCGTGGGCATGAACGGCGCCGCCCTCCGCACCACGCTCGAAGACCAGGAGGCGATCCGCCCCATCGTGGATCAGATCATGATCGACCGCGTGGCGACGACCAGCGTGATGACCAAGCCGGGCCAGAGTGGCGTGAGCGTGCCCAAGCTGTTCATCGAGGGCCGCCTCGTGGCGCCGACGTACGAGTCGTACAGCCCCGAGTGCCTGACGTACTTCATCGAGCAGGCCTACGCCGAGAAGCAGTAGCGCCGGCCCCTCGCCACGCGGATCGTGCGTCCGGGGTCTGTCTGCAGGCCCCGGACGTTTCCGCTTCGGGCCGTACGGATCGAGCGGGCGTGGTACGTTGGGCTCCCTGCGTTTCGTCCCTCCCCTACCACACCGAGGCGGCCCCTCCGCGTCCACCGCCTGCACCCCTGAAAAACCGGCGAAGCCTCCTCCGACGCCGCGGCGGCCCGAAACCGAAGGTCGGCTGGCGTGTTCGAACGCCGCCCCCGCGGGCGTGGAGGTACGCCCTCCGGTGGACGCACGACATGGACCGCTCCTCTTCCCATAGTGCCCATAGCACCCGGAGCGCGCTCTCGGCGCGCGAGCGCGAGATCCTGCGCCTCGTGGTGCAGCGGTTCATCCACACGGCTGCGCCGGTCGGCTCCAAGGCCCTCGCCGAGGAGCCCGAGCTCGACCTCTCCAGCGCCTCCATCCGCAACACGATGAGCGCGCTGGAGGCCGAGGGCTACCTCGACCACCCCCACACCTCGGCCGGCCGCGTGCCCACCGAGCGCGGCTACCGCACCTACGTGGACGAGCTGATGGACGTGGGCGGCCTCACACCCGCCGAGGCCCGGCTCCTCCGCGAGAACGTCCAGCGCCGCCTCGGCGACCTCGACGCCCTCGCGCGGGATACCAGCCGCCTCCTCGGCCGCCTCACCCAGCTCCTCGGCGTCGTCCTCTCGCCGCGCCTCTCGACAGGGGTTCTCGAGCGGCTCGACATCGTCCCCCTCTCGTCCACGCGCGTGATGTTCGTGCTGGCCGTGCGCGGCGGGCTGGCGCGGACCGTCGTGGCCGAGGTGGACGGCGAGCTGCCCCGCCGGGGGCTCGACGGCGTCGAGCAGCGGCTCAACGAGCGGCTCGCCGGCCTCACCCTCGAAGAGATCCGCCGCACCGGCGCCCGGCGCGTGCAGGACCTCGGCGCCGGCGACCGGACCGGCATCGTGCGCGTCGTCCTCCGCGACGCCGCCGTCCTCTTCAGCGAGGCCGACGAGGCGCGCCGGGCCAGCGTGGCCGGGGCGCAGCACCTCGTCGGCCAGCCCGAGTTCGCCGCGCCCGAGGAGGTCAAGAACGTCGTCGAGCTCATCGAGCAGGAGGCCGTCGTCGTCCACCTCCTGGAGCGGCCGGCGCTGTTCGACCCCGCGCACCCCGAGCGCGCCGTCGTCCTGATCGGCCAGGAGCTCGACGGCGAAGCCCGGCCCTACTCCGTCGTCACGGCACAGTACCGCTACGGCGGGGCCGCCGGCACCGTCGGCGTCATCGGCCCGACGCGGATGGACTACGCCCGGGCCGTCGCCATCGTCGAGCACGTGGCGGCGCTGCTGACCCGCGCGAGCGATTAACTTCTGAAAACCGGCTACCGATATGACGGACCGAGCCCCGCAGGAATCCACCGAAACCCCTGAATCCACGCGCGCCCAGGTGAAGGAACAGATGCAGACGGACGAGGCGGCCGACGTGGCCCTCGCCGCCGTGGACGAGATCGCGGAGCTGTCGAGCGAAGTGGAGCGGCTCCAGGGCGAGGTGAAGGCGCTCCAGGAGCAGGTGCTCCGCCGCGCGGCCGAGTTTCAGAACTACCGCCGCCGCACGGAGGCCGAACTCGGGCAGATCGCCGCGCGCGGGCGCGAGGAGGTGGTCATGGCCGTGCTCGACGTGTACGACGACCTCCGCCGCTCGCTCGACGCGGCCGGCCGCGCGGCCAAGCAGGAGACGCCCGGGCCGGCCTACGAGGCGCTCCACGAAGGCGTCGAGCTCGTCTACAGGAAGTTCACCGACGTGCTGGCGCAGTTTCAGGTCGAGCCCATCGAGGCCGTGGGGCACCCGTTCGACGAGGACCTCCACGACGCGATGATGCAGCAGCCGGCGACGGACCCCGGCATCCCGTCGGGCACGGTGCTTGCCGAGATCCAGCCCGGCTACCGCATGGGCGACCGGGTGCTCCGCCACGCCAAGGTGATCGTCGCGCAGTGAGCGCGGCCCGCCGCGGCCCGCCCGCCCGCCTCGGCCGCAACGCCGGGCGCCCCGCTGCGTAGAGCCGCCCGTTCCTTATCGGCGCCCCGATTTCGCGTACCTTCCGCCGCACGCGAGGCCGGGCGCCGGCATCCCGAGTTCCCCGACCCTCCGCCGTAGAGGCGCCTTCGCCATGACTTCCGACACCGCCATGCGGGACTACTACGACGTGCTGGGCGTGGCCCGCTCCGCGTCGGCCGACGAGATCAAGAAAGCGTACCGCAAGAAGGCGATGGAGTACCACCCGGACCGCAACCCGGGCGATGCGGACGCCGAGGCGCGGTTCAAGGAGGCGGCCGAGGCCTACGAGGTGCTCTCCAACCCGGAGAAGCGCGCGCGCTACGACCGCTTCGGGAAGGCCGGCCTAGGCGGCGCGGCGGGCACCCCCGGCGGCGGCCCCGGCTTCACCGACATCTCCGACATCTTCTCGGCGTTCTCGGACATCTTCGGCGGCGCCGCCTCGGGCGGCTTCGAGGACGTGTTCGGCCGGACGCGCCGCCGACGCGGCCAGGGCCGGCCGGGCTCCGACCTCCGCGTGCGCCTCTCGCTCTCGCTCGAAGAGATCGCCGAGGGCGTCGAGCGTCAGCTCAAGGTCCGCAAGTTCGTCGTCTGCGGCGTCTGCCGCGGCAGCGGCGCCGAGGGCGGCCCCGAGGGCTTCGAGACGTGCCCGACCTGCACCGGCTCCGGCGAGATCCGGCAGGTCTCCAACTCGTTCTTCGGCCAGTTCGTCAACGTCCAGCCGTGCCCGACGTGCCACGGCGAGGGCCGCGTCGTCACGGCGCCGTGCTCGAACTGCGCGGGCGAGGGCCGCGTCAAGGGCGAGGAGACGATCTCGGTGGAGGTCCCGGCGGGCGTGTCCGAGGGCCACTACCTCCAGATCCGCGGCGGCGGCAACGCCGGCCAGCGCGGCGGCCCGGCCGGCAACCTCCGCGTCGAGATCGAGGAGAAGCCGCACGAGCACTTCACCCGCGACGGGCTCGACGTCTACTACGACCTCTACCTCTCCTTCCCGGATGCCGCCCTCGGTACGGAGGTGGAGGTGCCCACGCTGAAGGGCCGCGCGCGCCTCCAGATCGACCCCGGCATCCAGAGCGGCCGCGTGCTGCGGATGCGCGGCCGCGGCATCCCCGAACTCGGCGGCGGCTCGCGCCGAGGCGACGAGCTCGTCCGCGTCCACGTCTGGACGCCGCAGAACCTCACGCCCGACCAGCGCGCGTTCCTCGAAGAGCTCCGCGGCGAAGAGGCGTTCGTGCCGAAGCCGGACCAGAAGGAGCGCGGCAAGTCGTTCTTCAGCCGCGTCCGCGACGTGTTCTCGTGAGCGCGGAGGCGTGACGTTCCGGTCTTTCTTGCCCCGGACGCAGGGGCGCCGCGTGCCGGCTCCTGCGCCTGGGCGGACCGCCTCGGCGGAGCCAGGGAGGCACGGGACGCCCCTCGCCCGAGATCCCGCCTCGGGCCGATCCCGCCTCGGCGGGATCGGCCCGCGCATCCCCCGCGATGGAACACGGCGCGGCGGGGGAGGGGTAGGACGGCGCAACCCCGGAAGGCCCATGCCGCACCCCCCGCTCCCGCCCGACCCCGCGCCCGTTGATCTTCCGTCCCCCGTTGATCTTCCGTCCGGCGAGGGGCCACCCGCGCCGCCCGGCGCCGGGCGGCGCGCCGACGGCGAGGCCCTCCGCCGGGCGATGCGACGGCTGGCCGCGCCCGTCGTCGTGGTGACGACGGAGACGGAAGAGGGGCCGCGCGGCGCCACCATCGGCTCGTTCACGAGCGTCTCGCTCGACCCGCCGCTCGTCTCGTTCAACGTCACGCGCGGGACGCAGCTGCACCGGGCGCTCGTCCGGGCCGACCGCTTCGCCGTCCACTTCCTCGGTGCCGAGCACGCCGCGCTGGCGGCCCACTTCGCCATTCCCGACCTCGACGGCGCGGCCCAGTTCGAGGCCGTCCCGCACCGCCGCTTCCCCGACGGCCACCCGCCCCTCCTCGGCGGCACCCTCGGCGTGCTCGTCTGCACGCCCGAGTCGCGCTTCGCCACCGGGGACCACTCCATCTTCGTCGGCTGCGTCGAGGCCGTCCTGCCCGGGCGGGACGGCTCGCCGCTGCTCTACCACCGGCAGACCTACCGGGGCGTCGGGGAAGAGGTGGGACGTGAGAAGTAGGGACACCATGCATGGTGTCCCTACGGCGCTACTACTACGCGACGCCACGTCACCCGTCCAGGGTCAGCCCTCGCCCTCCGTACGCGCCGAGTCCGAAGAGGGCGAAGTCGTAGCGCGCCGGGTCGTGCGGGTCGAAGGCGCGGAGGCGGGCGGTGAGCTCCTGGACGGCCTTCCAGTCGTCGTACGGGCGGTGGAGCAGGCCGAGCCGGCGGGCCTGGCGGCCGGTGTGCACGTCGAGCGGGAGGACCAGCTGCGAGGGCCGCACGTCCGTCCACAGCCCGAGGTCAACGGGGCCGGGGCGGACCATCCAGCGGGCGTACATCGCCAGCCGCTTGCAGGCGCTGTTCGTAGACGGCCGGGCGAGGTGCTTGGCCCGGAGCGGGTGCTCGGGGGCGATGGCGAGCAGGGTGTCCGAAAAGCCCTGGATGGCGGGTCCGACGTCCGGCGCGTCCGGCGGCAGGTGCGCGGCGAAGAGGGCGCCGAGCGAGCCGTACTCGTGGAGCGCGGCGCGGAGCGCCCACGTCAGGCCGAGGGCGTCGGCCGGCTGGAAGGTGCGGTGGACGAAGCCGCCGAGCTGCCCCTCGTCCGCGCGCGAGAAGCCGTAGACGAAGCGGTAGGGCCGGTAGCCCATCCGCTCGACCAGCTCGGCCAGCTTCTTCAGCAGGATGGACCGGCGGCCCCACGCGAGCAGCGCGGCGAAGAGGCCGACGACCTCCCGGTCGCGCGGGTCGTCGAAGGCGTGCGGGAGCGAGACGGGGTCGTCGCCGATGAAGGCGGGCCGCTCGTAGCGGTCGGCGAGGGCGTCGAGGTAGGCCTTGAGGTCGGCGTCCGGCACGGGGCAGGGGAGACCGGCACGGGGCAGGGGGGAGGCGGGGTCAGCCCTCGCCGTCCCCCGCCTTCGGGCGGCCGACGGTCTTCTCCGGCGCGGCGTCCTCGCCGCCGGCCTCCTCCGCCTCGGGGTCGCGCTCGACGACGAGCGTGATGTCCGTGACGAGGGCGGCCACGGCGCCGAGGGCGGCGAGGACGGGGGAGACGAGCACGGCCGCCGCGCCGGCCCCGACGCCGACGGTCAGGGGCAGCTCGAAGAGGACGCGGTCCTCTTTCTTGATCACGATGCGCCGCACGTTGCCCTCCTCGATCAGGTCGCGCACCTTGTCGATGAGCTGGTTGCCGGCGAGCTTGATCTCGTGGATGGCCTCGCCCGCGCGCGCGCGCGCCTCGGACGCGCGGGCGGAGGCGCCCGAAGAACGGGAGGAGGATTCCGAGGAGGCAGAGGTCTTTGCCATGGGAGTCGGGGAAGGGGAGGGGAGAGGGGCAGGAGCGGCGGAACGATGCGCCGCCGGTCAGGCACGGCCGAAGGCCCCGATGGTTCCGGATGGAGGGCGGTGGGCGGAGTTACAGGAAAAGCGGGAGGAACGACGCCTGCTCATCCGTGACGAAGCGCTCGATCACGGGCCGTCGGTCGCGCAGGAGCGCCACGATGGTAGCGGTGGGTGCGTTGCCGACGCGGAGCCAGATGACCTTCGGGGGCGGGCCGAAAAGGAGGCTCCGCTGGTAGAAATCCGTGTCCTTCGACACGAGAAGGAGACCGTGCTCCGCTGCGAAGCGCCACAGCCGCTCGTCCGGAGAGGCAAGGAGCCCGACCTCCCGGGCATGCATCGAGCCGGGGTACACGTCGGCGAGGAGTCGAACGAGCCGGAACGACAGGTTCTCGTCGAACAGGAGCCTCATGCTGCCGCGAAGAGCCGCCGTTCGCGTTCAGCCGCGAACGCGAGGGCAGCACGGAGATCCTCTATGGTGAGATCGGGAAAGTCGCCCAGGATCTCTTCCGGCGTCATCCCCCCGGCCAGGTACTCCAGCACGTCGGTGACGGTGATCCGCGTCCCCCGGATCGTCGGCTTCCCGCTGCGGACGGCGGGGTCCATCGTGATGCGCTCGTGGTAGTCCATGGGGTGTCGTCGCAGGGGAGCCCGTCCGGCAGGCACGGCCGAAGGCCCCGATGGTTCCGGATGGAGGACGGTGGGCATTCCCGGCCGCGAGCCACGGTAGGTTGGCCGAGGCCGCGCGAGCGATGGTTCCCCGAGCAGTTCTTCGATGGCTTCGACGAACCACCGCGCCCGCGCTGCCGCACGAGCGGCCGTCTCCTCAGAGAAGACGATGCCCGTCAGAGAAGACGTGCCCGCCTCGCAATCGGCACCGAGCCGCTGCCCGAGCAGGTCGGTGAGCACCTTGGCGGATTCGACGGGGAGGAGGCCCGGGCGGGCGACTTCGGTGTCATGCCGCCTTGCTGGAAGGGTCGTGCATAAGGCTTCCTTTCCTGAGCCGTTGTCATCCCGGCCTCCGGGCCTCCGAGCCGGGATCTCCAAGAAAACCTGCCGTGCCCTGTCATCTGGAGATCCCGAAAGCGAAGCGTCCCGAAGGCATCACGTCCGGGATCACACCCCCGGGGTGCAAGGTCATCTCGGAGATCCGCTATAAAACTGACCGTGGAGGCCACGGTGGGGGCGCGGCGGACGCGCCGCGATGCTTCGGCGAGGCGGGCGGGGCCGGCCTCGGGCTGGAAGGATGGACCCGCCCGGGTTACGAAACGAACCGGCGGCGGGGCGGCTCGCACCCCCCCACGGCACCGGGCCGCCCGCCCGAAAAAACTCGTATAGGCGCCGGATTCGGAGCGGTCGGCCGACAGAACGGCGGCCCCGAGGCCGATTCGCGGCCGGCCCGGCCCCGCCGGGGGCGTCCGGTGGAACGGGCGCCGGGCGCTAGGCACGCCGCGTGCTAAAGGGACGGCCGAACCCCGGCGGCCCTGTAAGGCCGCGCACCCCGTCTCCCGCCACCGTGGGAGCACCTAACACCCGGGGCGCTCCCACGCGACCCCCATCATCCCCAACCAACAGGAGGTATCTCCCATGGGTCAGCAACAGCTCCTTCTCCTCGTCCTCGGTATCGTGATCGTCGGCCTCGCGGTCGTGGTCGGTATCCAGGCCTTCGGTGAGAACCAGAAGAAGGC
>CAZOJJ010000011.1:60529-72164 GCA_964580105.1 uncultured Rhodothermales bacterium | reverse complement strand
CCACTCCTCCACTCCTCCACTCCTCCACTCCTCCACTCCATGAGCCAAGCGACCCGCCTCGGCCTCGTCCAGATGCGGATGAGCACGGACGCCGACGCCAACCTCCGCAAAGCGATGGACGGCATCCGCGAAGCCGCCCGCCAGGGGGCCGACGTGGTCTGCCTCCCCGAGCTGTTCCTGACGCCCTACTTCTGCAAGACCGAGAGCACCGAACCCTTCGCCTGGGCCGAGCCCATCCCCGGCCCGACGACCGAGGCGCTCGAACCGCTCGCGGCCGAGCTGGACGTGGTCGTCATCGCCAGCCTGTTCGAGAAGCGCGCGCGCGGGCTCTACCACAACACCGCCGCCGTGATCGACGGGGCGCAGGGCTACGTCGGGAAGTACCGCAAGATGCACATCCCGGACGACCCGCTCTACTACGAGAAGTACTACTTCACGCCCGGCGACCTCGGCTTCAAGGCGTGGCACACGTCGAAGGGCGACCTCGGCGTGCTCGTCTGCTGGGACCAGTGGTACCCCGAGGCGGCCCGCCTCACCGCGCTGCAGGGTGCCGAGGTGCTGTTCTACCCGACGGCCATCGGCTGGCACCCGGGCGAGAAGGAGGCGCACGGCGAGGCCCAGCGCGAGGCCTGGATGACGGCGCAGCGCGCCCACGCCATCGCCAACGGCTGCTACGTCGTGGCCGTCAACCGGACGGGCTTCGAGCCCGTCACGCTCGACGATCCCGACGCCGAGCGCGAGGGGCGCGGCATCCAGTTCTGGGGTTCCTCGTTCGTCGCCGCGCCGGACGGCTCGTTCGTCGTCCGCGCGCCCGAGGACGCAGAGGCCGTGCTCGTGGCCGAGGTGCCGCTCGGCGCCATCACCGACCAGCGCCACGGCTGGCCCTTCCTCCGCGACCGCCGCATCGACGCCTACGGCAGCCTCACGGCCCGCTTCCTCGACTGACCGCGCCCGTCGCTCACCCTCCCCGCCTCGCCCTCCCGATGCGCGTCGACATCCCCCCGCCCCTGCCTTCGCCCTCGCCGATCCAGCTGGGCTACCGGATGCCCGCCGAGTGGGCGCCGCACCAGGCCACGTGGCTGACCTGGCCGCACTGCGAGGACACCTGGCCCGGCAAGCTCCAGGCGGCGTTCCCCGCCTACATCGAGGCCATCCGCGCCCTGAGCACGGGCGAGACCGTCCACGTCAACACGCTGAACGAGGACCACCGCGCCGAGGTCGAACGCATCCTCGCCAGCGCCGGCGTCCCGACCGGGCCGGGCACGCACGTCCAGCTCCACCTGATCCCCACCGACGACGAGTGGATCCGCGACTACGGCGCCCTCTTCGTCGTCCGTGACGCAGGGATGGCAGCGACGAACTGGCTCTTCAACGCCTGGGGCGAGAAGTACGACCGCGTCGCCACCAACAACACGGTCCCGGAGGCGATGGCCGAGTACCTCAACGTGCCCGTCTTCGACTGCCCCATCGTGATGGAGGGCGGCTCGCTCGACGTGAACGGGCGCGGCCTCGGGCTCACCACCGAGGCGTGCCTCCTCAACCCCAACCGCAACCCCGGCCTCTCCAAGAGCGAGATCGCCCACTGGCTCCACGCCTGCCTCGGCGTCGAGGAGCTGCTCTGGCTCGGCGAGGGCATCGTCGGCGACGACACGGACGGGCACGTGGACGACCTGACGCGGTTCGTCGCGGAGGACACCGTCGTCACCGTCGTCGAGGCGGACCCGGCCGACCCCAACTTCGAGCCGCTCCGCGAGAACCGCGAGCGCCTGGCGAAGCTGACGCTCCGCGACGGCAGCCGCCTCCGCGTGGTCGAGCTGCCGATGCCGATGCCCGTGCTCCACAACGGCGAGCGCCTGCCCGCCTCCTACGCCAACTTCTACATCGGCAACCGCGTCGTCCTCCTGCCGGTGTTCGACGACCCCCAGGACGCCGTCGCGAGGGAGACGCTCCAGTCGCTCTTCCCCGACCGCGAGGTCGTCGGCATCGACGCGCGCGACCTCGTGTGGGGGCTCGGCGCGTTCCACTGCCTGACGCAGCAGGTGCCTCTCGACCCGGCCTCAAAATAGGCGGACGACGTAGACGGCGCCGGGCGCCTCGTCGCCCGCTTCGCCGACGAGGGCCGTCCGCCCGACGAGGTCGAGAGCCGCGCCGAAAGCCGTGCTGCCCACGTCGATCACCCTCTGCTGGGCCCAGCCGCCGTTCTCGCGGCGGAACACGTACACGACGCGGTCGATGTTGAAGGGCAGGTTGATCTGCTCGGTGTAGCCCGCCACGAGCGCCCGGTCGCCCGCCAGCGCCACGGCCGCGCCGACGCCGCCGAAGTCGTAGCGCGCGAGCGGTTCGAGAAGCGCGGTGCGCCGCCACGCGCCGGAGTCGTCGGGCTCGTAGAGTTCGGCCCGGCCCTGGTGGCGCGTTCCGTAGAGACTCCGCCCGACGAGCAGCCGGGCGCCGTCGAGGTCGCACTGGAGGAGCGTCTCCCGGAAGCCGTCGAGGAGACCGACGGCCTCCCAGCGGCCGTCGGCATCGCGTTTGTAGAGATAGACGGCGCCCTCCTTCCCCTCCTCGCCGGGCGGCGCCGTCACGGCCAGCCGCTGGATCTGCGCGCGGGCGGGCACGGCGGCCCAAAGCGTGAGCAGGAGCAAGAAGCGGGGCATCGGGCGAGGGCGCATTTCGAGGAAAGCCGAGGTCCCGGCTCACTCGGTAACGCAGCGCGTGGGCGGCTCGTGCCCGAGACCCTTGCCGTCCGATAACGGCTCCGAACCATTCGCCGTGTTACACTGCGGCCTCACCCATCCCGAGCCGATGCGCGCCACGTTCTACGTCCTCACCCGCCCGCAGAAGGTCTTCGTCGTCTGCGCGGCCGTCTTCCTGACCGCCCTCGTGATCGCCGAGGCGACGGCGGGCAAGTTCTTCACGGCGTTCACGCTGCCGTTCTCGTTCCGCCTCCTCGGCGTCACGTTCGACTCCGTCGTGATGACGGCGGGCGTGCTGGCCTTCCCCGTCACGTTCATCGTGACCGACGTGATGAACGAGTACTTTGGCAAACGGGGCATCCGGTTCGTGACCCTCCTCGGCATGGCGATGGTCGTATTCGAGTTCGCGCTGCTCCAGGCCGCGCTCGCCGTGCCGACGGCCCCCATATCGCCCGTCCCGGATGCCTCCTTCACCGACGTGTTCGGAACCTCGGGCCGCATCATCGTCGGTAGCCTGACGGCCTACCTCATCGGCCAGCTCGTGGACATTACGCTGTTCCACTGGCTGCGGCAGCGAACGCGCGGCCGCCACCTCTGGCTCCGCGCCACCGGCTCCACCTTCGGCTCCCAGTTCTTCGACACGTTCCTCGTACTGCTGGTGGCCTTCGCGGGCGAGCTGCCCTTCGCCCAGATCGTCGCGATCACGCTGTTCAACTACAGCTACAAGTTCGTCATCGCCGTCGTCATCACGCCGGTCATCTACGCCGCCCACTGGGCCATTGACCGCTACCTCGGCGACGAGGTGGCCGAGGCGCTCATCGAGCGAGCCGAGCAGAACGAGGTGGGGGTCGCCCCCCCCGTGACACGGGGCTGACAGCCGGCCCTCGTAGCCTGGGGCGGAAACCTACCCGGCCGGTCATGCCCGCCCGCTCCCTCGCCCCCGCCCCGCCCGCCGACGTCCGGCCCTGGACGCTCGACCGGACGCTCACCGAGATCCGACAGCGCCGCCTCATCCTGATCGAAACGACGCGGGGCCTGCGCGTGCGCCACCGGCACCGCCACCGGATCCCCGGCCTCGACGACGCACTCGCCGCCTACGCCGGGCCGCTGCGCGTGTGGCTCCGCCTCGGCGGCCCCGAGGCGAACGTCCCCGCACCGTGGAAGGCGCCGGACTGGGACGAGGCCACGCGGCTCTTCGCCGCCTGGTTCGGGCTCCGCTTCGCGATGCCGGCCGAGCCCGTATCGCTCCACCCGGGCGAAACCGTCCGCGACTGGGTGCGATTCCGGACGTCGGTCATCCAGCGGCTCCTGGCCGGGCCGGAGGCGCCGACGGCCGCGCGGCTGCGCGCCGACCTCGCCACGCTGTTCGCCCGGTTCTCGTACCAGGAGACGCTGCCCGTCCGGCGGACGCTTCCGCTGGCGGCATAGGGGCAGCCCGTAGGGGTTCACCGGGATCTCGTGCAAGGGGCCGCGCGTCCGTGGCGCGCCGCCGTACCTTGTCGGCCCCTCCTTCACGCCTATCCCGAACCCATGCCTCCCACGCCCGACGCCGTCGGCTCGCTCGACCTCAGCGACCTCCCGGAGAACCTCCGCCTCGCCTTCTACGGCGCCCTCTTCGCGATGGCCGCGGCCGACCGGTCGATGGACGAGGTCGAAACGGAGCGGATCTACGAGTCGCTCGACCTCCAGCACCTTTCGCCCCACGCACGCAAGCAGGTGCTGGCGCAGGCCATTCAGCCGCCGCCGCTGGAGCGCTGCCTGCTCCAGCTCAAGGATACCGACCTGGAGGTCCGCCGCGCCCTCATGCTCAACCTCATCGACATCGTCCTGGCCGACGACGCCATTGAGCCGGGCGAGCACGTCAGCCTCCACCACGCACGCAACGTGCTCGGCCTCTCGCTCGACGACGTGTCCGACCTCCACGACATGGCCTACGCCGTGCAGCAGGGGGCGCCGGGCGCGACGCTACAGCGCCCCATCCGCCCCCTCGCCACGGCCGCCTCCTAGCGGACATTGGCTAGCGGGAATTGGCCGTGACGCTCCGGGCCCTCGCGATCGCGTCCGTCTTCGCGCTGGCGGGTCCCGTCCTGGCGCAGCCTTCGGCCGAGGGCCCCTACTTCATCTACCTCGGCAGCTTCACGTCGAAGGGCGCCGCGCAGGCGCAGGCGCGCGTCCTCGACGGCTGGGTGCTGCGCACGGACCTCTACCGCGGCCTCACGCCCGGCTTCTTCGCCGTCGTGCGCGGGCCGTTCCGCACCCGCGAGGACGCCGAGGCGGCCCTGCCCCGGGCGCGGGCCGTCCAGCCCGAGGCGCTCGTCCGCCACGCCGGCCCACCTGCGCTCCCGCCTGCCCTCGGCGACGCCGGCCTCCTCGCGGCCGTGCTGGGCGACCTCACCGTTGCCGTCAGCGACTCCGTGGCAACCCGTAACCCGTGCGCCCCGAACGAGCCCCACCTGACGGTGCTGGTCGGCTTCGCGAGCGAGCTCGTTCCCCAGCGGGGCGACCGCCCGGCGGCGGGATTCTGGCTGCTCGAACGGACGGGCGAGGTGGTGCCCATCCGGGTGTGCGGAGAGTAGCCCTTAGTCCGGCCGGATGCGAGAGCCGTAGCGGCAGGCGTAGACCTGCGTGAACTCGGCCCCGACGAGCAGCACCAACGCCGAGTAGTAGATCCAGACGAGGATGAGGGCGAGCGAGCCGGCGGCGCCGAACGCCGAGCCGGGGTCGCTGGCGCCGAGGTAGACCCCGATCCCCCACTTGCCCAGGCTGAACAGCGCCGCCGTCACCAGCGCGCCGACGGCCACGTCGCGCCAGGCGACGACGGCGTCCGGCAACACCTTGAACAGCACGGCGAAGAGCCCGGCGATCACGACGAACGAACCGACGGAGTTGACGAACTGCCACACCCAGGCCGGGATGCCGAGAGGGGTGATATCCGTGATCGTCTCGCTGAGCACCGCCAGCACGGCGCTCAGCACCACCGAGGCGAGCAGGAAGAACCCGATCACGAGCACCATGCCGAAGGAGAGCAGCCGCTTGAACACGAGCCCCTTCCAGCCGCCGGCCCCACTACCGGTGACGCCCCAGGCCCGGTTGAGCGCCCGCTGCAGCGCACCGAACGCCCCGCTCGCCCCCACGAAAAGCGCCAGAACGCCGATCAGCTTCGCACCCGGCTCGTCGCCGAGGTCGCCCGCGTTCTCGATCATCCCCTCCACCGACCGGGCCGCGGCGGGGCCGATGAGGGAGTCGGCCTCGCCCAGAATGACCTCGCGGACGGCGTCGGGCCCGGCCCAGAGCCCCGCCACGGCAACGATGATCACGAGGAGCGGCGGAAGCGAGAACACGGTGTAGTAGGCGATCGCCGCACTCAGGCTCGGCACGTCGTCGGCGCCGATTTCGTGCACCACGGCTTTGACGAACGACCCGATCTGCTTCAGGAAGGCACGCATCAGGGAGGAGGAGCAACAAGGGCCGGCTCCAACGCCCTCGGTGGGTACCGGGCTCCGTAGCTTTCCGGAACCCGTACGCCATGCCCGCTCCCCGCCTCACCGACGACGGCTCGACCGTCACGCTCGACCTCCACGGCACCCGCGTGGACGAGGCCGTACGGATGGCGGCGCGGCTCGTGGAGATCGCCCGGGCACGGGGGCGCATGGGCGTCCGCCTCATTCACGGCACCTCGACGAGCGACCCCCGCGCCCGGAACCGCACGATCAAGCACGCGCTCCACGATCTCCTGGACGAAGGCCTGCCCGCCGTGGCTTCCGACTTCCGCACGGAAAGCGTACTCCACCTGAGCCTCGTCCCCACCGGCCGCACCGACCCCCGCCCCGTCCGCCTCGCCGACCTCGCGCCATGACCCGCCCCCGCATCGGGATCACGACCTCGTTCAACGCGGGCGAGCAGCGGCTCGACCACCGCTACGTCCTCGCCGTCGAGGCGGCCGGCGGGCTGCCGCTCCCCGTCCCCATGGTGGCGTCGGAAGAGGCGGCACGGGCGTTCGTGGCGCTGCTCGACGGACTCGTGATCACGGGCGGGCCGGCCGTCACGGAAGGCCTCCTCGGCACGCTCCCGGCCGACCTCGCCGAGACCGACCCCGTCCGCCTCGCCTCCGACGACCTCGTCTACCAGACCGCTGCCGAAGCCGACCTTCCCGTACTCGGCATCTGCTACGGAATGCAGCTCGTCAGCGCCCGCCTGGGCGGGACGATCTACGCCGACGTCGAGCGCCAACGCGAGGGTACGGCCGTCCACAGCGAGAAGCGAGGCGGCACCGAGCACCCGGTCGTTGTCGAGCCGAATACGCACCTGCGTCGCCTCCTCGGGACAGACCGCGTGACGGCGAACACCCGTCACGTGCAAGCCGTGGCCGAGCCGGGCGCGGGCCTCGTCGTCTCCGCGCGCGCGCCCGACGGCGTCATCGAGGCCGTCGAGCGGCCGGACGGGCGCGTGCTGGGGGTTCAGTTTCATCCCGAACGGATGGGAGGCGTGGGCGCCCCGCTCTTCGCGCACCTCGTCGCGCTGGCGCGGGTGGAGGCCGAGCGGCAACGCGGCGGTACGGCGTGAAGTTTGTGCCGGGTTAGGGGGCCGGGCATTTTACACGCCCCTGCGTACAGACCGGCGCACTTCACGCTACCTTAGCGCACGATCGGTACAGAGGGGCGTGCCGATCTGACACGCCGTCCCCCGCCTTCCGCCACGACCATGCAGGAGCGCCCGTTCGACCCCTACCTCCCCCCGCTCGACGACGAAGCGGCCGAGGCCCTGACCCCGCCCCCCTCCGAGCCCGACGAGCCCGCCTCGGAGCCGGCCGTCAGCATGCTGGAGCGCGACGCCGTCCGCGTCCCGCTGGTCGTCGTCGGCCTGATGGCGCTGGTGGCCGCCCTCGCCCTCGCCCTCGGCGGCGTCGACCTCCAGGCCGCCAGCGAGGGCAGCGACGTGCCCTCGGAGACCGAGGAGCTCCCGCTCCTGACCTTCGACCCCGCCGCGCCCTACACCTTCCGGGGGCTCGACCTCCACCCGGACCAGATGTTCTCGGACTACTTCGGCGGCGCGTTCCTCTCCGGCCCCGGCTCCGACTCCATCGCCGCCACCCACCGGGACTTCCGCTACCGCCTCGACATGTACGAGAAGGCGTACGGCGTCGACGACAACTTCTCCATCCGCGTCCTGGACGAGCGCACGGGCGAGACGCTGGAGGTGTTCACCCTCCGCGACCTCAAGGCGCGCTACGAGGCCACCGGCTCGGCCAACTGGAACGACGTGGACTTCCCCGCCCGGCGCAACGCCACGCGCCAGCTCATCGACAAGTGGGCGGCGCGGGGCATTCCGCGCAGTGCCATCACGATCCGCTGGGGCCGCGCCAATCAGACGCTCGAAGCCCGCGAGCGCGACGAGCCCTACATCCAGTACGAGATCCAGCTCGCCCGCCGCCTCGGCCTGAGCCTGCTCGCCACCGAAATCGGTACCGTCGAGACGTTCAACCAGGACGACCTCGTCTCCAGCGTCGGCGCGCGGAGCCGGTTCCAGATGATGCCGGACATCCTCTCGATGTTCAACGTCGAGCGGTACACGGTACCCACCGTGGCCGGCAACGCCGTCGAGGTGGCCGAGGAGCACCACCCGCTGCTGGCGATGGAGCCCTCGCTCATGCTCGTCCGCGCCTACTCCAACGCCGTCGGCCACGAGCTCCCGGGCATCTCGGCCTACCACACCGGCCCGGGCAACATCTTCCACCTGTACCAGGCCTACCTCCGCGCCAACGCCGCCTCGATCCCCGACGACGTCCACGTCTCCGACGCCTACATGTGGGGTGTGACCTCCGGCTTCGAGCGCGTCCGCGCCCAGTCGAGCTTCGGCCCCGAGTCGCGCGCGTACGTGATGAAGGCGTACGGCGCCCTCCGGGCTACGGAGAACAAGGTCATCAACCCGGCCCGGACGGTGCAGGTGGACCGCGTGCAGCTCAAACCCGACGCGTCCGTCACGCTCAGCCGGCTCCTCACGGCGCTGAGCCAGAGCGACCGCCGCCTCGACTGGGGGCCGCTGGCGCCCGACTCCCTCTCGCTCTACGAGCGTTTCCGCCGGATCAATCCGCACATCGCCCTTCCGCGCTCGACCGGCGAGGGCGTCCCCGCCAGCGGCGACCTCCGCCTGACGGCGACGGCAGCGGATGGCGACCCCGTCCGCTTCTTCCTCCCGCCCGGTGCCGACGACGTCCTCCGCCGCGTCGGCCTCGACGTGATCGGCGAGGTGTTCCCGTTCAACAACCGCACCTTCCTGGTCCAGCCCGACGAGGTGACCCCGGCCGACCGCGCGTACGATCAGCTCGTCCGAGACATCGGCCGCTTCGGGTTCTCCATCGCGAACAAGCGCCGGCTGGACGACCTCGTGGACCAGTTCGAGGCGCTGGCCGCCCAGCACCCCGAATCGCGCTACCGCCAGACGCAGGCCAAGATCGCCTCGATCCACCGGGGCCTCTGGAACACGCGCGCCTTCCGTGACCTTGCCGGCACCGTCGAGACGCTGCTGACCATCGTGCCGCAACGCCGCGCCATCGAAGCGCAGGCCACCCCGAGCGACGCGGGCGGCGGTTGATCTTCCCGCCGCCGACGTCCGTACGCCCACCCAGCGGGAGCGAACGCCTCCGCACCTATAGATCCCACGGCACGTCGTCGTGCTGGGCGCGGGCGACGGCGCGCGCCATCAGCGTCTCGTGCAGCGAGCGCTCCGGCTCGCCCTCCCTGGGACGGGCCTGGACGTAGCGGCCGTCGGGCTGGAGGTCCCACGCGAGGCGGTTGTCGTCGAGGCAGAACGCCAGCGTCCGCACGAGCCGCCCCTGCATCTCCTCGTCGAGGATCGGGACGACGACCTCGACGCGGTCCTCGAGGTTGCGGCGCTGCCAGTCGGCCGAGCCGATGAGCGTCTCCGGCCGGCCGCCGTTGTGGAAGTGGAAGATGCGGCTGTGCTCCAGGAATCGGCCGACGATGGAGCGTACGCGGATCGTATCGGAGTACCCCTTCAGGCCCGGCCGGAGCCGGCAGTGCCCGCGCACGACGAGGTCAATCCGCACGCCCGCCTGCGACGCCCGGTAGAGCTCCCGGATCACGATGGGGTCGTCGAGTGCGTTCATCTTCGCGATGATGCGCCCGGCGCCGCTGCGGCGCTGGTGCTCGACCTCGCGGCGGATCAGCGCCAGGAAGCGGTCGCGCATGTCGCGCGGGGCGACGACGAGGGTGCCGTAGTGCTGCTCGGGTGCGTACCCGGTGAGGTAGTGGAAGAGGTTGACGAGGTCCGTGCCGATGTCGTCACGGCAGGTGAGCAGGCCGAAGTCGGTGTAGAGCCGGGCCGTAGCCGGGTTGTAGTTGCCCGTCCCGAGGTGGCAGTAGAGCCGGAGGCGGTCCCCCTCTTCGCGGACGACCAGCGCCGTCTTCGCGTGTGTCTTGAGGCCGACGAGGCCGTACGTCACGTGGACGCCCGCCTTTTCGAGCTGCTGCGCCCACTCGATGTTGTTCTCCTCGTCGAACCGCGCCTTCACCTCGATCAGCACGGCCACCTGCTTCCCGTTCTCCGCCGCGCGGATGAGCGCCCGCACGATGGGCGAGTTCTTGCTCGTCCGGTACAACGTCATCTTGATGGCGAGCACGGCCGGATCCACGGCGGCTTCCTCGATGAACCGCTGCACACTGGCGGCGAACGACTCGAACGGGTGGTGTACGAGGAGGTCGCCGCGGCGGATGACGGCGAAGACGTCGGCGGCGTCCTCGCTCTCGCCCTGGTGGCGGAGACGCACGGGCACGACCGGCTCCCAGACGGGGTACTTGTGCTCCGGCAGGTCCGCGTCGGCCAGGTCGGCGAGCCCCGCGAGGTCGAGCAGGCCGTCCACCTCGACGATGTCGTCGGCCTCCAGGTCGAGCTCGCGCACGAGCATGGCGCGCGTGCGCCCGGGCATGCTGGCCTCGACCTCGAGGCGGACGACCTCGGCGAACTTCCGCTCGCGCAGCTCCTCGGAGATCAGCGCGAGGAGGTCGTCGGCCTCCTCCTCGTTCCGGCTCACGTCGGCGTTGCGCGTGACGCGGAAGGCGTGGACGCCGATGACCTCCATCCCGCGGAAGAGCGCGGCGGCGTTGTGCCGGATGACCTCTTCGAGGGCGATGACGTGGTGCGCTTCGCCCGGAACGGGCAACCAGCGGCCCCGGCTCGTCGGCACCTTCAGGCGGGCGAAGTGCTCGGTGCCGCGCGCCGGGTGCCGGAGCATCACGGCCAGCGAGAGCGAGAGGTTGGAGATGAACGGGAAGGGGTGCCCCGGGTCCACCGCCAGCGGCGTCAGGATCGGGAAGATGGCGGCGCGGAAGTGGCTGTCGAGCGCGGCGCGCTGGGCGGCCGAGAGCGAGGGGTAGTCTCGGATGACGACGCCGGCCTCGCGGGCCAGCAGTGGGCGGAGCGTGCGTTCCCACGTGTCGGAGAGCCGGGCCTGCATGGGGCGGACGGCCGCGAGCGCGAGGTCGAGCTGCTCGCGCGGCGTGCGCCCGTCGGGCGAGAGGATGCGGACGCCGGCGGCGTGCTGCCGCTTGAGCCCACCGATCCGCTTGCGGTAGAACTCGTCGAGGTTGTTCGCCGTGATGGCGACGAAGCGGACGCGCTCCAGCAGCGGCGTGCGCGCGTCGAGGGCCTGCGCAAAGACGCGCCAGTTGAAGTCGAGCCAGGACAGCTCCCGGTTGAAGTAGAGCGCCGGGTGGTCGAGCGGCGCCCCATCCGGGACGGGCTGCGGGTTCGTCGCCTGGGGGATGGACACCGCCGGGGCGTCGGTCGGCGCGACGGCCCCGTCGCCGGACTCGCCGGGGGCGTCGGTGAGGGCCTCGGGTTGGGTCGGGACTTCCATGCGGCCGAAAAGCGACGATGCGCGCCAAGCATACGCACGAACGGGTGGATCCGTCGGGTGGATCCGT
>CAZOJJ010000011.1:0-60429 GCA_964580105.1 uncultured Rhodothermales bacterium | reverse complement strand
CGGGTGGATCCGTCGGGTGGATCCGTGCCGGCTACGCCGCTTCGTCGCCCCAGCCGAGGAACGCGCCCCGCTCGATGTCCCGCCGCAGCGCGAGGAGGTCGGTCTGCTGCTGGAGCAGGTCGGTGAGGTCCTCCCCCGCCTGCTGCGCCGCGAAGACCTGCTGCTTGACCGCCTCGATGGCCTCCTCGACGCGGTCGAGCTTGAGCAGCCGCATAGCGCTGTCCGCGGCGTCGTAGGGCTTGTCGTCCAGGGAGGGGACGCTGATGCCGATGCGGCGCTGCCAGTTTTCCGAGAGCGCGTGGCGCTCGGAGAGCACCTCGGCGGCGAGGCGCTGGATCGGCTCGCCGTGCGCGCCCCCCGTGAACGCCTCGGCCTCGAACGCCTCGGCCTCGTAGGCGGCGATGAAGCGTTCGACGAGGTCGCGCACGAGCCCCTCGCTGAACTCGTCGAGCGCCATCCGAGTCAGGACGTGCTCGATCATCGGGAGGCCGTGCTGGAGCATGAGCCGCAGGAGCGCGGCCTCCTCGGGCCGCATCACGACCGGCGCGGGCGGCTCCGCCTCGGAAATCGGCCCGGCCGGGCGCGCGTCCGGCGGCGCAAACGTCGGCGGCTGGCTCTCGCGGTGCTTCCGGGCCTGGAGCCGGCCGCGCAGCTGGGGCCGGAGCGTGGCGTCGGGCACGCCCAGCTCCGTAGCGGCGCGGAGCACGTACCCGTCCTGCGCGATGGGGTCGGCCACGAGGGCGACGGCGTCGAGGATGCGCTTGGCGGCCTCGGCCTTGCCCTCGGGTGTCGAGAGCGCACCGGCCCGCCGCGCCTGCCGCGCCAGGAAGCCGACGAAGTCCTGCCGCTCCTCGCGGAGGATCGTCCGGAATGCGTCGGCGCCGAACTGGCGGACGAACGAGTCGGGGTCGGCTCCGTCGGGCAGCGCCACGACGTAGGCCGCCAGCCCTTCGCCGAGAACCGTTTCGATTCCCTTCGTCGCCGCGTTCACACCCGCCGCGTCGGCGTCGTAGAGCAGGAGGACCGTGTGCGCGTACCGGCCGAGGAGGCGGACCTGCCCCGGCGTCAGGGCCGTCCCGCTGCTGGCGACGACGTTCTTGATCCCGGCCTGATGCAGCGAGGCAACGTCGGCGTAGCCCTCGACCATGATGGCCTCTTCCTCGGCGCGGATGGCCGTCTTGGCCTGCTTGAGCCCGTAGAGCACCTCGCTCTTGTGGTACACGGGGGACTCCGGCGAGTTGATGTATTTCGCGGGCGTGTAGCCGTCGCTCTCCTGGCGGCTGCCCGGAACGATCCGCCCGCCGAAGCCGAGCACCTTGCCGACGGGCGAGAGGATCGGAAACATCACGCGGTCGCGGAAGATGTCGTAGTAGCCGTCGCCGCTCTGGCGCGGCTTGACGAGGCCGACGGCCTCCAGCACCTCGGGCTTGAAGCCCGCCTTCGTCGCCGCCTTGAGCAGGGCGTCCCACGCGTCGGGCGCGTAGCCGATGCCGAACGTCTTGATCGTCTCCTTCGTGAACCCGCGCTCCTTGAGGTAGTCGAGGCCGCGCCGGCCGTCGGGGTGCTTGAGCCGGTCGAAGTAGTAGCGGGCGGCGAAGCGGAGCGCCGCGAGCATGGCCTCCTTCTCGCTCGCGTGGTCGGCGGCTCCGTCCTCCTCGGGGATCTCGATGCCCGCCCGGTCGGCGAGCAGCCGCACGGCGTCCAGGAAGCCGACGCCCTCCATCTCCTGGACGAACCTGAACAGGTCGCCGCCGGCCTTGCAGCCGAAACAGTAGTAGAGGTCCTGGTTCGGATCGACCGAAAACGATGGGGTCTTCTCGTTGTGGAACGGGCAGAGCCCGACGAACCGCGCACCCTGCTTTTTCAGGCGGACGTAGTCGCCCACCACGTCCACGAGGTCAACCGAGGCGCGGACTTCGTCGATCTTGGCGTCGCTGATGCGGGGCATGGCGGGGAGCGAGGGGATCGGAGAATACCGACGAACGGAGGCCGGGGCGAGCCCTCAAGCCTCCGTCACGCAGACGACGTCTCCCTGTCGCAGCCATCCGCCCTCGACCTCGCGCGCCCGCAGACCGCCGCGTCCGACGAGCGCGTCGAAGACGCCCAACGCGACCGTGGGAACGAGCCGCCGGCACACCGCGGCGGCTCTTCCACGCGCGCAGCCTACGAATCCGCCCCGCCTCCCCGTGAGAGGCGGGGCGCTTCTCGTACGGCCGCAGGCGCGTCGGTTCAGTCGAAGACGGGTCGCTCGAACACGTCCTCCACCTCCACGACCCGGACGTCGTCGGCGTCGAGGCCGAGGGGGTAGACCGCGATGACCTCGTCCTCGGCGAGGACGTCGGCGGGCGGCTCCGCCGCGTACGTCATCGGCGAGGGCGCGTCGGCGACGAGCCGCTCGGCCAGGCCCGCCGCGTCCGGCGTGATGACGGCGACGGCCATCCCGTCGGTGTCGAGGTAGGTGCGGATGACGCGGTTCACGTCGTCGAGCGTGAGCGCGGCGAGGCCGTCGCGGACGTACTGCACGTACTCGGGCGTGCCGTAGTAGTCGGCGTCGAGGGCGTAGCCGAGGGCGCGGCCCTGGCTGGCCGTCAGCACGGCCGCGTACTTCGTGAGGAAGTTGCGCGTCGCCTCGAAGTCGGCCTCGCTCATCCCCTCGCGGACGAGCCGGTCGAGCTCGTACGTGGCGATGCGGAGGGCGAAGTGGGCCTGCTCGGGCGGGACGGGGCGGATCCAGATCTGGAAGATCTGCTGCTGGCGGGCCACGTTGGGCGGGGGCTGCGTCGAGTACATCCCGCCCGGGTAGTACTCGATGTAGGCGTAGTCGCCGTAGTTCATCCCGCGGACCTCGCGGATGCGCTGGAAGAGGTACGAGTTGCTGGAGCGGTGCTCGCCGAAATAGGACCGCACGAGGTCGAGCGCGATCCAGTCGGGGTCGCCCCGGCGGAGGTTGATGGGGAAGCCCATCGAGATGGCCGTGGCGCGGGTGTCCTTGTCCACGAGCGTGACCCGCATGCCGTCGGGCATCGGCGCCTGGGGGGCGGATCGCGCGGCGACCTCGGCCCCGCGGCCCGCCGGCAGGTTTTCGGCGAGGTCGGCGCGCATCCGGTCGAGGAACGCCTCGGGTGCGTCGCCCGCGACGGCGACGGTCAGGAGCGGCTGCGTGTAGTGCGCGGCGTAGAAGGCGCGCACGTCGTCGAGCGTGAGCGCCTCGACGGCCTCGGCGTGGCCCGCGTTGAGGTGGCCGTAGGGGTGGTCCGGCCCGTAGATCATCTCGTAGAGCACCTCCTTGCCGAGCTCCTCGTCGTTGTTGGCGCGGAGGCCGACGCGGATCTCGTTGAGCAGGTTGGTCTTGACGCGCTGGAAGTCCTCCTCGCGAAAGCCCGGGTCGAGCAGCTGCCCGCCGATCACGTCGTAGTAGCGCTCCAGGTTGTCGCGGTGGACGGTCCCGCCGAAGACGGTCATCTCCTTGTCGAGCCGGACCCCGAAGCCTGCGGCCATCGGATAGAGGGCGCGCTGGATGTCGGCGTAGGGCATCGCCTCGCTGCCGGCGTCGGCTACCATCCTCGCGGTGAGGGTGGCGAGGCCCTCCTTGCCCGCGGGGTCGTCGGCCGGGCCGTGGGCGAAGAGGAAGCGGAGGTCCACGAGCGGCGAGGCGGACGTCTGGACCAGCTCCTCGAACTGCGGGGTGGGCCCGTCGCCCGAGGGCGTGCGGCGGGGGATCGCCACCGGCCCGCTCGGCGCGTCCACGCGCGTGGCGTCGCTGCGGAGGCGGTCGTCCACCGAGCCCGTCTCGGCGGCGGCGCCCGCCAGCTCGCCGTGCGCGAGCGTCGTCACGACCAGGCCCCGGTCGGTGAAGTAGGTCTGGGCGACGCGCTGGACGTCGGCAGGGGTGATGGCGTCGTAGGCACGGTAGACCTCGTTGAGCGTCTCCACATCCCGCGTCGCGGCGACGTAGGAGACGACCGCGCCGGCGATGGCCTCGGAGTTGTCGAGGCGGGCGGCGAACCCGTACTTGAGCGCGCTCTTGATCTCGGCGATGCGGCCTGCGTCGGGCGCCGTCGTGCGCAGGTCGGCCAGCGTCTGCTGGATGGCGTCGCGGACGTCGCCGAGGTCGGCCGGGTCGGGCACGCGCGCCAGCACGCCGACGAGCGCGGGGTCGCGGGCGTCGGGGAAGTAGGCGAAGAGCTGGTCGGCCTTCTGCTCCTCGACGACGAGGCGCTGGTAGAGGGGGCTCGACGACGAGAAGGCATAGCGGGCGAGTACGTCGAGCGCCTGCATGTCGCCGGCCGCCGGGTTGTCGGCCGTCGGATACGCGGCGGGGCCTCGGAACATCACGGCCACCCACGGCAGCGTCGGCGTCTCCCAGGCGACGTGGGCGTAGAGCGGCCCGCTCGGCGGGGGCTCCTCGGGCACCGGCACCGGCTCGAAGCCCGGCGCCCAGTCGCTCCAGTAGCGCTCGACCAGCGCGAAGACCGCGTCCGGCTCGACGTCCCCCGAGACGATCAGCGTCGTGTTCTCGGGACGGTAGTAGCGGCGGAAGAACTCGCGGCTGTAGTCGTACTGGTCGGGCATCGCCTCGATGTCTTCGAGGAAGCCCATCGTGGTGTGCCGATAGGTGTGCGTCGTGAAGGCCGTGCCGCGCATCGTCTCGAACAGCTTCGAGATCGGGTTCGCGCTGTTCTTGTTGTACTCGCCGAGGACGGCCTGCGCCTCCGTGCGGAAGACGGCCTCGGAGTAGGCGAGGTGCTGGAAGCGGTCGGCGTGGAGGCGGAGGATGGCCTCCAGGTCCTCCTTCGAGAACGTCGTCGTGTAGACGGTGCGGTCGTCGGTGGTGTAGGCGTTGTCGTCGGCGCCGGCGTTCTTGAGGAGCGCGTTGTATTCCTCGGCGGAGACGTTCTCGGTCCCCCTGAACATCATGTGCTCGAAGAAGTGGGCGAAGCCGCTCTTGCCCTCCTCGACCTCGTTGCGGGAGCCGGTGGCGACGGGGATCTGGAGGGAGACGATGTTCGGGTAGTCCGTCGGGATGACGATGACGCGGAGGCCGTTGTCGAGGTCGCGGACGTGGTATTGGTAGGGGAAGATGCGGTCGTCCGCGCCGTCCTGCGCCGCGCCCGGTCGGACGGCAAGAAGGACGAAGGCGGCGGCCAGCAGGGCAAGCAGGCGCATGGGGGGAGGCGAGGGATCAGGAGGAGGAACGGCGGTGCTAGGAAAATAGCGCCCCGTATCGGCAAGATGCCGCGTACCGGAATCCGAGGCGGCCCGGTTGCGCGCCGCCCTCTACCTTCCTCGATCAGCCCCCACCGCCATGCCCCAGCCCCACTCGTCCCTCGCTGCCCACCGCCGTCGCCTCTCGGCCCGGTTCGCCCGCCTCGGGCCACGCCCGGCCGAGGCGGACCGGATGCCCACCGTCTACGACGACCCCACGGTCACGGCCACGACCGAGGCGGGCGGCTTCCGCACCGCGATCCACGCCCGCGGCCACCGCCTCGTCGCCGACGAGCCCGCCGCGATGGGCGGGACGGAGGCCGGGCCGACGCCGTACGACCTCCTCGCCGCCGCCCTCGCCGCCTGCACCACGATGACGCTCACGACGTACGCCGGGCGGAAGGGGTGGCCGCTCCGGTCCGCCACTGCCCGCGTCGCGCACGACCGCATCCACGCCGAGGACTGCCGCGCGTGCGAGACCACGGTCGGCAAGATCGACCGGCTCACCCGCGAGATCGTCCTCGACGGCGAGCTCGACGCGGCCCAGCGGGCACGGCTGCTGGAGATCGCCGACCGCTGCCCCGTCCACCGCACGCTCCACGCCGAGATGCACGTCGAGACCCGGCTGGCCGCGTGACGCGCGGCCGGCCGAACCCGGTTCGCGCTTCCGCGTAGAGCCCTCGCCCCTCCCCCCGCACGCTACCCGTATGTCTGCCGTCGCCGCCCCTCCGGCCGCCACGCTGGCCGAGCGCTTCACCGCCGTCCGCGCCTTCACCGAGTCCCTCTGCGCGCCCCTCGCCACCGAGGACTACGTCGTTCAGTCGATGACCGACGTGAGCCCGACCAAGTGGCACCTCGCGCACACGACGTGGTTCTGGGAGACGTTCGTCCTCAAGGAATACGCCCCGGGCTACGCGCTCTACGATGCGCGCTACCCGTACCTCTTCAACTCGTACTACGTGCAGGCCGGGGAGCGCCACTGCCGCGCCCAGCGCGGCTACCTCTCGCGCCCGACGGTCGAGGAGGTCTTCGCCTTCCGCCGCGCCGTGGACGAGGCCATGCTCCGCTTCCTCGACGACTTCGACGAGGCCGAGCACCCCGAGGTCGCCGACGTGATCGAGGTCGGGCGCAACCACGAGCAGCAGCACCAGGAACTGATGCTGACCGACATCAAGCACGTGTTCTCGGTCAACCCGCTGCGCCCCGTCTACCGCGAGCGGCCGGACATCGCGAGCCTCGATCCCGGGCCGCTCCAGTGGGTCGAGCACGCGGGCGGCCTCCACGAGATCGGCGCCCGCGCGGGCGGCCGGACGAGCCGCGACCGCTTCTTCTTCGACAACGAGGGGCCGCGCCACCGGGCCTTCGTCGAGCCCTTCGCCCTCGGTCACCGGCTCGTCACCTGCGGCGAGTTCATGGCGTTCATCGAGGACGGCGGCTACCGCGCCGCGCCGCTCTGGCTCTCCGAGGGCTGGGCGACGGTCGAGGCCGAAGGGTGGACCGGGCCGTTCTACTGGGAGCGCCGGGACGGTGCATGGTGGCACTTCACGCTGGCCGGGATGCGGCCCGTGGATCCGAACGAGCCCGTCACCCACCTCTCCTACTTCGAGGCCGACGCCTTCGCCCGCTGGGCGGCCCACCAGTGGGCCGGGGCGCGCCTCCCGAGCGAGTTCGAGTGGGAGGCCGCCGCCCGCACCGTCTGGGGCGGCCTCGGGCTCCCCGAGGGGCACTTCGTTGAGGACGGCCGCCTGCACCCGGCACCGGCCGAGCCGCTCGCGCAAGGCGACGGCGCCTCGACGCCGCGCCTCCTCCAGATGTACGGCGAGGCGTGGGAATGGACGCACAGCGCCTACACGGCCTACCCCGGCTACCGCCCCGGCGACGGCGCCCTCGGCGAATACAACGGAAAGTGGATGAGCGGGCAGTTCGTCCTGCGCGGCGGCTCGTGCGCCACCAGCCGCACGCACATCCGGCCGACGTACCGCAACTTCTTCCACCCGGCCTCCACCTGGCAGTTCACGGGCCTCCGCCTCGCCCGGAGCCTCTGAGCGATGCCCGCCTCTCCGCCCACGACGACGGAACCGGCCGCGCTCCTCCGCGACGTGCTCACCGGGCTCTCGGCCTCGCCGCCGTCGCTCCCGAGCAAGTACTTCTACGACGAGGAGGGCTCCCGCCTCTTCGACCGGATCACGGCGCTCGACGCCTACTACCCCACGCGCACCGAGGTCGGCATCCTGGAGGCCCACCTCGGCGAGATCGCCGAGGTGGTCGGGCCGGGCGTGGTGCTGATCGAATACGGGAGCGGGTCGAGCACGAAGACGCGCCTCCTCCTCGACGCCCTTCCGGACCTCGCCGCCTACGTGCCCATCGACATCTCCGCCGAGCACCTGGAGGCGACGGCCGAGGCGCTGCGAGCCGACTACCCCCGCCTCCGCATCGAGCCCGTCGCGGCCGACTACACGAGGCCGCTCTCGCTCCCGGACGATCCGGAAAAACGCCGCAAGCGCGTCGTGTTCTTCCCCGGCTCGACCATCGGCAACTTCGAGCCCGAGGAGGCCCGGCGCTTCCTCGCCCAGATCGCCGACGTGGCGGGACCGGGCGGCGGCCTCCTACTCGGCGTGGACCGCAAGAAGGACGTGGCCGTCCTGGAGCGGGCCTACAACGACCCCGAGGGCGTCACGGCCGCCTTCAACCGCAACCTGCTCGCCCGCCTCAACCGCGAACTCGGCGCCGACTTCGACCTCGGCGCCTGGGCCCACCGCGCCCACTACGACGCCGAGGCGGGACGGGTCGAAATGCACCTCGTCAGCACCCGGCCGCAGACGGTGCATATCGGCGGGCGCTCCTTCGATTTCGAAGCGGGCGACTCGATCCACACCGAGAACTCCTACAAGTACGCCCCCGGCGAGCTCGCCGCGCTGGCCGAGCCGGCCGGGCTGCGGCTGGAGCGGGAGTGGACCAACGGACGCGGCTGGTTCAGCCTCCTCTACTTCTCCGTCGCCCCCTCCTGACCGGGCGCCGACCTCTCCGTTGCTTCCATGCCCAAGCGACTCAACCGCGCCCTCGGCGTAGACATCGGCGGATCGGGGGTCAAAGGCGCGCCCGTCAACCTCAAGACGGGTGCGCTCCTCACGGACCGCTACCGCATCCCCACGCCGCACCCCGCCACGCCGAAGGCCGTCGCGAAAACCGTCGCCGAGATTGCGCGGCACTTCGGGTGGTCCGGCCCCATCGGCTGCACCGTTCCGGCGCGCGTGCGCAAGGGCGTCGTCGAGACGGCGGCGAACATCGACCCCAGCTGGATCGGGACGCCGGCCGCGCGGCGGTTCAAAAAGGCCACCGGCTGCCTCGTCGCCGTCATGAACGACGCCGACGCGGCCGGCCTCGCGGAGATGAAGTACGGGGCCGGGAGGGGCCGGAAGGGCGTCACGCTGATGCTGACCATCGGGACCGGGATCGGCAGCGCGCTCTTCCTCGACGGCAAACTGGTGCCCAACACGGAGTTCGGCCACCTCCAGTTCGGCAAGAAGATCGCCGAGCACCACGCTTCGGACCGCGTCCGCGAGGCCAAGGGGATGCGCTGGGAAAAGTGGGCGACGAAGCGGCTCCAGCCCGTCCTCGACCACATCGAGTTCCTCCTCTCCCCCGACCTCATCATCGTGGGCGGCGGCGTGAGCCGGCCGGAGCGGTGGGCGGAGTTCGGCCACCTGCTGGCGACGCGGGCGCCGATCGTCCCGGCCGCGCTCAGCAACGAGGCGGGCATCGTCGGCGCGGCGCTGGCGGCGCGGGCGCAGATCCCCCGCAAGCTCGTGACGAAGAAAAAGGCGGCGCCCTGAGCGGGCTTATTCCCGGATCGTCACCCGGTCGGGCACGATGAACGCTTCGGGAAACCGCTGGCGGACGAACGCGAGCGCCGCTTCGGCCTCGTCGCGGTACTCGAACGCCCCGATCCGCACGCGGTAGTACGGCTGCTGGTAGAGGACGTCCGACTCCAGGTTGCGGAGTGCGTCGTCCTGGCCGCGCACGTCGCGCGCCCAGGCGTCGGCCTCGGCGCGGACGCCCTCGGCGGCGCGGCGGTCCTCGCCCGAGAAGACCTGGATGCGGAACCCGTCCACCTCGCGCTCGACGTCGTCGGCCGGCACCTCCACGCGGCCCTCCATCAGCCGCGCGGGTACGTCGTGCTCAATGGGCCGAGCGGGCCGCGCCGGGTGGACGTCGTAGCCGGAGGGGTCGAACGTCTCGTACGCCGGATACCCCGGCTCCGTCGGCGGAGGCGGGTCGTCGTCACCCGACGGGCGGGTGGTGCCGGACGGGCCCGCGCACGCGGCCAATGCCAGCACGAAAGCGAGGAGTACGGCGAAGCGCATGGCGCTAGAATGTCACTACCCTCTAGTAGGCGGCGTCGGAGGTGAGCCCTTTCAAGATAGCCACGCCCGCGCTGGCGCCGAGGCGGGTGGCCCCGTGCTCGACCATCGTCACGGCGTCGTCGGCCGAGCGGATGCCGCCGGAGGCCTTGACGCCCATCCGGTCGCCCACGACGCGGCGCATCAGCGCGATGTCCTCCGGCGTGGCGCCGTGCGAGGCGAAGCCGGTCGAGGTCTTGACGAAGCCGGCGCCCGCGTTCTGGCTCAGCACGCACGCGATCACCTTCTCCTCGTCGGTCAGCAGCGCGGTTTCGAGGATGACCTTCACTGTGCGTCCCTGCGCGGCCTCGACGACGGCGCGGATGTCGGCCTCGACCTCGTCGTAGCGCTGGCTCTTGAGCAGCCCGATGGCGAGGACCATGTCGATCTCGGAGGCGCCGTCGCGGACGGCCATCTCCGTCTCGAAGGCCTTGACCGGCGTGCGGCTGGCGCCGTGCGGAAAGCCGATCACGGTGCAGACCATCGGGATCGCGCCGTGGAGGTGGCGCGCGGCCAGGGGCACCCAGACCGGGCTCACGCACACGCTCGCGAAGCAGTGCTCGCGCGCCTCGGCGCAAAGCCGCTCGATGTCGGCCGCCGTCGTCTCCGGCTTGAGCACGGTGTGGTCGATGAGCCGGGCGATGGGCGGGGCGAGGCGGCAGGCGTCGAGGCCGAGGGGGTCGGACGGCAGGCGGTCGGCGCGGACACCGAGGCGGCCGGCCCCGGCGTCCACCAGGCGTTCGAGCCCTCGCTGCTGCTCGGGGCGGCACCCGCCGCGCACCTGCTCGCCGTCGTGCGGCGAGCCGTACGTCCGGGTGAGCGCGTCCCGGAGGGCCTGGCGGTCGGAAGCGTTCATGGAAAGGTCGACGTGAGAAGGCCGAAGTGAGAGAGGTGCTCTCGGCACTCCTTCTTACTTCATCCTTCTCACTTCCCGGTTCTCAGCTCGTCATCTCCTCGACCTCCTCGTCGAGGTTGTACTTCTTGCGCTTCTCCCAGAGCGTCTTCTTCGAGATGCCGAGGAGCTTGGCGATGTCGGCGTAGGAGGCCTTGCGCGTGGCGAGGATGTGCTTGATGTACTCGTACTCGAGCTCTTCGAGCGGGCCGCCGGAGCGGAAGCGGAAGTAGCCGTCGTCGCTCTCGGGCTCGAACCCCTCCGTCTTGAGCAGCACGAGGTCCTTCGCGTCGAGGACGGGCTCGCGGGCGAAGATCAGGGCCCGCTCCAGCACGTTGCGCAGTTCGCGGACGTTGCCGGGCCAGTCGTGCTCCATCAGCTTGGCCTCGGCCGCCTCGGTGAACCCCTCGAACGGCTTGTTGAAGTCGGCGGCGAAGCCCTCGGCCACGCGCTCGGCGATGGCGAGCGTGTCGCGCCCCATCTGGCGGAGCGCCGGCAGCTTGATCGAGACGACGTTGATGCGGAAGAAGAGGTCCTTGCGGAACGCCTTGTCGGCGATCTTGGCCTCCAGGTCGGCGTTGGTGGCGCAGAGGATGCGGGTGGTGACGCGGATGTCGTCCACGCCGCCGAGGCGGCGGAAGGTGCGGCTCTCCAGGAACGAGAGGAGCTTGGCCTGGAGCGGCAGGCTCATCGAGTCGATCTCGTCGAGGAAGAGCGTGCCGCCGTCGGCGATCTCCAGCAGGCCGGGCTTGGAGGCGCGGGCGTCGGTGAAGGCGCCCTTCTCGTAGCCGAAGAGTTCCGATTCGAGGAGGTTGTCCGGCAGCGCGGCGCAGTTGATTTCGAGGAACCGCCCGGTGTTCCACTTCGACGCGTAGTGGATGGTCTGGGCGATGAGGTTCTTCCCCGTGCCGGTTTCGCCGCGGATGAGGACGATGGTGTTGGGGATGTCCTTGAGCGTCTCGATGGTCTGCCGCACCTCCTCGATCTCGGGGCTGGTGCCGAGGATCTTCGAGACGGAGTGCTGCTTCTTGCGCTCGACCTTGATCTCCTGGAGCTCGACGCGGTCGGCGTAGAGGTCGAGCGCCTTGGCCAGCAGCGTGCGCATCTCCTCCAGGTTGACCGGCTTCTGGAGGTAGTGGAACGCGCCGAGCCGCATCGCCTCGACGGCCGTCTGGACCGACGAGTGCGCCGTCATGATGATGATGGGGATCGTCAGATTCCGTGCGCGCACCTCCTCGATGACCTGGATGCCCGTCGTCTCGGGCATCATGAGGTCGGTCAGGATGAGGTCGGGCGCGTCGCCGCCGTCGATCACCTCGAACATGTCGGCGGCGGCGACGAACGAGCGGGCGGCGTAGCCGTCGCGCTGGAGGACGGTGGCGAAGAGCTCGCCGATCTTCGGGTCGTCGTCGACGATGTAGATCCGCTTCTGGCTCATGGGGGACGGAGGGGTTCGGGGCGGACCGGAAAGTACGGGCGGCCAACCGCGCGGGCTAGGCGTGGAGTTCGGGGCGGCGAATTCGGGGGGCCAGAAGGGAAAGCGCGCCGGGGATCACCTCCACGTCGATCACCCGCGCGCCGACGGTCAGGTTCTCGCCGTCGGCCTGGACGGGCAGCGGGGCCTCGGAGCGGATCGTGACGCGCCGCGCCCGGCGGATCGTGACCTCGGGCTCGCACACGTGCGCGCCCGTGAACGCCTTGGGCAGCACCTGGAGCACACGCTTCGTCGAGACGCGGTCCACGAGGCACACGTCGAGCAGGCCGTCGTCCACCACGGCGTCGGGCGTCAGCAGGAAGCCGCCGCCGACGGAGAAGCCGTTGCCGACCTCGACGAGGAAGAAGCGGCCGTCGTGGAGCGCCTCGCCCTCGCCGGGCGGCAGGCCGAGGCGGGCCGGCTCGGCCTGCGCCGCCCCACCCACCTCGGCGGCGGCGAGGACCGGTTCGGGCTCCATCGCCGTCTGGAGCGTGATCGTGGCGACGGGCTGCCGCCAGAGCCACAGCGACCGGAGGACGGCGGCGAGGTAGGCCGTGCGCCCGCCGAGGAACTTGAACCGCTGCGCCCCGCGCGCCGCGAGGGCGTCGAAGCCCGTGCCGAGGCAGTTGGTGAAGAGCGCCTCGTGCGTGGCGAAGGCGCCGCCATCGGCGCGTTCCTGCCAGCGTACGCGGCCCACATCCACCGGCACCGGCTCGGCCGCGAGCAGCGCCCGCACGGCCGCGCCGAGGTCGTCGGGCATCCCGATGGCGTGGGCGAAGTCGTTGCCGGTTCCGAGGGGGAGCACGCCCATGCGGGCGCCGGTGCCGAAGACGCCCCGCGCGACCTCGTGGATGGTCCCGTCACCGCCCACGGCCACGACCACGTCGTGCTCGGCGGCGGCCTCGCGGGCGAGGCGCTCGGCGTGGCCCGGCGCCACCGTCTCGACCAGGGTGAAGGCCACGCCTTCGGCGCGCAGCGCCGCTTCCAGCGCCGGCCGGCGCCGGCCGGCGTGGTGGTTCTGGGCGGCGGGGTTGAGGAGGAAGGCGTACCGCATGGAGCGAAAAGGGGCACCCGCCTCGGGAACGCCCCGGCGTAAGTTACGGAACGAAACGCTCGCCCCCTCCGCTCCGTGCGCTCCCTCTTCTGCGTGTTTTCGACCTTCTGCGTGTTTTCGGCGGCCGCGCTGCTCCTCGGCCTCGGCTGCGGCCCGAAGGATTCCCCACCACGGGCGGATCCTCCTGCTTCCGACACGACCGTTACCGACGCGCTCGGACGGACGGTCACCCTCCCGAGTCCCCCGCGCCGCATCCTCTCCCTCGCCCCGAACCTGACGGAGATGCTCTACGCCGTCGGCGCGGGCGACCGGCTGGTCGGGCGAAGCCAGTCGGACACCTTCCCCGAGGCCGTCCTCGACCTGCCTTCGTTCTCGACGTTTCCGCTGGAGCCCGAGGGCGTCGTGGCGCTGGAGCCCGACCTGCTGCTGGCGACGGACCAGATCAACAGCCCGGCCGACGCCGAGCCCTTCGCCCGCCTCGGCCTCCCGACGTACTTCTTCTCGTTCGACGAGGTGGCCGACGTGCCCGCCGCGATGCGCACGCTCGGCGCCCTCCTCCACGTGAACGCCGAGGCGGCGGCGGCGGCGTTCGAGGCGCGCCTCGACAGCGTCGTGCAGGCGGTGGCGGACCTGGCTCCGCCGCGTACGCTCCTGCTCGTAGGCGACGAAACGCTCTACGCCTTCGGCCGCGAGTCGTACGCCAGCGAGGCCGTCCGGCTAGCCGGGGGCGACAACCTCACGGACGCCTTCGGCGGCGCCGCGCCCGTCCTCAGCGACGAGTGGGTCCTGGAGGCCGCGCCCGAGGTGATCGTCGTGCTCGCCGGCTGGGATTACGACCCGGCCCGGCTCCTCGACCACCACCCTACGTGGACGCTCGTCCCGGCCGTCGCGGAGGGCCGCGTGTACGGTTTCGACCCGGACTTGCTGAGCCGCCCGGGTCCCCGCCTCGCGGAGGGCATCGCCCGGCTGGCGGCGCTCCTTCATCCGGCTGCCGGATCATGACGCGGCCCCTCGTCGTGGCGGGCGGGCTGGCGCTGGCGCTCGTCGCCGCGCTCCTGGCCGCGCTGGCCCTGGGGAGCGTGGATCTCCCCCTCGGCACGGTCGTCCAGGCGCTCCGCGAGGGGCCGGGCGGAACGGCCTCCGACCCCGTTGCCCGGACCATCGTGTGGTCACTCCGGCTGCCGCGGGCGCTGCTGGCGCTGGCCGTCGGCGGCGGCCTTGCCGTGATGGGCGTGGCGATGCAGGCGCTCGTGCGCAACCCGCTGGCCGAGCCGTACGTGCTGGGCGTCTCCAGCGGGGCGAGCGCGGGGGCCTCGCTGTTTTACCTCGGCTTCCTGCCGCCGCTGCTGAGCCGGGCGCTCTCGCTCCCGCTGGCGGCCTTCCTCGGCGCCCTCGGCACGCTCGTCGTCGTCTTCACCGTGGCGCGGACGGGCGCGCGGCTCTCGGTGGCGCGGCTGCTCCTCGCGGGCGTGGCCGTGTCGTCGTTCCTCGCGGCCGTGACGGCGTTCGTGACGTACGCCTCGCCCGACCCCAACAAGCTCCGGGCGGTGCTGTTCTGGCTGCTCGGCTCGCTGGCCGGCGCGCGCTGGGAATCGCTCCCCCTCCCCCTCCTCGGGACGTTCGTCGCCACCCTCGCGCTGTGGCTGCTGGCCCGGCCGCTCGACACGCTGCTGACGGGCGAGGAGCCGGCGCGCTCCCTCGGCGTGCCCGTCGAGGCGCTCAAGCGCGGGTTGATCGTGCTCGCCGCCGCCGTGACGGGCGTGCTGGTGGCCTCATCCGGAATCATCGGATTCGTGGGGCTGATCGTGCCGCACGCGGTGCGGTTCGTCGTCGGGCCGAGCCACCGGCGGCTGGTGCCGCTCTCGTGCGCCACCGGCGCGCTGTTCCTCCTCCTCGCCGACCTCGTCGCCCGCACGGTCCTGCCCGGCCAGGAGCTTCCCGTCGGCATCCTGACGGCGATCTGCGGCGTACCGTTCTTCCTCGTCCTGCTGCGCCGGACGGCGCGGCTACCGGTGTAGGCGCGGAGATTGGGACGGCGGAGAAGCGGACGAGGGGCCTTTCCGCACCGCCTACTTCCCTATCCATGCCCCGCCTCTTCGTCGCCCTTCCCGTGCCCGACCCGCTGGGAGCCGCCCTCGCTGCCGTGCGCGCCGAGGCGGACGGAGTGCGGTGGATGCGCCCCGAGCAGCTTCACCTCACCCTCGCCTTCCTGGGCGTCGTCGAGGAGGACCGCGCCACCGCGACGGCCAAGGCGTTGCGCAGGGTCGAGGCGGCGCCCGTCGCCCTCGAACCCGACCGACTCGCGGTGTTCCCGAACCGGCGCCGCCCGCGCGCCCTCGTGGCGACGCTCCGCGACGAACCCGCGCTCCTCGATCTCCATCAACGGGTGAACGCGGCCCTGGCGACGGTCGGCTTCGCGCCGGAGATGCGGCCGTTCCGCCCCCACCTCACGCTGGCCCGCCTCCGCGATCCCGACCGCACGGCGCTCGGCAAAGCGCTCCGCCGCCCCCTTCCGAGGCTCACAGCTACGATCACGGAGTTCCGGCTGGTAGAGAGCGAGCGGCACCCGGAGGGCTCGCGGTACGCGACGCGGGCGCGGTACCCGCTCGGTCAGCCGTCGCCGTAGAGCAGCTCCACCAGCACGTCGCCGACCTGCTGGAGGCTCGCGGCGCTCATCCGCTCGGGCGTGTCGGCACTCGTGTGCCAGGTGGGCGGGAAGGGATAGTGGACGAGGTTGACGACCGGGATGCCGCGCTGGAGGAACGGGACGTGGTCGTCCACGACCGGCCCGCCGGGCTCGTCCACGAAGGCCGTCGCCCCGACGCGCTCGGCGGCGGCCCAGACGCGCGCCATGACCTCGGGCGCGTTGATGCGGGAGTAGGCCTCCTGCGGAATGCGCAGCTCGGCATCGCCCACCATGTCGAGGAGGACGCCGTACTGCGGCCGGTAGCGCGGGTTCATCGCGACGAACCGCTCGGCCCCGATGGCGAACGGGTTGCGCGGAGCGCTGGCGTCGGTGCCGGGCGGGAGGTCGTCGCCGAGGTCTTCGAGGTCGAAGAAGACGAGGTCCACGCCCACCTCGGGCTCGCGGTCGGCGAGGAGGCGAGCCATCTCCAGCAGTACGGCCACGCCGGAGGCGCCGTCGTTGGCGCCGAGGCTGGGCCGGGCGCGCAGCGTGGAGTCGGGGTCCTGATCGGCCTGCGGCCGGGTGTCCCAGTGTGCGGCGAGCATCACGCGGCGCCCGCTCTCCGGCGTCATGTTGAACGAGGCGACGACGTTCGTCCCGGCCCAGGTGCGCGTCGAGTCGTGCGCGTCGCGGTAGGTGAAGGGCTGGAGGCTGACGGCGTCGGCCAGGGGGGCGAGCTGGGTTTCGAGCCAGGACGGGAAGGCGGTGTGCACGACCGTCCCCGGCACGCGCGGCCCCTGCTCGGTCTGCGCACGCACCCACGCCATCGCCCGCTCGCCGTCGAAGGCGGGCGCACCCGGGCGGAGGAGCAGATAACCCAGCGCAGCGAGGAGCAGGACGAGTCCGAGGATGAGCGGAAGCCGCCGGCGGGATGCCGGGGCGGCGGTAGGCGCGCGTCGGGAGGATCGTTTCATGCCGGGAGGATCGTTTCATGCCGTGCGGGCGCGGGCGGCGGCCTCGCGGATGAGGGCGAAGGCCTCGTCGCGATGGCTCAGGACGAAAAGCAGGAGGAGGTCGCCGGGCTGCGCCATCGCGAGGGCCTTCCGCGTCCCCTCCACGGGGTCGGCCGCCGGCTCGATGGCGTCCTCGGAGACGCCGGCCTCGCGGAGGGTCTCGGCGAGGAGGGCCGGGACGGCCCCGGGCGCGCGGCCCCGGAGGTAGTCGGGCAGGTCGGCGAGGACGTAGTGGGCGGCGCCGAGGCGGGCGGCCTCGCGGGCGAGCGCCGCGATCTCGCCGTCGGTGCGGTCCCCGGCGTGGCTCATCAGGACGATCCGGCGGCGGGCCGGGAGGCCTTCGACGGCCTCGCGGAGCGCCTCCAGGCCGTGCGCGTTGTGCGCGAAGTCCACCAGCACGCGCGCCTCGCCGACGTCGAAGACGTTACCGCGGCCCGGGTTGGAGTCGGGGTCGCTGCGGAAGGCGCGGAGGCCCGCGGCGATGGCCTCCGGCTCGGCCCCCAGCGCGAGTGCCAGGCCCAGCGCCGCGAGCGCGTTGCGGACGTTGTAGCGCGCCGCGCCGCCGAGCGTGATCGGGATGTCGGCCACGGATACGACCGGCTGCCAATCGCCGCCCCGGGCGCTGAAGGCGAGGTGGCCGTCCACGACGGCGCAGGCCGTCCCTTCCATCCGGCGGTGGACGACGAGGCGTTCGTGGTCCGGGTCGAGCGCGGTCCAGAAGAGCCGGACGCCCTGATCGTCGAGCAGCGGCGTGAGGCGGTGCGCCTCGTGGTGGCAGTACGGATCCTCGGCGTTGACGACGAGCACGCCGCCCTCGCCGAGCGTCTTGGTCACGACGAACTTGGCCTCGGCCAGCTCCTCGACGGTGTCCACGCCGTACTCGCCGAGGTGGTCGTCGGCGACGTTCGTGACGGCGGCGGCCGTGGCGCGCGGGACGCCGAGGCCGCGGCGCAGGACGCCGCCCCGCGCCACCTCCAGCACGGCCGTTTCCACGCGGCCGTCGCGCAGCACCGCCCGTGCGCCGCCCGGCCCGGAGTAGTCGCCCCGGTCGAGGATGTCGGCGCCGACGACGATGCGGTCGGTGGAGGTCGCGCCGGGCACGCGGCCCTCGGCGCGGAGGACGGCCGCCAGGAGCCGGACCGTGGTGGACTTTCCGTTCGTCCCGGTGACCAGCGCCACGGGCACGTCGTGGACGCCGTCCCAGTCGATCCGCTCGGGGGCCGGGATGGCGCGGACGGGCCAGCTCAGCGAGCCGGTCCCCAGCCCCACCGAGGCGGTGTGGTCGTCGCTGAGCAGGGTCACGCCGCGCTCGGCGGCGGCGGCCTGGAGCGCCCGCAGCGCCGGGTTCCGCTCCTCTGCGATCAGCGCTCGGAGGCGCTCCACCTCGGCCTCGAAGAGGCGGCCGTCCCCGCCCTCGACCTCGGCGACCGCCGCGTCCCAGGCGGCCTCGTTGACCTCGGTCGCCGCGTAGAGCGCGTCGATGGGCGCCTCGAAGGCGAGCGACGCGCCGCCCGCGTACCGCCGCACGCCGACCGCAGGAGCGCCCCAGCCGACGGCCTCGGCGTACCGGGCGAGGTGCCGCCGCCACGCCTCGACGGCGGCGGCGGCCTCGTCGTCGCCGAGGCGGACCTCCAGGACGGCGCCCGGGCGGTCGAGGAGCAGGCTCGGCCCGGTGAGACGTCGGCTGTCGTCGAAGGTCATGGGCTCAGTCGGCCTCCTCGTCGTGGACCACGCGCACGCCGCGTGCGTCGCGGCGGAGCCGCTGGCCGGACGCGAGCGGAATCGGCTCGGCCGGCACCGACGCGAGGTAGGGCGCCGCGACGACCTCGGCCTCCTCGCCGTTCACGGAGTCGCTCACGGCCGGCGGCCCGCTCGCCGCCCGGGTGCCGGACGGGTCGAACTGCACGATCTGCTTCCAGCACCGCGCGATCTCGTCGCCGAAGATGACGAGGAGGTCGCCGTCGCCGCTGGTGCGGAGGGCGTGTTCCACGGCCTCCTGCTCGTCCACGACGACGTCGATGGCGGAGTCCTCGACGCCCGCCTCGATGAGACCGCGGCGGAGGAGCTGCGGGATCTCGTCGGGGCCGCGCCCGCGCGGGTTGTCGTCGCGCTTGCAGACGTAGTGGTCGAAGTGGCCGGCGGCGTGGCGGGCGATCGCCTCCACGTCCTCGTCGCGGCGGTCGCCGGGGGCGGCCAGCACGAGCCGCTTCTTGCCGCGCACGTCGAGCTTGTCCACGAGGTCCATCATCACCGCGACGGCGTCGGGGTTGTGGGCGTAGTCGAGGATGACCTTGAAGGGGTGCTCGTCGTAGACGTTGAGCCGGCCGGGCGCCTCGTAGTAGGAGGTCGAGAAGGTGCGGAGGCCGTGGCGGATGTGGTCGAGCGAGAGGTTCATCGGCCCCTCGCCGAGGGCGTAGGCGCAGGCCGCGGCGAACATCGCGTTCTGGACGTTGTGGACGGCCTTCCCTTCGAGCGTGGCGGGGATGAGGTGCGTCCAGAGCAGCGGGATGTGGCGGCCCCCGTCGTAGATCGTGATCATCTCGCCGTTCATCCCCTGCTCCAGCACGACGGCGCAGCCGCCCGCGCGGATATGCTCGCGGACGAGCGCGTGGCGGGGGTCCATCGTGACGTAGCAGATGCGCCGGGCCTCGGTGTGGTCGGCCATCGCGAGGCAGCGCGGGTCGTCGGCGTTGAGGACGGCGGCATCCTGGGCGACCTCGACGGGGATGCGCTTGATCTCGGCGAGCTGGTCGAGCGTGTCGATGCCTTTGATGCCGAGGTGGTCGGCGGTGACGTTGAGCACGGCGGCGACGTTGCACTTCGTGAAGCCGAGGCCGCTGCGGAGGAGCCCGCCGCGCGCCGTCTCCAGGATGGCCACGTCCACGTCGGGGTCGCGGAGGACCATGCGCGCGCTCGTCGGCCCGGTCATGTCGCCCTTGACCGTGAGGTGGCCGTCGATGTAGACGCCGTCGGACGAGGTGTTGCCCGGCGTGTAGCCCGCCATCTTGACGATGTGCGTGAGCATCCGCGTCGTGGTGGTCTTCCCGTTCGTGCCCGTGATGGCGGCGATGGGGATGCGCGTGGGCGTGCCCGGCGGGAAGAGCATGTCGAGGACGGGCCCGGCCACGTCGCGCGGGGTGCCCTCGCTGGGGGCGACGTGCATGCGGAAGCCCGGCGCCGCGTTGCACTCGACGATGGCCCCGCCGACCTCGCGCCACGACCGGGCGATGTCGTCCGTCAGGAAGTCCACGCCGCCCACGTCGAGGCCGATGGCCTTGATGGCGCGCTCGGCCATCTCCCGGTTGTCGGGGTGGACGACGTCGGTGAGGTCGAGCGCGGTGCCGCCGGTGGAGAGGTTGGCCGTCGAGCGGAGGTAGAACACCTCGCCCTCGGGCAGCACCGTCTCCTTCGTGTAGCCCGCCGCCGCCATCAGGCGCTCGGCCTGCGCGTCGAACGTGAGCTTGGTGAGCACCTTCTCGTGGCCGACGCCGCGCCGGGGGTCCTGGTTGACGATCTCGACCAGCTCCTCGATGGTGTGCCGCCCGTCGCCGACGACGTGGCCGGGGACGCGCTTCGCCACGGCCACCAGCTTCCCGTTCACGACGAGCATCCGGTGGTCGAACCCGGAGACGAAGCTCTCGACGAGCACGCCGCGCCCGGTGCCGTGCTCGCGCGCCAGGGCGAAGGCCGCGCGCACCTGCTCGGCGTCCATCAACCGGATCGAGACGCCCCGCCCGTGGTTGGCGTTGAGCGGCTTGACGACGACGGGGTAGCCGATGGCCTCGGCGGCGCGGACCGCCTCCGCCTCGGCGTAGACGAGGCGCTGCCGGGGCACCGGCAGGCCGAGGTCTTCGAGCAGGTTCCGCGTGTCCTCCTTGTCGGAGGCGATCTCGACGGCGATGTGCTTCGTCTCGGACGTGATCGTGGCCTGGATGCGCTTCTGGTACTTGCCGTGGCCGAACTGGACGAGCGAGTACTTGTTGAGCCGGAGCCAGGGGATGTCCCGCCGCGCCGCCGCGTCCACGAGCGACTGCGTGCTCGGGCCGAACTCGCGCCGCTGCGCGAAGCGGATGAAGGCGTCGCGCTCGGCCTCCCAGTCGAAGCCGTCTTCGGGCTGCCCGTCGAGGCGGGCCTTGAGGTCATCCGGGAGGAGGTGAAGGATGAGCCGTCGGCCCAGCTCGCCCGCCTCCAGGCCCACCTCCTTCTGCTTGTACTCGTAGACCATGAGGTACTCGCCGGGCGTGTCCGCCGAGCGCGTCTTGCCGAAGGTCACGTCGATGCCGGCGACGTTCTGCAGCTCGATGGCGACGTGCTCCCAGACGTGGCCGAGCCACGTCCCCTCGTCCTCGGTCATGCGGCGGATGAAGCCGCCGGGCTCGCCGTAGGAGCAGCCGTGCTCGTGCAGCCCCGGCAGCGCCTCGACGAGCCGCTCGGCGAAGTCGCCGAGCCTCCCGGTGGGGTAGTCCTCCAGCGGGCCGAGGTCGATGACGTGGCGGATGACGGGGAAGTGGGCGTAGAGGTTGGGGCCGACGTAGACGTTCGTGGAGCGGATGCGCATCGGGCGAAGCGGCGAGAGGAGCGGGGGACAAAGGTGAGCACGGGAGACGGGACAGGCAAGGGGCCGGATGGAGAATCCGTTTCCGCCGGCGCGTCAACGCCCTCGCCACGCGTCCGCCGCGGCTTCAGAGCCATGCGTATGGCCCCGAACCGGCGTCGGCCGTGTAACCCGCCGTGCACCCGATGCAGAGCGCTGCGGCCTTGCCTCGCGCCCGTCCCGCGCCTACGTTGCCTCGCCCTGCCGCCGTGCCCGGGCGGCGGGTGAGACGCCACCCGTCATGCGAAGCGTCATGCGGAGCGTCATGCGAAGCGTCATGCGGAGCGTCATGCGAAGCGTCATGCGGAGCGTCATGCGGAGCGTCATGCGGAGCCCGAGCACGGCAGCCCGATCATGCGCCTCTCGAAACAACCCACCTCCCGGGCAGGAGCTACCCCACCATGCGCCCCCTTCGGTACTCCATCAACGTCACCCTGGACGGGTGCTGCGACCACCGTGCGGTGCCCGCGGACGAGAGCCTGCACCACCACGCGGCCCGGCAGATCGCCGAGGCCGACGCCCTCCTCTTCGGCCGGGTGACCTACGAAATGATGGAGGACGCGTGGCGGCTTCCGGCGCAGACGGGCGTGAGGCCGGACTGGATGGAGCCCTGGATGCTCCCCTTCGCCCGCACCATCGACGCGGCCAGGAAGCACGTCGTCTCGAACACCCTGGAGCGGGTCGACTGGAACGCCGAGCTCGTGCGCGGCGACCTGGAAACGGCGGTCCGGCAGCTCAAGCAGGAGCCGGGCAACGGGCTGTTCGTCGGGGGCGTGCGGCTCGCGAGGGCGCTGGCGGAGCTGGGGCTGATCGACGAGTACGAGTTCATCGTGCATCCCCGGCTCGCAGGCCACGGGCCGACGGTGTTCGCGGGGCTATCGAAGGTCGTTGACTTGCGGTTCGTGGGCCACGAGGTGCTCGCTTCGGGCGCCGTGGCCATGCGGTACGCACCGCGCGCGGCGCGCGCATCGGACCCGGCGGTAGATGCGCGTTCGGCCGCCTGAACCCGGCGCCGGGGGGCACGGAGAGGCGCCTACGTGATGCGCGGTGCTACACCACCGCCCGCTCCGGCGCTCGCGCCTCGCGGTTCGCCACGTCGTAGCGCGCCCCGTGCGCGAGCACGTGCAGCCGAAGCCCGATGAGGCTCACCGGCTCCCCCGGCCTCGCGGAGTCCATCGAAGAATAGTCGAGGTGGGTCGGGTCCACCACCGTCACGGCCCCACTGCCGACGACCTCGAACACGTCGTCCGGCCCGTAGAAGATCGCCGTGTCCTCGTCGAGGCCGATGCCGATGGCGAACGGGTTGAACGAGACGGCCGTGAGGAGCCGCCCGAGGCGGTCACGCTGGCGGAAGTGCTGGTCGATGACGAGGCGGTTGGTGAGGCCGAGGCCGGGCGCGAGGATGACGCCGTCGGCGCGGGGCGTGGCGCCGCTGGGGCCGCCCGCGATCATGTGCTCCGGGATGATGGCCGCCCCGGCCGACGTGCCGCCGACGTGCGCGCCGTCCGCGTTGCGCCGCCGGAGCATCTGGGCGACGGGCGTCCCGCCGAGGATGGTCGAGAGCCGGAGCTGGTTGCCGCCCGTGACGAAGATGCCGGTGGCGTCCTCCAGCACCGCGAGGTAGTCGTCCCGGAAGGCCTCCTGGCGGGTGGTGATCGGCAGCACCTCGACCGACTCCACGTGCAGCTGCGAAAAGATGCGCGCGTAGCGGTCGCCCGTGTCGTCGAGCTCCGAGGCGGTAGGGATGACGGCGAGGCGGGCCTCCTCGCCGCCTGCGAGGCGGGCGAAGCGCTCCAGGATGATCCGGTCGTGGCGCTTCTTCTCGGCGCCGCCGACGGGGACGATGAACCCGCGAGGGCTCGGGGTGACTCCGGGGGAGGGCATGCGGTGGGGTCGGGTGGGTGAGTTACTCGAAAGCGCCGCGCACGACGGGCCGGCCGCGGCGAACGAACCACCGTCCGCGCGCCATCACGTCGCGCGGACGGTGGTCCTCGCCGAGGGCGACGAGGTCGGCATCCCTGCCGACGGCGATCCGGCCTTTTCGCGAGAAGCGGAGGAGGCGGGCGGGGTTCGTGGTGAACGGTGGGAGCACGGCCGCGAGGGCGCGCCCGGCGCCGAGGAGCGCCGCCAGCAGGTCGGCCAGCGCGCCGGAGGTGGCGAAGTCCATCCGCAGCAATTCGCCCTGGGCGTCGAAGTGGGGCAGGCAGCCGCCGCCGTCGGACGACACCGTGAGCCGTTCGGCCGGCAGCCCCCGGTCGAGGTAGTGACCGACGGCCTCGGCGGCCTCGACCTCGTCGGGGGCCGCCTGGTCGGGCGGAAACGCCGTCACGTCGATGGTGACGCCCCGCGCGGTCAGCGCGAGGGCTTCGTCGAAGAGCGCCCGCCGGCGGTTGACGTGCGTCGGGTGGAAGGTGCGCGGCGGCAGTTCCGTCTCGTCCAACGCGCGGCGGACGAGGCCGAGGCCGCGCTCGCCGTCCCCGAGGTGGAGGTGAAGCACGCCCGCCTTCCCCGTCATCAGGCCCGCGACGTGGCACTCGCTCGCCACGCGCACGACCTCCTCGAACGTCGGCTGGCTGGAGCGGTGGTCGGAGATTGCCAGCTCCCCGAAGCCGATGACTTCGGCGAGGTGCACGATGTCGCCGCGGATGGAGCCCGTGAGGGTCGTCGGCGGGAGGTGGTAGCCGCCGGTCCAGGCGTAGGCGGTGAGCCCCTCGGCGCGGAGCGCGCGGACCTGCGCGAGGAGGCCGCCCGTCGTCCGCGTCAGGTCGTCCGTCCCCAGCAGGCCGACGACCGTCGTGACGCCCGCCGTCGTGTAGCGCGAGAGCGGGGGTGCCGGCGCGCGCGTGTGGAAACCGGCCTCGCCCCCGCCGCCCGTCACGTGGACGTGCGCGTCGATCAACCCGGGGATGAGCGGCGCCCCGCCGAGGTCGACCGTCTCGACGTCCAGCCCCGCCGGCCTCGGGATCTCCGGGCCGACGTGCAGGATCGTCCCCCCGCCTACGAGCACGCAGCCCCGGCCGAGCGGTTCGGGCGCGTACAGGTCGGCGTCGACGAGGAGAGTGAGAGCCGGGGGCGACACGGGGGGACGGCGATTTGGGGGAAGGTACCGCCGCCGGTTTTTCCCGGGGGAGTGCTAACTTTTCAGCCTACCGCTCCCCCTCCGCCGACGGGCGCGTAGACGGAGCCCGGGAAACCTGAAAGGCAGGCGGGCGGTCCACGCCCCCCACCTGCCCGCTCGCCCGTGCCGTTTCCGACCTACCGAGCCACGACCTACCTCACGCCGCTCCGCGAGGGAGGCTCGCTGCCCGCCGTGCTCGACACCGAGGGCGGCGGGCTCTTCGTGACGAAGTTCCGCGGCGCCGGGCAGGGCGCGAAGGCCCTCGTGGCCGAGCTGATCGTGGCGGGGCTGGCGGCGCGGCTGGGGCTGAGCGTGCCCGAGCACGCCATCGTCCACCTCGACGAGCGCTTCGGCCGCTCCGAGCCCGACCCCGAGATCCAGGACATCCTCAACGGGAGCCGGGGGCCGAACGTGGGCCTCCGCTACCTCGACGGCGCCTTCACCTTCGACGCCGTAGCCGTCGGCGACCTCCTCGACCCCGCCGAGGCGGCGGCCGTCGTCTGGCTCGACGCGCTCACGACCAACATCGACCGGACGCCGCGCAACCCGAACCTGCTCTGGTGGGGCGACCCCGCCCGGCTCTGGCTCATCGACCACGGCGCGGCGCTCTACTTCCATCACGACTGGGAGGGCCTGACGCTAGAGCGCGTGCGCACGCCGTTCGCCGCCATCAAGGACCACGTCCTCCTCCCCCTCGCGGGCGACCTCGACGACGCCGACGCGCGCCTCGCCCCGCGCCTCTCGGAGGGCGTTCTGACCGAGGTGCTGGCCGACGTGCCCGCCGCCCTCCTGATGGACGCACCCGCCGGCCGGGCGCCGGCCTTCGAGAGCGCCGAGGCCAACCGCGCCGCGTACCTCGAGTACTTCGAAGGCCGCCTCGTGGAGCCCCGCCCGTGGGTGGCCGAGGCCGTCCGCGCCCAGCACGCGCTGCGCACGCGTCCGCCCCGCCCGCTCGACTACCGCCGCTGAGATGGGCGACGCCCTCCTCGACTTCGACTACGCCGTGGTCCGCGTCGTGCCGCACGTCCACCACGGCACCTTCGTCAACGCCGGGCTGGTGGTGCACGCGCGGCAGGCTCGGTTCCTGCACGTCCGTTTCGCCGAGGCCGAGGCCGTCGGGCGGGCGGCGCGGCTCGATCCGGCCCTGCTCGCCCGCTTCTTCGACGCCTACCGGCGCGTGGGCGAGGCCGACGACGCCGGGGCGCTGGGCCTGCTCCCCCCCTCCGAGCGGTTCCACTGGCTGACCGCGCCGCGCTCGGCCGTCCTCCAGGCCTCTCCCGTCCACACCGGCCGAGCCTCCGACCTCGCCGCCGCCTTCGACCGCCTCTTCGAACTGCACGTCCCGCCGTTCCCCGTTTGAAATCACGGTGGGGCCGGACCCCGACCCGGCGTCTCGCGTCTCTCTTGGTCTCTCCGTACTCGTACCCCGTTTCATGACGGACTTCGACTCCGACGACTTCGACGACCTCGGCGGCCTCTTTGAGGAAGCCGGCGCGCCCACACCCTCCCCCACCGCCCGCGCGCTGGTCTCCGGCGAAACGGGCGTGCAGTTCGACGCCCTCGTCCTCTTCGCCGAGCCGCTGTTCACGATGTACGGGCTCGACCTCGCCGACGCCTTCGCGCTCAAGGCGAACCCGGACGAGGCCCCGCTGGAGGTGCTGACGGTGCTGGAGACGGCGCGCGTGCTGTGGGCGTTCTTCTCGCTGCCGCCGTCGGAGCGTGTCGCTCGCCGGGCGGCGCTCGCAGCCCGGCTCGTCGGCCCGTCGCCCTCGGAGGAGGACTGGATCGACATCGAGGCGCTGCTGGAGACGGTCGAGCCGTACTGGAAGGCCCTGCTCCCGGAGGAGATCGAAGCGGCCCAGGCGACCACGCACGAAACGCTCGACTTCGACGCACTCGTGCAGCATCCGGCCTTCCACCTCGGCGACGCCGCCGCCGGGCTCGGCCCCGACGGGCTGAGCGAGGTCGAGGCCCGCGCCCTCTTCGCCCAGCCCCTCCTCGACGACCCCGAGACCCTCCTCGACGCCGACGCCTTCGAGGCGGCGATGGAGCGGGCCAATGCCTACTGGCTCCTCGCCCGCCGCCCCGCCGAAGAGCTGGAGGACGCGATCCGGGAGACGGCGGCCTCGCTGGCGAAGAACGGGGAGGCCGAGCGGATCGCCGAGGAGGCCCGGCGCATGGTCGAACGCTACCGGCAGCTCTTCCCGGAGCCCGGCGGCTGATCCACCGGTTGCGCTTCTCCGAAGGGCGGGGTTTATTGCGGAGCCCCGCGCTCCGCTCAACACCCACCCGCATGGACCCCGCCAGTAGCAACGGCTCCTCTCGCATCCCCTTTTACGGCTCCCCGCGCCCCACGCTCGGCGTCGAGCTGGAACTGCAGGTCGTTGACCCCGTCACGCTCAACCTGAAGTCCGGCTCCGTGGACATCCTGGACCGGCTGGGCGACCACCCCAAGGTCAAGCAGGAGCTGACGCAGTCCACCGTCGAGGTCATCACCGGCATCTGCAACACCGTTGCCGAGACGCGGGCCGACCTCGCGGCGTCGCTCCAGGAGCTCTACGGCTTCGCCGACGAACTCGGCTTCACGCTCGCCAGTGCCGGGACGCACCCCTTCGCGCAGTGGCGCGACCAGAAGATCTTCCCCAACGAGCGCTACCAGCACCTCGTCGACCGCATCCAGTGGCCCGCGCGGCGGCTGCTCATCTACGGGCTGCACGTCCACGTCGGCCTCTCGTCGGGCGAGAAGGCCATCGCCGTCTCCAACGCGCTCACGACCTACATCCCGCACCTGCTGGCCCTCTCGGCGTCCTCGCCGTTCATCGACTTCGAGGACACCGGGCTGGCGAGCGCGCGCAGCAAGATCTTCGAGGGGATGCCGACGGCGGGGCTGCCGTTCCGGCTCCACTCGTACGGCGAGTTCCAGCAGTTCATGAACACGCTCGTCCGCGCGCGCGCCATCGAGACGATCCGCGAGATCTGGTGGGACATCCGGCCCCACCCCGGCTTCGGCACCCTGGAGGTCCGCGTGTGCGACGCGCCGAGCACGCTCCGCGAGACGGCCGCATTGACGGCGCTCATCCAGAGCCTCGTCGTGTGCATGGACACGCACTACGAGGAGGGCGTGCCCGTTCCGCTGCTCCAGACGTGGATCGTCCGCGAGAACAAGTGGCGCGCCGCCCGCCACGGCCTCGACGCCGACGTGATCACGAGCAACGACGGCGAGCACAGCCCGCTCCGTGAGGATCTGGCCCGCCTCGTGGACGAGCTGAAGCCGTTCGCCGAACGCCTCGGCTGCGCCGCCGAACTCGGCGACGTGACGCGGATGCTGGAGAAGGGCGCCTCCTACGAGCGCCAGCGCGCCGTCTACGAGGAGACGCGGCGGCTGCCCGACGTCGTCGCCCGGCTGGCGGCCGACCTCCGCGAGGACGTGTTCCAGGCGGCGTGAGCGCCGGGGCCGGCGGACGATTGCGGGCGGAGCCGGATTCGCCGTGCCTTCCAAACCCGGGTGGGAGGAGGGCGTAGGGCCTCCCCTCCCGGCTCCTGCGTGGACCGGTATCGCATTTGCCCGTAGCTTTCGCGAAGCCTCCGTCCCCCGCCGTGTCCCCCCTCACCGCCCCCATCGTCGCCGTGGATCCCGCCTCGTTCGAGGCGCAGATGCAGGGCATCCTCTCGCCTCTGCGCCGCCACCTCCACCAGAACCCCGAGCTGGGGTTCGAAGAGGAGGAGACCTCGGCGTTCGTCCGCGCCTGGCTGGAGGAGCAGCGGTTCACGGTCCGCGGCCCCCTCGCCGGGACCGGCTTCTTTCTGGAGATCGAGGGCGCGCACCCCGGCCCGACGGTCGGCTACCGGGCCGACATGGACGCGCTGCCGATCCAGGACGCGAAGGAGGTGCCCTACGCCTCGAAGCGGCCCGGCGTGGCCCACCTCTGCGGGCACGACGCCCACACCGCCGTCGCCTGCGGCGTGGCGCTGCTGGTGCGCGACGCGCGGGACTCGCTGCGCGGAACGGTGCGCATCTTCTTTCAGCCCAACGAGGAGCGCAGCCCCTCGGGCGCCCCGAAGATGATCGAGGCGGGCATCCTCGACGGCCTCGACGCCGTCTACGCCATCCACGTGGACCCCACGCTGGCCGTCGGCCGCTTCGGCCTCCGCGAGGGCGCGCTCACGGCCGGGTGCTCCCCGTTCGTCGTCCGCATCGAGAGCGGCCAAGCCGGCCACTCCGCCCGCCCCCACGAAACCGTCGACACCGTCTGGCTGGCGACGCAGATCCTGACGCAGTTCTACCAGCTCACCGGGCGCGCGACCGACGCCCGCAAGACCGCCGTCATCACGGCGTGCCGCTTCCGCGCCGGCGGCGCGCTCAACGTGATCCCGAGTGCGGTCGAGTTCGGCGGCACGCTGCGCTGCACCGACGGCGAGACGATGACGTTCCTTCGCGAGAAGATGCGCCGCGTGGCCGGCTCGATGGGCGCCCTCTACGGCGCCGACGTGGACGTGGATTTCTGCGACCGCCTCCCGCCCGTCGTCAACGACCCCGGCCTGATCGCTACCGTCCGCGAGGCGGCCGTCGCCCGGTTCGGCGCGGAGGCCGTCCACGAGCTGCCGCTGCCGAGCATGGGCGGCGAGGACTTCGCCTTCTACCAGGAGCACCGCCCGGGCGCGATGATCCGCGTCGGCTCGGCCAGCGGGCCGGAGACGCGCTATCCGCTCCACCACGCCCGCTTCGACATCGACGAGGCGGCGCTCCCGCGGGCCGCCCGCCTCATGGCCGACGTGCTGCTCCGCCACAACGAGAAGCGCGCGGCGTGAGCCGGTCGTTGGTCCACCGATTTTTTTCGGTCGGCGGGTAGTCACGTAGGCAGGCACGGGGTCTATCGAGGGGCAACGCGGCAGGCGGAGGCGTACTCCGGCTGCGCCGTGTGCCCGTCGAAGCCATCGGTGCCCGCCCATGCGCATCCCCTTCCGAGCGCGCCCCCGGCACGCCTTCCTGCTCCTCCCCTTCCTCGCGGCGGCGCTGCTGCCTGCCCCCGCCTCGGCGTCGGCCGCCCAGTCCCTCCTCGACCGGACGCCCAACCTCGGCGGCACGTGGGTCAGCGACCCCGGCACGGTCCACTTCCACTTCCTCCACCGGTTCTCCGTCTCCGACGACCCCTCGCGGAAGGTGCTCAACACGCCGACGTTCCTGCTGGCGACGGGCCTGCCGGCCCGCCTGATGGCCGGGGCGCGTTACGGCACCAACTCCGTGCTCGTCGAGGGCTTCCCGAACGAGTGGGAGTTCTTCGGCCGGTACAACCCGCTGACGCAAAAAGCGGGCGCGCCGCTCGACGTGGCACTCCATGCCGGCTACAACGTCGGCGCCGAGAGCTTCGACGGCGAGCTCACGGTGGCCCGGCGGATCGGCCCCGTCCGGCTCCTCGCCGCCGGGCGCGCCTTCTCCGGATTCGCCCGCGATGAGGGCGAACGCTTCGCCGTCGCCGGAGGCACGAGCCTCCGCCTCCACCGCTGGGTGGCCCTCTCGGGCGACGTGGCCGCGCTGCTCGACCGGGACGCCGCGTCGGAGGACGTGGCGTGGGGCCTCGGCCTCCACCTCCAGATCCCCTACAGCCCGCACACCCTCTCCCTCCACGTCGCCACCCCGACCACGACCACGCTCCAGGGCGGCTCGTACGGCGTGCCGAGTGCGTCGGCCCGGTGGGGCTTCGAGTTCACCATCCCGCTGACGGTCTCGCGCTACTTCGGAAGCGCCGCGCCCGCCGCCGAGGCGGACGTGCCCCTCTCCGAGGGCGACCCCGTGGTGACGATGAACGACCGGCTCGGCTACGAGCCCGCCACGGTGCGCATCCGCGCCGGGCAGACGGTCCGCTGGCGGAACACCTCCGCCCTCATCCACACCGTCACCGCCGACCCCGCGAAGGCGCTGGACCCCGCGCACGTGGCGCTCCCGCGCGGCGCCGAGCCGTTCGACTCGGGGGACATGGCGCCGGGCACGGAGTTCTCCCGCACGTTCACCGTCCCGGGCACGTACAAGTACTTCTGCATCCCGCACGCCCCGGCCGGGATGGTCGGCACCGTGATCGTCGAACCCCGGCAATGATCGCCATGGCTCTCGCGGCCTCGGGGCGTGCGCGGATGCACCCTCTGCTCCTCGCCCCCCTCCTCCTGTCCGCCTGCTTCTCCAGCGAGCCGCTGCCGCCGGAGCCGAACGGCGGCACACCGGCCGTCGTCGAAATGACCGACGCCCTCGCTTTCGACCCGAGCCCGGTCACCATCGCAGTGGGCGAGACGGTCGAGTGGCGGAACGCCTCCAGCGTCCCCCACACGGCGACGGCCGACCCCTCGCTCGCAGCCGATCCGGCCAACGTCATCCTTCCTGCCGGAGCCGAGCCGTTCCACTCGGGCATCCTCACCGCGGGCGCCCGCTTCAGCCACACCTTCACCGTGGCAGGCACGTACCGGTACGTCTGCCTCCCGCACGAATCGGCCGGGATGATCGGCACCGTCGTCGTGAATCCCGAGTGACGACGCCGCCCCCTCTCCTCGCCCGGCCGATCCGAGGGCCGGCCCGGCCCTTCCGGGTGCCGAGGCCGGCCCGGCCCGCTTCCTGCCGGAGCTCCGGAACAAAAACGGCGCAGCCGTACCGCAGGCATACCACCGAATATTCCGCCTTCTTTCCTACCTTGCGACGTATAGCCCCGTGCCTATGCGTCGCTTCGTCTTTCTCTGTCTCGGGCTGGCCTCGGCCGCCGCCGCCCAGACGCCCGTGCCCCGCGACCTCGTCATCAACGAGGTGATGTACGACCCGCCGCCCGGACAGCCGAGCGGAAACGAGTGGATCGAGGTCTACAACCGCTCGGATCAGACGTTCGACCTGCGCGAATTCCGCCTCGCGGATGCGGCCGACACCACGGACGTAACCGACACGCCCACACCCCTCGCACCCGGCGCCTACGCCGTCCTCGTCCGCGACGCCGACGCCTTCGCGCTCGCCTTTCCCGGCGTCCCGTTCGTCGAGGTCGCCGGCTTCCCCGCGCTCAACAACGGCGGCGACGCCCCCGCGCTCCTCTTCGGCGACACGGAGATCGACCGCGTCCCCTACCAGCCGTCGTGGGGCGGCGCCGACGCCTCGCTGGAGCGGATCGACCCCGGCGGGCCGTCGGACGACCCGGCCAACTTCGCCACCTCGCTCGATCCTTCCGGCGGCACGCCGGGCGCGCAGAACTCCGTGTTCTCGGTGGACGAGACGCCGCCCGCCCTCGCCGACGTGTTCGCCACAGACGCCTTCACCGTCGAGGTCGTCTTCGACGAACCCGTCGAGGCGGCCTCGGCCGAGGACGAAGGCCACTACGCGATCTCGCACGGCGTCGGCCCACCCGCCGAGGCGACCCACGCGCCCGACGGCGACCCGGCCCACGTCACGCTCACGCTCGCCTCGCCGCTCGCCGGCCCGCAGACCTACACCCTCACGGCCTCGGGGATTTCCGACCTCGCGGGCAACGTGCTGGATCAAGACGCCTTCGCTTTCTTCTTCGCCGAGGGCGACGAGCCGGCGCCGCGCGACGTCGTCCTCAACGAGATCATGTACGACCCGCCCGCGAGCCAGGGCGCGGGCAACGAGTGGGTCGAGCTCGTCAACCGCTCGGCCAAGACCTTCAACCTCGGCCAGTTCCGCCTCGCCGACGCCGCCGACACGACGGCGATTCCGGCGAACGCGGGCGCGCTCGAACCCGGCGCCTACGCCGTCCTCGTCCGCGACGCCGACGCCTTCGCGCTCGCCTTTCCCGGCGTCCCGTTCGTCGAGGTCGCCGGCTTCCCCGCGCTCAACAACGGCGGCGACGCCCCCGCGCTCCTCTTCGGCGACACGGAGATCGACCGCGTCCCCTACCAGCCGTCGTGGGGCGGCGCCGACGCCTCGCTGGAGCGGATCGACCCCGACGGCCCCAGCGACTTCCCCACCAACTTCGCCACGAGTACCGACCCCAACGGCGGCACGCCCGGCGAGACGAACAGCGTGTTCTCACCGGACACCGAACCGCCCACGCTGCTCTCCGCTTCGGCGGCCGACCCGAACCTCGTGGACGTCTACTTCGACGAGCCCGTAGACCCCGCCGGCGCCGGGGCGCCCGCACACTACCGCCTCGACGGCGGCATCGGGGCGCCACTCCTCGCCGAGGTGGCCCCCGAGGGCGACCCGGCGCACGTCCGCCTCGTACTCGGCACGGCGCTCACCGTCAACACGACCTACACGCTCACGGTGATGGACGTGCCCGACCTCGCCGGCAACGTCCTCGACGAAGCGGAGACGACGTTCTTCTTCGGGCAGGGCGCCGCGCCCGAGGCACGCGATCTCGTCGTCAACGAGTTCCTCTACGACGAGCCGGCCGCCGGAAGCCCCGGCGAGTGGATCGAGCTGGTCAACCGCTCGGACGAGGTGTTCGACCTGGCCGACTTCACGCTCGGCGATTCGAGCGGCGAGACGCCCGTCAGCGAGGCCTCCGTCTTCGTGCTCCCCGGCGCCTACGCCGTCCTCGTCGAAAGCGGCGACGCCTTCCGCACCGTCTTCCCGGACGTGCCGTTCGTGTCCGTCCCGGGCTGGCGCTCGCTCAACAACAGCGGCGACGCCATCGTCCTCCGTGCGGGCGCCGTCGTCGTGGACTCCCTCTTCTACGACGACGCCTGGGGCGGCGAGGACGCCTCCCTCGAACGGCGCGACCCCGACGGCCCCAGCGCCTTCGCCGTCAACTGGCGGACGACCCTCGACCCTCGCGGCGGTACGCCGGGCGAGCCGAACAGCGTCTACGAGCCCGACACGGAGCCGCCCTGGCCTCTCGCCGCGACCGTTTCGCGCGATGGGCGGGCGGTGTCGGTCGTCTTTGACGAACCCCTCGACCCAGCCTCGGTGTCGGTTTCTTTTTTTGCAGTAGCGGGCGCCGTTTCCCCTGACATCGAGGCGGCTGCCTACGACCTCACCCCCGAGCCGACCGTCGTGCTCGGCCTCGCGGAGCCCCTCGTCCTCGGCGACTACACCCTCGCCGTAAACGGCGTCCGCGACCTCCTCGGCAACGCCACCGAGGCGGCTACGCTCGCCTTCTCGTTCGAGCCGGACGTCACGCCTCCCGCCCTCGCCGCGGCCTTCGCCCTGAACGCCGAGACGGTCGAGGTTCGCTTCTCCGAGCCCGTCGCTGCCGAAACGGCGGGTGATCCCGCACGCTACCACATCGACGAAGGCGTCGGAAGGCCGGAGTCCGTCGCCTTCCCCGCCGACGGCGACGAGGCCGTCGCCCGCCTCCACCTCGGCGCTGCGATGGCGGAGCGCCGCCTTCACACGCTCACCGTGGACGGCGTCGAAGACCTCAGCGGGAACGTCATGGCAGCGGCTTCCGCCCCGCTGTTCGTGGGTGAGGCCGACGTGCCGCTGCCGGGCGACCTCGTCGTCAACGAAGTCATGTTCGACCCGGTCAACGGCGGCCAGGGCGAGTACGTGGAGTTGCTGAACCGGACGGACGGGCTGTTCGACCTCCGCCGCTTCGCCCTCACCGACGACGGCAACCCCGAGGCGCCCACCGTCGCCGACGTGCCCACTCTCGTCCTGCCCGACTCACTCGTGGTCCTCGTGGCCGACCGCGATTCCTTCCGGGCGGCGTTCCCGGACGCCCCCGGCCTCGTCGTCGAAGCGCGCGGCTTCCCGAGCCTCAACAACGGCGGCGACCTCGTCGTCGTCGCCTTCGACGGTGCGGCGATCGACTCGGTCGCCTTCGACCCGGACTGGCACCGCGTGGAACTGGAGGATGCGACGGGCATCGCGCTGGAGCGGATCGACCCGGCCGGTCGGGCCAACGACGGTACGAACTGGTCGTCCTGCCTCGACCCGGCCGGCGGCACGCCCGGTCGGCCCAACTCGGTGTTCGTGGCGAGCGGCGCGCCGCCCGGCGAGCCTGGCCTCGTCATCGACTCGCCGTTCGACCCCGACGCGGGGCAATCCGCCGCGATCCGCTTTACGCTCGCCGCCGACGCCGCGCTCGTCCGCGTGCGGCTGTTCGACGGGGCCGGGCGGCTCGTCCGTCGGCTCGAAGACGGCGCGCTCACCGGCCGCACCGGGACGCTCCTGTGGGACGGCCGCGACGACGCCGGGCGGCGCCTCCGCATCGGCATCTACGTGGCGCTGCTGGAGGCGGTGGACGTGGAGGGCGGGACGACCGAGGCGCACCGGGCCGTCGTCGTCCTGGCCCGGCCGCTCCGCTGAGGTGGGGAGCCGGTACGCCCGCCTAGCGGGCGCACCTGAGCAGGCCGGGGGCTCGCACTTTCGCGCCGCTCTGTCGAGAAAAGCGGACTACTTCACGATGCCGCCGGGCTCCCCCTCCGTCGTAACGGGGAGCAGCGCGCCGTCGCGGTCCTCGGCGAAGAGGATCATGCCGTGGCTCTCCAGCCCACGGATCGTCCGCGCCGCGAGGTTGGCCACGACGACGACGTGCTTTCCGACGAGCGATTCCGGCGGCATGTGCTGGCGCACGCCCGCGAGCACCTGCCGCGTCTCGTAGCCGAGGTCCACGTCGAGGCGGAGGAGCTTGTCGGCGTTGGGATGCGGCTCGGCCGCCACGACGCGGCCGACGCGGAGGTCGAGCTTCGCGAAGTCGTCGTAGGCGATCGTCTCCTTCGGCGGGGCGTACGGCGGGCCGGGCTCCTCCGCCTCGGGCGGCGCGTCGCCCGCCGCCGCCGAGCGCTCGCGCAGCAGCGCCCGCTGGGCTTCGATGGCGTCGTCCTCCACCTTGTGGAAGAGGATCTCGGGCTCGCCCAGTTCGTGGCCCTCCTTGAGCAGCGAGCCGCCCGCCTGGTCCCACCCGATACCGGCATCGTCGGCCAGCGGATCGGGCGTGCTCGGGCGGACGTCGGTCAGGTTCAACATCGTGCGGAGACGCGCGGCGCTGTGCGGCAGCACCGGGTCCATCAGCACCGCCAGCGAGGCGCACAGCTGGAGGGCGACGTGGATGGTGTTGGCGCACGCCTGCGGATCGGACGTGCGCGTCTTCCACGGCTCGGCGTCGTTGAAGTACTTGTTGCCGAGGCGGGCCAGCGCCATCGTCTCGTTGACGGCGTCGCGGAGGCGGAACCGCTCGTAGAAGCCGCCGATGCGCTCGGGGAAACCGGCGAGCGCGTCGAGCACGGCGCGGTCGGCCTCGGACGGATTCGTGAGGGCCGGGACGACCCCGCTGGAGAACCGCTGCGCGAAGGTCAGCGCGCGGTGGACGAAGTTGCCCAGCGTGTCGGCCAGCTCGGCGTTGACGTGGGCCTGGAACTCGTCCCACACGAAGTCGGCGTCTTTCGTCTCGGGGAGCGTCGTGGCGAGGGCGTAGCGGAGCGTGTCGGCGGGGAAGGCGTCGAGCGCCTCGTGAAGCCAGACGGCCCAGCCGCGCGAGGTGGAGAGCTTGCGGCCTTCGAGGTTGAGAAACTCGTTGGCCGGCACGTTGTCCGGCAGCACGAACGGGGGCCCGTCGCCCACGGCCCGGTTGTGGCTCATCAGCAGGGCCGGAAAGATGAGCGTGTGGAAGACGATGTTGTCCTTCCCGATGAAGTGGAGCAGGCGCGGTGCCACGCCGCTCTCGTGGACCTGCCAGTAGCGCCGCCAGCGCTCGGGGTCGCCCTGCGCCTGCGCCCATTCCTTCGTGATGGAGAGATAGCCGATGGGCGCGTCGAACCAGACGTAGAGCACCTTCCCCTCGGTGTCCCCCTCCACCTCGGGCGGGACGGGGACGCCCCAGGGGAGGTCGCGCGTCATGGCGCGGTCGGCGAGGCCGTCGGCGAGCCAGGAGCGGACCTGGCCGAGCACGTTCGGCTTCCAGTCGCCCTTCGTCGCGATCCAGCGTTCGAGCGCGGGCTGGAGGTCGCCGAGGGGGAGGTACCAGTGCGTCGTTTCGCGCTCCACCGGCTCGGCGCCCGAGAGCGCGCTGCGCGGCTCGATGAGCTCGCCGGGCGAGAGCGACGACCCGCAGTGCTCACACTGGTCGCCGTAGGCGTCGGGGTAGCCACAGACGGGGCAGGTGCCGCGTACGAAGCGGTCGGCGAGGAAGAGCCCGGCCTCGGGGTCGTAGAGCTGGCGCTCGGTCTTGCGCGTGAAGGCGCCCGCGCGGTCGAGCGTGCGGAAGAGGTCCTGGCTCGTGGCGCGGTGCGTCTCCGAGGTCGTCCGCCCGTAGTAGTCGAAGGCGATGCCGAGGCGCTCGAAGGCGGCCTCGATCTGGGCGTGGTAGCGGTCCACGAGCGCCTGCGGCGCGACGCCCTCCTGCATCGCCTTGATGAGGATGGCGACGCCGTGCTCGTCCGAGCCGCAGATGAAGACGACGTCGCGCCCCTTGAGGCGCTGGTAGCGGACGAAGAGGTCCGGCGGCAGATACGCCCCGGCGACGTGCCCGAGGTGGAGCGGGCCGTTGGCGTACGGGAGGGCGGCGGTGACGAGAAGGGGCGCTTCGACGGGCATGGGCGGTGCGAGGTGACGGTCCCCAAACTACGCACGCGGGCCCTGGACACGGCCCACACACAGGCCCGGACGCAACGGTCCCATCCCCAAACCGTACGCCCTACAACCCGAAACTCAGCCCGGCGTGAACCTTCCCCTGCCCCACGCCGAGGTCGGGGTTGATCGCGTAGGTGACGGTGACGAGGCCGAGCGGCGTGCGGTACTGGATGCCGAAGCCGTAGCCCGGCAGCACCTCGCGGCTCGCCTCGAAGTCGGGCAGCGCGGGCCGCTCGACGTAACCGACGTCCACGAACAGAAAGGCGTAGGAGGTGCGGTCGAGCTGGTAGCGATACTCGGCCAGCGCGCGAGCGACGGTGGTGCCGAAGAAGCGGTCTTCGTCGTAGCCGCGGAGCGAGTTGGCCCCGCCGAAGCGGAACAGGTCGCCTTCGTCGTAGATGGCCGCCTCGTCGTCCCCCGCGGCCCGACCGCCGAGGAGCACGGAGGCCTCGCCGCCGAGGGCGAGCACCTGCCGGCGAAGCGTGGGCACGAAGAGGCGGCCCGTCGCGATCAGGCGCTGCTGCCGGAGGTCCACCGGCTGGGTGAGGCCGGCGGAGTCGGCGTCGGGCACCTCGCGCTGCTTGAACCCCTGCTCGGCCAGCGCCTCCAGGACGAGCCCCCGGCGCGGATTGGCGGGTCGGTCCACCCGCCGGTAGCGCACGCCGACGCCGCCGAAGAGCGCGCTCGACTTCGCCACGCGCGGTCGTCCGTTGACGAGGCGAGCGCCGTAGATGCCCGGCTCGACGTTCTCGCGGCTGGCCGTCGCGATGAGTTCCAGCCCCGGCGCGAGGCGGTAGCCGCCTTCGAGACGGTAGCGCTGCCGCGCGAACGTGGAGTCCTGGTTGTAGCCTTCGAAGCGGGCCTCGGCCGAGAGCGGCAGGCCGAACACGAACGGGTCGGCCACGCGGGCGTCCACCGACGAGACGAGGCCGGGGTTGCGGACGAGCCGGAGCCGAAGCCGCCGCCCGCCGCCGAAGAGGTTGCGCAGCTCCAGCAAGCCGTTGCCGACGAATGAGCCGTCCTGGCCTGCCGAACCGGGGAGGTACCCAAGCACGAGGTCGAACGTCCCCGGCGGCCCCTCCTCGACGTGAATCCGCACAACGGCGCCGCTGTCGGTGAGAGCGAGCGTGGGCGGGCCGACTTCCTCGAAGAGCCCGGTGGCTTCGAGGCTCCGCCGGATGCCCTCCGGGTCGTACGGCGCCAGCGGCGCACCCGGATGGAGCCCCGCCACGCGCGCCGCAAACCGGGCACTCGTCGCCCGCCCGCCGTCGAGTTCGAGCCCTGCGAAGTCGTACGTCGCGCCCTCCTCGGCGACGATGTGGACGGCGAGACCGGGCGGTTCCGTCTCCGGGTCGAGCGTGAGTTCGGGGCGGAGGCGGGCGAGCGGGAAGCCGAGACGCTCGTAGCGGACGAGAAGCGCGGCGAGGTCGCGCTCCAGCGTCTCGCGACGGAAGCGTCGGCCGGGGCGCGTCTCCATCGCGTCCGCCAGGCTCGCCGCGTCCAGCGTCGTGAACCCCTCGAACGACACCGACGCCACACGAGCCGCCTCGCCGGGTGACGCGTAGACCGTGGGCCGGCCGTCACGAAAACCGGCCGAGTCGATCCGGGCCAGAACGTGGCCCTCGGCCTGGAGGTGGGCGAGCACAAGCGCCGCCGCCGCCTCGGCGCTGTCGGGCGGGACTCTACGCGGCGGCGTCCACGGCAGCACCTCGCCGCCGGCCACCAGTTGCCAGCCGGGTACGGGCGGCTCAGGCTGCGCACGCACCGAGGCGGCCAGGGCCATCGCGAGGAGGAGCAGCCCCCTCCCGGTCCGGCCTCGGCGTATTTTGCGGCCGTCTCGTTTCCGGCTCGTCATGCGCTCTCTGTTCGTCGTCGCCACGCTCGTAGCGGTCTGGGCCGCCGCCCCGGCGGCGTGGGCGGGCGTGCAACCGGCCCCCTCCCGTTCCGTTCCGGCCGACACGTTACGCTACACCGTCGCGTCAGGCGAGGCGCTCCTCGTTACCCTGCCGACGACGTACCGGGGCAGCGAGGCGTCCTACCGCCTCATCGAGGGCCCGGCGCTGAGCTGGCTCGTGGACCGCTCGTTCCTGTGGCAGTCGCGCCGTGGTGACCGGGGCGTCTTCTTCGCCACGCTCGAAGTCCGCGGGGCCGGGCGGGCGCCGGAGTCGCTCGTCCTCCGCATCGACGTCGAGGGCGGCTGAGCCGTGTCGAAGCGCGCCGCCCTCACCGGGCGCCTCCTCCACCGCGTCGAGGCGCGGCACGTCGAGCACGTCCGGGGCGCCCTGATCGCCTGGTTCGAGGAGCGCCGCCGGCCGCTCCCCTGGCGCGAGACGGGCGCCGACGGCCGCCGCGATCCGTACCGCGTCTGGCTCGCGGAGGTCATGCTCCAGCAGACGCGCGTCGAGCAGGCGCGGCCGTACTTCGAGCGGTTCGTCGAAACGTTCCCGACCGTCGAGGCGCTGGCGGAGGCGCCGCTCGACGACGTCTTGAAGGCGTGGGAGGGACTCGGCTACTACTCGCGTGCCCGGAACCTCCACCGCGCCGCGCAGCAGATCGCTAGCGACCACGGCGGCCGGTTCCCCGCGGACGAGGCCGCCGCCCGCGCCCTCCCCGGCGTCGGCGACTATACCGTGGCGGCCGTGCTCTCCCTCGCCTACGGCGTACCGCTGGCCGTCCTCGACGGCAACGTGGCCCGCGTCCTCGCCCGCGTCTTCGCCGTGGAGGAGGACGCCCGGAGCAGCGTCACGCGCCACGCCCTGCACGCCGTCGCCTCGGCGCTGCTCGACCCCGACCGGCCCGGCGCCTTCAACGAGGCGATGATGGAGCTCGGCGCCACGGTCTGCACGCCGATGAGCCCGGCCTGCCTCCGGTGCCCGCTCCGCCCCGTCTGCGCGGCCTTCGCCCAAGGCAGGACGGAGCACTTCCCCGTCGTCTCGAAGCGGAAACCGACGCCGCACTACGACATCGCCGTGGGCGTCGTGACCGACGCCGAGGGGCGCGTGCTCGTCCAGAAGCGGCCCGAGGAGGCCATGCTGGGCGGACTGTGGGAGTTCCCCGGCGGCAAGCGCGAAGGCGACGAGCCGCTGGCCGAGACGTGCCGCCGCGAGGTCGCCGAGGAGGTCGGCCTCGCCGTCGAAGTGGGCGAGGAGATCGCGCGGATCGACCACGCCTACTCCCACTTCTCGATCACGCTGCACGCCTTCCGCTGCGCGCTCGCGGAGACCGCCGGCGAGGCCGTCCACCACGCCGGGCAGCCGGTGGCGTGGGTGGCCGTCGAGCGGCTGGGCGACTACGCCTTCCCCCGCGCCAGCCGCCGGCTGATCGAGCGGCTCCTCGACGAGCGCCGCCGCCCGACGCTGTTCTGAGCCCCGGGCGCCCGCGCTCAGGCCGCCTCGTTGAAGCTCTCGACGGCCTCGTCCACCGACGGGTACGACCGGAACACGTCGCCGAGAAGGCGCGACATGAGGAAGAGGTTGCGCATCTTCTTCTCCATCTCCGCGAGGCGAAGGTCGCCCTGCTTGGCCCGGAGCTTCTCGGCACTCTCGATCAGCACGCCGATGCCGGAGGAGTCCATGAGGGTCGTCTCGCCGAGGTTGAGCACGACGTTCGTGCGGCCCTCGCCGACGAGCTGGTCGATCGTCTCGCGGAAGTCGCGGCCCTGGACGCTGCCGAAGAACTCGCCCTTCGGCGTGATGACGACGGCGCGGTAGCGTTCGGCGATGGGGAGTGCCATAGCGGTGGAGAGCGGAGAAGGGAGGGTGGTCGGAAAGTACGACGGGGCCGCCATACGACGCGGCGCCTGCGCATGTTACGGAACCGACGCCGCGTTCGCCGTACCTTCCCGATGCACCGGCCTGCCCCGACGTGGAGCTGCTCGAATCCCTCCTCCCGCTCGTGATCTTCCTGCTGTACCTGCTGAGCCAGGTGCGGAAGGCGAGGCGGAACGCGCAGACCCAGCCACCCCCCATCGAACCCGCCGACCGGGCGGAGGACCGTGCCGCCCCGCGGCGGACGCCCTTCGAGGAGCTGGTCCGGCAGATCCAGGAAGCCGCCGAGGCCGAGCGCGAAGCGGCCACGCCATCGCCTCGCCCCGCCCCGGGAGCAAGCCCGATCCGGCCGGATCCCGAGTTCCGCGCGGTGGGGTCCTTCGAGCACGAGCAGCACGGGTTCGGCCTCGAAAACGCCTTCTCGGAAGAGGCCTTCGAGCAACTCCCGCGCGGCCTCGACATCACCGAGCACCCGCCCGGCCACCTCGACGCCGGCCCGCACGCCCTCCGCCCACCGACGACCGTGAAGCCCCCCAAGGAGGCGCACCCGCTGCTGGCCACCCTTCGCCACCCCGACTCGGCCCGGCAGGCCTTCGTGCTCAAGGAGATCTTCGACGCCCCGCGCAGCCGGCGCCGGCATCGCCTGCCCTGACACCGGAAGCGGGGGAACAGCGAACGGGAGCGGGCGCTAGATTCGGCACAACCGTGGCGCGCCCCGTCGGCCCGGCCCCCCTCTCCCCTGCGTCCGATCTCGTGACCAACAAGTCCATCGCCCGCCACCTCAAGCTGGCCGCCGACCTCCTCGAACTCACGGGCGGCAACCCGTTCCGCGCCCGCGCCTACGGCTCCGCCGCACGCGCCATTGAGCGGATGGACGAGTCCGCGGCCCTCCTCGCCCGGGCGGGCGCGCTGACGGAGGTGAGCGGCATCGGCAAGGGCATCGCCGACGACGTCGCCACGCTCGTCGAGACGGGCCAGCTGCCGACCGTCGCCGAGATCCTCACGACGCTCCCCCCCGGCCTGCTCGACGTGCTCCGCGTGAAGGGCCTCGGCCCGAAGAAGGTCCGCACCCTCTGGATGGAGCTCGACGTGACGTCCATCGACGGCCTCGAAGCGGCGGCCGTCGCCGGGCGCATCGCCGAACTACCGGGGTTCGGGAAGAAGACGCAGGAGAACATCCTCACCCAGGTCGAGCGGCTCCAGGCCTACGCCGGGAAGGCGCACTATGGGACGGTTTACGACGACGTCACCGCGCTCGTCCGCGCCCTCCGGTCCGCCTCGGGCGTCGTCCGCGCCGAGGCGGCCGGCGCCTTCCGCCGCCAGATGGAGGTGATCGACGCCGTCGTCCTCGTCGTGGAGGGCGAGGCCGACGCCATCCGGCGGGCGCTCCAGGCGCAGGGCGTCGCCGAGGTGGGCGGGCCCGACGAGGGCCGGGCGTTCTTCCACGGGCGCCTCCCCTTCGGCCTGCCGCTCACGGTGCACCGGGCGCCGCCCGATGCGTTCGGGCGCGTACTCTGGGCGGCGACGGGGGCGGAGCCGCACGTCGCGGCGTTCGTCGAACGCTTCGGCATGCCGGGCGAGGCGCACGACGAGGCCACCGTCTACCGCGCCGCCGGGCTCCCGCTCATCCCCCCCGCGCTCCGCGAGGGCGAGGGCGAGATCGAGGCGGCCGCCGAAGACCGCCTGCCCCGCCTCGTGACCGTCGAGGACTTCCGGGGTACGCTCCACAACCACACCACCGCCAGCGACGGCTCGGCCACCCTCCGCGAGATGGCTGAGGCCGCCCGCGCCCTCGGCCTCGATTACCTCGGTATCTGCGACCACAGCCAGAGCCTCCGGATCGCCAACGGCCTTTCGGTCGAGCGCCTGCTGGCGCAGATCGACGAGATCCTCGACCTCAACACCGAGTACGCTGAGCAGGGCCTCGCCTTCCGCGTCCTCACCGGCACCGAGTGCGACATCCTCCCCGACGGCGCGCTCGACTTCCCCGACGACGTCCTCGCCCGCCTCGACTTCGTCGTCGCCAGCATCCACTCGGCCTTCTCGCTGGGCATCGAGGAGCAGACGGCGCGGCTCGTCGCGGCGGCGCACAACCCGCACGTGGACGTGCTCGGCCACCCGACCGGCCGCCTCCTGCTCCGCCGCGAGGGCTACGCCATCGACCACCCCGCCGTGATCGCGGCGTGCGCCGAGACGGGGACGGCGCTGGAGCTCAACGCGAACCCCTGGCGCCTCGACCTCGACTGGCGGTGGATCCGGCCCGCGCTGGCGGCCGGCGTCCCCATCGCCATCAACCCGGACGCGCATTCGACGGGCGAGCTGGCCAACGTACGGTGGGGCGTGGCCGTCGCTCAGAAGGGCGGGCTCACGGCCGAGCAGTGCCTCAACGCGTGGTCGCTGGAGCGGCTGATGGAGTGGAGGCGGGACCGGATTGCCTGACCGCTCGTTCTCGCCCGCGCCCTACCTTTCCGCCGCCGTGCCCCGCCGCCTCGCCTCCCGCCTCCTCGCCGCCCTCGGCCTCCTCGCCGCCCTGCTCCTCGTCGTGGCGGTGCTCGTGGGGCTGCTCGCCTACGGCACGGAGCCGCGCCGCTCGGGGCGGCTCACGCTCGACGGCCTCACCCGGCCCACCGCCGTCGGCTGGACCGAGGCGGGCGACGTGATCGCCGAGGCGGCGACGGAGACCGACCTGATGGCGGCGCTCGGCTACGCCCACACCGCCGACCACGCCTGGGCGATGGCGCTCTGGCGGCAGGTCGCCCTCGGCCGGATGGCCGCGTGGTTCGGCCCCTCCTGGCGCGAACTCGACCGGCACGCGCGGTACCTCGGCTTCGCCGCGCTGGCGCAGCAGACGTACCGCGCCCTCCCGAGCGCCGAGCGCGCCCTCCTCGACGCCTACGCCCTCGGCGTCAACCGCGCGCTGGGCGAGGCGGCCGTCGCCCAGCGCGACGAGTTCGTCTTCCTCGACGTGGAGGCCGAGGCGTGGGAGCCGTGGCACGCCCTGGCCGTCGAGCGGCTGATCGCGTGGATGGGGACGCCCCGCCTCGCGCCGCCGCCCTTCGCCGACGGCACGCTCGCCGCGTTTGCCCGCACCGATTCGCTCTACCGCGCAACGCTCCGCCTCGACGGCGCGGCGCAGTCGCGCGCCTGGGCGGCCGCCCTCGGCGACGGCGGCACGACGGTCGTCCAGCAGCTCGCCTACGGCGCCTCGGCCCTCCCGCTGATCCAGCCGGTGACGCTCCGCCTGAATGGCCGGAGCGCCCTCGCCGCGACCGTCCCGGGCACGCTGATGCTCCCGGCCGGCCAGGACGACGCCCGCTCCTGGACCGTCTTCCTCACCTCCGACGTCCGCTCCGGCCCGGCCGACGGCCCGCTCCCACCGCCCGTCCACGACCGCCTCGTGGACCGCGAGGGCAACGAGACCCTCCTCGTCATCTACCGCGACTCGACCAGCCTCTTCCTCCGCGCCGCCGAGGCGGCCCGGCCTGCCCGCCCCCCCGTAGACACGCTCCGCGTGGATTCACTCGCGGCGGATTCATTCGCGACGGACTCGGTGACCGTCCCTCCGACGACCGCGCCGCCGCCTCGGGCCTGGCAGATCCAGTGGCGCGGCTTCGCCGAGGGAACCGACCTCGGCGCGTGGCGGGCGCTCCTCTCCGGAGAAGCGCCGCCGCCCTTCCGCCTCATCCGGGGCGACGGGCTCGTCGCGACGCGCGAGGGCGCCTCGACCGTCCTCGGCGCACCGCCCCTCCGGCGCGAAGTGCCCGGCGGCGTGTTCGTCGCCGCCGACTCGCTGGCGCGCTTCGCGGCCGACCACCTCGCGGTGCGCCTGACCGCCCCGGACTCGGCGCGCGCCGCCGCGCTGACTCCCGAAGCGCTCACGGCCGACGCCTACAGCGCGTGGGCCGCCGCGCGCCTGCCGGGCCTCCTCCGCGCCCTCGGCCACCGCGACTCGCTGCGGCGCGACCTCAAGGACCCCTACGCGTACCTCCTGAGCTGGGACCACGCCTACTCCGAGGACGCCATCGGCGCGTCGATCTACGAGACGTGGCTCGACGCCCACCGCAGCGTCACCGGCGCGCTCCCCGCCCCGTCCGACTCCACGAACCGGCTCCTCCTCCACCAGACGCTCCGCATCGCCGTCGCCATCTTGCGGGACCGCTACGGCGACCGACCGAGCGGCTGGCGCTGGGCCAACGTCCAGCCCGGCGCCCGGTACTATCCGATCTCGGACTCCGCCGGGGCGACCGGCGGCCTGCCCCACTCGCGGTACGGGCCCCTCGCTCGTTCGCCGGGCGGGCACCCGACGGCGCTCCAGGTCGGCCCGTCGCTCGTCTTCGGTGAGCCCCCCGCTCCCGCCGTATGGACCGCCTGGACCACGACGACCGACTGGGACGCGCTGACGGTCCGCCACTCGGTCATCCGCCCGGGCGATTTTCTGGCGCGCACCGCAACGGAGCCCGACGTGCCCCGCCTCATCCGCCGCAACGCGCCCCTCACCGCCCCGCTCGCACTCCGCCCCGACGAACCGTGAGCCTCCTCTTCCTCGGCCTCGATGCGGGCGGCTCCAAGACGGCACTGATGGCCGAAGGCGGCCCGGCCCCACGGTCCTTCACCGGTCCCGGCGTCAACCTTCGCCGCGACGGGCTCGACCGGACCGCCGCGGTGCTGGAGGACCTCATCCGCGAGGCGCTCGGCGCCCATCCCGGCCAAGCCGTCGGGGGCATCTGCGCGGGCGTGGCGGGGGCGGACGACGGCAGCGGCACCCTGTCCGATGCGCTCGCACGCCGCCTCGGGTTCGACGCGCCGCTGCTCGTCACCCACGACGCCGACCTCGCGCTCCAGGCCGCCTTCGGCGACGGCAGCGGCGTGGTGGTCATCGCCGGGACGGGCTCGGTGGTCGTCGGCCGGACGACGGACACCGACGAACAACCCTCGGACATTCTCCGCGCGGGCGGCTGGGGCTACCGCCTCGGCGACGACGCCAGCGGCACCGCCCTCGGCCGCGCCGCCCTCCGCGCCGCCGCCGCCGCCTTCGACGGCGGCCCGCCCACGGCGCTTACCGAGGCGCTCGCCGAGGCCCACGGCCTCGACGCCCTCGAAGCGCTCCTCGACTGGACCTACGCCGACGACGGCGACTTCGCCCGCCTCGCGCCGCTCTTCCTCGCCGCCGCCGAGGCCGAGGACTGGGTGGCCTCCTCGATTCTCCTCCGCGAGACCAACGCCCTCGCCGTGCAGGCCGCCTGGCTCGCCACGCGCGCCGACGGCCGGATCGAGAAGCGCGCCGCCCTCCTCGGCGGATTGACGCACGAGGCGACGTATCGCACGAGCCTGCTGGCCGCGCTGGAGCGCCACCTCCCCGACTGGCGGCTCTCCGTGTGCGAGACGGAGCCCGTCGCGGCGGCCGTTCGGATGGCCCGGCGACTCGCCGCTACCGCCTCCGGAAGTGCGGGTTGAAGATGACCCCGAGTGTGTTTCCGGCCGGGTCGCGCACGGTACCGAGGCGGATGCCCCCACCCACGTCGTGCACCGCTTCGAGGGGTTCGGCGCCGGCTTCCACGAGCGCCTCGAAGGCCGCGTCGGCGTCGTCCACGCCCCAGTAGGCGTCCACGGCACCGCCCGCCTCGGCGGGCACGAGGCCCAGCTCGTAGCCCCCCACGTCGAAGCCGACGTAGAACGGCTCGTCGAAATACGGCTCCTTTCCGAGGACGCCGATGTACCAGCGCTTGAGCGCGTCGAGGGCGTCGGTGCGATAAATGGCCGTACGGAGGCCCAGGAACGGGATGCTGCTCATCGGAGGGATTCGGGCGGGTAGGAGGCGGGGTCGAACGTGGGCTCGGGATACTGCGGGTCCATGTCGCGCAGCGTGTCGCGGAGGATCGTCGCCACCACGACGTCGCGGAACCAGCGCTCCTCGGCGGGGATGACGTACCAGGGCGCGTGCTCGGTGGAGGTTCGTTCCAGGGCGATCTCGAAGGCGCGCCGGTAGTCGTCCCATCGGTCGCGCTCCTTCAGATCGGCGGGGTTGAACTTCCAGTGTTTGTCGGGCTTCGCCAGCCGGTTTCGGAAGCGCTCCAGCTGGAAGTCCTTCGAGACGTGAAGCAGAACCTTGACGATGCGTGTGCCCTCGTCGTGGAGCAGCCGCTCGAACGCGTTGATGTGGTCGTAGCGCCGCTCGATGGTTTCCTCCGAGGCCAGGCCGTGGACGCGTACGACGAGCACGTCCTCGTAGTGCGAACGGTTGAACACGCCGATGTAGCCGTCGCCCGGAACGCGGCGGTGGACGCGCCAGAGGAAGTCGTGCGCCAGTTCGGTGGGCGTCGGCGCCTTGAAGTTCCAGACGCGGACGCCCTGCGGGTTGAGCCCGCTGAACACCTTGCGGATGGTGGAGTCCTTGCCGCCTGCGTCCATCGCCTGGAACACGACGAGGAGCGACCGCTTCGACTCGGCGTAGAGCCGCTCCTGGAGCACGTCGGACTCCTCCGTCAGCGCCTCGAGGAGGGCGGCGGCGGCCTCCTCGTGCTCGGCCTCGGTGTAGCCCTGGGTGTCGTCGGTGGCGCGCTCGGCGAGGCGGACGGCCTCGCCCGGCCGGATGCGATACCGCTCGGTGTCGATGTGCACGGGGGGAGGCTGAAAGGTTGGACCCTTGAAAAGTAGGAAGGCCGGCGCGTTGGAAGGCTGGGACGCACGAGCCCCCCACCTTCACACGTTCTCACCTTCCTACCTTCTCGCTCGCCTACCGCTTCTTCCCGAAGAGCGAGCCGAGAGCAGCCGTACCCTGCTGCAGCAGGTCGTCCTTGAAGTCGCCGTCGCCGTCGCGGTCGAGGAAGCCGCCGAGGGCGCCGAGGAGGCCGGCGGGGGCCTCGCGGCGGGCGCGCTGCGCCTCCTGCCCGAGCAGGCCCGAGAGGCCGGCGGGGTCGAGCCCGGCCTGCCGCTGCTGGCGGCCGAGGGCGGCCATGACGACGGGCGCCAGCAGCGCGAGGAGCTGCGCCACCTTGCCGCGGTCGAGGCCGGACGCCCGGCTGATGCCCTCCTCGACCGGCGTGCGCTGGCCGCCGAGGACGTGGCCGAGGATGCCCGCTCCGTCGGCCTGCTTCCCGCCGACGGCCCCGCTCAGGAAGCCGCCGAGGTTGTCGAGGAGGGAGCCGTCGTGGTCCCGCTGGAGCGCCGAGGCGAGGGCGCCGGCGCCTTCGGCCGAGTTCGCGTTGCGGTTGAGCTGCGTCAGCAACGCGGGCAGCGCGGCCGACACCGCCTTCTGCGTCTGCTGCGGGTCGGCGCCGATGGCCCGGGCGAGCTGGTCCATCTGGGCGCCGCCGAGGTGCTGGGCTAGGGAGTCGAGGATGCCTTGCATGGGAGGAGGGGATGGCGAGAAGGGCGGGAACGCGTAGCACCCACCAACCCCGGGCGCGGTTTCAAAGGCGGTCGGTTCGCGCACCGACACTCATCCGTTTCGGGCAACCGTTCCGCCGTCCTCCAGCGCTAGAAGCGTGACCGGCATCATCCTGCGCAGCGCATTGGACAGGCAGACCTCGTCCGCCGTGCGTAGGTCGTCGATGGTGAGGGTGGCTTCGCGCACCGTCGGAGCGCTCTGGAGATAGCGATGCCTGAAGACGCCGGGTAGTCCACCTGCCGACAGCGGGGGAGTCAGCATGACCTCACCCCGCCGCACCCAGACCGTCGAGCGCGTCCCGTCCATCACCTCACCGCGGGCGTTGAGGAGGATCGCCTCGTCGGCGCCGCGCTCCTGCGCCCAGCGGAGCGGGTACTCGTAGTGGTCCCGCTCGGTCGTCTTGAACCGGCACCGCCACGTGCCCGCCTCCGTAAGCGGCTCCGGGTAGACGAGGGCCGTCCGAAAGGGCGCGTCGTCGAGCGGTACGAAGCGCAGATCGGGCGTACCGTCGGGCCAGAGGGTGAGCGTCACCCGCCACGTCCCCTCGGCGGCCCGGAGTGCCACGTGCGCCTCGATAATCCGTGCGGCGTCGTCCCGGTCGAAGGGGTAGCCGAAGGCCTCCGCCGAAGCGGCCAGCCGCGCGAGATGCGTGGCGAGGAAGGCGATGTGGCCTCGGTCGGCCTGCATCGTCTCGATCAGCCCCACGGGCTGTGCCCTCTGCTTCGGCTCCTCGATCACGACGCGAGGCCGGTCAGGAACGCGGCTTTGAGGAGGCACTCGTCGTACTCCGCGTCGGCCCCGGAGTCCCACACCACGCCGCTGCCCACGCCGAGGACGCCTTCGCCATCGCGGACGACGGCGGTGCGGATGGGCACGCTGAACACGGCCGAGCCGTCCGGCGCAGCGTACCCGATGGCACCGCAGTAGACGCCGCGCGGACCGTCCTCCAGCTCGCGGATGCGCTGCATCGCGCGGAGCTTGGGCGCGCCCGTCACCGAGCCGCACGGGAACAGGGCGCGAAGCGTCTCGCCCAGCGTCACGCCGTCGCGAAGCGTGGCCTCGACCGTCGAGGTCATCTGGATGACCGTCTCATAGCGGGTGGTCTCGAACAGGCGCGGCACGCGCACGCCGCCGGGCGCGGCGAGGCGGCTGAGGTCGTTCCGCAGCAGGTCCACGATCATCAGGTTCTCTGCCCGGTTCTTCGGGTCGGCCGCGAGCGCCTCGGCCAGCCGGTCGTCTTCCGCGGGCGAGGCCCCCCGGCGGACCGTCCCTTTCATCGGACGCGTCGTCAGCGTCCGCCGCGAAGCACCCGAGTCGATGCGGAAGAACAGCTCGGGGGTGAGCGAAAGGACGCGCGCGTCCTCCACGTTCAAGACGGCGCCGTACGGGACGCGCTGGCGGTCCCGTAGCGACCGGTAGAGCCCGAGCGGATCGCCGTCGAGGCGGAAGCGGACGGGCGCCGTGAGGTTGATCTGGTAGACGTCCCCCTCCCGAATGAGCGCGCGGATGGCCGCGATGCGCTCGCGGTAGTCCGCCCGGTCGAGCGCGAAACGGGCGTCCCGAATCCCGGCGGGCGCCGCCGCCGCCAACGCAGCCTCGGCCTGCGCCCCGTCCACCTCGGCGGGTGCGTCATAGACGCCGAACCACCCGAGGAGGCCGTCTTCGGGCGCCGCGAAGAGGCCGGGCTCCAGAGCGTAGCCCGCCTCGTAGGCCAGGAAACCCGCCACGTAGCGCCCCGCAGCGAGGTGCGCGTCGAGGCCGGCGAGGAGCGGCTCGACCTCGCGCGCCGCCCGGGCCGTCAGGATCGTCTCCGGCTCCGTGAAGAGCCGCCCGCGCGCGTTTGCGCCCTCGGCCTCGGGCCGGGCCGTGTCGAGCCAGACCGTGCCGTGCGCGCGGAGGACGGCGGGATCGAGTGAGGCGGGCGACGGGGCGAGCATGCGGAGACGGGGTGAGCCGCAGGGCTACGCATCGCCCGGGGATCGGATCCGACCGAGCGCGGGGGGTGAGGGACCCGCCGGGGCGGACGCGGCGTGGCTCTGCTCGGTGTCCGCGTGGGCAGCCGCCCCACCCCCTCGCGCTCGGTCAGTAGCCGCCGTCGCCCGAGGACGCGAAGCCGGACGGCCGGCTCCCTCCGGAGAGGTTCGCCAGCGCGGGGCCGAGGGCGGCGCGGAACTGCTCGGAGCGCAGCCGATCCACGATGTCGCCGCGCCCGGCGCAGTAGCCCAGCATGGCGTGCGGGCGCTGCACCTGCTTGATGCCCTCGCGGACGACCCACATGTGCCACGACCGGAAGTCCTCGGTGTCGAACGGACCGAGGAGGCGGGCGTAGAGCCGGTTGGCCGCCGTCTCCACGTCGCCCTCGGAGTCGAGCTCGCCGAGTTCGAGAAGCCGTTCGAGCGCGCCGTAGATGTAGCCCGCGAGGAAGTCGTGCTGGCCGTCGGAGAGGTCGAGGCGGGAGTGGGGACCGGTGTAGCCGAGGTCTTCGAGCGGGCCGCGGATGCAGGACTCGACGTGGGTGACGGCTTCGCGCAGCATCGCCTCGATGTACGCGTCGGACTTACGGCGCTCGGGGGGCATGGGTGGTGGGACTGGGGACCGGAAGGGAGTGCGCCCTGTTTTGCAAAGGGTGTGCAGGTACGCGACCCCTCCCTTTACCCCTTCGCATTGACACGGACGCGTTCCCCTACGCTACCACCATACCACTTCGGGGCGCTCCTGACCGGCGGACCGTCTCGCCCTGGGTCCGTGCGCACTCCCGTCACGCGCCGGGCCGGGCGAAGAGCCGCTCTGCCTCGACCGCGAACCCCGCCAGCAGCACCGAGGCGGCCGTGCCCGCCTGGCGGAGCCGCCGCACCGACTCGTAGCCGGATTCGGTGAGGGCGAGCACCTCGACGGTTTCCTCGTCCGGGTCCACGATCCAGTACTCACGCACGCCGTGCTCCTCGTAGAGGCGGCGCTTGCGCGTGAGGTCGTAGGTGCCCGTGGAGGGCGAGAGCACCTCGACCACGAGGTCCGGCGCGCCTTCGATCTCCTGCGTGCCGAGGAGCCCCAGCCGCTCCGAGGCCACGAACACGATGTCGGGCTGGACGACCTGGTGAGGCGCGAGGCGTACATCAACGGGGCTTTCGAACACGGCCCCCAGGCCATGCTCCTCCACATACACGAGCAATCGGGCCGAAAGCCGTGCTACGCTACTCTGGTGCCTGAGGTTGGGAGCAGGCGACACGATCAGATCTCCATCGACGAGCTGGGCCAGCGTGCCTTCCGGTAGCGCCGCGAAGTCTTCGTACGTGCTATTCGGCAGAATGGTGAGCACATGCCGCTGTGCCTCATGGGCGCGCGGGTGCTCCAGAATATCGGGGGATGCTGCCATCGGTCTACGTGACTCACGTTGTGTCCCACCACCGTGTCATCCCGGACTTGATCCGGGATCTCCAGAGGTCAACGCCGCGGATTGTTTTCTTTGGAGATCCCGGCTCGGGGGGCCGGGATGACAATCGTTGGGGAGGGTACGGCGCGACGACCGACTTCTCGGCCGTGTCTCGGTCTACATGTTGCGCCGGTACTGGCCGCCGACCTCGAAGAGCGCCTCGGTGATCTGCCCGAGCGAGCACACCCGCACCGTCTCCATGAGCTCCTCGAAGAGGTTTTCGCCGTCGCGGGCCTTCTGCTGGAGGCGCCCCAGCGCGGCGGGGGCCTCCGCCTCGTGGCGGCGGTGGAAGCGGCGGACGCTCTCCAGCTGACGCTGCTTCTCCTCCTCCGTCCCGCGCATGAGCTCGACCGTCGGCGGCCCGGCCTCGCCGTCGCGCCGGAACGTGTTGACGCCGACGATGGGCAGCTCGCCGGTGTGCTTCTTGTGCTCGTAGTAGAGGCTCTCCTGCTGGATTTTCCCGCGCTGGTACATCGTCTCCATCGCGCCGAGGACGCCGCCGCGGTCGGAGATCCGCTCGAACTCGCGGAGCACGGCCTCCTCCACGAGGTCCGTCAGCTCGTCTACGATGAAGGCGCCCTGGAGCGGGTTCTCGTTCTTCGCCAGCCCCAGCTCGCGGTTGATGATGAGCTGGATGGCCATCGCGCGGCGGACGCTCTCCTCCGTCGGCGTCGTGATGGCCTCGTCGTAGGCGTTGGTGTGGAGCGAGTTGGTGTTGTCGTAGATCGCCAGGAGCGCCTGGAGCGTCGTGCGGATGTCGTTGAACTGGATCTCCTGCGCGTGGAGGCTGCGGCCCGAGGTCTGGATGTGGTACTTGAGCTTCTGGCTGCGCTCGTCGGCCCCGTAGAGGTCGCGCATGGCCACGCTCCAGATGCGGCGGGCGACGCGGCCGAGGACGGCGTACTCGGCGTCCATCCCGTTCGAGAAGAAGAACGAGAGGTTCGGCGCGAAGGCGTTTACGTCCATCCCGCGCGCGCGGTAGTACTCGACGTACGTGAAGCCGTTGGCGAGCGTGAAGGCGAGCTGCGTGATCGGGTTGGCGCCCGCCTCGGCGATGTGGTAGCCCGAGATGGAGACCGAGTAGAAGTTGCGGACGCCCTCGTCGATGAACGTCTGCTGGATGTCCCCCATCAGGCGGAGGGCGAACTCGGTCGAGAAGATGCAGGTGTTCTGCGCCTGGTCCTCCTTGAGAATGTCGGCCTGGACCGTCCCGCGCACGGATTGCAGGGCGTGGCTGCGGATCTGCCGGTACGCCTCCTCGGTCAGCACGCCCCAGGCGACGAGGTCGTTGGCGGTACACCCGAGGAGGCCGAGGCCGGAGCCGTCGTGGCCTTCGGGGAGGCCGTCGTCGTTGTACGGGATGTAGCGGGGCCGATCTTCGCCGAGCCGTGTTGCAATAACGGCCTCCGCGTCGGCCCAGCGCCCTTCGCGCCGGAGGAACGCCTCCACCTGCTGGTCGATGGCCGTGTTCATGAACATGGCCAGGATCATCGGCGCGGGGCCGTTGATGGTCATCGACACGCTCGTCTTGGGGTCGCACAGGTCGAAGCCGGAGTAGAGCTTCTTCATGTCGTCGAGCGTGGCGATGGAGACGCCCGAGGTGCCGACCTTGCCGTAGATGTCGGGCCGCTCGTCGGGGTCGCGGCCGTAGAGGGTCACCGAGTCGAAGGCCGTCGAGAGCCGCTTGGCGGGCATCCCGAGGCTGACGAGGTGGAACCGCTTGTTCGTCCGCTCCGGCGTCCCCTCCCCCGCGAACATCCGCGTGGGGTCCTCGCCCTGGCGCTTGAGCGGAAAGACGCCCGCCGTGAAGGGGAAGTAGCCGGGGAGGTTTTCGAGGAGCGCGAAGCGGAGGCGCTCGCCCGGGTCTTCGGTGCGCGGCAGCGCCACGCGCGGCACCTTCGTCCCGGAGAGCGTCTCGTGCGTGAGCGGCTGGCGGATTTCCCGGCCGCGCACGGTGTAGACGAACTCGTCGCCGGCGTACTGCTCGGCGACGGCCTCCCAGTTCTCCAGGATGGCGCGGCAGCGGGGGTCGAGCGTGCCCCACCAGTGCGCGGCCATCGCGTCCAGCCGCTCCCCGAGGAGGGCGGCGTCGTCCGGCTTCCAGTTCTCCACCTGCGCCTTCGCCCCGACGGCCTGGCCCCACTTCCGCGCCACGGCCACCTGCGCCTCGGCCCAGGCGCGGTAGGCGCGGGCCGCCTCGGCGATCTCGGCGAGGTAGCGCTGGCGCTTGGGCGGGATGAGCGCGAGGTCGGCCGGATTCGGCTCGGGCAGCGCCTCGGCGTCGAAGAGGGAGGAGTGCCGCTCGAAGCCGAGGGGGCGCAATCGGTCGAGGAGCGCGAGGTAGAGGCGCGAGACGCCGGGGTCGTTGAAGCGCGCGGCCATCGTCGGGTAGACGGGCATCGCGTCGGGGCGCTCCGAGAAGGCGGCGCGGTTGCGCTGGACCTGCTTCTTGATGTCGCGGAGGGCGTCCTCCGAGCCGCGCCGCTCGAACTTGTTGAGCGCGACGAGGTCGGCCACGTCGAGCATCCCGATCTTTTCGAGCTGCGTCGGCGCGCCGAAGTCGTGCGTCATGACGTAGAGCGAAACGTCCACCAGCTCGGCGATCTCGGTGTCCGACTGCCCGATGCCGGCCGTCTCGACGATGATGAGGTCGAAGCCTGCCGCCTTGCACACGTCGATGGCCTCGCGGAGCGCCTGCGTCGTGGCGCGGTGCGCCTGGCGCGTGGCGAACGAGCGCATGTAGACGCGGGCGGCGTGCTCGCCGTAGAGGCTGTTCATGCGGATGCGGTCGCCGAGCAGCGCGCCGCCCGTCCGCGCCCGCGTGGGGTCCACCGAGAGCACGGCGAGGTGGACGTCCTCGAAGTCGTTGAGGAAGCGGCGGACGAGCTCGTCGGTCAACGTGCTCTTCCCCGCGCCGCCCGTTCCGGTGATGCCGAGGACCGGCGCGTCGGTGTCCCGAGGCCGCCCGGCGCCGTCGCCGCCGGGGCCTTCGCCGGCCTGCTGCTCGACGGCCGTCAGCGCCCGCGCCACGGCCTTCGCCTCCGTCTTTGCCGGAATCGCCACGAGCGTATCCCCCTCCCCTCCGCTCCTCCGCGCGTCCTCTCCCCCGGCCGCCGCCAGCGGATCGAAGTCGCACTCGCGGATCATCTGCTCGATCATGCCCTCCAGCCCGAGCCGCATGCCGTCGTCGGGCGAGAAGATCTTGGCGACGCCGTAGGCCTCCAGCTGGGCGATCTCTTCGGGCACGATCACGCCGCCGCCGCCGCCGTAGACGCGGATGTGCCCCGCCCCGCGCTCGCGAAGCAGATCCACCATGTACGTGAAGTACTCGACGTGGCCGCCCTGGTAGCTCGACACGGCGATGCCCTGGACGTCCTCCTGAATGGCCGTGTCCACGACGTCCTGCACCGAGCGGTCGTGCCCGAGGTGGATCACCTCGGCGCCCTGCGCCTGAAGGATGCGGCGCATGATGTTGATGGCGGCGTCGTGCCCGTCGAACAGGCTCGCGGCGGTGACGAAGCGGACGGGATGGGTGGGCGTGTAGGCCATGATCGAAGGGTAGGAGGGCTTCGTGGTGAAGATAGAACGCCCGCCCTGACGGGGTGATTCGAAGGCGATGAAGCGGGCGCCGCTGAGGGGCCGCCTGATTTCTCGGCGACGGGTTCACTCACCCGACCTTCCCCGGCATCGCCGCGTTGACGGAGAGCCCCTCACGCGACTCCCTCAGCCCGTCATGCGCGTCTCTGCCCTTACCCTCCTCGTCGTCTTCGCCGGCTGTGCCGCCTTGACGCCCCGCGACCTCGACGCCCCCGTACCCACCCTCACGACGGCCGAGGACCTGGTGACCTACCTCGGCCGACGCGGCGTCATCCTCCACCCCGACCGGCTCGTGACGAGCCCCTTCATCGACGCCACCGGCCACCAGTACCGGATCGACGGAGGCGGCACCCTCCAGGTGTTCGAGTTCGCCGACCCCGCTGCCGCCGAAGCGGGCGCCGCCGACTACGTCCGCGCGACGGCGGGCGGCGAGCCGGTTCGCCTCTTCCAGCGTGGGACGCTCGTGGCCGCGCACTACGGCGGCGCCACGACCGCCGTATCCGCCCTCACCGACGCACTCGGTCCGGCGGTCTATTGAGCGTCGAGAACGGCCACCGTCAGCCAGAAGTCGCCGCGGCGCTCATAGAGGAGCGCCCACCGCCCCCCCTCCCCGGCCTCGGCCTCGGCGCGCCCGTCGGCAACGACGAGGAGCCGGATGCTTCGTGCCGGGCGGCGGAACCCGGTCCGCAGCCCTTTCAGGACGGCCTCCTTCAAGGACCACAGGAGCAGCTGGCTCGTGTTCGCATCGTACGGGAGTGTGGCCCGCAACCCCTGCTCCTCGGGCTGGAGGATGCGCGCGTGGAGGTCGCTCCGGCGGGGAACGATTGCCTCCAGGTCGACGCCGATGGGCCGGGGGCCGACCGCCGCCGCCGCCCGGATGCCCGCCCCCTTCCCGGCGTGCGAGATCGAGACGTGGAGGGGCGTATCCCGGACGAGGGGTGCTCCACCCTCGGCCACGTTGAGCGGCACCTCGCCGGGCGCACACCCCAGGCGTTCGGCCAGGAGCGTCCGCGCGGCGAACCGCCCGAGGGCGAACCCGCGTCGGCGGTCCGGGTGGCCGAAGGTCGCCATCCGCGCCCGCTCCTCGTCCGTCAATACCCGCTCAGGCACAGCGAGGTCGGGGCCCGCGAGGCGAAGGGCGAAGCCGTGGGGCAGGAAGAGGGGCACGGGAAAAACCGGAATTCGAGCGGGGAGGCCGTCGTCACAGACCGCTACGGGTGCAGGCGCGTGCCAGGCTATGACAAAATCGGATGCAGGCCAAGTAAACGACGTTCACCGTCTTACCTTATGGTTTCGTGCCGCACTCCGTTCGTTGCCCACCTCCAGTGTGGGCGGAGCCGGTGCCTCTCTACCGCCCTCCCTGCCCATGAGCGCCTTCCCGCTCCTCGCGGACTCCCGTCCGCGCTTCCGTGACGCCGCGCCCCTGCAGCGCGTCCGCCAGAGCTTCACCGACTTCCTGGAGCGCTACAGCGAGAAGCTCCGGCACATCTTCGGCACGCGGGAGGACGCGGACCGGATGAACCTCCAGCGCGGGCTGCCCCCCTTCGCGCTCAACCAGATCCGCGAGGTGGACCCGCTGGCGGCGTACGTCCCGGAAGCCTACGGCGGGCGCGGCGCCGACCTCGCCGAGAGCCTGGCCGTCCTCGAAGCCACCGGCTACGAATCCCTCCCGCTCTGCCTCATGATGGGCATCAACGGCGGGCTCTTCCTCCAGCCCGTCGGCAAGTACGGGTCCGACGCCGTCAAGCGCTCGGTCTTCGACGGCGTCCTCCGCCAGAAGCGGATGGGCGGCCTGATGATCACCGAGCCCGACTTCGGCTCGGACGCCCTCAACATGCGGACGGCCTACGCCGAAACGCCGGCGGGGTACCACATCGAGGGCGTCAAGCACTGGGGCGGCCTCACCGGCTGGGCCGACTACTGGCTCCTCACGGCCCGCCCCCGCACCCCCGACGGCGGCCTCCGCCGCGATATCGACTTCTTCGTGTGCGACGTGAATGCGCCCGGGCAGCACATCGAGGTCGAGGAGGTCTTCCCCAACCTCGGCCTGCGCATGCTGCCCTACGGCCGCAACCGGATCGACGTGGAGGTGCCCGCCTCGGCGCGCCTGGAGCCCAAGACGACCGGCATCAAGATGATGCTCGACGTGCTCCACCGCAGCCGCCTCCAGTTCCCCGGCATGGGCATGGGCTTCCTCCGCCGGATGATGGACGAGGCCGCCGAGCACTGCCGCGAGCGCTTCGTCGGCGGCAAGCCGCTCTTCGACTACGACCAGGTGAAGGCGCGCCTCTCGCGGATGCAGGCCCACGTGACGGCCTGCGCGGCAATGTGCCTCCACTCCGCCGAAAACGCGGGCGTGGACCGCGACCTCGAGAACGACGGGCTCGCCGCCAACGCCTTCAAGACCGTCGTCACCGACGCGATGCAGGAGGCGTCGCAGTCGTTCCTCCAGCTCGTCGGTGCGAAGGGGTACCGCGAGGATCACCTCGCCGGCCGGGCCACCGTAGACAGCCGCCCGTTCCAGATCTTCGAGGGCGCCAACGACATCCTCTACCAGCAGATCACCGAGGCCGTCCTCAAGGGAATGCGGCGGATGAAGGAGACGAACCTCTACCGCTACCTCACGCAGGAGCCGCTCACGGCCCGCGCGGTGGACTCCCTCCGCGACGTGCTCTCCTTCGACATCGACATGTCGCTGCCCCAGCGGAAGCTGGTCCAGCTCGGCGAGGCTCTCGGCCGCATCGTCTCCATGGAGATGACCATCGAACTCGGCGAGCGCGGCTACCGGGCCGACCTCATCGCGAGTGCGCTGGAGGAACTGCGCGCCGAGGTCCGCGCCCTGCTGACGACGTACCGCGAGGGCGGCTTCGCCGCCGTCGTCGAGGACTACCGCGACGGCCACGGCTGGCTCTCCTTCGTCCAGCCCGCCCGCCTCGGTTGACCCGCCTCGGTTGACCCGCCTCGGTTGACCCGCCTCGGTTGACCCGCCTCGGTTGACCCGCCACCAACAACGAAGGGCCGGTCGCGTTCGACCGGCCCTTTGCGTAGCGGCCAGGCACGGGATTACCGTGCCGTGTAGTTGCGGTAGCGGCGGTCGGCCTCGTCCCAGTTGACCACGTTCCACCACGCCGAGACGTAGTCCGGGCGGCGGTTCTGGTACTTCAGGTAGTAGGCGTGCTCCCACACGTCGAGGCCGAGGATGGGGTGCAGGCCGTCCATGACGGGGCTGTCCTGGTTCGGCCGAGCGACCACCTCGAGCCCGTCGCCGCCGAGGACGAGCCAGGCCCAACCGGAGCCGAACTGGCCCTTCGCCGCCTCCTCGAACGCCTCCTTGAAGGCGTCGAACGAGCCGAAGGCGTCGTCGAGGGCGCGGGCGAGGTCGCCCGTGGGCCGGCCGCCGCCGTTGGGGCTCATGAGGGTCCAGAAGATGGCGTGGTTGTGGTAACCGCCGCCGTTGTTGCGCACGGCCGTGCGCCGGTCCTCCGGGAGGCGGCCGAGGTCGGCCAGAATGGCCTCGATGTTCTCGCCTTCGAGGCCGGTCCCTTCAAGGGCCGCGTTGAGCTTGTCGGTGTAGCCCTGGTGGTGCTTGGTGTGGTGGATGCGCATCGTCTGCTCGTCGATGTGCGGCTCCAGGGCGTCGTAGGCGTATGGGAGGTCGGGCAGGGAGAAGCTCATGATTGGTCCGAGCGAAGTGAACGAGAGGAGAGCCGGGTGTACGCGAAGAATCGGGGGGCGTTTCCTCCCATCGGGCCCTCGGCGGGGCCCCCGCCCGCGCGGCCTCCCGCATCGGCGGAGCCCCTTCGCACCCCCGTGCGTGACCGTGTAGTGGCCGACGTGGTACGTAGCCGCGCTGCCCCGAAGTGTACGGGCTGCGGCCGGGTCCCGAGCGATTGACTTTGATTCGTTTGGCTTCTCGGGCCGACTTCATCTATACTTAGACTCCCCGCGGCGCGAGGACGGCATCCACGCGGAGCCGTTCTGGCCGCACCTTCCATCCTTCTCACTTCTCCCATCAGCATCATGCGACTCTCCTTACCCCTCGCGCTCCTGGCCGCCGGTGCCCTCGCGCTGTCCACGGCGCCCGCACAGGCGCAGCACCGACTCGCCTCCACGGGGTCGCCGTCCCCGCAGACGGCAACCCCGCTCGTGGACGTCATCCAGGACGGGAGCTTCGAGGACGGCACTCCGAACGCCTTCTGGACGGAGTTCTCGCTCAACTTCGGGACTACCCTCTGCGACATTCCCGCGTGCGGCACCGGCACCGGCACCGGCCCCCGTACGGGAAACTGGTGGTCCTGGTTCGGCGGCATCAGCACCTACGAGGAAGGCAGCGTGAGCCAGACCGTCACCCTCACACCAGGAACGGCCACCCTCACCTTCTGGACCGAGGCCATCGTCTGTGACAGCGCCGCCGACTACCTGGAGGTCCTCGTGGACGGAACCCAGGAGTTCATCATGACCGGGGCCGATCCCACCTGCGGGTCGCTCGGCTACGTCGAGCAGACGGTCAACCTCGACGCGTACGCCGACGGCGGTACGCACACCATCGAGTTCCACAGCGAGATCTTCGCCAACAACGGCGGCGGCACCAACTTCTTCGTGGACGACGTCGTGCTCGAGAACATCGTCCCGGTGGAGCTGACCGCGTTCACGGCGGCGGCCAACGGCTCGGACGTGACCCTCGCCTGGGCGACGGCCTCCGAGACGAACAACGCCGGCTTCGAGGTGCAGATGCGCCAGGGCGGCGACTGGAGCCCGCTCGGCTTCGTCGCCGGCCACGGCACGACCACCGAGGCGCAGACCTACAGCTACACCGCCGCCGGGCTGGACCCGGGCACCTACACCTTCCGCCTCAAGCAGGTCGACTTCGACGGCGCCTTCGAGTACTCGGGCGAGGTCGAGGCCACCGTGGAGGTGGTCGGCACGCACGTGCTGACGCAGGCCTACCCGAACCCGTTCAACCCGCAGGCCCAGTTCTCGCTGACCGTGGCCCGGGATCAGCACGTCTCGGCGGCGCTGTACAACGTGCTCGGCCAGCGCGTGGCGACGCTCTTCGACGGCACGCTGGAGGCGAACGCTCTGCATGCCCTGACCATCGACGGGCGCGCGCTCGCCTCGGGCACGTACGTCGTGCGCATCCAGGGCGAGACGTTCTCCGACGCCCTCCGCGTCACCCTCGCCAAGTAACGGGCGTCTCCTCCGAGGCACACCCGCACCTGCCCGGCCTCCCTCGTGGGGGCCGGGCCTTTCGTTGCCGGACCGTCCGTGCCGGGTTGCCTCCACCTTCCTGCATCCCGCCCATCTCGGTGAACCCACCTCGGTGAACCCACCTCGGTGAACCCACCTCGGTGAACCCACCTCGGTGAACCC